>CALUYS010000011.1 GCA_944325065.1 Candidatus Gastranaerophilales bacterium | reverse complement strand
AAAAGCTATAGATTATCAACTTAAAACAATAGGTGTTCCATATGAAAAAGAAATAAAAACTAAACAAAATAACAGTTTAAATAAAGGTGGTAATAAAAAATCTTCATCGTTCTCAAACTCCGGCAATGGTCGTTGGGTGACAATAAACGGGAATCACGTTTTTATTGATGATTAAATGCTATTATGATAGGTTGAATTTTTTACGTGCATTTGTATTTTTTATGTTCAATCTTTTTGTTTTCTCTGACAGCATTGAAGCCAACGGGTATGATATATATTCTTTAAAGTAAATTTATTAAAATAAGTATAGCGGATATTGAAATAAATTAATTATGTGATAATTATAAATATATTAGTATTTCGTAAATAAATTTAATAAACATTGAAAATTAAACATTCTAATTTTAACTTTGGCATCCATCCTAATTACAATGGGGACTTTATCTTACAGCATTGATTATTACTGCACATTAGCAGAAGCGCCCACTTGAAATATGAAGAATAAGAAAGGATGAGGTTCTATTGGTTTGTAGTATAAAACTTAAAAAAGTTTAGCTTAAAAAAGAAAGGAAAGATTGGACTTAGTTGGTATAATTTTAAAATAACCCTAAGCTAGTAAATGAGAACAAGCTGTTGAAGGCACAAGCCCGTTAGATAAACCTAAAATAAAGAATTTGAAGGAAAAAGAAAAAAATGGACTTCAACGTTATAATAAAATAAAAGTCAATCCACGTTAGTGAAGGAAAAAGGAAGGATGAGGGGTACAAGCCCGTTAGATAAACCTAAAATAAAGAATTTGAAGGAAAAAGAAAAAAATGGACTTCAACGTTATAATAAAACAAAAGTCAATCCACGTTAGTGAAGGAAAAAGGAAGGATGAGGGGCACAAGCCCGTTAGATAAACCTAAAATAAAGAATTTGGAGGAAAATGAAATGATTGGACTTCAACGTTATAATAAAACAAAAGTCAATCCACGTTAGTGAAGGAAAAAGGAAGGATGAGTGGCACAAGCCCGTTAGATAAAACATGAAAAAAATAGCTTTAATAAATCATGGATGTGCAAAAAATTTGGTAGACTCTGAACTTATGCTTGGTGCATTAGCTCAAAATGGCTACGAAATAACGTTGAATGAAAATGAATCTGATATTGTTATTGTAAATACCTGCTCTTTTATTCACGATGCAGAAAAGGAGTCAGTTCAATCAATATTGAAACTTGTTGAAGACGGCAAAAAAGTAATTGTGACAGGGTGCTTACCTCAAAAACATAAAATGGAATTAAAAGAGGCAATACCTGAAATAGTTGCACTTTTAGGCACAACTGATATTGATAAAATAGTCGATGTTATAAAAGAGATAGACAAAAATAGCTCAAACTTTTTGTATAAAGTTAATGATAAACCGCAATATGTCTATCCTGAAATGATAGAACGTCAGCAAATAACCATGGGACCAAGCTCCTATATTAAAATAGCGGATGGGTGTAATTTTCATTGTGGCTATTGTATTATTCCACAACTTCGAGGGAGATATAGCTCAAGAAAAATTGAGGATATTGTTGAAGAAGCAAGAAAAATGGGAGAAAAGGGCGTTTCTGAAATTATATTGATAGCTCAGGATACGACAAGTTATGGTTGTGACTTATATGGAAAACCATCTTTAGACAAACTTTTATATGAATTAAATAAAATTGAAACAATAAATTGGATAAGATTCTTGTATGCTTACCCTTCAATGTTAACAGATGAATTACTTGCCACTATAAAATCGTGTGATAAGGTTGTCAAGTATATTGATATCCCGCTTCAACATTCACATTCACAAATTTTGGAATCAATGAAAAGACCAAAAGAAGATTTAAGAATATTGATAAATAAAATAAGGGATAAAATAGCAGATGTTTCAATTCGTACCACTTTTATCGTTGGATACCCAGGAGAAACAGAGGAACATTTTAATCATCTTTATAATTTTGTTAAAGATATGAAATTTGATAAAATGGGGGTGTTTACCTATTCAAAAGAAAAAAATACTTTTGCTTATGATTTAAAAAATCAAGTTCCCAAAAAAATTATGAAATATAGGAAAAATAAATTAATGGAGCTACAAAGTCAAATTTCAAAAGATATAAATGAAAGTTTAGTTGGAAAAACAATAAGTACAATGGTAGATGTAATTTATACACCTTTAGAAGCAATGGGACATACATATAGAGATGCTCCTGAAATTGATGGTAATATCTATATATCGTTAAATAAACAGGATATACTCCCAGGAGATATTATTGAAGTTAAAATTATTAAAGCTGATGAGTATGATCTATGGGGTGTCATAAATTAACATAAAGTAGGATTAAAATTATTTTTTTTTATGATATCTTTAAAAAGTCAAAAAAAAATGCTATACTAATTATAGTTATTTTTTTAAATGAGGTAAAAGAGATGTCAAAAAATGATAATAAGTTATTAGGTTTTGGTTTAGGTTTACTCGGCGGTGTTGTGGCAGGCGTTATAGGTGCGATATTGTATGCCCCTCGAAGTGGATGTGAAACTCGTCGTCTTTTGTGTAATAAAGTTAATGAAATAGCAAAAAAACATGGACCTGATATATTAAAAGCAAAACAACAAGCTTTTGAGTCTATTGATTTAATGCGATATAAACTTGAACGTCAATATAACAAAATTAATGAAATGATTAAAGCTAAACAACTGGCAAAAGCTAAAGAACTTGAAGCCTCTTGTGATTGTGATTTTGAATAGAATTATTAGGTAAAATATTCGGAGATTTTAATTTATGACGGAAGTTTTAGAAATAGCTTTAATACTACTTATTATAACTTTGATTGTTATGTTTATTTTTGCAACAAAGTTGTTAATTGAAGTTTCAAAATTGGTTCAAAATATTGATGATGCATCATCTAAGTTAAAAAATGAACTTGAGTTAACTATTAAAGAAATTAATGTTGCAATTAAAAATGTTAATAAATTGACGGAAAAACCAAGTTTTAAAATAAATATTTTAAGTAAATTATTAACTAGTGCATTAAGTATAAGTACTTTAGGCATGTGTGCTTTGAAAGGCATGTCTGGTGGGTTAACCAGCGGATTTTTAACTGGGTTAAAAATGTTTATGAAAAAATAAAGAAGGAGTAAAATTATGTCAGCAGGAAAATTTTTAGCAGGTTTTATAGTTGGTGGTATGGTAGGTTCTTTAATAGGACTTTTACTTGCACCACAGTCAGGTGAAGAAACTCGTGAACAATTATTTGAAGCTTCAAAGGATATTGTGGATAAAGCAGGTGATACCGTTAAACAAATACAAAATAAAGCTGATAATGTTATTGGCGATATCCAAAAAAAGGGTGATGAAATTATTGAAAAAGTTTCTGACCTTTTAAAACGTAAAAATAATGAAGAACAACACCAAATGTAAAAATAGATTAAAAAATAACAAAATGGAGGTTTTAAACCTCCATTTTGTTATTGATCTATTTTATTATTGTCCGCTGAGTTGTTGAATAATATTTAACGATGTATTCCAAGGATCATTTGAATTTAACATTTTTTTTGCTCGTTTTAGTTTCTTTTGTTTTAATTTTTCTTGTTCTTTTTGAGCTTTTGCAAGTTTCCGCGGGTTTTCTTTTCTTATTTTTAAATTAGCCCATATTAATTCGCGTGCTTTTAAATATGAATCTGTATTATAGCCTTTTTTAACCATATCAGGATAATTATAATCAGCATAATCGTATATATTCATTAATCGTTTTTCACCGCTTGGGTGAGTTGATACTAAATCTACGTAATTGCCACATATTTTATTTAATACAGATATTAAAGCAAGTGGATTATATTCTGTTTTTTGAAGTAAGTCTATAGCTGTTAGGTCAGCTTCAAATTCATCTTCACGACTAACTTTCATTGAGGATAATTGTTTTGCGGCTTCAACAGATGTTGATAAGACAGCATTTGTCGTTGATGGTGAAATAGATGATATTATTGAATTTATAATAGTTTGTTTAGCACTATGACTATTAACTATATGTCCGATTTCATGTGCTATAACAGCAGCAAGTTCTTCATCATTTGTAACGTATTCAAGCAAACCACGATAAACATATACTTCTTTATTAATATTTGCATAGGCATTAATACTTTCATCATCTGATACTTTAAAAGTGATACCTTCAGGTAGATTATTTGCTTTTAATATTGTTGCTCCTATTGTATTTACACGTTTTAAACTTGCTTCTTCATTCCAATTAGCTGTTGAGGTTGTTGCAGCATAAGTTGGGTTAATGTTCTTTATATTATAAAATGCTTGAAATAAAAATATTGAACTTAAAATTAAAGTTAATATAACTATCTTTTTCATTTTTAATTTCCTTCCTTAAGTATATATTTTTATTATATTTGAAATTAAAAAAAAGAAAAGCGGGAGAAAATATTTTCCCGCTGTATTTTGCTGATTGGTTTTATGTTGTTATATTTTGTTTATTTTATTTATCATTTTTATCTAAAGGACATATAGGAGGATGTTGTGGTCCTTTATGATGTTTTTTCATTTCTTTAAAGCGTTTTTCACCTTCTTTTTCCATTTTTTTTAATTCATTTTTTTGGTCTTTTGTAAGTATTTTTTCAAATTCATTTTTGTTTGATTGTCGTATTGATTTAGCTTTGTCTTTTAAAGCTTTAACTTCGTTTTCAAGTTGTCTTATTTTGGCTTGTTCAATTAAAGAAGGATTTTCTTTCTTTTTAAGTTCTCTAAGTTCATCTTTTTTTGTTTTCATTTCTTCAAATACGGGCTTTATTTCTTTGTGTCCTTTCATTCTAATTTCTTTAGCTTTTTGTTTTTGTTCTTCTGTCAAATTAAGTCTTGATTCAAATTCTTTTTTGCGAGCTTCTTTCATTTCTTTCATTTTTTGCATATGTTTTTCACACATACATTTTGGACAAGTAGGTTTCATTCTTCTTTCAGGACCTTGATATTGTTCTTGATTGATATAAGGTGCTTCTGGAGCTGGTGGATTATCATTCCCTGCAAATGATGTTAAAGAACTCATTAAAATTGATGTTGTTAATAATGTTGATAAAATAAGTGTTTTTTTCATTTTTTTCTCCTTTTTTCTGTTTTTTTTTCTACTTTTATCTGTTATAATAGATCTTTTAAATTCAGAGCTAATATTTTTTTTGCAGTATAAATTCTTGATTTAATTGTGCCAATTGGGCAATTAAGTTTTTTTGCAATATCTTCATAAGATAAATTATAAAATTCATATAAAATTATAACCTCACGATGGTTTTTACCTAAATTTTCAATGGCATTAATAATTGTATTTCTTGTTTCAAAATTTATAATTTTATTTTCGGTATTAGAAGTTTTATCTTGTATATTTTTTAAAATTTCCTCATCATTAACCGCTATATTAGATTGTTTATGTTGTTTAGATTTTAAAAAATCTTTAGTTGCGTTTAATGTTACTGTTTTTATCCAGTTCTTAAATTTCCCGTTTTCTTCATATTTATCACGATTTTTCCATAATTTTATATAAACCTCTTGTTCAATATCTTCATTATTATGCGTATTTGTAATTGTTTTTATTAAATTTTTAACGTATTGTTGGTTATTTTCAATAATTTTTTTAATGTTCATACTAAATAGAAACTTTCTCTCAATATTAAACTCAATCAACAAGTATAAAACCGTATTCATCGGTAGGGAAACCTAAATCATCAAATGATAAGACATTTTGATTATTTGTATTATTTATATATGTTGCTATAAATCCGGTAAATAAAGTTAATGTAATAATAGCTGCAGTTTTAAACGTTTTTATAACATTTTGCTTTTTTATATAATGTTGTTTTACGGTTTGTAAAAGTTTTGATAATTTTTTCATTTCTAAATATTCTTTTTTACAATTTTCACACATTTGAATATGTTCTAATAGTTCATTTTCATTTAGATTAATAAATTGATCTTTAAATCCTTTGCATTTTTTTTGGTTTTCGTTCATAATTTTTTCCTCACATATATTATAACGATATAAAAATAAAAAAGTTCATTTTTTATAAACTAACAAATATATTTTTGTTTTTTTGAACAAATTTCAAATGTAGATATTATAATTTTTAAATAAATATAATTTAATATATCATAATTATTTAATAAATATTATTGATATTTATAATACATCTCATACAGATGTATGATTTTTTAAGCAATAAAAAAATATAATAAAATTGTAATAACTCCTATTAGAATTGACTTTTGAAAAATGGTTATTAAAAATAAAAATAAGAAACAAATTTAAGAAAAAAACAAAAATAGACGTAAAAAAAATAAGATAAAGAGAAAAAACGAGGTAAGAATAATATGGGCATGGCAGCATCACAAGCAAGGTATTTAGGACTAACAGCAAGAAAAACAAATGTAGAATATGAAGGACAACAAATAAATCAAGCACGTGTTGCTTTAGCAAATCAAAGTGCAGATGCTTTTAATCAATACCTTTCACTACAAGCACCAACACCACCATCGACAGAGGATTATAAATCAACATCATATGTCTATTCTGATGGGAATAAAGAATATACTTTAGATGACTATACAAGAAATAGCACAAATAATGAATATCCATATGTGGCAACAATTTCATATAAAGACTATCGCTATGAAGCTGCTAAAAATATAAAAAGTGGTGTACAAATTAAAACAAATGAAGATAATACATCAAGATATGATGATGTTGGGAATTACTATCCTTATGTCATTATGACATCAGGTGGTTTAAAAACACTTCGTGAAGTTGATTTGCAAGCTAAAAATATTAATTTAAATAATACTATAAATCAAACAGTTGAAGATAATTTAAATAAACAAACAGAGATTAAATATAATTCAGAAAAAGGTATATGGGAAGGTGTAACAACTGATAATAACCCTAAAGTTGATGCTTATGGAACAGGTGAAGCAAATAAATATTTATTTACCTATGATAGCAATTTAAATGGCTATGTAGCAGCAACTATTACAAATATTGATGGCAAAGAAGAATCACTTGTAAATTATAACGAAGGAACAGGTCAGATAGAATTACTTGACAGTTATAATGCAAGTGCACGTGCAACTGATGTAGATAAACTAGCAATACAAACAATTAAAGATAAATATGGTATGGCGGATTCGGTTTTTTATGCTTTTGAAGATGGTGAAAATACAATGTATATTTCAGCATCTGATTTAGCCTCTTATATGAATCAAGATTATAGTGCAGTAAATAAATTAAATACATATTTTGCATCAAATGTTGAATATACAAGAAAAGAAAATGTAAATGCTCAAATAACTTTTGATGAATCTGGTTCATACCCTGCACAAATATTGATTGATGATGATTCATTAAATGGTTCAGCATATGAGTTAAATGCAGTAACAGAAAAAGATGATGCAGCTTATAATGAGGCAATGAAACAATATGAATATCAATGTATGATTTATCAACAAACGATTGAAGAAATAAATGCAAAAACAGAAATGATACAACAACAGGATAAAACATTAGAGTTAAAACTTCGTCAACTTGATACGGAGCAAGAAGCATTACAGACTGAAATGGAATCAGTTAAAAAAGTTATTGATAAAAATATTGAATCCACATTTAAAACATTTCAATAGACTAATAAAGCTAATAACGTATAATTTTAATAAATGGAGAATAAATATAAATGTCGTACAAAAACGATTCATTTTTAGTAATAGCAAGTAAATTTGGAGGAGCCTCAGCAGAGGCCAAGGCAAAATTGTGGGAGACATATGATCAGTTACGTGATTTAACAGTATCTGGTCCATCAATAGGTGGTTCAGGTTTTGGTACGGCAGGTAGTTTTTTGTGGAATTTAGCAAGCCTTATCTCACCAAGTGCATTTATGACAACAATGGGTGGAACACAATCAATGAATATACCAGGGACATCATACTGGTCACCTGTTTCAGGCGGGAATGCGACATTTGATGGCAGTGGTGCTTCTTTTGGCATAAGTGGACTTGGTAATTATCCAGGTTTTCCTTCAGGTAGTGCAGCACCAGTTCAGTGGGGTTTTGGTTCAGGATACTCAGATGGCTATTTTACAGGTGGTGCTTCATCTTTAACCGCAGCAAGTGATGTTGCAAGTATGGCAAGTCTTGGGGCATATGGTCTTGGTACAGCTACAGGTTATGGTTTTGGGAACAATTTTGTATTACCAATTGCAGGAATAGCTTCAGGTATTGGCGGTATTATGTCAGCAGCTGCACCATATCTTGATATGTTTGGACTCCCTGCTGTTGTTGCAGGTAATTTACTTCAAGGTACCTCATCAGCAGCTCTAGCAGCATATCAAAACGTTACAGGTCGAATACAAGCAAACGCTGATACTATTTTAAGTAATAAAGTTAGAAATATTGAAACAATATGCAAAATGCTTGATACTCAAGGTGATGTCGTTAAAAAAATGCTTAAAGAATCACTTGATGGTGATAGTAAATCAATACAAAATATTTAGAAATCAAGTCCTAAATCAAGTGTATGTGCTTTATTTATTAAAGATGATGTTGATATAATGTCTACATTTGTTTTTGCAATTTTTTCAATATTTTCCAATGTTACTTTCCCACTAACTTCAATAATTGCATTATCATTAATTAATTTAACAGATTTTTCAATATCCGATATTTCCATATTATCAAGCATAATGATATTAACTTTAGCATTTAAAGCTTCAATAACTTGTTTTATGGTGTCACATTCAACCTCAATCTTATGAGTGTGAGATATTTGAGATTTAACAAGTTCAACAGCTTTTGTTATTGAACCTGCATATTTTATATGATTGTCTTTAATCATAACGCAATCGGATAAATTAAACCGATGAATACTACCACCACCTTGTAAAATAGCATATTTTTCAAAAAGACGAAACCCAGGTGTGTTTTTTCTTGTGTCGACAACTTTTGCTTTGTATTCTTTTATTTTTTCAACATATTTATTTGTATGTGTTGAAATACCTGATAACTTTTGAATATAGTTTAAAGCTGTTCTTTCCCCTTTTAATAGTGCATTTGTATTTCCTTCAATTTTAGCAACTGTATCGCCTTTTTTTATAGCATCACCATCATTAAAACAAAATTCTATTTTAATATTTTTATCAAGTACTTCAAAAACTTTTCTAAAGAGTTTAACACCACAAAAAATGCCATCTTCTCTCGTATTTAAAAATGCTTTGGTTGTTTTGTCTTTTGAAACAATACTATCAGTAGTGATATCACCGAAACCGATATCTTCATTTAATGCATTTTTAACATGTGATTCTATAACAAAATCATTTAATATTAATGTATGTTTGTTCATAATTTATTATATCTTCCATATTTATAGTATTATGTCTAGCTAAATTTAAAGGACTTGGGTAATCGATTCTAAAATGTGCACCACG
This sequence comes from Candidatus Gastranaerophilales bacterium, assembly GCA_944325065.1. Taxonomy (GTDB): domain Bacteria; phylum Cyanobacteriota; class Vampirovibrionia; order Gastranaerophilales; family Gastranaerophilaceae; genus UMGS1477. The sequence goes on along the minus strand of CALUYS010000011.1, from coordinate 47,628 downwards.
AGATTCTTTTCGTTTTAAGGCACTTAATATAATCATTTTTGCAACCAAAATCAAATTTCGCAACTCATAATGGTTAATTGATGCACATTTATATTTATTATTATAACTTTTTTCAATATCCTGAATTTTTTCTAATGCTATTTCAAGATTATTCTTATCACGTAAAATTCCAACATATTCCCACATAATATTTTTTAATTTATGTTTTAAAATAATAGGATCAGTATCATAATCATTTTCACAGGAATGAGTATTATGGTCATCATCATATTTTTTAATGGTATCAAGAATTGTTTCATCAATAATATCGGATGATTGTAAATTAGCAAAACTTAAATAGTTTGCTAATTCACTTGCACAAATAGCACATTCTAGAAGTGAATTGCTTGCAAGTCTATTTGCTCCATGAAGTCCTGTTGAAGCAACTTCTCCAATAGCATATAAATTTTTTATTGAAGTTTGTCCTTCAATTGTAGTTTTTATTCCACCCATTGTATAGTGAGCTGCGGGGGCGATAGGGATATAATCTTTTGAAATGTCTATATTATTTTCTTTGCACATTTTATAAATATTGGGGAATCTTGATTTAAAAACATCTTTTTTAATCATTGAGGCATCTAAATACATACAATTATATTTAAGTTTATGCATTTCGTTAAATATAGCACGAGTCACAACATCTCGAGGAGCAAGCTCAAGTCTATCGTCGTATTTTTTCATAAAAGCGTTTCCATCGATATCAACAAGTTTAGCTCCTTCACCACGAACAGCTTCTGAGATAAGGAACATATTTTCGCAATTAGGAAGTTTTAATGCTGTTGGGTGAAACTGTATAAATTCCATATCCTGCATTATCGCATTTGCTTTATATGCAAGGGCAAAACCATCACCTGTTGCAACTTCTGGATTTGTTGTATATTTATAGACTTGTCCACAACCGCCTGTTGCCAAAATTGTTGAAGCTGCATAAATTGTTTCATATTCATTTAATTCTTCATTATATGTTATTATGCCTCTACAAACATTATTTTTGTTTAATAAAAGTTCACAGGCAAAAGTTTTTTCATATATTTGAATATTAGGATTTTCTATGACTTTTTTTACTAAAACTTTTTCAATATTATATCCTGTTGCATCACCGCCTGAGTGAAGAATACGTTTAATACTGTGAGCTCCCTCCATGGTCAGTTTAAGTTTGTTATTTTCATCTCTGTCAAATTCAACACCATAATTTATTAAATCATAAATAATGTTTTGACTATTTTCAGAAATAAATTTAACAGTATCAAATTCACACAATCCAGCACCTGCTTTCAAAGTGTCTTTTACATGCAGTTCAACGCTATCATTTTCGTTTTGTTTTAAAACACCAACAATTCCACCTTGTGCATATCTTGAATTCGATTCGGCAAGCTCTGATTTAGTTATAACTAAAATACCGTCAATTAGATTAATTGTTTCAGATAGTTTTAACGCAGCATATAATCCTGCAATTCCACTACCTATAATAATGACTGAATATTTTGAATATTTCATGTCTAATATCCCTAAGTTATATTTAATGTATATTTTACAATAAATATTTTTTATTTGCTACAAATTTTTACATAACTTTGTATTATTTTATTTTATAATTATTAGTAAATTGAGGACATTTATGAAAAAAGAAAAAACAGCAAAATTGCCACCACATAATAAAGAAGCAGAAGAAGCGATTTTAGGAGCTATTCTTATAAATCCTGTTGTATTAAATAGAATTGTTGAATATATTAAACCTGAAAGTTTTTATTTTAAGGTTCATCATGTTATTTATGAAACCATGCTTAATTTGTATAATAAAGGCAATGTGCAAATTGATATTTTGACAGTTTCTGACGAATTGAGAAATCAAGGAACCTTGGAAGCGGTTGGTGGAAGAGATTATATCAACGACCTTGCATTAAACACGATTACAACAGCTAATATTGAATATTATGCAAAGATGATTCAGGAAAAAGCAATAAAACGTCAGCTTATTGCTGCTGGGTCTGATATTGTAGAGATGGCTTATGACAATCTGACAACTGAAGCTACTCTTGATACGGCTGAAAAACTTATTTTTAATATTGCACAAGAACGCACAACATCTGATTTAGTGGCTATAAAAGATCTTGTTTTAACAAGTTTTGAACAGATTGAATATCGTTATAACCACAGAGATGAATTAACAGGGACTTCAAGTGGGTTTTATGATTTAGACGAAATGACATCAGGACTTCAAAAATCGGATTTGATTATCTTGGCAGCACGTCCTTCAATGGGAAAAACAGCGTTTGCTTTAAATATTGCACAAAATGCAGCCTTACGAGATAATAAACCAGTTGCAATATTTTCGCTTGAAATGCCAAAGGAACAACTTGTAAAACGCATGTTATGTTCAGAAGCCGAAGTCGACACCCAACGCTTAAGTTCAGGTAATATGCAGCCAAAAGACTGGGAAAAGTTGACAGAAGCAATGAATTATTTTACAGATGCACCAATTTATATAGATGATGCTGCTGGGGCTTCTGTTATGGATATACGTGCAAAATGTCGTAGACTTGCAATGGAAGAAAAACAACTTGGATTGATAGTGATAGATTATCTTCAATTAATGGAAGACAATTCAAAGGGCGATGATCGTAATCAGCAAATATCGGCAATTTCACGAGGATTAAAAACACTTGCAAGAGAACTTCAAGTGCCAATTATTGCCTTATCTCAGCTTTCTCGTGCTGTTGAACAAAGAAAAGACCGTAGACCTATGTTGTCTGATCTTCGTGAATCAGGTGCAATTGAACAAGATGCCGATGTTGTTATGTTTATTTATCGTGATGAATATTATGAAAAAGATAATCCTGAGAACAAAGGTAAAGCTGAAATTATTATAGCTAAACATAGGAATGGACCTGTTGGTAGTTTTGATTTATTATTTCAAGCAAATATTACAAAATTTAAAAATCCTGCACGCACAGCTACTTTTTAATCTATATTTAATAATTATAACTATTTTTTCCTTTCTTGTATGGTAAATCTATAAAAATAAAAAATAACATTTAGTGCTTCATTATAATGGATAAAAACAATAATTGAGAGGTGTTAATTTATGCTAAACAATATACGCAATGTTAGTTCTTAAAACGTTTTTATTCTTCTCAAGCACTAGCAGAAATTATAACTCATTGCTTAAAGTTGAATTTACACCTAAGAAATATGATAATAATAGTTGTAATTTTGACAAATGAGCAAGCTTCTTTATTAACAAAATAATCATGAAAAACTTAAAAAAGCTATTGAGTAAGACAATAAAGTTTTAAATAGTATATTTAGTGAATATATATTAAAAGCTAGTAATGAAAATGAGCTTATTGCTTCTAAAGAATATATTGTAAGCCATAGTCAAATTAGTAAATTAAATACAATTGCTTCTAAAAACTAATATTTTTAAAAATTGTATATTAATTCTTAATAAATGAGCTGCTGATTTTTTATAAAAAATCAGCAGCTCATTTACTTATTTGTTGATACTAACTAAACTTTCAAAGCTTCACAAGCTTCCTTTAAACGAACTTTAATACGTCCATCAACTGCAATACCTTCACCTGTTTTTTCAGAGATTAACATTGGATTAATATCAAGCTCATCGATAAATTTGAAGTCATTAACAAGTTGAGATAAACGAAGAAGTGTTTCTTCAATTTGGTCAATTTGTGCTGGTTTTGTGCCACGAGCACCAAGTAATAATTCATAAGATTTAACTTCTCGAATCATATCTTTTGCATCTTCAACAGTTAAAGGAGCAAGGCGGAAAGTTACATCTTTCATAACTTCAATAAACACACCACCTAAACCAAACATCATCATAGGACCATATTGTGGGTCAGTAGCTATACCACACACCATTTCACGGTTGCCTTTAACCATTTCTTGAACGATAACACCTTCAAGACCTTCAAGCAAGCCTTTATCTTCCAAGCGTTTCATTAAAGCATTATATTCTTCACGCAACTGTTCTTCACTTTGGATGTTAACGATAACACCGCCAACATCAGTTTTGTGTGAGGTTGTTTTTGATGTCATTTTCATAACAACTGGATAGCCAATTTTATTAGCTGCATTTACTGCTTCATCAATGGTTTTAGCAAAGTCATAACGACAAGCACGAATACCATATGCATCTAATACATCAATTGATTCAAGTGTAGTTAATTGATCACGTCCTTCTTTTAGTGCGTTTTTAATAATTGCTTCTGTTTTTTGTTTGTTGACGTCATATGTTTTTGGAGTCGTTTGACCTTTTTCCATCCATTGTCTTTGTTGGTCAAGACGTTGAAGTGCTTCTGCTGCTTCTTCTGAATACATATAAAATGGCATATTAACATCCATATCAGCAAGTTGAGAGAAAAAGCTGCTTGTCGTCATAAATACACCTAAAACAGGCTTTTGAGGATTTTGTGCTTTTATTTCCATAAGAGCTTTAGCAACGTCAATATCTTTTAAACCTAAAAATGGCAAATATATAACCATAATCATATCCACATTTTCATCAGCTATAACCGTTTCAACTGTTTGCTTATAGTGTTCAATAGGTGCTGAAGCAATCATATCTATTGGATTTTTAACAGAAGCTGCAGCAGGAAGGAAGCTTCTTAATTTTTCTTTTGTACTGTCTGCTATTTTAGCGATTTGAAGACCATACTCGCAAATTGCATCTGTTGCCATAATACCAGGACCACCTGAATTTGTGATGATCGCAACACGGTTACCTTTAGGTATTGGACTATTTGAAAATACTTTTGCAGTTGAGAATAGATTTTTTAATGAATATTCGCGGATTACACCTGATTGCTTAAGAAGAGCATTCGCAGCTTTATCAGCACCTGCAAGAGAACCTGTATGTGATGAAGCTGCACTAGCACCAGCTGCTGAACGCCCTGCTTTTAATGCTATAATTGGCTTCTTTTTTGATATGCGACTCGCAAGTTTACGGAAATTCTCTGGGTTTTGGATCGATTCCATATACAACAATATCTGTTGAACATCGTCATCATTTTCCCAATATTCCAAAGCTGTTTCTGCATTTACATCTGCTTGGTTTCCAATTGATATAAATTGAGCAAAACCTACATTTAAATCTTTTAAAATGTTCAAAATCCCGCCACCTAAAGCACCTGATTGTGAAACAAATCCAATATTCCCTCTTTGAGGCAGAGATTCTGCAAATGTTGCATCCATTTTTATATCAGGATGTGTGTTTAAAACACCCAAACAGTTTGGCCCAACACATCGCATACCATATTCTTTTATTTTTGCAACAAGATCTTTTTCTGCTTGAGCACCTTGAGCACCTGATTCTTTAAAACCTGCTGATATAATACATATACCTTTTATTCCTTTTCTATGACATTGGTCAACTGCATCAAGTACAAATTTTTGTGGAATTATTATAACTGCTAAATCGACATCACTTGGAATTTCACCAACTGATTTATATGCTTCAAAACCTTCAATAACTCCGCCTTTCGGATTTACAGGATACACCTTACCATTAAACTTATAATCACGTAATCTTTGCATTATCTCTGAACCTATTGTCTTAGGCTTTGTTGATGCCCCAATAACTGCAATTGCTCTCGGTTTCATAATTTTGTCTAATAAATTTACCATAATACTGTATCACCTTCCTTTATTTTTTTATGTCTTTATTCTATCATAAGGAAAAAAAATAATAAAAGTGTTTTTGGATTTTTGTGGAACATAAAGATTTAGATAATAATAGTTCAATATTTTTTTATGTATTATTAGTTTATATTTTAGGTATAATAGCTAGTTTATTTAATATTATAACGATTGTTGCTTCATTTATTTTAATTTTATTTATAATTCTTTTATTTATATTTAAATATAAAGCTAAACTTTTTATTCTTCTTTATTTTATTTTTACTTTAAGTATTTTAAATTGTAATTTACAAATTAAAGATTATGACACATTATTTTTTTATTCTCCTAATAATGATGTCAAAATAAGAGGAATAATATCCAGTATACCTGAAACGAAAAATGAAAATAAAACCCGTTTTTATTTTGATGTTGATGAATTAAAATTAAAAAATGGTAAAAATATAGTATTATTAAAACCAAATAAAACTTTTGTTTATTTAGATGAAAAAAAAGAATATTATAAGCATTTAAAAATAGGTGATAAATTAGTTTTAAAAGGAAACTTTGATCTTCCTTTTGATTCAATTAATCCCTCACAATTTTCTTATCGTGATTATTTAAAAACAAAAGGTGTCTTTACTGTTTTTTATGTAAAACATCCTAATTATATCAAACTTGGTATTTCAAAGGATTATAAATGGTTATTTGTTAAATATATAAATAATATACGTGATAATATAATTAATTTACATTCAAAATATATTGGTCCACATAAACTTGAACTTTTAGGGGGTGTTATTTTTGGTGATAATGCAATTAACCCAACAATTGAACTTCAAGAGTCTTTTCTTCATAGCGGACTGACTCATCTTCTCGCTGCTAGCGGTTTAAATGTTGGGCTTATTTTTGCTGTTTGTTTTTTTATTTTTCAACTTCTTAACATTCCATACAGGCTTAATATTGTTTTCAACATGATTATTATTGTTCTTTATTTATTTATGACAGGCTTTCCTGTGTCTATCGTACGAGCTGGAATTATGATTGAATTTGTCCTGCTTGGTAAACTTATCAATCGGGAAGCTAAATCCTTAAATCTAATTTCACTTGCTGCTTTTCTAATCTTAATTAGAAATCCACTTTTGATAAAAGACATAAGTTTTCAATTGTCTTTTTTAGTTACATTAGGGTTAATTATTTCCTCAAATCAATTCTTAAAATGTATGCCTTTTGAAAAAAATATACCATCGGCTTTAAAAGGTGATATTATTGCTCCTATTATTGCTCAATTATGGGTTTTCCCACTTCAGATGTTTTATTTTAATTCTTTTAATTTGTATTCTATATTTGCAAATATTCTTGTATTGCCATTTATTATGATTGTAAGTTTCGTTGGATTCGTAACGGCTTTTTTAGCATTAATACCAAATATTGGTGAAATTTTAATAAAAATAACAGATTTAATATTAAATCCATTTTTGTCTTTAATAATAAATATCTCAAATTTCTTTTTAGCTTTGCCTCATTCATTAATTGTTACATATAAACCTCATATTTATCAGATATTATTGTATTATTTAATTATAATAACCTTTGTTTTAAATTTAAAACAAAGGTATAAGAAAATTTTAATAACAGGTTTAATTTTAGTTTTATCATTAACATTTGTTGATTTTAAGCCAAAAACATTGGATATTATTAATTTTTCTGTTCAAAATTCAGATATGATACTTATTAAAACAAAAAAGAAAAAGTATATTTTAATTGACACATCAAAATCAAGATTTAAAGATTCAAAATCAAAAGCAGAATTGATTTTATATAAATATTTAAAAGATAATCATATCAAAAATATAGATCTTATAATTTTAACGCACTACGATAATGACCATGCTGGTGGTTTAATTGATATCTATCAAAATATTAATGTAAAAAAAACTATTCTTTTAAAGACAAATTACAAAAGCAAATGTTATAATGATATATCAAAATATATTAAAGAAAATAATATAAATTATGAATACGCTCAAAACAATAAGAAGGTATTTGTCGAAAATGATATAAGTTTTACTATATTTTATAATAAAAATGCAAGAAATGAAAATGATATGTCTATTATTACCCATTTAAATTGTAAAAATTTTAATGCATTATTTATGGGTGATGCTTCTTTGAATACTTTTTATCTTCTAAAGCCTTATTTACCTCAAAATATTAATGTATTAAAGTCAGGTCATCATGGCGGTAAAAATACTATAAATGATGATATGATAAAATATCTCAATCCTCAAATAGTTGTTTTATCAACAGGTAAAAATAAATATTATCACCCACATTTTTCAACATTAGATGTTTTAAATAAGAATAATATTAATTTTTTAAGAACTGATTATGATAATGCTATAAAAATAGAAACAGATGGAAATGTGACTAAAGTATGCAAATTTAATAACAAGATAAAAAGATTTGAAGTAGAAGGATTTTTATATGAAAAAGATGTTATTTGTAATTAATAATTTGAAAAAAAATAAGCAAGGTGGTCACATTGCAGGTGGTGGAAGTGTTGTTATTTCAAATTTGATTCATGAATTAGCTTTAATATCAAAATATCAACTTACCATTATTACAGATAAAAATGGATTTTGTTATATAAACAATGTAAAAGTTTTAGAAACTAAATTTAAAGCTAATGACAAAAAATTTTTAAATTTTGTTAAAAATGAAATTCAAGAGAATAATTATGACCTAGTGTTATCATTTTTAGAGAATAGTATTTTTTGTAATTCTTTTTTGCAATGTCATTCGATTAAGTATAAAAGTAAAAATGTACCAATAATCTTAAGATTATTAAAGAAAATATTAAATTTTAAAAAACAAAGGCAACAAGAAAGAATATTTAAAAAATTTAATAAAAAATATAAATTATTTGCAGTTTCTAAAAGAATAAAAAATGATTATATTGAAAATTTAAAAATCCCTTGTAAAAATATTATAACAGTTTATCCTGGGGTAAAACAAAGGGAAGAAAATTATGAATCTTTAATAAAAAAAGATAAAATATGTTTTGGTGTGGTTGTAAATAGTTCAATAAATAAAGGTGGACATTTTTTGATTTTTGCTTTAGGTGTTTTAAAATTTCAAGGTTTTGATTTTAATCTAAAAATAATAGCACCAAAGTATAAAAAAGATATTTTGTTAAATTTTTTAGTGTGCATTTTTAAACTTCAAAAAATATAGAGGTTTTGGATAAGCAAGAAAATATGGAATATTTTTATAAATCAATAGATTGTCTTATTTTGCCATCGATAAATGAAGCTTTTGGACTTGTAGTGCTTGAAGCTATGTCGTATTCAAAACCTGCTTTGGTGTCTTCAACTGCAGGTGCTTGTGAAATAATCGATGACAATAATAACGGATTTATTTTTATTCGTAAATCGTTCAAAGATTTTTTGTTAAATTTAAAAAAAATAATAAATGTATATGAAAATAATTTTACTTTATATAAAAAAATATCAAATAAAGCATTTTTGACCTCTAAAAAATATAGTTGGAAGAGTTTTGCTTTAAATATTATAAAAAGTATTGATAATGATATCATTAAAAGTATTAATATCTAATATACAAAAACATTCACAAGCTTCAAGGTTTTTTAATAATCCACGATAAGAATTTAGCCCAAGAATTTTTGAAGCATAATTTTTTGCATGAGTTCAAGAAGCAATCGCAACACTACCATTTAAGGTGAAGTAGAATAGCAAGAAAAAGGGAATAGTAAAGATTAAACAATTTTTGAGCATTTATGTTCTAGTGAACGAAATAAAATAACACTACTTCAAGGCGAAGAAGTGTTAATAAGAAAAATATTAAAGAGTTAAAAAGAAGCCCAAATAATATATCAAGAGAATTAAATCATCTAGAAGCCCTTTATTACAGAGGTAAATACATAGGCTCTCAAACAGACATCAGAGTAAAAAATAAATGGAAAGAATCACATAAACGAGAAAATTCATATCTATCATTACGTTGGGAACAAGATTTTATTAAAAATAACTTAAAATATTGATATTTCACCCCAGAAATAAATTATGGTATTTATTATTAAGACGTTTAAATAGAGGAGATATCGATTTAAGCATCGAAGAAGCAAATAATCAAGCTGTTTGATGTTTATGGTTGATAGATTTCGCCTGTAAAAATATTATAAAAAAAACGACCTCAAAAACATTTAGCACCACTTCCAATTTAATAATTAGTTTAATGAAACTGTATTGAAATACAATTAAAAGTATAAGATATGATAATAGATGTGAATTTTCTAAACATGAAAAGATTTGATATAATAACAGATAAGGAAATTGCTTATTTTGAAAATTGGATTAACAATAGACCAATAAAAATTCTTAATTGTATCACACCTGAACAAGTTTTTCAACTTCATAGTTTTGCGATTGCTTCTTGAATTCACCAGTTCACAATCATTAAGAAATATTACAAAATATTTATAAATTTTATATAAAAAAAGCAATTTTTTTATATATTTTGTTTTTATATAAGTACGAAAGATAAACAAAAAGCAAAAGGAGTTAGTAAAATGGCAAGAGTCTTAATTTCGATGCCTGAAGGCTTTTTAGGACAAATCGATAAATTAGCAGAAAATGAAAATCGCACACGTTCTGAATTAATTCGTGAAGCTCTTAGAGTATATATGAATAAAACAAATGTCAAATTTGATAAACAAGCTGTGAAAAATGCATCAATATTAGAGGCATTACTAGGTTAAACTAAATTAGGAAAATGGAATGGGAAAAATCAAAAACGGGTGATTTAATAAAAAGTCATCCTTTTTTTTTATGTAAATCCAATCAATAATTCACGAATAATCTTAGCAGCAACAACTGTTGAGACACCAGAAATATCATAATGTGGAGATAATTCAACAACATCAATACCTATGACATTTTTATTTTTAAACAGCATTAGCTTTTCAATAAGCTCTTTATATGTCATCCCTCCAGGTTCAGGGGTTCCGGTTCCTGAAAATATTGAAGGATCAAGAACATCCAAGTCAATAGTTAAATATATTGGTATATTTAAGTTGTATTCATTGAGTTTTTTTATAATTTCATCATTAGTTTGACATAAAGTTTTATTTTCATTCATAAACAAAAACTCCTCTTTTTCACCGGAGCGTATGCCAATTTGAATTAAATTATTTGAAGATATATCATCTAAAACACGGCGAATTACAGTCGCATGTGAAAGTTTTTGTCCTAGATATTCTTGTCTTAAATCAGCATGAGCATCAAAATGTACAAGAATCATATTTGGATATTTTTGATAAGCTGCTTGAATTAAGGGAAGTGAAACAAGGTGTTCTCCACCAACACCAAAAATAAATTTATTATCATTAATTATATTATTTGCACAATTTTTTATTATAAATAAGGCATCATGAGGATTTCCAAACGGTAAATTTAAATCCCCTGCATCATAAAAAGAAGTACTATTTAATTCCTTATTAAGCATAGGAGAATATTCTTCAAGTCCATAAGAAGCATATCGTATTTCATTTGAAGCAAATCTTGTTCCTGGACGATTTGAGCATGTTGAATCAAACGGTAAGCCAATCATAACCCATTTTGCTTCTTCGTATGTTTCTTTAGAACCCATCCAATTTTTTGACAAAAAACAATCTTGATTTAACATAACAATTAACCCGCAATAAGCTCCTTGACATAATTTGGTAAAGCAAAACAAGCTTTATGAATATCGGTATTGTAGATTTTAGCTGTTTTAGAAATAAAAGAAGCACGTTTTTCATCAATATAATCTAGTGGTTTCACATCATTTGAACAAAAAGCCCAACTCCAAAAACCACCTGGGTACGTAGGAATTGGTCCTAAATATGGATTGACGACAGAAAATACTTTATTTAAAAGTGAATACATAGCTTTCATTTCTTTTTTATCTGCTATTGGCGATTCAGATTGTGCAACCATTATTCCATATGGTTTTAAAGCATTTTTAACATTTGTATAAAATTCTTCAGTAAACAATCCAACCCCTGGACCAAGTGGGTCAGTAGAATCAATTAAAATTACATCATACATATTTTTTTTATCTTTGATAAATTCAACCCCATCGCCAATAACAATTTTAACTTTAGGATTATCAAGTTCACAAGCAATAGTAGGCAAATATTTTTTGCAAACATCGACAGCTATCCCATCAATTTCACACATAGTAACTTTCTCAACACAATCATGTTTAACAACTTCACGAACGGTACCACCATCACCACCACCAATAACTAATACATTCGTGGGATTTTTATGAGATATCATAGGAATATGGGTAATCATTTCATGATAAAAATATTCGTCATTTTCACTTGTCATAACAAGTCCATCCATTAGCATCATTTTTCCCAATCCCTGTGTTTCAATAATATCAACAGATTGGAAAGGAGTTTTTTCATGCACTAAAGTTTCTTTGACTTTAACTGTTAAACCATATCCATAATCATTCAATTCAGTATATCTTAAATCCATAATAAACCTCACATTACTACAAAAAAAGCATCACAACACGTATGTAACTTCTATATTAAAGTACACATTCAATTATATAAACAAAATCGTCATTTAGACTTGAGCTTCAACTTTAAAAGGAATTGGTTCTACTACATTATTTTTGTCAAGCATACCACGTTTTAATTGAGTAAATGAACTATTTTTGCATCCAAAAGCTTTTTTTAAATAATCATGAGCAATTTTTGGATCGCAACTTTCTCCACAGGTAAATAGATCAACAGCAGCATAACCAAGTTCAGGCCATGTATGTATTGCTAGATGAGATTCCGCAATTATTACGACTCCGCTTACACCGATCGGACTAAACATGTGAAAGCACTTCTGAATAACAGTTGCACCACACTCGACAGCAGCTTTTGTCATTTGTTCTTCTATCATTTTAACATTATTTAAAATGTTAGGATCGCATTCAAAAAATTCAGCTAATATATGACGACCTAAGTATCCGGCAGTTTCATTGCCAAAGTGTTGTATATTTTCCAATTTCGCATGTGCTCCTTTCTCTATTTTTATTTTTATAAATACTAAAATATTTTATCATAAAAAAATTACAAAAAATAGACCCTATATATACAAATCTTTACATCATTTTTTTTATAAAAATACTTGATTATTTTTTTTTATATTGTATTATAATTTATGTAAAGTGATTGCGGAAGTAGTTCAGTGGTAGAACATCTCCTTGCCAAGGAGGGGGTCGCGAGTTCGAGCCTCGTCTTCCGCTCCATTTCAAGAGGATTCTAAGTATCCTCTTTTTTAATAGCTTTATATCCCCTCTAATTTATTTTTTGTATAATACCCAAAATATCCACTATCTTTGAACTTTTTATTATCAAAAACATTATTTGCCAATTACATATTTATAAATTAAAATACCTTTATTTTCTATAAATATTTCATCTTTAAATTATATTAAACTGTTATTTTTAACAATTAATCTAAAGTAATTTTGGATTTTTTAAAGTTTTTTTATAAAAATAACCATTTTTACCAAACATAATTAATCTTTTTATTGGACAAAAATTCGATTCTTTCATAGTTTTTTATTATCAACTTTTATAATAAAACTTAAATAGCATAATTGCCATCATAAAATCTTAAATTTCCACCTTGATTTTATTTTTATTTTTATTATATTTTTTTGCTACTAATATATATCTAAATAACTATATTTTGGATATATATAATATCAGTCTAAATTACTATAATAGACATTTACAAAAAATATTTTTTTTGATAAAATTCCTGTATCGGGACGTAGCGCAGCTTGGTAGCGTACTACCTTGGGGTGGTAGGGGTCGCAGGTTCAAATCCTGTCGTTCCGATATTTAGAAATAATTAATAACTAATTTATAGCTTATTTATTTTTGTATAAAATACAAAAATAAATATGTAATTAAAATAGTAATTTCATTTTTTTATATATAAATCTTTCAATTTTAAACTTTTATGTTTTTTGTTTTTTATAATATAATTAAAGTTCTATAAATCAAATTTTAAATTAATAAAAATATTTATAAACATTAAAATGAAATTTTACTCAAGATTATGAACTCACTTCTAAAATAAAGCATTAACTGATTTATTTTAGTTTTAAATTTAAATAAAATATATAAACGTTTTTCAAAATCCTTTAATTATCTATAGTTCTAAAAAAGATTGTTAATATTGCAAAAAAATATTTAAACTACACTTTAAAATAACACCTAATAAACATAAAATATATTACGTTGATATTAAATATTTAGAAGAGATATTATGCATATATAAAATATTCTTTAAAGTTATTAATCAATATAGTGAAATTGATTTATTGCAATTTAAAATAAAAATATGTTATTATTATTTTAATTATTTAAATAATTCTAGGAGTTTTTATGAAATTTTTACATGTAATGATACGAGTAAAAGATATTGATAAATCTTTAACATTTTATCAAGAGTTATTTGATATGAATTTAGTTAATGAAATGGAACTTGAAGATTCAAAATTATATTTTTTATCAGATGAAGATGGTCAAACTCAAATTGAACTTACATATAATTTTGACACTCCAAAAAATGGCTATAATAATGGAAATGCTTTTGGACATTTTGCATTTTCTACAAAAAATATGGATAAATTTGAAGAAAAAATGAAAGAATTTGGAATAAATTGGTTAGTAGAACCATTTATTCTACAAAATTATGATATGAAAATTGCTTTTTTAAAAGACCCTGATGGTAATGAAATAGAACTTATTGAAGAATAAAAATAAAAAAGGCTCTTATATGAGCCTTTATTTATAAAAATTTAATTATAAAAATGGGAATGGGAACTTTTTTATTAAAAATAAATTTATTGTATTTATCAATATACGGGTGTTGGATTTTAAAGACCCACCTTGTTGAATAAATCTTTTTTTGAAGATTTGCCCCAAGGGGGGTTGGGAGTTGTGACTCCCAATTGTGTTTAATATTAACCGAAAGTTTTGAAAGAACCTTCAATTGACTTATCACGTACTGATTTAACAGCGTCAATTTCAGTCGATATAGCTTTTTGCTCAGTATCTAATTGTTTTAATCTAACTTCTAATTTTTGGTCTTGAGCTTGAATGATTTTTACTTTAGCATTAGCATCATTCATTTCTTTTTCATAAACTTCTTTTTTGTACTCATATTCAACCATAGCTGCATCATAAGCGTCTTGATCCATTTCAGTAACAACTTCAGGTGTTACAACTGTTCCGTCAGCAAATGTAATTTTAGAAACTTGCCCATCTTCGCTTAAAATAATGTTAGCGTCTTGTTGTTCAGTATCATATTGATCTTCTAAAAATGTTGTAGAATTTTCATAAACAGTAACTTCATCAGCATATGAATTATTTATACCATCTGCGACATTTTCCATTGGAACATACATATAGCATGTTTCATCATTATCATCTTTATAAGAATACAAAGCTTGTCCTTCACCTATGTTAACAATTCCAGGTGTTGCACAACTTGCTTGATAAGATGTAAATGCTGGGTCAAGTACATCCTTTTTGTATTCTGCAGCAGTACCTACAGTACCTGCACCTAATTCTTTAGCTATTGCTTTAAATACATCATCAGCAGCAGTATTTGATATTTCTGTTACATTGTCAGCATCATCAACAAGTGTACCACCACCTAATACTCCAATTAAGGCTTGCACATTATTTTTTGTAGCATCATCACTTTTATTTAATACAATATTATCATAGTTAAAATTTGGTGACCCGATAGCATTACCAGCACTATCTTTAGCACCAGCTGCTTTGAACAAAGCTACCGCTAGTTCATTATTTTTATCAATTGAATATTCAGTATCTGTTCCAGAAACAGTTTGAGTAAATATACCATTATTTAACCCTGCTCTTTGTGCATATTCTTTAAATGAACTAGAACTAAATGAATCCTTATCACTTGAACTTATTGATGAACGAACATCATCAATTGATTTTAATTGGTTATATATTGCAAGCTTTTCTTCATAATCAGCTTTTTTTGTAGGATCACCTACAGCTGTTAATTCTCTTGCAATACCATTAATATTTGCTGTATAACTATTATCTTTTCCAACAGTTTTAACAAAGTTAACATTTTGAAATTTTGATTGGCTTTTTACAGTTGATGTAGCTGGTTTTTTATAAGTAACATTATAGTTATATGCACCACTTGTTTTCTTTGTTAAGTTTAAAATTTGTGATGTACCATTGCCATCATTAAACTTATAAACGATTTTTGTGAACTGACCTGGATCAGGTGCTGTTGGTACCTGTTTTGTCAACATATCATCATATATTGCTGACGATTTTTGTGATAATGTTAACCTTTGTTGGTTAATTTGTTGTCCTTCAAACTCGACTTGATTTTTCCTTGCTGTAAGTTGTGCAAACCGCAAACTTGATGCTGCCATACCCATATTTTTGTTCCCCTTTTTTTTTCCTAACCTTTTTTATAATTTAATAATTAAATTTATATTTTCATTTTTCTCTAAGTGGAAGGAGGGGGTAAAAGCCTATAACTTAATACCCTTAATTGTTTTCGTTTTAAAATGTTTTCCGTTAATTTTAACTTACTCATTTCCTTTATCCTTTATTTATTACTTCCTTGATATTATTATCGGCAAGCTCGTACTATTACTTTAATAATAAATAAAATATTTGACATATAACCAGCATAATAATTATAAATAAAGGAATTCGAGGTTAATATTTCTTAACAATTAAAGCTTATTAACTAAAAATGTAGTAACTAATGTAAAATAAATAAATAAACCAACTACATCAATTGTTGTTGCAATAACAGGTCCAGATGCAATAGCTGGATCTATTTTAAAAGATTTTAACAAAAATGGTGTAATAGTGCCAATTAATGTTGCAAGAGTCATATTTATAACCATTGCTAAACCAACAATAAAACCAAGTTCAAAATTATGTTGCCATTTTACTGTTGTTAACATAACAAGTAATCCAAAAAGTAAACCAATTGCAAGTCCGACTCCGAACTCACGAAATATATATTTAAATGCTTTTTTCAAACTAACCTGACCAGTTGATAACCCACGAACAATCAAGGTTATACTTTGTGTTCCGATATTTCCGCCTAATCCTGCTAGAAGAGGCATAAATATTGCTGTTATTGGTAAAAATGCAAGAGTTGAATCAAACTTATTTGCGACATATACTGCAACAAATTCTCCTATTAATGTTATAAAAAGCCAAGGCGTTCTTGCACGAACTGAATTTATAACTTTGCCTGATAATATATCATCTTCATCAAAAACATCCGTTGTGATACCAGATGATGTATATATTTCTTCTGTAGTTTCTTCTTCTACAACATCTTGAACATCATCCCAAGTCACAATACCTTGCAATCTATTATATAAATCAACAACTGGTAAAGCATTATACTGATATTTCATAAATATCTCAGCTACCATATCCTGTGGATCATCGACATGAAGACGGACAATATCACGTATCATTATTTTTTCAATTTTGGTACTTAAATTTGAAGTAAGCAATATTCTTAAAGATACAACTCCAAGAAGATGTTTTTGTTTATCAGTTACATATAAATAGTATAATTCAGTATTATCATCAATAGCTTTTGTACGAATATAAGACAAAGCATCATCAACTTTCATTTCTTGGTTTATAGTTAAAACACGAGGATTCATAATACCGCCTGCTGAATCTTCTTTATAAGCAAGCAATTCTCGCAATTGATTGGATAATTTATTTGGAAGTTTATTTAAGTATGACTCAGTTGCATCATCTTCCATGTCGCCTAAAACATCTGCTACTTCATCATGAGGCATTTGCATTATTAACTCTGATGCAAGTTGTTCATCTATTCCACTTAAAATTTCAACTTGATATTGTGGAGAAAGATATTCCAAGATTTCAGCTTCTTTTTGTTTATCAATTAGCAAAAAACATTTTATACGCTCATCTTCTTTTAATTGAGGTAAAATTTCAGCTAAATCTGCACTATGATACTTTTCAAGCAAAACTTTTAAAGCTTCGTCATTTTTATCATCCAATATTTCCTGTATTCTATCTATAATATTATTTATATTCATTTATTTATTTTAAATTAATTACTCAAGTTAAATACTAACACTTTTATTTTATTTTGTCATTATTTTTAACTTTATACTCAACTTTTTCAAATTGTCTAACATCTATAATTAAGAAATCTTTATTTCACTAGATGACATAATAGATTTTACTAGTTTCACAACCCATAAAACATATATTATTATTTTAGTAAGCTTATTCTTACTTTCAATATTTCGTTCAAAGAATGGAAATTTATTGTTATTTTATTATTTATATATTTTTATCTAAAATACTTATTTAATTCCAATCTAAGCTATTATCATATAAAAATTTCTTTAAATTTTCCTTATCAAAAACTTCAATACTATTGTGCGAATGTATAAGTATTATTAGACTTATAAGTGATTTAAATATTGAAAACTCCTTTAACATAAGCTTCTTTCTCAAATCTGCAACATTATCTGTTAAAAATTCAGTAAGTAACGTTTTATTTTTATATACAAGTGAATTAAAGTAATCAAGTGCTTCTTGAGTATTTATACCTTCAAAATATATTATATCAGGTGACTGGAACTCAATAAACTTCATAGCTTTTGTTAAATTAAAACCAATATTTTCATTTAATTCACATTGATTTATATTATTTCCCAAATCATATTTTGCAATAGATTCGATTGTCATAATATTTTTATTTTCATTTTTTAAACTTGTTAAAAGAGAGTATATAATATGTGTTTTTCCACTCAAGGGTCCACCACAAGTAAGAATTATTCCTGGTATATTAAGAGCATTTTTTATTTTTAAAATATCTTGCTTAATTATAGGTAAATTTTCCAATGGACTTGGAGAATTATATATTTTTAACGAAATTCGTTCCCCGTGAATTGTTGGAAAAGCTGAAATACTTGCTATGAGTTGTTTATTATCAACTTTAAATACAAATTTTCCCAACTGAGGTATTTCACTTACTTGCGGATCTAAATTCGATAATGTTTTTAATCGCATTATAAATGAACAAGTCAAAAGTTGAGGTATTGTTCCGACCAATCTACTTTCATGATTTTGCTTAAAATTTACACTTAAACCATTTTGAACATATTCAAAAAATAACTCATGAATATTTTCAATTAATGCTTGCTCAATAATATTTTTTATAAGTATTTGAATATTTTCATCACTTAAATTTTGATTTGATAAACTATCCACCCAATTTATTTTTTTTACTGATTCATCAATATATATTTGTCCCATTGTATTATTAGTTTCATAATATTTTTCAATTTTTTTTAAAATTGATGTTTCAGCTGATAATACAGGTTCAATATTAAGACCTGTTTTTTCAATAAACTTATCAACAATAAATAAATTCAAAGGGTCACTCATTGCAATGGTGAGACAATTTTCTATTTTAAATAACGGAATTACTTTATATTTTAATACATCATTAAAACTTATATAATCCAAACACTTTATATCTAAATCATAATCATCCAAGTTTACATAAGGGATATGTAATTTTGACTCAATAAATTTTAGAAGTTTTGTTTCATCTATTAAATTTGAATTTATAAGTGCTTGACCGAGATTTATATTCTGAGCTTGAGCTATAGACTGTGCATTTTCAATATCTTCATAGGATATTAAATTTTCTCTTACAAGGTCATATTTTAACTTTTCAAATGTTTTGTTTAAAGCAGAATCCATTTTATTACTCAGCCTTTAAATATTCATTAACTTTACCTACAACAAAATCAAGCTCAAAAGGTTTTGTAATATATTCATTAACACCCGTTTCTTCGCCTATCAATTTATCCTCATCCTGTGAACGTGCTGTTATCATCATTATAGGTATTTTTTTATATTTATTATCATATTTTAAAAGTCGGCTTATTTTATATCCATTAATTTTTGGCATCATCACATCAAGTATCATTAAATCAGGCATTATTTCACGTGCTAAATTTAATCCTTCTTCACCATCAAATGCACAGTAACACTGGTATCCAGCATCTTCAAGAATAAATTTTAAAGTTTCTACTATGTCAATTTCATCATCCACAATTAATATTTTCTTTTTTAATTCATTTTCCATTATTTTTACCTTCGATTTCAATTTCCCCAACATTCTTATACATAATTTTATTTAATAAATCACTAATATTATCACATTCATTTGGATATAATACACTTGAAAATATTATCTTATCACAAAAATTATTCAATTCAGTATTTTTTATATGTGTTTCAATTTTTTTTAAAATAAAATCCAAAGCAAATTTATCAGCATTATTTATCAAAGTATAATAATATTTCATTTTATTATCTTCGAAATAAAAATTATTTTCTTCATGAGTTTTTTGTCTTATAAGCATTAAATTTTTATCTTTTATATCAAAAATTAATGACTTTTCAAGCTCTATTGGCTCTGATATTAAAACTATACCAAGCGATTGTTTATTTTGGACAATATTATCAAATCTTCGCTTTAAATTTAAAAGAAATATTTCCCTATCGTTTAAAATTGGCAAACAAAATGAAAATTTAGTATATTCATTAACTTTACTTTCAACCCATATAAAACCATTATGAGCATTAACAAGTTGCTTAGCTATTGGAAGTCCCAAACCAGTTCCACCAGTTTTACGGTTTAATGAATTTTCTATTTGACGAAATTTATCAAATACTTTATTTATGTCATCTTTATCAATACCAATACCATCGTCTTTTATCGAAATTTTATAATATTGTCCTTTCTTATTTAAGAATTTTATATCCTGATCATAAAGAAGACTCTCATTAATATTTTCACCTTCAATAATTTTAGTTTCAATTTCAATTTTACCATTCTCACCTGTAAATTTAACTGCATTTGATATTAAATTTGTTAATATTTGCTCAATACGTGAAGAATCAATATATAATTTTGGATTATCATTAAGTAAATTTAATTTTATTTTTATATTTTTTTCTTTAGCTAAATTTTCGAAAGTATTTTTTACAAATTCAATAGTCGCGTTTATATTTTCTTTTTTAAATCTAAATTCCATTTTTCCTGCTTCAACTTTTGATAAATCAAGAAGATCATTTATAATTCCGGATAATCTTTCAACATTGCGCTTTGCCATATCCATAAATTTATACCCAGAAGATGACAATTCACCTGTTTTGCCATTTAATACAATTTCAAGTGAATTTTTTATAGCAGTTAAAGGAGTTCTTAATTCATGCGATACAATTGATATAAAATCGGATTTTAATCTTTCAAGTTGCTCAAGTCTTATATTAGCATTTTTTATTTCTTCATATAATATAGCACTTTCCAAAGGCAAAGCGACCTGTTTTGCAATAGTTTGAAAACAAGTCACATCTTCTTGAGAAAACTCTTCCTCTCTAAATACTTCAATCAAACCAAAAAATTTTTCCTCAGTAGCTATTGGTGCAAAAAGGCTATCATTATTAAAAACATTTAAATCATATTCATTAAATGGATGTTTAACATGTTTTATTGTTTTAATATTATATGAATCAAGCTCACAAAGTGCTTCTTTTTTATCAAAAAGATTATTATAACTCAATAATGCTCTAAGTTTTATAGCCTGCTCAAAACGTTTAGACAAAGGATGAAGCGAATTTATAATCAATGTCAAATCATCTTGTGCATTATATATTAGAGTAAAAGAAAGCTGAAAACTCAAGCTTTTTTCCAGTCCATCAAGCATTATATCAATTAACTTTGTTTTATCCAAAGTACCTGCCAATTTTGAAGAAGTATTATACATTACATCAAGTTGATATAAATTCAAAGCAAGTTCTTGATTATTTTTTGACAAACTGTCCAAAGTATTTTTAATCTTAAGACTAGAATTTATAGTTTGTTTTAACAAATTAATATCTTTGAAATCATTAATAACAAAATCCGACAATTTTATTTCTTCATAATTTTTAAAATCTTTTGGTACAATTGTTGTTATTAAAAAATTATCCCCTTTAAATTGAACTTTTATCTTTTTCAAAAATAAAGATATATCAATACTTTTTGTATCATAATCTACAATAATCAAATTTGGAGGATTAAGAGATATAAGTTTTAATATTTCATTTTCACTAACAAAACAAGTAACATTATATCCCATCTTTAATATAATTTGGGATAAAACATTTCTCTTTTCTTTATTATCAACTATTAACAATATATTTATCATAATTTTATTTTAACAAAATTTAAAAAAAAGGCTATTTTGTTACAAATTTATCAAATAATAAAAAGGATAAATACTTGAAACTAACATCAATAAATGATATAATATATATTATGAGTGATAGAATAAAATATATAAACAATATAAAACAAGATAACTTAAATAATAACATAAAAAAATATGTTTCATCTTCACAAACCAATCCTATACTGAAAGCATTTTTTGAATTTAAAAAAGAAAATAGAAAAAAATTTACTTTAAAAGATTTATTAAGGTAAAATAATTGTGTATTCTTTAAAGCTCAAATTATTTTTAAATTTAACTAGAATTCAAAAATTATCACTATTAAATTTTTTAAAAATATTTGTCAAAAAAAAATAGATTTATCTGTGGATGAAATTTTTTATACGTTTTTAAATAAACAAAACTATTATTTAAAAATTAATAATTCACAATTCGAATGGGTGTATAATTATATTCATAATGATAAATTTATACAATAACTTAAAATATAAATTAATGCTATAAAAAAAGAGTTGGACTATAAAAAATATCAAAAACTTTTTTGGGATGAAATAAAAAAAGGAAAAGATTTTAGATTAAAATAAAAAAAAATAAACAAAAAATTGAAAATCTAATTCAAAAACAAATTTATTCTTATAATAAATTATGTGAAAAATATAATTTAGAAAAACAAAATACATAAAATTTATTTAAATTTAATTTAATAAATCTTATATCTAAGTTAAAAAAATGAGGCGAACAATATTTTGATTAATGATATTAAACGATTAAAGAATATACTTACAGAAAGTGGAATTGAAAAACAAGAAGCACAAGCTGAAATAGATTTTATTTTAAAATATTTTTTAAATATAAAGTTGGAGGATATCATTTTAGGTAAAAAAATGGATAGCAACCTTATAAAAAAAGCTTTTGAAATAATAAAAGAAAGAGCCAAAACAAAACAACCATTGATGTATATTTTAGGTTTTACTATATTTATGAATAATAAATTTTTAGTGTCAAAAGATACTTTAATTCCAAGAGTAGAAACAGAATTATTAATTAAAACTTGTCAAAATCTAATAAACAAAAATTCAAAAGTTCTTGACATTGGATGTGGGTCTGGGATTATATCAATAATGCTTAATAAACTTAAAAATTGCTATGTTGATAGTTGTGATATTTCTGTTGAAGCTTTAAAAATAGCCAAAGCTAATTCACAAAACTTGAAATCAAACGTTAATTTTTTTCAATCCGACTTATTTGATAACGTCCAAAATAATTATGATTTAATTGTTTCCAATCCACCATATATTCCACTTAAAATAAAGGACACATTACAAGATGAAATAAAAAAACATGAACCACATGGTGCTTTATTTACAAATGATGATCTTGGTATTCATTTTTATAAAAAAATAATTAAATCAAGTCCAAAATATTTAAATCCAAACGGATATATTGCTTTTGAACTTGGAATAAATCAAGCTAAATTTGTTAAAGATTTGTTTTTAAGCAATCATTTTCAAAATATAAAAACATTTAAAGATTTAAACGATATCGAACGTGTTATAGTAGCACAAAAGCTAGAATAACTCGGATATATTAATAACTTTTACATTTTTCTTTTTTTCTAATTGAGATAGCCCAAGCATAAGACCTATACGGCATAAATTACAACTTGTTATAATAGTATCATCTGGATTAATTTTAACATCCTTAAATTTGTTTTCAGCAATTTTTTTACTTAGTTTTGGGTTTTTAACCCAATATAAAACATTAAAACCACAACATTTATCAAAGTTTTCAACATTTTTCAAATTCTTAATTTTTATATTTAATATATCAATATTATTTTCAGATGTATGACAAGGTTTATGATAAATTAAATTATTATAATCGTTATTTTGATTAAATCTAGTATCCTTTTGCTCTAAAAAATCAATAAAACTTAGAACTTTTAAATTTAAATTTTTATCAAATCTATCAACATAAATTTTAAATGATTTTAAGCAAGTATCACAATCAAAAAGTATAAAATCAACATCTTTAGATATTTTTTTTATTTTTTTTTGCCAACTTTTTTTATAATAATCAAAATCACCTTCAAAATAACTATTTATATTACAACAACCAAAGTTGGGAACAATAACCTCATAACCGTTTTTTGAAAGTAAATTTATAATAGAATTTTTTGAATTTGAATTAATATAATGGTTAAAACACCCTTCGAAAAATACAACTTTCTTCTTCTTTGTTATCTGATTTAAATTTTTATCAATTTTAACACTTGTCAAACATAGATTAGATATAAAATTATTTTTAAAAAAATAATTTAAATTAAATATTTTGTATATTTTAAAAAAAATAGAAAAGCCAATAAATTTTGTTTTAAATAAAAATTGATTATAATTTGAAATTTTAAAATGATATTTAAAATTTGATAAGATATCAATAAAATTTATATTACTTGGGCAAGCACTTTGACATTTATTACAATTAAGACAAATTAGCTCAATATTCTTTTGATATTTAATTTGATTTACTAAAATACCATAAATAATATTCAAAAATCCCTTAGCACTTTTTATTTCATCTTTTGCAACTTGATACATAGGACATATAGACAAACAAAGTGTACAGCGAGAGCATTTATTAATTTCTTTAATTAATTCTTCATCATTTTTCATATAATATTATGATACTAAAAAATAAAATTATGTTCTATAATAAAAAATATGGACAATAATGAAATTTTATTTAAAAATTTAACAGGTAAGAATGAACATCTAGCTTTAAAAGCAGCAAATGAACTTATAAACGGAAAAAATAATGAAGAATTTGTGAAATATTTTGCCTCAAAATTTGAATTTTTATTTGATTTTATACAAAATAACATTAAAGCAAGAATAGAATATAATATAAATGAGAATAATTATTTAAATTTATTGAAATTTTTTAAATATTATAGTTATAATCTTGATGATTTTATCATTTCAATTCTTGTCCAATATGCAAATGAAAATTTAACAGATACAATTTTAGAGATATTTGAATCTAACAGCTCAAGTGATATTGAAAAATTATACTGTGCAAAATATTTTTATTATATTCCTGACACTATAGGAATTGAAGCTTTAAATAAAAATGCATTTTCTGATTTTGAACCATTAATGTTAAATTGTGCTCAAAGTCTAAAGGAAATGAACGATTATAGTAGTTTAAAATTAGCATGTCAAAAACTTCAATCACAAGATGATTTTGAAATTTTAAAAGCTGTTAAATTTATTGTATCATTTGGTGATGAAAAACAAGTTGATAAGCTCTATGAAGCTTTAAAACAAAGTCATCTAAAAGAAAATATAGCTTGCGAAATTCCTTATTTAGTTGATTTATTAGATGAGGTAAAACAAGGGAAAGAGAATGCTTTATTTTGTTTCAATTGTATTATAGATGGATTGGGTGAAATATTACCATTATGTGAAATTTTTAATTATAAAGTAAAGCAAATTATAAATTATTTATCATCAAAATCTTACATAAGTCAAAATGAAGCAGTAGTTATATTAAATACAATGTTAAAATTTGATTTGATTACTCAAAATAATGAGTATACTTTTGATGAAAATAAAATTACCAAAAATGAACTTAATGAAATTCAGAAAATATTTGAAAATTTTAAAGATGAATTTAAACTATATTTACAAAAAATATTAATAAAAGAAATAGATTCTACATCCATATTTTTAACAAATACATTAAATTTAATATCAGAATTTAAAATTTATGAAGCAAAAAATAGTTTAATAGAATTGATGAAAAATTCAAATGAGTGCATAATTTGTGAAGTAATAAATACTCTAAAAAATATAAATGGACTCGATAATTTAAATCAAGATGAAATAATAAATAAAATAAATGATTCTAATATAAAAGCTATTGTAAAAAGTTGTTTTTGATAATCTTTTTAGGTATTATTAACATTATGATGACTGGGTATTAAAATCTGTCAAAGGCTGAGAACATGCAAATAAAAATATATACAAGGACTGGGATTGATTTAAAGGATTAGGAAATGCAAATAAAAGCTGAAAATTTAGTAAAGATATATGGAGATAGACGTGTTGTAAATGATATATCTTTTACGGTAAATAAAGGGGAGGTTGTTGGTTTACTTGGGCCAAATGGTGCAGGTAAAACGACAACATTTTATATGATAGTAGGTCTTGTTAAAGCAAATTCAGGGAAAGTATATTTAGATGATGATGATATAACAAATGTAACAATGTCAGATAGAGCAATTGCAGGGATTGGATACTTACCTCAAGAAACATCAATATTTAGAAAATTATCTGTTGAAGATAATATAAAACTTGTTTTACAGTTAAATGAAAAACTTACAAAAGAAGAAAAAAAACAAAAACTCGAAGATTTACTTAATGAGTTTGGTGTAATGAAATTAAGAAAAGAGCCTTCAATAGCCTTATCAGGTGGTGAAAGAAGACGCGTTGAGCTCGCTCGTGCTTTGGCAGCAAGTCCTGAGTTTATTCTTCTTGATGAACCATTCACAGGTATCGATCCTATAGCTATTGGAGAAATTAAAGACAATATCCAAAAGTTATCAAAAGAAAAAAATTTAGGAGTTCTAATAACAGATCATAACCCAAAAGCTACATTGTCTATCACAGATAGAGCCTATGTTATTTTTGATGGTAAAATAAAAATTTCAGGCAAAAGTCAAGATGTTGCAGTTAATCCTATTGCCAAAGAATTTTATTTAGGCAAAGATTTTACATTATAAATTTGGATAAGCAGAAATAAAATGAGTGTTAACCTAAAAGAAAAAAAAATATCACAAAAAATTTTAAAAAATGAAACAAATACTCCAAAAAGTATTTTTTCACAATTAAAAATAAGTATTTTTGATAAATATATATTTATGTCAGTTTTTAAAGCAGTTTTTGCTTGTATCTTCTTATTTATGATTGTATGGATTGCACCTGAAACATTGTTTAATACAATCAGACAAACAATGAAAGGTGATATTTCAACAATCATTGCAATAAAAATCTTAATTTTTAAAACGCCTGAAATTTTAGGACGTGCTTTGCCTGTTGGATTGTTATTAGGAAGCTTATTTACTTTTGATAAATTAAGTAAAGATAGTGAACTTACTATTTTTAGAGCTATTGGTTTAAATTTTAGCCGAATAATTATTTCTCCTATTATATTAAGTTTATTTTTAACAGTTCTATGCTTTTTTGTTGAGGGATATTTTATTCCATATTCAACATCAAAACTTGTTGAAATTAAAGATAATGTTCGGGATGGTTATTTTGTACATAATATAAAAGACTCCAATAACGATTTAAAACAGGTAATTATTGTATCAAATTTTAATACAAACAACGAAATTAATAATGTCGTTGTTTTAGATTTTTACAAAAATAGTAGTAATAATAACGAATTAAGCAATTTATCAAAAATCACAATTAGTGATTATGCTATTGATGACGGTAAAAAATGGACTCTTTATGGGGTCAAACAATATGATATATCATATCAAGGTGTTTATAATGAAATTGAAACTCCAAAAACTTATGAAATATACAATGAAAATAATCTAGCAACAAATGTTCATAATATGATGTTATATTCAATAAAAAAACAAAAAGAAATATCAATTAACGAGTTAAAAAACTATTTAAAATTATTAAAACAAGAAAATTTTAACGATGAATATAATTATTATTTAAATAAGCTTATTCAAAGATATTCTCATGCATTTATGTGTTTTTTGTTTACAATTTTAGGATGTTTACTTGGTTTTTCCAAAGTTCGTGAACAACGACTTATTGGATTTACAACAGCAATAGGTGTAATTTTTGCATATTTTATCACATTGCCTTTTTTCGATATGTTAGCTGAAAAATCAATTGTTAACCCTTGGATAACTTCAACAATACAGCCTTTTCTTGTATTTGTCGCTATATTAATTATTAAAAAAATGAAAGATTTATAAAATGAAATATAAATTATTCTTATGTGTATTAGTTTTAATAATATTAATAAATCCATCATTCGGAAATTTATTAAAATCAAATAATGAAATTCAATTAATAAAACCGATAAATGGTATATATATTTTTAAAATACCGAATAATAGCAATTTTGAAGTTCTACCTTATGTTTCAGATAATTTAATAACAAATCGTGACGTTTTTAATATAACAAAAAGCAAACTTGTTATAAATGCAGGCTTTTTTGACCCAAACAACCAAATAACAACTTCAAATGTTGTAATCAATCAAAAGTTGGTTGCAGATTTAAAAGAAAATGAAAATTTGACAAAAAATAAAGAGATATTGCCATATTTAAACAAAATTTCAAACCGGGGAGAATTTAGAATAAAAAATGTAAAAAACAAAATAAAATATGATATATGCTATCCATATGATGCTATTGAAAAAAATGAAACAATTATACATTCAATTCAAGCTGGTCCTATAATTTTACCAGTTATGGATTTGGAAAAAGAATTTTTTATATTAAAAGATGAAAATGGGAAAATAATTCGAGAATCTGCATCTGTACTTCAAAAAAGAGCTAGAAGTGTTGTTGCTTTAAAAAAAAATAGTAATGATTTATATTTTATTATCATAAGCAAAGAAAATCCTATGTCTTTGCCTCAATTACAAAGAATATTAATGTCATTTGGATTTGAAAAAGCATTAAATCTAGATGGTGGTCCATCAACTTCCATAAATTTTAAGGATTTTGAAATTTTTTCAAGCAATAATACCCCACGGAAACTTAAATCTTTTTTAATCGTTAAATAATTTATTATGTGCATTTATTTATTTAAAATAATATTGTAAAATTAAGTTATGTCAAATGATTTTTTAAAATTAAATGTAGTTGAAAGTTTAAAACAAAATAATTTAAATAATATAATTTACAAAAATGAAAATTATCATCTTTTAAATCACAATATTCAAAATTTAAAAGATATTTTAGAATTCTTAAATTATAATAAAGAGCAAATAATGATAGTTAACGGTTTTATGAATTGTGGAAAAACTTGTCTAACTAATTTTGTTATTGATAATTTGCTAAATGATTATATAATATCATTTAATATTAATTTTAATGGACTAAATCATATCGATGATATTTATATACAAATATATAATTCTTTAATTAGATATTATTATAAAAATAAAATAAAAATTGAAAAATCTTCAATAAAAGAATTTTCACAAAAAATTTTGAAATATATTTTAGATATAAAACAGCCTATTATTTTTGTGTTTGATTTTGATGAAAATAACAATGACAAAATAATAAAGGATTTAATAATTTTTATTAAAGAATTAATTACAAAATATCCAAATAAACATTCTTTAAAAATTATTATAAATTCATTGTCGTTTAATTTTGATTTACTTAATGAACTTCAACTTGAATATATAAATTCGATAATTCGTCCTTATAATTTAGAGGAGATAAAATATGAATTATTTAACGTGAATGATAGTAGTCAGCAAGCTTTTTATGATTCAAATTGTAACTTAAAAGATTGTGAATATTTTTATAAAACTACACGTGGTCATTATTTGTATATAGAACTGATTAAAATACTTGAACAAAATTATGGTATTTTGGTTAATGATTTTTTAAATCAGTATAAAAACCAAAAGTTATATATTCTCGATTTTATAATTTCAAAAATAATGAATAATTATTATAGTAAGTTCCGTGATTTTTTCATATTTTTAACATTAAATAAACTTCAAAATCCTATAAAATTTTTATATGATAATAAATTTATAAATAAAGAAAATTTGAATTTATTACTTGTAAATAAAATTATAAAAAAAGATAAAGATATAGTTTATATAAAAAGTTATGTAAAGAAATATATTTTAAATAATATTAGTGATGAATATAAAATAAATGTAACAAAATTATTATTAAATATATATAAAAATCAACTTGAGTTGCCACCTTTGAAACGTGAATTAAAAGTATCAAGAGCAAGTTTATATCATGAAATAGAATATCATGATAATTTTTTAAATAAATTTCAAGAAAAAATTAACATTCGGGATAAACATATAGCAATTACATCAATAAGTTATACAAAAAGTCAAGGAATAATAACGACTGATAATATTATTAATAAAAAAAACAAAAAAAATTTAAATATCAAAATAGCTAATCTAAACAAAAATATAAGTCAAAATAAATTATCTCCATTAGCATTAAGTAAAGAAGAGCAATTACTTCTAACATCTTCATTCGACACACCTATAGATGAAAAAACTAATTTTATTGAACAAAAAGAAAAAGAAAATGGTATTGAGCAAAAAATTATAACTGAAACAGAAAATGAAAATAAAAATGAAAATGAAAATGAAAATTTAGATAATAATCAAATTGAAAGTTTATTCAAAAGAGCTTTAGATTATGAAACAAATTTAGAATATTACAAGGCTATTGATATTTACCATTTAATTTTAGATAAAGATATAAAAGAAGAAGATAAAAAATTAATATATACATTTACAAAACTTGGAATGTTATATCAAAAATTATCAAATTATAAAAAAGCGTTAAATTCTTACAAAAAAGGACTTGCAATATGTATAAAGAAAAATGAAACTATTAAAGCTTGTTACATCTATTATCAAATAGCCAAAATATATAAAGCTACATTTAAAAATGATTTAGCTAAAGAAATTTATGAAAAAATACTAGATGATAAAAAAATTATTTTGCCTAATGATTTAAAAATACAAATAACAAATGATTATGTCGAAATTATAAAAGAGCCAAATTCTGTTATTGAAATATTATTAAAAATAAAAAATATTATTAATAATTCAGATAACATCATTTTGAAAATTGACTATTATTTCAAACTTGCTGTAGGATTTGACGATATTGATGATATAGCTAAAGCTAAAAAATATTATAATAAATGTATGTCATTTATTGATTCTAATAAACAAAATTATGGTTACAAAATCCTTGGAACAATTTATTTTAACTTAGCTAATATATTTTTAGACGAAAATAATAATAACCAAGCTTATGAATATTTTAAACTTTCATTAAAATACGAAATTGAAAATCAAAATTACGAAGAAGCTTATTTTGCATCAATAAATTTAGGAAAAATGCTTTTATATAAAAAAACAAAAGAAGCATATCAATATTTTATAAAAGCTGTATCATATGCAAATAAATTAAATGATAAATTTTATTTAGCAGAAAGTCAATTAAATTTAGGAGATTACTACTATTTTATAAAAAATGATGAAGAAGCTTTAAAATGTTTTCTTTTAGTTTTATCAATAGCAGTTAAAAATAATTTTTCAAATGAAAATATACAAAATGTGAAAATTCGGTTAAAAGATTTAAAAATAAGACTTGGTGAAGAAAAATACAAAATGATTGTAAACAAAAATGAATTAAGGGGCATTAATTAAAATGAATGAAAATAAACTTTATTTTAAGGAAATAGTAAATGAAGGCTTATTTTTAAATCTTGAAGATAGTAGTATTGATAAACTTATTAGATTTGAAGAATTATTTAAAAATTATAATTTACATACAAATTTAATGAGTAAAAATGATTTAAATATAATATTTGAAAAACATATTTATGATTCATTGTCAATTGGTTTATTTTTAAAAAAATATTCTTTTTATCATAAGATAGTAAAAGTTATGGATATTGGTACAGGTGGCGGATTTCCAGCAATACCTTTAGGAATATGTTTCAATAATCTTAATATTATAGCAATTGATTCAATTGCAAAAAAGATTGATTTTATAAATAAAACAATAAAAGAACTTGAAATAGAAAATTTAAAAACGAAATGCATAAGAATAGAAAATCTACCATGTGATTTAAAAAATAGTTATGATATTTTAACATCACGAGCGTTAGCACCATTAAATATACTTCTTGAATATGCAATACCATTTGTAAAAAAGAATTCTTATTTCATTGCATATAAAGGTAAAAATACAAAAGATGAAATATTTCTTGCTAAAAATGCTTTAAAAAAATTAAATGCAGAAATAATAGATATTATTAAATACGAATTACCACTTGAGACAGATTATAAAAGAAATTTATTAATAATAAAAAAACTAAAAGATACTTCCAGTCAATACCCAAGAAGATATCCAAGTATAAAAAACAATCCTTTGTAATTTTTAATAAACTGTTATATAATAAAAAAGTATAAGTTTTATGGAGGCAAAATAAATATGCGTGTAGTTGTAAATGGTCGTAATATAGAAATTACAGACGCAATAAAAGGTTATGCAAAAGAAAAATTTGGGAAAGTCCTAAATCATTATGACCAAATACAAATGATAGAATTAACATTAAGTGTTGAGAAAAACCCATCAGTAAATGAAAAACATATTGCTGAGGTTATTTGTAAATTACCTTCACAAAATATAGTATCTGAAGAAAAAGCTGAATCTATGTATGCTGTAATTGATTTACTTGCAGATAAATTAGATAGACAAATAATAAAATACAAAGATAAACATTCAAACCCTAAAAATAAAGGTGAATCTATTCGTTATGAAGGTGAAAATGTTGAAATAACAAGTACAAATAAAAATGAAACTTTTAATGAAAATGAATAATTTTAATAATGATAAATAAACGTGAAATAGTAGCAATTGTTGGACGTCCAAATGTTGGGAAGTCAACATTTGTAAATAGATTAGTTGGTGCAAGAAAATCAATTGTCGATGATACTCCAGGTGTAACTCGAGATAGGATTTATTTTGATGTTTCTTGGTGTGGAAAAGAATTTACAGTTATTGATACAGGCGGGATAATCCCAAGTGATGAAGATGAAATAATGAAAAATATTTTTGCCCAAGTTGAACTTGCATTAGATGAAGCTAATAAAATTATTTTTATGGTTGATGCTAAGGATGGTATTAGCCCTATTGATATAGAAATTGCGAATTATTTAAGACGCTCTCATAAACCTATCTTTTTAACAGCTAATAAAGTTGATTCTATTGATAAACAAGTTCTTGCTTATGATTTTTATCAACTTGCACTTGGAGAGCCTCATATTATAAGCGCTCTTCACGGAAGTGGCGGTGTCGGAGATTTGCTTGATAAAATTGTTGAAGATATGGAAGATGATTTATCTATAAATGAAGATGAAAAATCTATAAAAATAGCCATTGTTGGACGTCCAAATGCTGGAAAATCATCCATTGTTAATGCACTATTAAATGAAAATAGACTCATTGTATCAGATATCAGTGGCACAACTCGTGATAGTATTAATTCAAAATTGAAGTTTGAAAATGAAGAATATACAATAATTGACACAGCTGGAATAAGAAAAAAATCAAAAGTTGATTATGGTGTTGAAAAATTTGCAGTTGACCGTTCAATTCGTGCTATTCGTGATTGTGATATAGCAATTTTAGTCATAGATGCAACAATTGGTTTAACAGACCAAGATAAAAAAATATCCCAAATTATCGTTGAATCAGGTAAAGGTATAATACTTGCTATAAACAAATGGGATATCGTTGAAAATAAAGATGCTTATTCAACTGTGAAATACAGCAAAAAAATTGAATCAGAGGCACCATTTTTAAACTTTGTACCTAAAATATTTATTTCGGCTCTTACTAAACAAAGAATTAATACCATTTTTATTGAAGCAAAAAAAGTATATGAACAATACAAAAAACGGATTTCAACAAGTTTACTAAATAAAATAATTAATGAAGCATATGTGATAAACCCACCATCATCTTTTAAAGGTAAACGTTTAAAAATTTACTATTCAACACAAGTTTGTGATTCTCCACCAACATTTGTAATATTTATAAACGATAAAAAACTTGTAAAAGATAGCTATAAAAGGTATTTAGAAAATCAATTAAGAGAAACTTTTGGGTTTTATGGAGTTCCATTTAGAATTTCTTTTCGTGAACGATGTGAAGATAAAAGGAAATAATATTTAAATTATACCTAATGCAAAGCCCAAAATTTATCATTGCACATGGAATTTATTTTTACATGAATTCAAGAAGCAATCGCAACACTATCGCCTAAAATGTATTAGAATAGGACAAAAAAGGAGATAGTAAAGATGAAACAGTTGCAACATTTAACTTCTAGCGAACTAGATAAAATAACAATACTTCAAGGAGAAGGATTATCAATACGAAAAATAGCAAAAGAATTAGGCAGAAGCCCAAGTACGATATCAAGAGAATTAAATCGTCCAGAAGCCCTTTATTACAAAGGTAAATACATAGAACTCTTAAGTAGACATCAGAGTAAAAAATAAATGGAAAGAATCACATAAACGAGAAAATCCATATCTATCATTACGTTGGGTACAAGATTTTATTAAAAATAACTTAAAATATTTATATTTCACCCCAGAAATAAATTATGGTATTTATTACTAGTATGCCCAAATGGAAGACAAATAAGAAATGTAGGAAGATTTTCTTATCGTGGAACAGGTAAAAATATCCCCAATAGAGTAGATATAGATGTAAAAATAGAATAAGCAAATAAATGAATAGAAATAGGTCACTTTGAAGCTGATACAATAGAACTAAGAAGAATAAGAGGACAACAATCAAGTTGTTTAACATTTATGGTTGATAGATTTAGCCCGTAAAATTATTATTAAAAAACGACTTAAAAAAAACTAACATCACATCCAATTTGATAAGTAGTCCAATGAAGCCTTATAGAAATACAATTAAAGTATAATATATGATAATGTATGCTAGTTCTTTAAATATGAAAAAGAATCTTGCTTATGTCACACCTGAACAAGTTTTTCAACTTCATAGTGTTGCGATTGTTTCTTGAACTCATGTAATGTTACGATTGTTAATTAAAAACATAAGATAAATTATTATTATTATTATTATTTGGTTAATCCATTACGCCAATTGCGGAATTTTACTAAACCTCTATTTGCCCAATTGAGATAATGATTAAGTTGTGATTGAATGCCTTTAGGTAAGAGTGTTAATTGTCCTTTTAAATGATGAAAAGATTTTACAAGTGTGGAATAAGAAGCGCATAATTTCTTCCTAGAATCACCGCGTCTATTTCTTGCACGTTCATATTCATAACGTTCATACATTATCTCAGACGTTAGTGCTTTTATATCTTCCATTTTAACTTTTACTTCTCTATATCTAGCTAATTTTTTATCTATTGATTCTTTACTAAGTGGTCTGACAAAGTTTATTTCTTTTATTCCATTTTTTAACTTTCTTGCATAATTATCGATAGTTTTATTTAATTCATTATTATATTTATCTTTTGAATTGGCTAATTTAGTGTTACATTGTTTTATAGCTTCTTCAACTCTGTTTGTATTATTTTGATTTTCTAATATAGTCCTATTTGTTTTTTCTTTTGCTATATTATAAAGATCGTTAAATACGTTTAATACTTGATTAAATGATATATCACCTGGTTTTGGTAAATATCTATTTTGACGTTTTACTAACACCTCTTTATATTTTTCTAACACATTTGTAATTTCAGGAAATTGTTTACATTCATCTAATATTGTGCTAAAATAATTTATTTTTTCTTGATCATTTAAATTTTTTAAATTATTAATAGTATTATACCATCTTAAACATCTTGATTCATCTTCAATAGCTTTATTTATCTTATTATCTTGAAATACATCTTTTAACGAATCTCTACTTTCATAAATATCTTGTGCACCATTATTAATTGATTCCAAGAGTTTAATATGCACTTGGCAACCCTTAATATCAGACAATAATTTGCTTTCATTTTGAACATTCAAATTGTTGCACTTAATATATATTTGTTTGTCTTCAAAGCTCATATTTCTTAATTTAACATTTTCCTCAAGTTTGTCTAGATTTTCAGAAATAGATTTAAAGTTGTCTTCAATAAGTTGACTGTAGTCAGGTCGCAATGCAAGCATTTGTGCTTTTATACTTTCTATTTCTTCTTTTGCTTCTTGAGGATTATCTAAATTAATATTTTTGAGCTGATTTTGTAAATTAATTAATGTAGAATGATTTTTAAGTCCATTAAGATATATATAACTTGAAACTATTGGTAATGTTGAATATTGGTCAACCTTTTCTGAAAGTTCTTTAGTATCTTCATTGGAAGCTTGGGCTTCTTCTAATTTTGTCTTAAATTGTTTATATTTTTTAACATCTATATTCTTTTCCAATTGTTCAATTTGACTTGATAAATAATCAATACTTGGCATACAAATACTACCATCTTGTCTTTGCATCTTTTCTAGTAAAGTGCTATATAATTGAATTTGAGAATCACACGCTTCAATTTGTTCGTCAAAAACAGTTGGATTGATGATTTGTTTTTCTTCTTCGATAAATGTATTATCTTGAGAGCCTAATTTTTCTGCTATTAATTTCATATCCGCTCTTGGTATAATATATTCTAACAAATGTTCAAAACACTTTGCAATCTCTTCATTAGCTGTATCACTTGTTAATTTTTCTGAAGACAATTGTAATTCGTCGTCATAGACAATCATTTTTGCCTTACCATCACTATCATGAACATCAAATGTGAATAAATCTAGCAAACGGGAAAATCCATGTCTTGTTGTACCACCAGGTGATTGGTTTTGGGCATTTAAGAATTGAGCTAAAGTTATTCCTTTGTCTTTTTGCAAGTATTCATCAAGTTTGTCTACAATTTTTTTGGCATGCTCTTCTCGATCTTTATGTTCATCGTCATATCTTCCTTCTTCTTGAAAACAAAACTCACCATATTCAAGCCCACATGTTTCTTCAAGTTGACTTAAAATTTCAGTTGAATATGCTCCCATTTCCTCTGGATGTAAAACATACTTTTTATAATCTTCATGAGTTCTTGTTTCTTTAGGATATTCTTGGTTAAATAATGTAATAGCATTTTTAGCTTGATCTGAGAAGTTCGCTGATATTTGTTCTGTTGTAAATTTCAAAAGTCCTTGAGTATAATGTGTTAATTCATGACGCATAGCAGATTTCAATGCACGTCTTTTTTGTTGTGTAGGATCATATAATATGTCTTTTAAATTTTCCCATGTTGGGTTGCCACTTATTATTGAAACAATATTAAAAGTATCATTTGAAAATCCAAGAGTTTTTTCGGAATTAGATTTTGCAAAACATAACTCAACGGCTCTATGTTGTGCAAGTGCTTCAAGCCCTTTACCTTTCATTATTTCGTTTTTATATACATCATCAAACATCTCTATTACTTGTTGTAGACAGTTAATTTTTTCTGCACAACCATTGGATTTCAGTTCATTCCTTAAATCTATATTTATAGACTCTAATTTCTCTTGTTTCTCTTTCTCTGGTAACGCATCAATTTCCTTTTGAAGACTTTCAATATTGGCATTATAAAAATCTTCACCGAAAACTTCTTTCATAATTGATTCTTTAACCCTTTGTTCAATTGGCGGATTGGAGGGAATTTTATCACTAGAGAACATCCCATTTATAATATTTAACTCCAAGCTTGTATATTTTGACAAATCATCGATATTTAACATCTTTTGCATCATTAAATATTGATTTGAAATTAAACATTTTCTAAATGCCTCTTTTTTCTCATCTTTTGGCAAACTCTCCTTTAATTCTTGAATTTCTCGAATTCTTTGTATATCTGTACTTTTACATTTTTCTTCACATAATTTGATAAATCTACTTATAATTTCTGCACTTTGACTATCTTTTAAAAAACCATTATCTATAAATCTTTTTATAATTGTACATGACGCACAAAATTCATCTCGTGTCACATTCTCATTAGACATATTTTGTAATTTACTAATAAAATTACGTACTAAATCATTATTATCAGGTGTTATAACTTTTTGCATAATAGCTTTCTCAAGCAATCTTAATTGTATAATATTATCGTGCATCAAATCATCACCACGAAATGATTCAAAGTGTTTTTTTACATAATTTTTCTCAAAATCGCCTAAATTTGGTTTATTTAAAAGTGTGCGCATTCTTACATAAGCATCTTTTAATAAATGATTTTGATAGGTCTTATCGAGTGTCTTAAACTCATCCAAATCTTTAAAAAAAGAATCTTGACTCATTACGTACATCAAGTGTCCTAAAACTTGTCTGCGTGACTGTGGTGTTAACTTGTTTTCAATCTTTGATAATTGATAAAACATTTTTTTAACATCATCATTTTTTTTATCTGGATCTTTTAAAGCACAACTATCCGCAAGTCTTTTCATCGCACTCATCAATATATTTTTACAGTTTCTATCATCAATATCGAATCCACTGAATGCTCCTGCATCTAATAAAAAATTTGTAATGCTTAAAATTTTATTAATCTGATCAAAATTTTTAGCACCAGAAAATGATTGACAACATTCCTTAGCGTCATCAACAAGTTGTTCTTGTTTTTCATATGTCATACTGTCATAATGTTTAATTGAATCAAAAATATCTTTCAAAGTAGCTTCAGAATCATCAATACCATTTTTTACATCTACAAAAGGTTTTTTTTGAGCCACAATAGCATCAGATGCTTCTTTATCAATTTCTTGTGTACCTCTTGATATATTTTTAGGACCACTCTCATTTGTTTTTTTATTCTCAGAACTTTTTAGTTGCAGGTTAATTTTTGGTGATTCTATTTTAGGTAAAAACTTACTTTTCATAATTTATAATTCCTCTTTTGAAAACAACTACAATTATAAAAACAAATCTTTTGCTATAATTGCAGTATTTTTATTTTTTTTTACATTTCGTTACATTTGTAGAATTTTGTAAATTAATAAAGAATTTATAAAGATAAAGAAAAATTATGCTACAATTAATATATAAGAGAGCATAATAATATATAAAGGGAGTATAAATTATGATACCTATTTTGGATACAAAACGTCAGTATACAAAAATTCAAAATGAAGTTGAAAAAAACGTTCTTGAAGTTTTAAGAAGTGGTTCTTATATTTTAGGTAAGTTTAATAAAGAACTTGAAGCAAAAATGCAAGAATATATTGGCGTAAAACATTGTGTAACTTTAAATTCTGGAACTGACGCACTTCATCTTGCACTTCGTGCTTTGGATATTGGTCAAGGTGATGAAGTTATAACCGTTGCTTTTACATTTGTTGCTACAACTGAAGCTATTGGAATTGTTGGTGCAACTCCTGTTTTTGTTGATATTGATAATGATACTTTTAATATTGATCCGAAACTTATTGAAGCAAAAATTACTCCTAAAACCAAAGCGATAATTCCTGTTCATTTATACGGTCAACCATGTCAAATGGATGTAATTTGTGATATTGCAAAAAGATACAACTTATATGTTATTGAAGATTGTGCTCAAGCTATAGGTGCAAAATTTAAAGGTCAAACAGTAGGGTCTTTTGGTGATATTGGATGTTTTAGCTTTTATCCTACAAAAAATTTAGGTGCTATGGGTGATGGTGGAATGATTTCAACTAATAGCGAATATTTAAAAAATAGAATTATTGCACTTCGTAACCATGGTGGTGCAGTTCGTTATTATCACGATGAAATAGGCGTAAATTCTCGTTTAGATGAAGTTCAAGCTGCTATATTAAATGTTAAATTTAAATATATTAATGAATGGAATAAAAAAAGACGTGAAAATGCTTATAGTTACAATGAACTTTTTGCTCCATATAAAGATATTGTAAAAACTCCATTTGAAGGTAAAGATACAGAATGTATTTATCATCAGTATACTATTAAAATTGAAAATCGTGATGAAGTTCATAAACTACTTCAAGAAAATGGAATTGGTGCTATGTTGTATTACCCTGTCCCTCTTCATTTCCAAAAAGTTCACGATTATCTGGGTTATAAAGAAGGCTCATTACCTGTAACTGAACATAATACGAAAGTTGTTCTATCTTTGCCTATGTTCCCTGAACTTACATTTGATGAACAAAAACAAGTAGTTGATACATTAGTTAAATCTATTGAAAAAACTAAAGCTATAGTTTAATTAACATCTTTTGAATGTTTGAAAAAATATTTATTATGTAGAAAGAATGCTTTAAAATTTATTGGCTTAAATTCTAAGGCGTTTTTTCTTTTTTGTGTTTCTATTTTAAATTTTAAATTTTTATATTTTCTATTTTGTGTTTCTTCCCATTTGCCTGTTTGAGGATTTTTCTTCAACTCAAAGACATCTTCAAGGTATCGCATCACAGCTGGTTTTGTTTTTTCTTGAGGATTTAATGGAGAAATATTTGCTCTTGCATTATCGTCCCAATTATTTTTTGCTTCCAAACATTTTCGTTGCATTATTTTTAAATCCTCAGGTTTTATAGATACAGCTTTTTTAAATAATGTTGCAATTTCTTCACCTAAACTAAACTGACGAACAAGATCAATCTTGCCACGTATAAGTTTATTTGCATACTTTTTCGTTTTTTTATATTTTAAATTTAAGTGTTCTTTTGATAATGTGTAGGGATTACAAGTAAAAAATCCGGTTTCACCTTCTTGAATAGTATTATAAAATCCACCTGTTCTAATAGCCAAAACAGGTGTTGCACATCCCATTGACTCTAACGGAGTAATCCCACATGGTTCTTGTCGACTCGTAAATATTGTAAAATCACTACAACTTGCAAGCTTGTTAGCAAACCAACCATCTGCAAATATAACTTGACCTGAATATTTACCATTTTCCATTGTATTAATTTCATCAATTAACTCTTTTATCTTTCTCCATTCTGGATTTGACTTATCTTTAAATGTACCACCAAGTGTCAATATTACCTTTTTTCTTTCTTCTTCAGAAGTTGATTTACTAAGTAAAAATTGCTTAAATCCTTCAAGTGTTGCAGTAAATCCTTTTTGTTCATCTCCACGCCCCCAACCTGAAATAATTATTGGTTCTTTAATGCCATCTCGAATATATCCGTATACACTTGATGGACAATCTTTATTTTCAATTTGTTCTTTTGTAAAAAATAATCTATTTAAAGAATTATCACTAGTATCAAAATTTTCTTTGTTTTCTTTTCCTTTTAAACAAGCATAAAAAAGATTCTTATTATGTTGTTTACACTCATATATTGAAGAATCTGACATTAGAATATTATATGGGGAATAATTTTTAAGCGGACTTGATTCGCTCATAATAAGTGAACCTTGTGGTCCAAATTTTGTACCATTTTCATAAAAAGGTATATTGGTTTCCATTGAGCTTAAATCTGTACCATTTGTAATATCTATCATATTTGTCTTAGCTATTGAACTATACAAATTATCAGCAATATCACGTGTTTTACCTTGCTTTATTTCCCAGCCATAATAAGTTGATACATTACCAATGCTCACCATTTGAGAATTTTCTCTAGCTTCTTTTAAACCAATTTCTGTCATATTATATTGGTTTTGAATTAAATATTTACCAATATAATTTTGAAATAAATCTATAAAAGGTCTTAATATATGAACCTTTGATAAATATCTAATAATATCAATATTATATTTTTTTAATTTATAATTGTCTAATTTTCTTTCTCTAATTTCCTGCAATAAAATTTGTGCAGCTTTTAAATTATCACCATTATTACTTGTTAAAAATTCATCAATAGCTCTTGCATCACCTGTTGAAATAATTGAAAAAGCATCAAGTGGCAACATAAACTCTCCTTGATATGCTTTACCTATATTATGTAAAACCTCGTGTATTTTTATTCCATCAAAAAAATCGTCACCGCTACGTTTCATTTCGTCAATAGCATTAAAAGTGTATCTATCATGAAGAAGATAATTTGCAGGATTAAAGTTTTCATTTGTCATACTTGCTATTTTTTTTAAGACCCTTGTGGCTGCAACTGTAAAAGCAGCATATTCATATTCCAAAAAATGCCCTTTTGATAAATCTTTTTTATTGTTATAATAAGCTTCCTGCATTCTTGAAACATTTGGGGTATATATAACATAAACAGGTGCTCCGTTATTTATTTCTTTACTTTGATTTTTAATTTTAAAAGCTTGATATGCTGTCATAGATTTTTCATAAGTATATGGATTTAATTGCTCAATTTCTCCACTTATTTTATCCATACGTTCAAGTTCAATTATACTTTTTCTATTTTTATCAAGTATAACAAAACTTTCACCATCTTTTAAGCTATAAGTTTGAGCATTTTTTTCACGCCTAAAATTACCGTCTTTGTCTTTTATAACAATACCTTCATTATCATTCTTATCAAGCCAAGCACTATAATATGGAACAATGAGCCGAGAATCAATTCCTTCTTTTATAAACTCTTTTGAAAGTTGATATGAAACATCAGCAACACCACCAATACTATATGAACTGCCCATTTTTTTTGTTTCTAAACATATATGCACAATTTGATTGGGATCTTTTTCATATTTTACCTCACAATGTGGAGATAAAACTTTGTCTATTTTTTTAACATCTAAAAGCTCAATTGTATCCGTCTGAAGTTTTTTTGTATTACATCGTTTCAAACTTTGAAATCCTTTATGCAATCTTTGCGGAGCCATTTTCAATGTACTTTTTAATATAATATCTTTTCCAATTTCATACATTATAAATTCACACCTTTAATACTGTATATATAATGTAAAAATTAATAATAGAATAAATTTGCTAAAACCGTAACAAATATTTACATTGAATAATGGAGCTAATATAATTAGTTATTTTAGTACATTAAATTTTATGCTAGACTTAAAGTTATGGAAGAAATAAAACTGCCATATGTATGTATATTAGGCGGTGGAGCAGTTCGCGGCTTAACATATATAGGTGCTTTAGAGGCTTTAAAAAAATTAAATGTAGATATAAAATTAATAGCAGGTTCCTCGGTTGGTTCTATTTTTGCAGCTTTTTATGCTGTTGGTTATAACACTATTGAACTTGCTAATATCTTTGAAACAGTTAATTTTAACATTTTTAAGGATATAAATATTAGTTTAAAACCACAACTTGGCATAAGCAAAGGTGAAGTTTTTTATGAATTTGTTAAAACACATATTGAAAAAAAAGTTTATGGTGAAAATTACTCAAAAAATAATAATTCTCCAGTAAATTTTAAAGATATTGATATGGATGTTTTTATTTTTGCTTCAGATTTAACAAATTGTGAACCAAAAATTTTTTCAAAATATACAACACCTGATTTTGAAATTGCAAAAGCTGTTCGTATTTCATCAACTATGCCAGGATTAATGACACCTATTGAAATTGATGGGAATATGCTTGTTGATGGTGATTTAATAAAAAGCTGGCCTTTATGGCTTATTGATACAAATTTAAATCCTCAAAATTATAGAGTTTTAGAATTTCGTCTTGAAGGAACTAATACTCATAATAATAATATAAAAAATCCTATAAATTTTGCAAATACCGTTATGACTTGTTTATCTGGATGGGCAACTAAACATTTAATTGAATTATACGGAAATAAAGATAAGTTTGATTATATTGTTATTGATAC
Source organism: Candidatus Gastranaerophilales bacterium (assembly GCA_944325065.1). Lineage (GTDB taxonomy): Bacteria > Cyanobacteriota > Vampirovibrionia > Gastranaerophilales > Gastranaerophilaceae > UMGS1477. The sequence continues at coordinate 4,027 of CALUYS010000011.1, read as the reverse complement.
AAAAGATTTGATCATAATGGATTTAAATATATCAAAACAACAGCGTACAAAACTTATTGAACTTGGTTATATTGCTACTTTAAATTATTTCAAATATGATTTGCCATTAAAGAAAAATAGGCTACTTAAAATGTATTCAAATATTTTAAATATTTTACTAAATACACAAGATAAAATTACAAAAGCACAATATTATGGAGCAAAATATGAAATGCTTGAATTATTTTATATTTTATGTGACTTAAAATATGTTATTGATTCGACTATAGCTAATGAAATAAATGAATTTTACAAATTTTATATTGACTCTATTTACAATATTCCTATTTTGAATATACATAAACTTCGTAATAAAACAATTATAATTGCAAAACTTATGGAAATTATTAAGAATTTAAGGCATAAAGAAAAAGAACTGCTTGAATTTAATATTGCATATTTAAATTTTAAACATTTAACTTAAAGTTATTATAGAATTTATTATTAGGTTTTCAGGATGTTAATTTGTAAGCAATTTTTACTTAAACTTTAACAAATCTTCAATGTGGACACCAATTGCATTTGCCAACTCTAATATTTTTCCAAGTGACATATTTATTCTTCCAATTTCAATTAAAGCAATATAATTTTGCTCAATACCTAATCTTTCGGCAACATCAGCTTGTTTTAAATCTTGTCTTATTCTTTCAATTTTAACATTTTTACCAAAACGTTTTAATAATTGTTCTTTATCCATTTTTATATTATATAAGACTTGACAATTTAAATAAACTAAGTTATATATTATATAGAATATTATATATAGTATAAATAATAATATTATTATAATATACTCAACAAAAAGAAAGGTAACAAAAAAATGGAACTTAATGAAAAAGAATACTTTAACTTTGTCGACAAAAAACTTAAATCAATTATTTATGAAGTAAAATCACACATTGATTCACAACTTGAATCTTTAGGACATCTTGAAACTTTAAGATACTTTAATTTTTTAAAACATAATTATCAAAATATTTATAAAATAGACGATAATATTGACTTTGAAAACAATATAGATGTTTAAATGTTTATTAAAAAAAGAGGGAATTAAATTAATAATTCCCTCAAAAATTATTATGCTTTGAGAATGTTATACTCAAGCCGTTATATCAAATCACAATTAATTTGTATCACCTGAGTAAGCTTTTTTAAATAGTTCACGAATTTCATCCATTAAAGGATAAGCTGGGTTTGCACCTGTACATTGGTCATCAAATGCCAATACAACAAGTTCATCCAATTTATCGTTGAAGTCTTTTTCTGAAATTCCATACTCTTTAATTGATAGAGGAATATTAATATCCTTTTTCAATTGAGTAATTGCATTGATTAACAATTCAACTTTTTCGTTATCATCTTTACCACCCAAATTAAGTTCATCAGCGATTTGACCATATTTAGCCTTAGCATTAGGGAACTTATATTGAGGGAAAATACACTGTTTACGAGGGCAATCAGTTGAGTTATAACGTATTACCTGATTTATAATTAAAGCGTTTGCAATACCGTGAGGGATATTAAATGCAGCACCTAATTTGTGAGCCATTGAGTGGCACAAACCTAAGAAAGAGTTAGCAAATGCCATACCAGCCAAGCAGCTTGCATAATGGATTTTTTCACGTGCAACAGGATCTTCTTTTCCACCTTTATATGAACGTGGTAAATAGCGGAAGATTAATTTTGTTGCTTCTAAAGCAGGTGAATTTGTAAAGTTTGTAGCTAATGCAGAAACATAAGCTTCAATAGCGTGAGTTAAAGCATCAATACCTGAAGCTGCACATAATCCCTGTGGCATTGTGTCAACAAAGTTGGGATCTATAATCGCCATATTTGGAGTTAAAGCATAATCAGCAACAGGATATTTAACATGAGTTTTATCATCAGTTATAACAGCAAATGGGGTAACTTCAGAACCTGTACCAGATGTAGTTGGAATAGCAACCATCATAGCTTTTTGACCTAATTCAGGCAATTCGCATATACGTTTGCGGATATCCAAAAATCTCATAGCTATATCTTCAAACACAGTTTCAGGATGTTCATACATTAACCATACAATTTTAGCTGCATCAATTGGAGACCCACCGCCCAATGCAATAATGACATCAGGTTCATAAGTACGAACCATTGACAAAGCATCGTTTATGGTTGAAATTGTTGGATCTGGTTTTACATCAAAAAATATTTGATAATCTACACCTATTTCTTCTAAAACATTCGTAACATTATATACAGTACCTGAATTAAATAAATATCTATCAGTTACTATAAATGCACGTTTTTTACCTTTTAACTCTTTTAAAGCTAAATCAGTAGCACCTCTTTTAAAATATACTTTTGGGGGGACCTTAAACCACAACATATTTTCTCTCCTCTCAGCAACAGTTTTATAGTTTAACAAATGTTTAACACCAACGTTTTCAGAAACCGCATTGCCACCCCATGAGCCACAACCCAATGTTAACGATGGTTCAAGCTTAAAGTTATATAAATCACCTATACCACCTTGTGAAGATGGAGAGTTTATCAAGATACGACTTGTATGAAGTTTTGCTGCAAACTTATTTATTCTATCTTGCTTACGTTCATCAGTATATAAAACAGATGTATGACCTGCACCACCCAATACTACCAATTCATAAGCTTTTTGAACAGCTTCATCAAAATCATTTGCACGATAAATAGCTAAAACAGGCGACAATTTTTCATGAGAAAACTCCTCAGCCAAATCGATTTTTGAAACCTCACCCATTAAAACTTTAGCTGTTTGAGGTACTTCAACACCAGCCATTTGAGCTATTTTATATGCAGGCTGTCCAACAATTGCGGCGTTTAGTTTTCCGTCTATTATTATTGTTTTTGCTACTTTTTCTTTTTCTTTTTTATTTAATAAATAACCACCACGGTATTGAAATTCTTTCATTACCTCATCATATACACTATCAACGATAACAACTGATTGTTCAGAAGCACATATCATACCGTTATCAAAAGTTTTTGACATTAATATTGAAGAAACAGCCATTTTGATATCAGCAGTTTCATCAATTATAGCAGGTGTGTTACCAGGACCTACACCTAATGCTGGTTTTCCTGACGAATAAGCAGCTTTAACCATTCCAGGACCACCAGTAGCTAAAATTGTTGCTATATCATCATGTGTCATTAACATATTTGTTAATTCTAATGATGGTGTATCAATCCAACCTATAATATCCTCAGGTGCACCTGCTTTGACAGCTGCTTCCAAAACAATACGTGCTGCTTCTATTGTACATTTTTTAGCTCTTGGGTGTGGTGAAAAAATAATACCATTTCTTGTTTTCAACGTAATTAATGATTTAAATATAGCTGTTGATGTAGGGTTTGTTGTTGGGATAACACCAGCTATAACACCCAAAGGTTGTGCAACTATTTTAATTCCATTTGGTTTATCTTCTTTTATTACACCACAAGTTTTTGCATTTTTGTGCTTATTATATATATATTCAGAAGCAAAATGATTCTTGATAACCTTATCTTCAACAACACCCATACCTGTTTCTTCAACAGCCATTTGTGCTAATGGTATTCTCATCTTGTTTGCTGCCATTGCAGCTGCTTTAAAAATTTTGTCAACTTGTTCCTGAGAATATGTCTCAAAAATTTCCTGAGCTTTTTTAACACGTTTAATTAACGCTTCCAATGCTTCAGGAGTGTCAACTACATTTGACTTGTTGAAAGCTTTTTCAAGTTTCTCAACATTTTCATTTTTTGTTGTTTTTGTCATTTTAATCTATCTCCTTTTTTATATGACGGTTTCCATTCCTTATTTTTTTATCTTCACTCACCAACGTGGATTGATTTTTGTTTGCTTATAACATTGAAGTCCAATTGTTACATTTTCCTTCGAATTTGTTTGTTTTAGGTTTTATATGACGGTTTCCATTCCTTATTTTTTTATCTTCACTCACCAACGTGGATTGATTTTTGTTTGCTTATAACA
>CALUYS010000010.1 GCA_944325065.1 Candidatus Gastranaerophilales bacterium | reverse complement strand
TTTTAAATGATGAGATATTATCAGAATTATCGTCATTTGAGTTAAAAGGTATAAATAATATATTTGTAGAAAGTCCAGATTATAAAGAAAAGGTTAAAACAATAAACAACAAGTATTTAAATCAATTTTTAAATGATGAGATATTATCAGAATTATCGTCATTTGAGTTAAAATATATAAATGAGATATTTGTAGAAAGTCCAGATTATAAAGAAAAGGCTAAAACAATAAATAACAAGTATTTAGATCAATTTGTAAAGAATGCGGAGAATTTATCAAGATTATTTTTGAATGATTTAAAAGATATAAATAATATATTTATAGCCAAGCAAGAGTATACAGAAAAGCTTAAAAACTTAAATGACAAATATTTAGAACAATTTATAAATAATAGTAAGAAGTTATCAGAATTGTCGTCATTGGAGTTAAAAGATATAAATGAGATGTTGGTAGAAAGTCCACATGATGAAGATAAGCTTAAAACATTAAACGATGCTTATTTAGATCAATTTATAACTAATGAGAAGAAGTTATTTAGATTAAATATACTTGAATTAGAAGTTATAAATAAGATATTTGTAGAAAGTCCACATGATAAAGATAAGCTTGAAGCATTAAACGCTGCTTATTTAAATCAACGTAATGTAATAGAACAAGATTTAATAGATCTTGATGAAATGGAACTATAAAATTTAAGTGTAGGTGGTTTAAAAGATATAAATAATATTTTTAAAGACAAGCAAGATTATGCAGAAAGGCTTGAGATAATAAGACAGCAATATGGATTGTATGTCTAGAGATTTAAAAAAATAGAAAGGATTATATTACAAAATTAAATCTTGATTTTATAAATCAATTTAAAGCTAGTATAAATTTTGAGTAAATATTGTTTTGTGAAATAGTGAAAATAAAAGAAATTGTAAAGATTTATAAATATAATTATCGCAAAGTAGCAAAAAATTTTATTTACGAATATTTTAGTTATAGATAGATTTTTTAATCGGGATGAATTATGAGTATAAACATAATAAAAGAAAAAATTATACATAGCACGAAACCACCACAGCAAAATTTAAATCAAGAAGTTAAAAAAGAAAAGAATCAAATTGACGATGATATATTTTTAAAAATGCCACTTCGAGCATTGGCATATACAAATGAAGTTGGTGCTGCACTAGAGCCTTTAATTGGTCATAGTGCGGCATTAATGACTTATTTTCCTGCATTATTATATATAGGTGCTGATTGTTATGATAAGTACTTGCGAGGTAACCATAATGATTATCAAGAAACATCAACAGCTTGTTTAGCTAAAGAAGCTATTTTTCAAGGTTTTGCAAGTGTTGTTGCACCGACATTATTCATCCATGCTGGTCAAAACCTTGCTTGTAGTGCCAATAAACTTTTTGGTGATAAAATTGATGCTCGTGCAAAAAATGAAATTAGTGTTTTTTTAAAAGAAAACGCTTTAAAATTGGATTTAACAAAAAATAAAGATGTCGCTTTTGATAATACAAGTAAATATATGTTTGACAAAATTAAAAATTATCATGATTCAAAACAATCTTCAAGTAGTACGATAAAAAGATATTGGAAAAAATTTAAAAGTCTTTTTAATGAAGCATTAAGCGATAAAATGGAATTTAAATATTGTGGGAAAATTGATCCAAAAGATGCTTCATATAAAAATTTGGCAAATTTTGCAAGAAAACAGTTTGATGAGATGTATGACATTATGAAATCACTTGATAGTTGTGATGTGGGTTCTGTTAAAGGTATTATGGATAGTATGGAAAAAAATGGGAAAAGAATAAGTAAATATAAAGCTACGAAGTTTTTTAACAAAATACAAAAATATGGGAAAGATCCTTCAATTGGAACAGAACGAGCTAAAAGACTTGCCATTGCAGATATGGCACGAGATGATATAAATATGAAATCTTTGAAAGGCGGCCCTTTACTTATTGCAGTTGTTGCTGGATTTACCACTTTATTTGCTGTGGGTCCTTTGCTAGATAAGTTTGGAGAAGATGTGCTTGTTAAAAAAATAGTGGATCCTTTAATAGATTATGGTAAGCGATTTAAAGAAGCATTTAAAGCTACAAATGAAACGTATAAAAAGCCAACATTAAACTCTTATAATGAGAATAATAATGTTAAAAAAAATCAATCTCAAGAAGTTTTAGTGGTGTAAAAGAAATTATTTATTCAAGTTAAATATTTTTTGCCCAATAATCTGTGCAACTGTTAAAAGTGGGTCAATTGTGGGTGAATAAGGAGGGGCATATGGTAAATCAAGATTAAGCAAGTCGTCGACTTTAAAATCTGACATAATACAAGCAACAACTGTACCCATTCGTTTATGAACGTCACCTGGTCCAATTGCTTGAGCACCAAGTATTTTTTGAGAATAATAATCAGCAACAAGCTTTAAGGTTATTTCCTGAGCATCAGGCATATAACCAGCTTTATCTTTTTTTGTGACCATAGCTGAAATAGGTGTAAAACCATTTTGTTTTGCGTCACGTTCAGATAGTCCACAAGATGCAATAGTTAAATTATGAAATTTTGTGACAACAGATGATAAAACACCATGAAATGCTTCTTTCATACCATTAATATTTAGAGCAACAATGCGTCCTTCTTTATTAGCAGTTGAAGCAAGAGGTATCCAAGCAGGTTTATGTGATACAATATTATAATTAGCGACAACATCACCACAAGCATATATATCTTTTAAGTTTGTTTGCATATATGTATCCACTTTTATTGTATCTCTAATGGATAAAATACCACCAGCTTCTTTAAATATTTCACTATTTGGTACAATACCCGATGCAATAATAACAAAATCTGTTTCAATAACATCACCATTATTAAGTTTACAAGCTATAACATTATTATTATTATCACCAATAAATTCAGAAGCTTCTTGATTTGTGTGAATTTTTATTATATTACCAAAATTACCTAAAATATAATGTTCAACAAGTTCGCCCATTTCATCATCAAGCATATTAAGCATATGGGTTGAACGTTCAATAACTTGCGTTTTAATATCATTTTTAGTAAATGCCCATAAAAGTTCAATACTTATATTTCCTCCACCAATAATCAAGGCATTTTTGGATTTTCGCATTTTATCGCGTATTTTTATGCCGTCATTTAATGTTTTTAAAGAAAATATATTATTTAAACCAATATTAGCAATAGGAGGAATAAACGGTCTTGCACCTGTTGCGATAACAAGATTGTCATAAGATACAAGTTTTTTTTCATTGGTCTGCAAATTTAAAATCTCAACATTTTTTTCTTGAGGATTAATTTTTGTACATTTTGAGTTTAAAAAAATTTTGACTCCTTGTTTTTGAAATTCTTCAGGTGTCCTTATAATAAGGTTATTTATATCTGTAATTAATCCTTCAATATAAAATGGTAAGCCACAAGCACTATATGACACCATATTTTCCTGTGTATATAATTCTATTTCAATATTTTTATCTAAGCGGCTTAATTTTGCAGCAGTTTTTGGACCAGCGGCACCCCCGCCAATAATTACGACTTTTTTCATATAGCAATTATTGAGCCTTTTTTTAAAAATTTAATCCCACAAATGATTAATAAAAATTATAAATAAAACTTACCCTGTAATAAGAGATAAAGCAAGATAAGCACTACTTGATTGTTGAGATAATAAAGCTGCTGTGACTTGTTGTAGAATTTGATTTTGTGTTAGCTTTGCTGTTTCACTTGCTATATCAACGGATGATAGTGTTTCAACTGTTTGTGAATAAGCTTCAATTTTGTTTGTAAGATTGTCAGCAGCCGATGATAGCATACTTGAATAAGCACCGATAGATGATATATTTTTTGTGTTTTTCAAAATAGCATCATTAAGCGCAGCGGTAATATCAGCTATATTAGTTTCTGTTACTTCTGTTTGTTGAACAGTTACACCTAAAATATCTGCATCAATGGTTATACTTGATTCTTCACCTAAGCTAATTTTTATGTCATTAGCAGTGGCAGGATATAATTCTTTACCATTAAAATTAGCACTTGACTTTAATTGCTCAGCACTTTTTATAGCTGCATTTGCATTTGCAAGTATAGAAGCTTTTGCATTAGCATCTGTTGCAGAAGAATAGCCTTTTAAAGCATCCAAAGCACTTTGTAAAGAAGCATTTATTGATGTTAAAGTTTCTTCACGATATGTTAATTCAGATTGTGCAACTTGTACATTTTCAAGCCCTATTTCACTTGATGAGATTTGTCTATTAAACCTTTCAATCATAAAATACCCAGCAGGGTCATCAGATATGCTATTTATTTTTTTCCCTGTTGTTAATCTATATGTATTTAATTCAATATCTTTGGTAATTTTACTTAAATGATTTGATAATATTTTTGTACCGACATCTGTGTTAAAAGTTAAAGCCATATTTTTGTACCCATTCACATATCTTTATTACATATATATGATATATAACGGATATATAATATAAAAACTTTATATCTTTTGTATATACTGTTACAAAAATTTACAAATAGCTTTAAAATTTTTTGTTTGCTTGATTTTGTTTTTTTTTATTGATAATATAAGTTTATAATCCAAGAATAAAAGGAAATATAAATGTCAATTAATTTAAAAAACAAAGAAGAAATTATTAAAAAATATGGTAAAAACGAAAAAGATTCTGGTTCAGCACGTGTTCAAGTTGCATTATTAACTCAAAAAATACTTGAGCTTACTGAACATTTAAAAATCAATAAAAAAGACTTTCAAGGACGTCGTGGTCTTTTAAAAATGGTTGGTAAGCGTAAACAATTTTTATCATATATAAAAAATAAAGACCTTGAACAATATCGTCAATTGATCTCTGATTTAAAAATTCGTGGTTAGATGAAAAAATATATATTAGTAACAGGTGCTTCTTCAGGCATTGGTCGGCAAACAGTTGTTGAGTTAGCAAAAGAATCAGATGATTATATTATTTTTGCTTCAATACGAAAACGTGAAGATAAAGCTTTAGTTGAGCGTGTTTCAAAAAATGTTAAAGGTGTCTATTTAGATATAACAAACAGAACAAGTGTTCTCAAAGCTTTTAAGTTTATAACATCAAAAACTAAAACACTTGATGTTATTATTAATTCAGCAGGAATTGTAACAGCTGGTCCTTTGGAGTTATTAAATATTAACGATATAAAATCCCAATTTGAAGTTAACACATTTGGACCTTTGTTTTTAATTCAAACTTTTTTGCCTATTTTAAATAAAAATGGAAAAATAATAAACATTAATTCAATGGCTCAAACAGGAATTTTCCCATTTATTGCACCATATTGTGCTTCAAAACGGGCACTATCAATATTATTAAATGCTTTAAATATCGAATTAAAAAATAATATAAATATAAAAATAGTTGAAATTAACCCTGGGGTTGTGCAAACTCCAATTTGGCAAAAATCTATTAAAGCTTGTTTTGATAATCTTAAGAAAACAAACAATAAAACAGTCTTGGATTCCTATCAAAATGAACTTGACATTTTAAAAAATAATGCTCAAAAAAATCAAACTAAGGGTTTATTTGCTATTGATATTGCTAAATTAATTATCAAAATAATAAAAAATAAGAACCCAAAAACAAGATATAACATTGGTTTGGATTCTCATTTTGTTTTTTTTATTTCAAAACTTTTTCCTTGTGATATTTTAAATAAGTTGATTGAATTTAAGTTAAAAACTTTAAAATAAAAAACTACTATTTTAATTTAAACGAATTTTTCAAGTTATTTACATTATTTTTTATATTATTTAAGTTTTGTTGACGTTCTTGTTGGCGTTTTTGAGCGGCTTTTTTTTGTTCCTCTATTTTCTTTTGTCTTTCTTCTTTAGCTTTTTGTGCTGCTTTTGCTTGTTCTTCTTGTTTTTTTGTTATTTGTGATTCTTTTTCTTCTACTTTCTTTGCATAATCATTTAATATTGATGATGGAGTTTTTATTGTTTTTGTATTTGATGCCGCCATTGCTCCTTGTGATACATTTGAAAAAACTAATACAAATGCAAATAAAAATAACGATGATAAAACTTTTTTTAACATGTTTTGTCTCCTTAATTACTTGTACATATTTATTATACACGAATTAAAAAAAAGTAAATTGTTTATTTAAGAAAAAAATGATAAAATATATATTATAGCATCTGATTTCAAATCTGTTCCAAAACTTAAAAGTTAAGATAATAGAAATTTAAGAAAGGAACATTTATTATGGGAAAATTTTCAAAATCTTCTTCTTCAACTCCTCAGGTTATCGGGGGGAATATTTCAATAAACGGGCAATCAAAAGCCAACACAAATTATCAAAATGGACAACTTGTTACAAACTATAACATGTCGCCGCTAGAGGAACAAACTTTAAATTATACACAATCGCAGATTCTTAACAATTTAGATAATATAAATGTATTTTCACCAAAAACAATGGATAACATTTATAAAGAACTTAATGCTTATAAACTTCAAGGGATTAATGATATTAATGAAACATATACCCCAATGCTTCAAGAACTTCAGGAAAATATAGCTTCACGATTTGGCAATCTTGATAATTCGGTATTTATGGATAATTTAAATAGCATTGAATCCAAACGTGCTGATGCAATAAGCGAACTAGCTACAAATCTTCAAAGTAAACAATCAAGTTTAATTAATAATGAATTAAGCAATCGATATAACTATCTTAATTATTTAAGCAATCTTCAAAATAGCATTAATAACAACATGTTAAACACAATAAATGCAAGTAGAAATAGCACTCAAGTTTATAATAATACAACAAGTTCTAATAATGGTTTTAATGACTATGCAAATCTTATAATAAAAGCTGCAGGAAGTTTTGTACCGGGATTATCAACAGTGAATTCATTTTTATAATAAATTATATATAAATAAAAAAGGGGGGATTTTATCCCCCTAATACAATTTAAATTATGGTTTTTACTCTATGGAGCACAAACTTATTATATAATAAACACAAGCAGAAATAAACATACAAGCTGGAATTGTTAGCACCCAAGCTGTTACGATATTTCCAACTATTCTCCATTTAACACTATTTGCATGTAATGTTGAGCCTACTCCCATAATTGAAGTTGAAATAACATGGGTTGTTGAAAGCGGTATACCAAAATGTGAAGCTATTAAAATAATTGAGGCTGCTGAGGTTTCAGCTGCGAATCCGTGTATTGGCTTTAGTTTTATAATTTTATGTCCCATAGTTTTAATAATTTTCCAACCACCGTTCATAGTTCCTGCTGCCATTGTTATTGCACAAATAATGATTACATAAATAGGTATTTCAAATTCACCATTTGGAGCTTTAGATAATACACCTCCAGACAGAAGAGCAAGTGTGATTATCCCCATTGTTTTTTGTGCATCATTTGAACCGTGGCTTATTGCCATTAACCCTGAAGAAATAAGTTGTAGCTTGCGAAATTTTTTATTAACAATTTGTGGATTAGCTCTATAAAATATCCAAATTAATCCGAGCATGAATAAAAATCCTGCTACAAAACCAATAATAGGTGATGTAAACATAGGAATAATTACTTTTTCCATTAATGTTGCAATATGAACTACGCTTACACCTGCTTTAACAATAGCAGCACCAAGTAAACCACCGATTAATGCGTGTGATGAACTTGAAGGTAAGCCTAGAAACCAAGTGAATAAATTCCATATAACAGCTGCCAGCAAAGCACAGAATATTACGGATAAAGTAATCATTTCACCATCCACAATTCCATTACCTATTGTTTTTGCAACGTGTGTGCCTGTTAATGCACCTATAAATTCTAATACTGCAGCAAAGAAAACAGCTTGTTTTGGGGAAAGTACTTTTGTTGAAACTACAGTAGCTATTGCATTTGCACAATCGTGAAAACCGTTTATATATTCAAAAATTAAAGCGATTATTATAACTGCTATTAATATAAGCAAAGTTATTGTCATAATTTCTCCTTTATTCACTCTTTAACTTTGTTTCAAAACCACATTTAAGATGGTATCTGATACATAAAAACAAGCATCAAGTGCATTTTCAATTTCTTTATACATATCACGAAGTTTGATAACGCTTAAAGCATCATATTTTCCTGAAAATAAATCATCTATAGCTCTTAGATGAATTTCATCACCTTGTGATTCAAGTTGTTTCATTTCTATATTTGTTTTTGTAATATCTTCTACATCACTAACTTTTTTGAATTTTTTTAATATTAGACCTAAAGCTTCAGTTGCCTTAACTAAAGTTTCAGCTTGTTCAATCATTTCATTTGTATAAGATGTAATTCGATATACTTCAAGATTTAAACAAGCCTTAATTATTTTTTTATTTATTTTATGGAGTTGTACTGTAATATATTGTATGTCTTCACGTTCAATTGGAGTAATAAAACTTTTATTTAACTGTTTCAAAGTGAGTTTAAATGAAATTCCGCCTTTTTTCTTATATTTCATAATTTTTTCTTTACTTTCAGGTGTTAATCCTGTTTTTAGGACTTCATTATATAAGATAGCTGTTTTGTTACATATCTGAGCACTTTCTTGAAACTGATTAAAAAACATTACATCTTCACGTGGTACCAGATATGACATTAAATTAAATTTTGTCATATAAACTTCACTCCTATTTAAATTTTACACAAACATAATATATTAAATATTATAAGATTAAAAGTAAAGTTTTTTAAAGAGTTTTGTATAATTTTATAGTTTTAAGGAATAAGTAATATAAACCGAAGTACAAAAAAAGAGAACTTTGAATATACTTTTCAAAGTTCTCATTTTTCACACTTCCAATATCTTAATTATATCGATAATTTTAACATAGATTACTTAAAATTTCAATTTTTGGGTTGAAGTATTTATAAAAAGTTGTTATTATAATATAGAAACATAAATACAATATAATTGAATATTGAGGATAGATTATAACATGAGTAGTGAAGGGCATTTAACTGCGACATTGGGGCATATAACATTAAACGTTGATACTTTAGTTACGATGTATATTGCAATGTTTTTTTTACTTCTTATAGCATTTATTGCAAGTCGCAAGCTGGCTATTATCCCAAATAAAGTACAAATGGTGGCTGAGTGGATAGTAACATTTTTCACAGGAATAACAGAATCAATGATGGGAAATAAGCTGGAAAGTAAAAAACATGTTCCACTTTTAGCAACTTTATTTTTATTTATAGTAACAGCGAATTTAATGGGTCAGTTACCTTGGCGACTTTTACATTTAAAATCAGGAGAATTAGCTTCGCCTACAAATGATATAAACATGACAGCAGCTATGGCAATTATAGTTCTTGTTTATTATTTATTCTGCGGGATACGAAAAAAAGGGTTACGCTATTTTTTACATAGTTTTAATCCAATTGATATTGTTATAGCAATTGTTGAGTTATTGGAAATAGTAATAAGACCATTTACTCTTGCATTGCGGCTTTTTGCAAACATTTTAGCAGGAGAATTGCTTGTAGTTGCATTTGTGGGGATATTTGCTTATTTTTTGCCATTACCTATAATGTTTTTTGAAGTATTTGTGGGTTTTGTGCAAGCTTTAGTATTTATGATGCTTTCAACAGCTTATGTAGCTTTGGCTGTTGAGGAAGAGGGGCATTAAAAAAAGCTTGAAGAAATAAAGAAGTAATCAATATGAAAGGAAGTAAAGTAATAATGATAGTAAGCAATAAATGCAAACCATACGCAACTTGGAATAAGCAGTGTTTAATGAAACATTTTCAAACATCTGATTGTTTGATTGTGAAGCATGAGTTTAGGCTGCTGAGGTTGAATTTAGCACGGCTATGACAAGCAAGTGGTTTGTGGTTTTGTGCAACTTTTGCTACCAAAGCGGATTTTCTGACAAGTGAAGCCTCGGGGGACGAAAAAACCGGAGCCGACAAGCTTGTAGGGCGACAGGCGAAGCGTTTTGAACTCGAAGGAAATCCAAGACAGTTGCCCTGGTTGGAGGAAATGAAATATAATTGAAATAAATTAATAAACTAAAAACCAATCCACGTTGGTGGTAGTATAAGAAAGGACGAGGGGCGTAAGCCCGTTATATAAAAAGGAGAAAAATATGGCAACAGAAATGTTAAACGAAGTACAAGGATTAAGTAATTTAGGTGCAGGTATTGCAATTGGTTTTGGAGCAATAGGTGCTGGAGTTGGTATAGGTGTAGCTACAAAGGGTTTGCTTGAAGCAATAGCACGTCAACCTGAAATAGCAGGTAAAGCTGTCGGATTTTTCCTTCTTGGTGCTGCTTTATCAGAAGCTTGTGCTATTTATGGCTTGTTTATTGCTATGAAACTTTGCGGTATGATAGGATAATAGTGAAATTCTTTTATATATGAAAGCAGTTACAATTAAACTGCTTTCATGTAAAAGAATGAAAGGTTGAAGGTATATAATGGAATTTAACGGAACTTTTTTAATAGCGACCATTAGCTTTATAATATTTACTTTGCTTATGAATAAAATATTATATAAGCCGATTAATGATATTATTGAAAAACGTAGTATTCTCCTTGATGAGAATAAAACAAAAGTTAATACCCACAACCAAAACGAAAAAGAATGCATTAATCAACACAATATAAGCATACAAAAGGCAAACCAAAACGCTAATGATATTATTTTAAATGGTAAAGATAAATTGAAAAGCCAAAAAAATGTTGAAATAAAAAATAAAAAAAATGAAATAGCTAATAAATTAACTAATGCAAAAAATGATCTAGAAAATCAAAAGAATGATATATATAATAATTTTCGTGAGGATGTTAAATCTTTATCTAGTTATATTTCAAAGAAAATACTAGGAGAAAATATAGATAATATATCATTTGATGAAAATAAAGTTGATGAGGTAATGAGAAATGTTTGATTTTTCATATACAAATATATTACATTCAAACGTAATAAATTTTCTAATTATGATAGGTTTTATTGCTTTAATCATAAAACGACTTGATGTAAAAAGTGTTATAGATGACAATCATAAAAAGATAGTTGAAAAAATAAACAAATCGAATGATGATGTTAAAGATGCATTAAAAAAGTATGAAAAAGCAAAAAAGGAGTTGGATAATGTGCATATTGAAACTGATATGATAGTTGAAAATGCAAGTAAAACTTTGGAAAATATTGAAGAAAAAGCACAAAATGAGTTAAATGAAATAAAAGAGCATTTAGAAAAAATATTATTAAAAGATATAGATCGTGAAGTACAAAATACATATAATGATATAACAAGTTCAGTATCAAAAGCATCTATAGCATTGAGTTATGAAAAGATAAAACAAACTTTAAATCAAAATCCACAATTACATCAAAAATATATTGATGAATGTATAAATAGTATAGATGGGTTATCAATATGATGAGAAAAATGAGTTATAAAAATGAAACGATAGCAAAACGATATTCCCGTGCATTAATTGAAAGTGCTGGAAGTGATATTGATGTTGTTCGTAATGATTTGGGATTAATAAATGAAACAATAAAATCATCTTTAGATTTAAGGAATGTCATTTTAAACCCAACATTTAACGAGGAAAAAGTTGAAGATATTATAGTAAATATTTTTTCATCAAAAATCACTGAAAAGACACTAAATTTTTTAAAGATGTTGATAAAAGCACGTCGTATGGATATATTTGAAGATATAGCATATTGGTATTGCGAGTTTGATGATGAATTGAAAAATAAACTTAAAGTCAGCGTAACATCAGCTGTAGTCTTAAGCGATGAAACAAAAGAACGTTTAAAACAAAAATTAGAAGATAAATTTAAAAAAACGATACTATTAAATTATACAATTGATGAGTCGATAATTGGTGGTTTAATAATAAAAGCTAATGACAAAATAATTGATGGTAGTATAAAAAGCAGGTATGAGCGATTAAAAAGTAGTTTGATGTAATATAATAATGAAATATTGTAAAAAACTTAATATGGACAAAAAAAGAAAGAAAAAATAAATGCAACTCATACGCAGGAAAGAACAATTATCACTTAATAAAACATCTTTAAGCAGCCGTTTGTTTGAGTGCGTAAGCACGAGTTAAGGCTGCTTGGGTTGAATTTAGTGAGAATTGAATGACAAGTGGGTTGCGGTTTTGGTTACTTTTTCCACAAAAAGTAACCCCGTTCGGAGGACTTAAAAAATGATATTTATAAAGATATTATTATTTTTATAAACATATTCTAACAAATCAAAAAATATTAAAATAAGGAAGGGTTATAAAAAACAAAGAGCAAGTATTTTATAAAGAAATAAAAATTAAAGAAGAGTCAAAATTGGACTTGATGTAATATAATAAGGAAGGGTTATAAAAAACAAAGAGCAAGTATTTTATAAAGAAATAAAAATTAAAGAAGAGTCAAAATTGGACTTGATGTAATATAATAAGGAAGGGTTATAAAAAAATGGTAACAATAAATCCAAGTGAAATAACAAATATAATACGTTCAAAAATAGAGAATTATGAAAGTCGGGTTGAAATAAACACACAAGGTGAAGTGTTGGAGTCAGGTGATGGCATTGCAAGAATATATGGTTTAAAAGATGCCATGCAAAGTGAGCTTGTTGAGTTTGAAGATGAAAATAAAACTTTGGGTCTTGTTTTAAACTTAGAAGAAGATAATGTAGGTGTGGTAATCTTAGGAGATTACAAGAATATAAAAGAAGGGACAAAAGTAAAAACTACAGGGCGGATAGCTTCTGTGCCAGTAGGTGAGGGTTTAATAGGAAGGATAATCGACCCGACAGGGGCAGCACTTGATGGTAAGGGACATATTGAATATACGAAAACTCGAGCTATTGAACGTGTTGCACCTGGGATTGTTACAAGGAAATCAGTGCACGAGCCGCTTCAAACAGGCTTAACGGCGATTGATGCGTTAACACCAATAGGCAAAGGACAGCGTGAGTTGATTATTGGCGATAGACAAACAGGTAAGACAGCTATAGCGATTGATACAATAATCAATCAAAAAGGTCATGATGTAATATGTATATATGTAGCAATAGGTCAAAAGAATTCAACAGTAGCACAACTTGCAAAAACGTTGAATGAACATGATGCTATGGATTATACAATTATTGTTAATGCATCAGCAAATTCTCCAGCTCCAATGCAATATATAGCACCATTTGCAGGTGTTGCTATAGGTGAGGAGTTTATGGAAGAAGGAAAATCTGTTTTGATAATATATGATGATTTAACTAAGCACGCTCAAGCATACCGAGCAATGAGCTTGTTGTTAAAACGTCCACCAGGACGTGAAGCATACCCTGGTGATGTTTTCTATTTACATTCACGTCTGCTTGAGCGTGCTTGTAAATTGAATGATGAATTAGGTGGTGGTAGTATAACAGCATTACCTATTATTGAAACACAAGCAGGTGATGTTTCAGCATATATTCCAACAAATGTTATATCAATAACTGACGGACAAATATTCTTAGAAAGCAATTTGTTTAACTCAGGTGTTCGCCCAGCGATAAACGCAGGGATTTCTGTTTCGCGTGTTGGTGGTGCTGCACAAACAAAAGGTATTAAACAAGTCGCAGGTCAATTACGCTTAGATTTGGCACAATATCACGAACTTGAAGCGTTTGCACAGTTTGCAAGCGATTTAGATAAGACAACTCGTGACCAGCTTCTTCGAGGTGAAAAATTAACTGAAGTTTTAAAACAACCACAGTATTCACCATTGAGTGTTGCAAAACAAATATCTATCCTTTTTGCCGCTAACAATGGGTTTTTAGATGATATTCAAAATAACAAAATCCCTGAGTTTAAAAAATGTTGGTTTGATTATTTTGAATCCAACATGCCTCAATTGAATGATAAACTAAATTCTGGTGAAAAAATGAATGATGAAGATATTGAGGCATTAAAGAAAAACATAAGTTCATTTAAGTCAGGTTTTTGTGGCGAATAAATAATATAGGTTAAAATAAATATGTCAAATTTAAAAGATATAAAAGACAGAATAACAAGTATTCAAAACACACAAAAAATAACAAAAGCAATGAAAATGGTGGCAGCGGCAAAGGTAAAGAAAGCTGAAAACCGAGTGAAAGCCGCAAGACCTTTTGCTAAGGAAGTTGCGTTTGTTTTTAGCAGGCTTTTGCGTTCAGTGAGTAAATATTCAATGAGTGGTTTGAAGGTTAAACGAGCTTTGGATAACTATGCTGAGTTGTTGAAACCAAGAGAGCTTCAAACGGCAGGAATGCTTATTGTTACTTCTTCAAAAGGCTTGGCTGGTGCGTATAATGCAAATGTTATTCGATATACTTTGAAACGTATTGAAGAGTATAATAAACAAAATATTAAAGTCAAATTGTTTATTGTTGGGCAAAAAGGTTATCAAGGATTGCGTCGAAAATGTGAAAGCTTGAATTGTGACATCGAAAAAAAATATTTAAATATCCCACAAAATCCAACATCCGGACAGGCAATTGTTATAGCTGAAGATATGGCAAATTGTTTTGTTGATAATGAAATAGATAATATTGAGATTATAACAACTCGCTTTCAAAACATGATGTCATATAAAGTCGTTGACTGGAAAATATTACCTTTGAATATAGATGAGGTTAAAGAAAATAACGAATCTGATGAACAAAAACCAAATAAAGCAATGCAAATAGATGCTTTAATGAGTTTTGAGCCAAATAAGCATGTTATTTTGCAAAAAGTTGTTCCTATGTTTATAACAAATATGATATATCATGCATTATTGGAAGCAACAGCATCTGAATTAGCATCAAGAATGACGGCTATGTCGTCAGCTTGTCAAAATGCCGAGGATATGATATACAAACTGAGCGTTGACTATAATAAAGCACGTCAAGGTGCTATTACTCAAGAAATAAACGAAGTTGTAAGCGGTGCAAACGCTATTTGAAATATATATAATAAAATAATAATAATAATAATTTAATATTTTAAGGAGAGGTGTCCGAGTGGCTTAAGGTGCAGATCTGGAACGTCTGTGTGGGGATAATACTTCACCGAGGGTTCAAATCCCTCTCTCTCCGAATTTTTGTTGTTATAGTTCTATTATGCATAATTAACTTTTTTCTTATCTGATTAATAAATTTATATATATCTTAGTTCTGAAAGTTATATATTAGAAAAGGTGGTTGGTTGGTTTTTAAATTTTGGATATTGCTTTAAAAATTTAATTCTTACTAAAAAAAGAAAAATGAAAAAACAATGAAAATAAAGAATAACAAAAGATTATTAGATGAAGATACAAAAATGATTCCGATTCATCATAACTTAAAAAATTAAGGGATTTATATACGAGTTTAAACTAAATATGAAACATTCGTCAATACGAGCTTTAGCGTAGCAACCGTGAAAACTATACTCAACACAAATAATATAATTGGATTGCCCCGAAAATCAAAGATTTTCTCACAATGACGATAAGTTTATGTAAAATTGTATATAGTCACCAAAATTAAATATACATAAAATAATATTTAGAACAGTTTATAAAACTAAAGAAATAATACAAAAATAAAAAATAATTTTATATGGAGCAAGTTTATATTTTCGAGCAATACAAAAACATTATGATCTATCTGGGTTAAATATAATAGCAATAGCAGACGTAAAATTTTTTAACCCAAACGCTAACATAGATGTTGGGTATAAAAAAATATCTCCATTTGAAATAGCAAATTTAAAACCTGATATAGTTCTTTTAACTGTCTATGATGATTTTAATGTTGAAAAATATATACAAGAAGAATTATTTAAAAAAACAAAAAAATTCAAATATAGAAATTTTTTTGAAAAAAGTTTAAAAGATAAAATCCAAATAGTGATGAAAAATATTATTTAGTTATTAAATCAAATATTTTTAAGATATAATAAATAATAAGAAGGAGAAATGTCCGAGTGGTTTAAGGTGACGACCTCGAAAGTCGTTGTGGGGCTCAAACTCCACCGTGGGTTCAAATCCCACTTTCTCCGAGTTTTTGAAAGTCAAAGATATAAAGAAAATCTTTAATTGTGCTTGTTTACCATATCATTATATCACATTTTGTTTTACATTTGTACATATTTTCGATATAATTATTTTATAGCACATTTAAAATTTAATAATAGATTTATAAAGGTAGGGTTTAGTTTCTACAAACACAAAAACTCCTCTTCTTACATCTTATTTGTTAAATAAAAAATGAAGAAAAGAGATGCTTGTGTATGGTTAATGATTTATTATCTTTAATCTAATAACAACTGTTGTTCTAGTTCAATACATACTTTGACTGTAACAGTTTAGTATTTTTTTATATTATTATAAAATATAACCTCTTGGCTATTGTAGTTTATTAAATCTTAATAAATAATTTTTAGTATGGATAGAATTTGGTATCAAAATCTTGTAAAACCAAGCTTCACTCCAAATGGAGAAATATTTGCACCAGTTTGGAGTGTTTTATATTTTCTCATATTTTTGTCGCTTATGTTTTTTATATTATCAAAAAATCAAGGCAAAATGTTAGGATATATTTTCTTTTCGCTTCAAATTTTGTTCAATTTTTTGTGGTACTATGTCTTTTTTATAAGACATAATATATCATTAAGTTTTTTTGTAATATTGTTGCTTTTAATATTTATAGTGTTAAATATTGTATTTTTTTATAAAAAATCAAAAATAGCAGCATTTATGCTTTTACCTTATTTATTGTGGGTATGTTTTGCAAGTGTTTTAAATTTTGGGATAATGGAATTAAATTAAAACTTAAAATCTCTTTGTCCAGCTTCAATTTTATGCAGGTCATCAAGCACAGTATTTTTAACTTTTTGGTTATCATTAAAATTTTGAAGTTCATTTTGGATAAGTTTTAAACCGATTTTTTTAGTTTCTTCACTTGCATAGTCTTCCAAATATTCCTTTAATGTCAAAATGGCATTAGGATGGCAGAAGTTGTGGATATGCTGACTTTTACAAACTTCCATAAATTTTTCTCCAGTTCTTCCAGAGCGATAGCAAGCCGTGCAGAAGCTTGGTAAATAACCAAGTTCCATAAGCCATTTGATAACATCATCCAAAGGACGTCTATCGCTTATATCAAATTGAGCGGAGTTTTCATCTTCAGGCATTGGGTTAAAGTATCCGCCAACGGATGTTTTTGAACCGCCGGATATTTGCGAAACTCCAAGTTCAAGAAGTCTTTTTCGACATTTCTCGCTTTCACGTGTTGAAATGATTAGACCAACATAAGGTGTTGCTATGCGAATGCAAGCAACTATTTTAGCAAATGTATCATCATTTATTCCGTTGTCAAAAACATTTGGGTCTATATCATCTGCTTTTTTGATTCGAGGAACAGAAATAGCATGTGGTCCAACGCCATAAGTGGCTTCAAGATGATGAGCATGCATAAGCAACCCTACAAACTCATAACGATATAATTCAAGCCCAAACAAAACACCTAAACTCACATCGTCAATTCCACCTTGCATTGCCCTATCCATTGCTTCTGTGTGGTATTCATAATTGTGCTTTGGACCAGTTGGGTGTAGTTTTTCATAGCTTTCTTTATGATATGTTTCTTGGAATAAAATATATGTGCCAATACCAGCTTCATGAAGTTTTTTATAATTTTCAACGCTTGTTGCTGCAATATTTACATTGACACGTCGGATAGCTCCATGTTTATTTTTAACTGAATATATTGTTTTTATCGATTCAAGGATGTATTCTATGGGGTTATTTTGTGGATCTTCACCGGCTTCAATCGCTAGACGTTTATGACCCATATCCTGTAAAGCCATCACTTCGTTTCGAATTTCATCTTGAGTTAATTTCTTTCTTGGTATATGTTTATTTTTTAAATGATAAGGACAATATACACAACCGTTTACACAATAGTTTGAAAGATATAAAGGTGCAAAAAGAACTATTCTATTTCCATAAAAATCTTGTTTTATTTGCTTTGCTAGTTCAAATATTTCTTCATTTTTTGCTTCATTTTCACAATCCAACAAAACCAAAGCTTCTCTATGTGATAAACCCTTTTTTTCTCTTGCTTTTTCAAGAATTTTGTCGATAAGCTCTATATTGTTTTTGTTATCTTCTGCATATCTTAATGTTTCAAGTATTTCTTGATGATCTATAAACTCACTAGCTTTTGTTGATTTTGGATTATACATAACTTGCCCTCTTATCTATGTGTTTAATTGTTTTTTATCATATATAAAATTATAGCACTTCAATTAATAGATAAAAGTCGTTTACATTCCTTAACCAAAAACATTTTTTCATCTTTAATAAGATGATTTATTTTAATAAAATCCCAAGGCAAGACGTCATTATAATTTGGATTTGAAGTAATAAAGTCATTAAAGGATTTGCCTATTTTTTCTTCAAGACATTCTTTAAAGCAAGATTTAAAGGCACCAAGGTTTCCACCTTTTTTATAAACTTGGATAAAATAGTCATCAAAAGAGTTGTCAGCTTTTGAAATAAGAGTTTGAACATCATCCCATTTTACACTTGAACACCTTGCTTTTACTCCAAGTTTATGAAATTCTCGTTTTATGTATTCATACTTTTTTTCCAATGATTTAGTTTCTTCCCTTTGGCAATATTGAAAAGGAGTGTGTGCTTTTGGTACAAAAGTTGAAAAACTAAATGTCACATCAAAAGTTTTATCAAGATTTTTTATTTTTTTTGCAAGATTAACAAGCTCGCAAATGTCTTCTTGTGTTTCAGTCGGCAATCCAATCATAGTATAGAATTTCATCCCTTTTAACCCGTTTTCAATTGCTATTTTAACACCATTTAATATTTCATCTTCATTTAAATTTTTATTTATAACTCTTCTTAACCTGTTTGACCCTGCTTCAATCGCGACTGTAACGTGTTTTTGACCAAGTTTAACAAGCGTTTGGACTATTTTAGGGGTTAAACTGTCAAGCCTTAAAGATGAAATGGACAATTCCAAATTCTCTATTTCATTTGATTTTTTATAAATATAATCACATATTTGATCAAATTTAGGATGTGCTGCAATTAATGCTCCCAGAAATGCTATTTTATTTGTATATTGTAAACCTAAATCAATAGTTTCAACAATCTTGTTATAATCAATATAACGTACAGGTAAATTTAAATATGAAGCCAGGCAAAATCCACAACGATTAGCACAACCACGGACTAGCTCAATAATGAAAGTATTAGCAAAAAAACTATTTTCACTTAACATACCGGTATAAATACATTTATCAAGCTTTGATGTAACTTTATTAACTTTTTTCGACACATTTGGCACATAAACACCCTCAAATGTTGAAAGTTTTTGCAAGGTTTCTTCTTTTGTTAAGCTTTTATTTTCCTTTAAAAACTCAACAATTTTGACATTCATATCTTCTCCATCCCCAAGAAGCATAAAATCAAAAAACTTTTCAAAAGCACAAGGGTTTGCTGTTATA
This sequence comes from Candidatus Gastranaerophilales bacterium, assembly GCA_944325065.1. GTDB lineage: Bacteria > Cyanobacteriota > Vampirovibrionia > Gastranaerophilales > Gastranaerophilaceae > UMGS1477. The sequence continues at coordinate 43,243 of CALUYS010000010.1, read as the reverse complement.
CAAGGTCCTCCTGCAAAAATAAGTGGAAAGCTTTCATTTCGTTCACAAGCTTTAAATGGGATTTTATATTTTTCCATTATTTTAAAAATACACAAAAAATCAAGCTCAAATGACACTGAAAAAGCAATTAAATCTATATCATTTATATTTTTTAGATTTGTTTTGCTATCTGTAAAGACACGTTCTATATAAACATCATCAAATTTTTCATCAATGGATTGGAAAATTGACACATAGCCTAAAGACGACATCCCAAAACTATATATTTGAGGAAATGCAAACCATATATTATATTTGGAGTTATTTTTAACTTTTTTGTTATATAAAAAAGTTTCTTTTCTTTCTTTACTATTTGCTATTGCTTTTATATTATCACAATCCATATTTTCTCCACTTTACAAAAATGTGTCTTATGCTATTTCATTAATAGGTTTAATATACAATTCATCAAGCAAAGTGCAAACAACAGCAGCCATAGCAGGAGCCAATATTACACCCCAAAATCCTAAAAATTTTGCTGCAATTAATAACGCCATAACAATGATAACAGGGTTTATATCCAAAAATTTACTATAAACTATTGGTCTTGCCCAAGCATTTTGCAACCATTGTGCAGCAAAAAATACAACAACTATTAAAACTGCTGTTAATGGCCCACTTTGAAAATTCATAAGCAAGGCAATAACTCCTGCTATTATAGGACCTATTATTGGGATTATGTCAAATATAGCAGTCATAAGTCCAAGTACAAACCAGCTTTTAACTCCGATAAGTAATAAACCAATAGATGTAAACAAACCAGCTGCAAACATTACAGATAACTGTGCTATCATATATCCACCAATTTGTGTCGATAAATTATATGTTATTTTATCTGCTTTACCTTTATTTTCATTTGGAAATAACATTAAAAAACGTTTTTTTACATAAACTTTTTCACTTACCCAATAATATGTAGTTAAAGCAACCGCTATAATAACCGTAATCCATTGTGATAATGCTGCTGTTATATCTTTAAACCCACCAAGTATATTTTTACTTGTTGCAGAAATGTTGTTTATTAAAGCATCGATATTAATAAATGACTTTAAACTTATTGCACCTATTTTTGATGTTTCAACAAAATAAGTCACCTGTTTTAAAGTGTCAGGTAAATCTTTTAAAAATCTATACATTTCTTTTATTGCTATAATTAATGCAGGTGTTAAAATAAGTAGCATTATTATTACAGCTATTGTTAAGACAAGTCCTGTTGCAACATTTCTTGGCATCTTCTGCTCCAACTTGTCAACAATCGGGTTAAATGAACAAGCAAGAACATACGATGCAAAAAGAATTAACATTATATCGACTATTTTATACATTAAATACGCTATTATTATGATTAATAATACAAGCAATATATTTTTTATTGAAAAACGTTCACTTGACATTTTGTTTATTTTATACCCCCATCTTTATGAATATAGTGATTATACTTTATTATTACTTTTATTTCAAGTTTGAAGCATAATAACAATTTTTCTCTCAATTACATTTTGTTCAAAATCAATAAATAAAATTCTTGATATTTCACTTTTATACAATTTCTTATCAATTATTGGCAAAATAAGCATATTATTATTAGAAATTTGGAGAGATTTTTTATAATTTATATCTTTCATTTTTTTTTCTAATTCTTTTATTTCAATATTTCTTATTGTAACATTATTTGAATCGTTGTAAATATAAACAATTGCATAATTAGAATTTAAATTAGCAAGAAATGACTCAATTTTCCCAGTTATATCAATAATATCTCCAAATCCTTTTGATAAAATTGTAAATGAAAATTCTAAAATTGTCATAAAAACTAACCTTTTTCTTTTTTACTTCTATTTATAATAAACTTGAATATAGCTTTTCAACATGAAAAATATATGCTTCAAAAGATTGGGAAAAATAGTCTTTATTAAGTCCTGCTTTTTCCTTTAACGATTGCAAAAATTGTAGTTTTATATCTTTATCATTAAAACCATCAATTTTAAAATGTTCCCAAACTTGTGGAAGATAAACTGCTTGATAATTTTTGTCTTGTATGATAAGTCCATCAATATCAATTTTAAGTCTATCCAACAATTCTTCTTGAGTATTAAATTCAAGTTTTGTTAAAGGTGTCAAAATAGATATTTCAAATTTAATATCAGAAAATTCCTCCTTCTCAAGTGGATAAAACCGTGGGTCTTTATATGAAGCATTATAAGCATTATTTGCAACATCTTCAACTATTGAATTATAAGGGATAATTGAACCTATGCAGCCTCTTAAGTGTTCTTTTTTATATATAGTAACAAAAGTCGCAAAGGGCATAGACAAAATAAGTGGATAGTTTTCTAGTTTAGGCGTGAATTTTGATTTTATATTTTCACATAATGGATAAGTTATACTTTTTTTTACGATATTAAAAAGGTTATCTTTTAAATATTTTTTTATAAACTCAGCTTGCCCCATTTCGCTTAATAACCAGCTTCCATAGCCGACAACGGATGTTTTATCATTATTTGTAGATGAGGATGTTTTATAATCAAGTGGTATCAATGAAAAATTATGTTCTTTAGCAAACTTTGTTAAACCCATTAATCCTATTAATCCACAACACATACCGTTCTTAAAACCGTCTAAATTAAGCTCGTTTATTACTTCAAATGTTTTTTTGTCAATAATTTTTGCTTCCTCTTCTTTATAAAAATGACTTAAATCAGTGGAAATAATAAACCCATTTTTATTATCATCATAAAAAATATCTATAATTTTATATATTTCTTGATAATCTGTATCACCATATAAAATTGGCACTATTTTAACATTATTATTTTTTTTAAACTTATATTGAATTAAAGGAAAAAAAACTTCAAGCGAATGTTCATTTTCAAAAGGTAAGTTATTTATTTTAACATTGAACTCATTTAACTTTTTAACAATTTCTTTATTGACGCTAATATTTCCCAAAGGTGTTTCAAATTCATCATAGTTAGGGCTTATTATTCCCTCAAAATAGGTTCTATGTGATGGTGCAATAATAAAAATAGTTTTTATATTATCATCTAAATAATTTATAGCTTCATAAGCCACATTGCCTGAATAAATATATCCTGCATGCGGAGCAACTATAGTTCGTGTTTTTATATCGTATACATTTGAAGTGCCTTTATCAAACGTTTCAATCATATGATAAAGTTCTTTTGTATCATTTGGATAAAACATACCTTTTATATTTGAACTTTTGATTTCTTTCATAATCCTTCTTACCAATTTATTTTTTTATAAGTTAAATTATAATATAATATATGAAATATCAAAATACCGCAAAAGATAATAGACAAGAATGCACAATATGTCCTCGATATTGCAAATTAAAAGTTAACCAAAAGGGTTTTTGTAAGGCTTATAAAAATATTAATGGGCGTATTGAACCATTATATTATGGTAAACTTTCATCAATGCAAATTGATCCTATTGAAAAAAAGCCCCTTTATCATTTTTATCCAAATACAAAGACGTTATCTATTGGTGCATTAGGTTGTAATCTAGCTTGCAAATTTTGTCAAAACTATTCAATATCACAAACATTTGAAGTCCCAAATTCAAATTATATACCACCACAAGCAATATGTGATTTGGCGAAAAAATATAACTGTGAAAGTGTCTCGTTCACATATAATGAACCAGTTGTTTTTATTGATTATGTAATTGATACAGCTAAAATATTAAAAGAAAACAATATTAAAACAATTTTGGTTTCATCAGGATATTTAAATCAAAAACCACGTGAGGACTTATTTAGATATATTGATGCTTGCAATATTGACTTAAAAGGATTTAACGAAAAGTTTTATAATAAAAACTGTCTTTGTAATTTGTATCCGATAATTGATACTATAAAATATATAAAAAATAATACAAATGCACACCTTGAAATTACAACCCTTCTTATTGAAGGTGAAAATGATTTAGATGACGATATTAAAAATGAAGTTTATTGGATTATTGAAAATATTGGTAAAGATGTGCCTTTGCATTTTTTAGCTTTTTTCCCTTCATATAAAATGAAAGATAAAAAACAAACATCAATTGACATAATAAGAAAAGCAATAAAAATAGCAAAAGATGTTGGTTTATTATATGTTTATGGTGGGAATATTGATGATCAAGAAATAAGCACAACTTTTTGTCATAATTGTAAAAAACCTATAATAACAAGAAGAAATCTGAGTATTAAAGATAGTATAAATATAGATAATGAAGGTAAATGCGTGTTTTGTAATACTCAAATTCCAGGAGTATTTGAAAAAATAGGTTTTTAGTGTAAGATAGTTTATATATCTTAATTTGAGGAGAAAAATATAAGTGGAAAGAGATATATCATCATTAAAGTTAGCTTCTGTGATAGCAAGGGTATTGGATGATAATTTAGCCAAAGATATTGTAATTTTAGATATTTCAAATATATCGGTTTTAAGTGATTATTTTGTAATAGCATCAGCCGATAGTCAAAATCAAGTTCGGGCATTGACAAATTATGTTCGGGAAAATATTAAAAAAAATTTAAATATTAATGTTTCAAAAGATGAATCAGACAAAAAAAACAGATGGAATCTGCTTGATTATGGTGATGTTATTGTTCATATTTTACATAATGAAGAACGTGAATTATATGCTCTTGAAAAGTTTTGGAACCACGCTTTAAAAATAGATCGTGAAATTTGGCTTGAAAATTCAAAAGAGTTTGCTAAATTTGATAACAACAACTAAATACATATTTTTTGCAATTTTTGTTTGTGTTATTTTTTTAAACAATTTTAAAGTTTTAATATTATTACCATATTTAATAAGTTATCATAGATATTACATCAATATCTTTTGGTAACTTTTCACGACCTTTTAAATCACTTAACTCAATAACAAAAGCACATCCAACAATATTTGCTCCTGTTTTTTTAATTAATTTACAACAAGCATTAACAGTTCCACCTGTGGCAAGTAAATCATCAATAACAAGAACGTTTTTACCCTTTTCAATTGCATCTTCATGTATTTCTATTTTATCAGTGCCATACTCAAGAGAATATTCTTCGGATATTGTTTTTGCAGGAAGTTTTCCCGGTTTTCTTACCAATATAAATCCAGCATTTAAATTATATGCAAGTGCTGAACCAAAAATAAAACCACGTGACTCAACTGCTGCTACGTAATCTATGTCTTTATCTTTAAATTTTTCTGTTAAAAAATCCACAATTCGTCTTAAAGCTTCTTTATCTTTAACTGCTGTTGTTATGTCACGGAATATTATACCTTTTTTAGGAAAGTCTATTATATCACGTATTGTTTTTTCTACATATTCAGGCACTTCTTATTCAAACCTCATTTAAAATTATTTACATTTTTTATTTTACAACAAACATATTACTTTTTTTATTTCTTTATGCAAATCTTTTTTTGTTTAACGTAAAGTATGTAAAATAATATACAAAAAGTAATGTAAGAATACTTAATATAAAATGTGCATTAAGTTTTGATAAAATAAAATAAGCAATAAATAAAGGTATTGAGGACAATAAAAACATCGAGAACTCAACTTTTGGGAATTTCCATTTTAACTTATCAACTACAATAATCAAACTTAAAAAGAAATAACAAACATTAACAGTTAATGCTGTATATCCAACAGCTACAATTCCAAATTTGGGGATAAGTAAAATATTTAAGATAATTCCAAAACCACCTGCTAAAAGTTTAATTATTGTATCAATATATGTTTTATTAACAAGATGATATTGTATAGTTGTAAATTCAGCAAGCAACATAAACATTACTGACAAAGACATAGCAGGGATAATGATATAAGCTTGTGCAAATTTTTCATTTGCAAGTAAATGTACAAAATCTAAAGGATATAATGAAAATACAATAACAAAAGGCATTGCCATACCAATTAGGTGTCCTGAAACTTTTGATATAGTTTTTGTAACCTCCTGTTTTTTTTCGTACATTTTAATTATTCGTGGCATTGCTGCCATAATAAATATAGAAAATAACGATAATATTATTGAATAAGTAAGATTATATGAAACACCCACAATACCATTTGCAAAGGAGCCTTTATAGTGTTGTAGAATAAATTTGTTACTTTGAGTCATAATCCATAAACTTAACTGTCCAATTGCAAGTGGCATACCATATTGACATAACTTTAATAATGTCTGACGTTTTAAACCTTTAAAACTAATTGTTTTATGTATTTTAGTCTGGTGGATTAACATCAAATCGATAAATGTAATTACAATAGTCATTGCAAAAATTATACCTTCAGGTGCGAGTGCAAAATATTTGATAAATAGTACCGCAAAAACCATTGTAAAAATTTGGTTTAATATCATTGAGGAGCTATATGACCCTGGTTTTATCTGAGCACGTAATACTTGAAGAAGTAAAGCTCGAATTGCTACAGGAATTATTAGTATTGTAATTATTAGTAAAAATCTTGGTGGGATATGAAAAAAATTACATAATAATTCTCGAAATGCATAACTACAACTAAACATCATTAGAAGATTAACGCACAATAAAGTTACAAGTGTTCCAAAATATTGGGATACATTATGTTTTATTTGTTGTTCTTCAAAAAAACGTAAAGCTGATAGACCTATCCAGTCTGAAAATATGATACAAATAAAACTCAAAGTGGCTATTGATATTGAATATAATCCATAATCACTTGGGGAAAGAAACATTGTATATATTGGAACAGTTAAAATGTTTAATATAAGAGCCACAAGTTTATAAGGCGAATATTTTAATATGTCTTTAAATATTGGCTTTATAAATTCATTTTCAAAACTTAATGTATTTGATTTATCTTCCTTTGTTTTAATATTGTCAATTTTATTTAATAATTCCACTTTACACCACACCTTTTTGTTTGATTCTTAATTATATATTTTAGCACTTATAAATTATATCGACAATAGAATTTAGAAATTTAAAAAAGTTTTAATTTTCTGTTTTACGTATAGTTAAAATATTATCATCTAATTCATATTCAATATAATCTTCAAAAGGGTTTATATTAAGAAGTTCTAAGATAGTATTTGAAATATATAAAGCATAACCACTACCACTTTTTGTAAATTTACGTATCATAAGATTTTCATAATTTTCACATTCATTAGTTTTTATTTCTTTAATTATTAATACTTTTTTTTCTATTTTAAATAAAACTTGAGAAACTTTTGGGTCAATCCCCATAAGTTTTAATATAGGCTTGGCAAGATATAACTCCCAGCCACTACCAGATGTTGTAAGTTTTTTCTTCATTTTTTACCTTGGCGTATAATTAATTTATGTTAAACAATTATATAAATATCAAATGTTAATAAATACCTGACATTACGTATATATAATAAGTATAAATACCTGACATTAACTCGTACATTTATTTGTTGTCATTATATTTTAATTAATAAATATTTATAAATAATAGTTTTGGTGGATGTGTATAATGGTATCATTAACCCCTTAGTAATAGTTTATCCTCTATATGTAAAAATATACAATTTTATATAAGTATGTTGTTGACATAATTATAATTTTAATATATATTTATTAATACATGATATTATACTTACATATATATCTATAAAATACTTATAATTACATAAAGATTATTCCGTAGTTTGTAATGTATGAATTAGATAATCTTTTCATACTTTGGTAGGTTGTTGTAAGTTATTTGTAATTTTACTTACAATAGCCTTTTTTTTATAATCTATGGACTTAAAAAAAATTTAATGTAATAATGAATAATGTAAATTATTTTACTATAGGTAAGATACAAAGGGGATGTTTTGTTTAAAAGTGCTTTAATATCAATTATTTGTGCATTATTAATAATATTTATAGTCCAATATATGGAAACTGGGTCAATAACTATTTTGTTTCAATTGGATGCATTTTTAATAGTGATTGGTGGAACTATATGTGCAACAGTTATAAATTTTCGTTCAAAGCTTGTGCTTGATGCTATAAAATCGGCAATTGATGTGTTTAAAAATACATCTTTGCCTGATACAAATTTAGTAATGAATGAAATTTTGTATTTATCTGATTATTCTAGAAGAAATGGTATTTTTGATTTAAATAAGATAAAAGACGAAATACAAAACCCGTTTTTGCGTCGAGCTATTCAATTAATTCTTGATTTAAATAATCCACAATCTTTTTATGATATATTATCATCAGAAATAGATTATGAAGAAGAAAGAGAACTTATTTATTCTCGTATTTTTGAGGCAATGGGAGGATATGCACCTACATTTGGGATTGTGGGAGCTATAATGGGATTAATACAAGTTATGTCAAATGTAGAGGATTTGAATATGCTTGCTTCAGGTATTGCTATTGCTTTTGTTGCTACATTATATGGCGTTGGGTTTGCTAACTTATTGTTCTTACCTATTGCAGGAAATCTTAAGTTAAAATTGCGTGATAAGATTATGTTTAAACAAATGGTTCTTCATGGTGTAGTTTCAATATATATGGAAGAACATAGCTCTATCATTGAAGAAAAACTTTTGCCTTATACAAATAATTAAAAAAAAATCTATATTGGTGAAGGAAAAAGAAAGGATGGGTGGCGGTAGCCCGTTATATAAAAAATGAAAAATAAAAATTTAAATAAAATTAAATATAATGTCCTCCGGACGGGGCAACTGTCTGGAATTTACTTTACGCTCAAAACACTTTGCCTGTCGCCCTTCGGGCTGTTGGCTCCGGTTTTGCGTTCCCTAGGACTTTGCCCGTCTGTAAATCCGCTTTGTTGTAAAAAGTTGCACAAAAACCGCAACCCACTTGGCGTTCATATTCTCACTAAACTCAACTTGAGCGGTCTTAACTTGGACTTTATGTTCAAACAGACGGTTGCCGGTCAATGTTGCGTTAAGTGATAATTGTTCACTACTGCATATGGGTTGCACAAATTTTGGTTTATTACTTAAAAGTCAAACCACGTTTGTGGATGAATACAAAGATTGATTGGCGGTAGCCCTTTATATAAAAAAGGAAAAAGGATGAAAAAAACAAAATATTTTGAAAATTCAAAAGATTATATAAATAGATGGGTGGTGTCATATGCTGATTTTACAACCATATTGCTTGCTTTGTTTGTATTCTTATTTGCTTTAAGCAATAATGATAATATAAAAATAAAAGACTTTAAGGAGTCTATAAAAAAAGAGTTTAAAAATGAAAAAGTAATAAATGAATTATCAACATCTAATATTAATAATATAGATAATACAGTAAATCAAGCTACGGTGAAAGATTCATTATTTGAACTTGTCAAAACTAACTTAGGAAATGATAATAAAATAGAGGTTATAGAAAACGAAAAAGGAATTACATTAAGGTTAAAAGATACCTTACTTTTTGATAGTGGAAGTGCAGATATAAAAGAAAATTCTATAAGTACTATTTCGAACATAGCAAATTTTTTGACTACAATAGATAATCCCGTTATAATTGAGGGACATACTGATTCCATTCCTATAAAAAACTCAATATATGCAACAAATTGGGAATTATCAAGTGCAAGAGCTATAAACATTATAAAATACTTAACTGAAAATTATAAACTGTCACCCAAACGATTATCAGCTGTAGGTTATGGAGAATATGCACCAATATATGATAATACAACAAATAAAGGTCGTGAAAAAAATAGAAGAGTTGATATAATTATATTAGAGAATAAAATAAAAAAAGAGGTTAATTAATAATGACAAAACCCAATCAACCAAGGGATATAAAACCAAAAATAGATAGACCAATAGAAAGTCCAAAACAAACAAGTAACATGCAAATAGTACTAATAAATGTAATTACTACAATGGTTGTTTGTTTGGTATTTATATTTGCGAATTATTATATACAAAACAATCTTCTAACATCAAAATTAGCTCCTGTTGAAGAAGTTGTTGTTGAAGACGAGGATGCTGTTCAAAAAGGTTTTGTATATAATTTAGGTGAATTTACGGTAAATTTAGCTGATTCTTCTCAACGGCATTATTTAAAAGCAGAAGTATCAATTGAGCTAACAAAAACAGAAGAAGAAACAGCAGGTGAAAAAGAATCAAAAAAAAGCGGTGGTCATAGTGGTCATGGTGGTGAATCATCAGCAGATCCAAACTCAGCTATTGAAAAAAGTCTTGATCAATATAAAGCAGCTATACGTGATGCTATAATTATCACATTGTCAAATAAAACAACAGATGAACTTTCATCAGTTGCTGGCAAAGAAGTCGTAAAAGAACAAATTGCTCAAAGTGTTGATGCTATTATGGGCGGAGAACGTGAAGTTATACGTGTAAGTTTTTGTCAATTTATAATACAATAATAAAGTTAAGTTAAATATAATGAATAAAAGTAAAACAAACAATAATTATAATAATGATAAAAAAGAAGAGTTCTTATATAAAAGTTCCGATAATGAAATTGATGCAAGTGAGGAGTATAAAAAAGGTTATAAATTATACAACTTTCGTCGGCCGGATAAGTTTTCAAAAGAACATTTACGTGGTTTACAGGATATTCATAGGGAGTTTGCACGTCAGCTTGAAATGAATTTGACAGCATACTTAAGTTTACCCATTGAAATAGATGTAGTATCAGTTGATCAGTTGACATATGACGAGTTTACACATTCAATGCCTGAATCTATAGCTATTGGTTTACTTGAATTGACTCCTTTACCAAATCAGGTGTTATTGGGAATAAATTTTGAAATATTATCAAGTATTGTTGATAGAATGCTTGGTGGGGTGGGAATTTGTGCGGATATGAGTCATGAAATGACAGATATTGAAGAGTCACTTGCAAAACAGTTTATTAAAAGAACAGTTAACACGCTTGAAACTTCTTGGGCACATGTTGTTCCAGTTAAGGGAACGGTTGATGCTTTAGCTACTAATTATCAAAATGTTCAGGTTGCATCACCTGGTGAAATTGTTGCTTTAATTACGTTTGAAATACAAATAGCGTCGAAATATTTTGGATTAATGAGTTTGTGTTATCCATATCCTGTTTTGGAAAATATTTTGGGTCATCTATCAACGCAACGAATTTTTCACACAAAAGGTATTGTTGCCACAACTGAAGAAAGACAGAAAATGATTGAAAAACTTAATACTTCAAATATTCATATTTCTGTTTTATTTGGTACAACTGATATAACAGCTCAAGATTTTTTAGATTTAAAAGTTGGTGATGTTATTCGACTTGATAATAAAATAACAGATGATTTAATAGTTAAAATTAATGGAGAAAAAAAATTCTTCGCTTGTCCTGGTACTTTAAAAGACAAAGTTTGTGTTAAAATAAATGAACGATATAATGAAGTTGTTGACATTTTAAAAGCTTATTTATAAAAATATATTATATAATGAAACAAATATTGAAAGGCAAATATTTATGTTTGACGAAAATGAAATTAAAAATATTGATGAAAGTAATGAAAAGGAAGTACTTACTGAAAATATAGAAGAAGAGTCATCAATTGAAAACACAAAAGTCAATGAACAAAAAGCAATTGATCAAGAAAATTATATAATCAATGAGCAATGTGATGATGAGGAACCTGTTACAATTCAACCTGTAAAATTTTCGTCATTTGATAGTAATGAGCAAACATATGGAGAGCCGAATAAAAATTTAGACCTTCTTCTTGATATAAAACTTCAATTAGCTGTTGAGTTGGGTCGTTGTGAATTGCCAATAAAAAAAGTTTTAGAACTTACTCGTGGTTCAATTATTGAGCTTGATAAAGTAGCTGGTGAACCGGTTGAATTATATGCCAATGGTAAGCTTGTAGCACACGGTGAGGTCGTTGTTATTGAAGATAATTTTGGTTTGCGTATTACATCAATTACGGAACCTGAAGAACGCATTAAAAATATATAAAAAAGTAAAAGTATTAAAATCTTTAAATAAGCCTTCAGATATCAAAATGACTTGTTGTTGGATGTTGATTATAGTTAGTGTTATAATTAAAACATGGGTGATGAAGATAAACAATTTGAAGCAAGTGAGCAAAAACTTAGAAAAGCAAGGGAACAGGGACAAGTTGTAAAATCAAAAGATTTTTCAACTGCATTATTTTTGCTTGTTATGTGTACAGTAATATCAAAACTGTCACCATTTATATGGGATCAAATAACAAGACTATTTGTTCTTGTTTATGAACAAATACCTAATCAGCACTTGGATATTATAGGTTTACCTTACTTATTTTTTATAACAATATTGCCAACAGTATTAATAATAGGTCCAATATTGTTTATGGCTTGGTGTTTGGCAATATTGGGTGATTTAATTCAAGTTGGTCCTTTAGTAACTATGGCACCTTTATCTCCAAAATTAGATAAATTAAATCCAACAAAATATTTTAAGAATCTAATGTCTATGAAAACTTTTTTTGATCTTTTTAAAAATATAATTAAAGTAGGCTTACTTGGTTTTATTGGATTTGTTGTTTATAAAGCACATTTGCCTATGATATTATCTCTTGCGGCAATAGATAATAATTTTGCAGTGATGATAGAATGGGGCAGTTTAATGATGGATTTTATAACAAAGTCAATGATAGCTTTTTTTATAATAGCAGCTGCTGATTATGGAGTTACGAAATGGAAATTTTTGAAAGATCAAAAGATGTCTTTTAAAGAGGTAAAAGACGAATATAAAAACTCAGAAGGTGATCCGCATATGAAAAGTGCACTCCGTCAAAGACGTCAGCAGTTGTTGCAGCAGGGTGCTATGGATTCGGTTAAAGAATGTGATTTTGTTGTAACAAATCCTATTCATATTGCCTGTGCTTTAAAATATGACCCTGATAAAATGCCTTCTCCTATGCTTATGGCAAAAGGTAGTGAACTTATCGCTAAAAAAATAATAGAAATAGCAAAAGAGTATAACGTACCAATAATCGAAAATCCACCTGTAGCAAGGGCTTTATTTCGTATGGTTGAGATAAATCAAGTTATTCCTCCGGAGTTATATAAAGCTGTGGCTGAAATACTTTTATTTGTTTATAACTTGCATAAAGATAAAAAATTAGGTAATATTATAAATAAGAAGATTGATAAAGAAATTAAGAATAATTGAGTTTATATATAAATATGCAATTTGATTCCAAAAATTATATTGATATTGTTGAAAAGGTTGCTCGTGTTGAGTATCGTCGGATACCAAATCATATGGTTGATTGTGAGGAGCTTATGAGTATTGGAATTATTGCATTACAGACTTTGTTTAAAGATAAAACCGAACAGCAAATGGAAAAATATAATAATTCTTATATAGCAACAGCTGTAAGGTGGGCTATTCGTAACGAATTGAGGAATCGTTACAAATGGTATTCTCTTAAACATACAAAAAAAAATAGCGATGGTGACGATATTTATGATTTAAACCTTGAAAGTCATAATGAATCAAATATTGAAAATGGTATAAATGTATCGCCTAGTAAAGTCCGTGAAGCTGTTTATGAAACTATCTTATCAATAGATAGTATTGCGGCTGCATCGTCTGATAATGACTCACCTTTTGATTTTGTAAAGGATAAAGGTGCAATGCCTGATGAATTGGCTGAATTATCCGAATTATCAAGACTTATACGTGAAGCTATTTCAATATTGCCTCAAAAAGAAAGAACTGTTGTTGAATACCGCTTCTATCGTAGTATGCAGGTAAAAGAAATAGCTAAAGCTATGGGCTTATCATCTTCCAGAATTACACGTATTGTTCAATTTTCTTTAAACCATATACGTGAATACCTCCAAAAACGTGATTTAACTGAATATTAATCTTTTTTGATATTTTTATATAAACTTATTTTAAAAAACTAAAAATTAAATCTTAAAAACCAGTCTTTATTAATTATCAATCTAATTTCAATTGTTTTTCAATTTTTAAAAGTCGTTTTTCAAGTTTTTGGTTTTGTTCTTTTAAAAGGTTTATCTCGTTTTTAAGTTCACTATTTTCTGTTTTAAGTTTATCTGTATTTTTATTTTCAATTAATTGTTTTAAGCTTTGTAATTCCATATCAAGTTCTTTAATTGCATTTATTGCAATAAAGAAAATGTCATTAGTTCGGATTGTGAGGAACCCTTCATTATTTTGATTAACAACATTTGGCAATATTTTTTGTATTTCTTGAGCAATGACACCATATCGTAATCCACCACCATATTTGTCAGGATCTTTAAATTTGTATTGTTTAACTTCTATTTTACGAACAATATCAAGCCCTAAATGAGTATCAGTAATATCGTTTTTTAGTTTTTCATCAGATGCTTGACTAGTAATCATACGATTAATAACTTGTGTTAAACTCTCTCCTAAATCTGTGGCATCAATAGTTTCACTAATTTTCAAGTTAGTCCCAGAAATATTTCCATCTATACTTAAATAAGTTCCGCTTATTGTTCCACCAGTAATATTACCTGTGCCTACATTTAGTTCAGTTCCTGAAATTGTTCCACCAGTAATATTACCGCTTATAGTTAACCCAGTTCCTGTGATATTCCCATTATTACTTAAGGTTATCGTTGAAGTATCTCCATTTTTAATGTTTAAGCTATTTCCATATATTGTTCCACCAGTAATATTTCCATCACTAAATATCCCACCATTATCGACATACAAAGAATAAGGACTATCAGTTATACCGCTATTATTATATCCAACCTGTAATTTCCCATTGACTTTCAATATTTGTGAAGTTAAATTAGTTTCATCAAATTGTCCGAATAATAATGGAGTACTGGCACTATTACCTAATATAAAAGTGTTTTCACCAATAGAATCAACAATATTTCCTATAACCACAGAATTATCACCAACAGCTCCAGTAACATTCCCAATAGTTATAGCATTAGTTATACCCAAAATACCTGTTTTTGTTCCATTTGAGTAAAATGTAATTTGAGGTTTATCATCTTTTGTATTTAAGAATAATGCCCCATATTCATTAGGCAATTCAATGCCAATACCAACTTGTTGTGCACCTGTTTTGCCATAATAAATACCATTATCAACGCTATGCCAGAAGCATTGAAAATTATTATCAAGGCTAGCTCTTCTATTAACTAAAGGAGCAGATGCTGCCATTAATATAGCAACTATAACCAAAGCAATCATAACTTCAGCTAAAGAAAAAGCATTATAATTTTTTAATATTATTCTTTTCATTTTTTATATACTTCCTCATTTTTTTCTGTTTTACATATTAAATAGTGTTTATTTGTTTATTCTTCTTCCTCATTCTCTTCATTTGTAACATTTTCAGAGGGTAGTTGAATTTTCACACCCATATTATCAAGTTCACGTTGCGATTTTATTGCAAAAGGTGTATCAATAAAATTCTCAAGAATAACTTGATAGCAATCAATAGCTTGAGATTTTAAACCACGTAATTTATATAAATTACCTACTTTATAATACAATTGTGATAAACTCGGTTCTTGTGTGATCAAAAGTTCATTATCAAGTTTTATTTTTATTCCTATCATTTCTTCATTTTCTTGTGGTGAAAATAAAGATTTTGCATAAACTTTTTTTGTCAAATAGTCTATTGTTTGGTTGATTTTTTCAAATTCCTCAGATGTCATACCTTTAGTAATTTTTTTTGATTTTTTTTTCGCTGCTTCAACTGGTTTATCCAAAATAAACAAACTAAATACAAATATTAAGGTTAATAATAATGATATTATTTTCTTCATAACTTTACTTCAATATACCCATTTATCTCACTATAATAATTAACTTAAATTCTAGTATATCATAAATTAAAAATTAAGTTCTAAACTATTTGTATGATATACATTTTATAAATAATTATGATAAAATAAGTTAAACCAAACATTTCTTATAACTAACTAATAGATTTTAAATTTACAAATATGGATATAATGTTAAGCGAAATTAATCAATACACAAACAAATCTCTTCTTACTTGTGCTATCACGCTTGCAGTTCAAACGCTTGGGTATCATACTTGTCTTTATAATCCGTTTATTAATAATTCGTATCTAAGAAGACATACACTTGATGATTCAGACAACCCATTCTACTGTAGATATAGAACTAATATTGATTTTGCTCACACTTATAAATCAAAGTCTTTTTATAGCCCAAGACAAAATGACGAAGAAACAAAAGACAATGTATGTTTATCAAAAATATATTTTCAATATAAAGAATTGCTTGAAAAATATGATGCTATAATATCAGAAGATACTGACAATTTAATGGCACCATTAAATGATGAACTTTTAAATTATGAACTTGTAAAAATGCTTAATATTCCCATTGCTCTTGTCTCATCTCCTTGTGATGACTGGTGTGAACGTATTATGTATTCAATAAATTGTCTGCAAAACATGGATATTACATTAAGAGGTATTATTTTAAGTCGATTCCCAAAAAATCCTAATCAAAGTATATTATCTTTGCCAGAATATATTGAAAAATATACAACTTGCCCAATTCTTGGCATAATTAAAGAATTTGAAGATGATTCATATATCCCAACAAAAGAGCTTGCTTATATGATTTTGAAAAATATCGATATGTCAAAACTTATGGGGCAAAAAATTTATTATCCAAGTTATGTTAATCTGTAACTATATTAAATATTGATTGGAATATATTATCAAAATCCATTTCATCAATATTAAACCATTTAATATTTTTATTAGTATTCATAAAACTTAATTGCCTTTTTGCATAGTTTCTAGTATGTTGTTTAATTTTGTCAATTGCTTCATTGAGTGTTGTTTTATTGTTAATATAATCAATAAGTTCGCAATATCCAATGGTATTAACAAAATTGGGTAAATTTTCATATCTTTTATAATTTGCAGTAGTTTCTTTAAGAAGCCCCATGTCCATCATATTATCGACACGTTGGTTTATAAGATTGTATAGCATTTCACGGTTATTTACTTTAAGTCCGAACCATAATATATCAAATTGGGATTTATCATTATCATCTTTATGTTCTTTAAGTATATCATCAAGTTTCATTCCAAACTCACGAATAAGTTCCAAGGAACGTATAATTTTAACACGGTTATTAACGTGAATTTTTTGAGCAGTTTTAAAGTCAGCATTAAGCAACATATCATACAGCTGAAGGTCGGATTTTGTATTTAAATAATCACGATATTCATAGTTTATATTGCATTTTGGCAGATCATAATCATCAAGAAGCACTTTGTAATATAAATAAGTCCCACCAACTAGAATGGGTATTTTACCTTGATTGTGAATATTTTCGATTATATTTCTAGAATGAAAGACAAAATCGCCTGCTGTATATTGATAATGAGGGTCAACAAAATTAACAAGATGATGATTAATTTGAGCGATCATATCTTTATTGGGTTTGGCTGCAGCTATTTCAAAATTACGGTAAACAAGTCTTGAGTCTACTGATATAATTTGAGTATTAAGTTTTTTAGCCAGATCAAATCCAAGCTTACTCTTCCCTGAAGCTGTTGGTCCTGTGATAACTATAATTTTCTTTTTGTTCATACGCATAAAAAACTAATATAATCCAATAAGCGGCAAAGTATACAATAATTAGCAAACAAACAGTTGAAAGTAAAAAGTTTGATGCAAATAAAGTATTCAAGACTGATAGTATTGTTTTTGATAAAATATAAAATAAAAACAAAATAAATGTAGTTTTAATATTACAATATGTAAATATAAACCCTTTTATGAAAGCCTTTATACAATTTTTTGTTGACATAAACAATGTTGGGAAATAGAACATAGTTGAAAACGAAAAGAATAAATAAGCACTCATAAAAAGGAAACTATAAGAACTAAGTTGAGTTATTTGATTTTGACTTAGAGCGTTTATTATATTTCCAGCATCTTGAGGGTTTGTTGAAATTATTTTAAGTTGGTTATAAGATAAAGGGAAATCGCCTAATAAGTGTTGACCGAGTATATAAATACCTGTCATAAAAATTCCGAGAAGGGAGATATACAAGATTAAACTAAAAGTTGTTGGTATAAAATATTCACCTACACCTGAAAGAAACATTTTAAGATTTGAAAAAGCATAATCAATTTGAGAGTTTTGTCCTTTTATGTTTATATCTTTAAAATTGTTAAGAGCATTTTTTACCATAAAAAACCAACCTGAAAGAAAGCAAGTGGTGAGCAAAAAAGCAACAATAATAAAAGTAATTACTATGATTTCAGTATTTGCATTTTGACTTCTTGTCATAATAAGAGAGATAAAATAAAGATAGAGAATAAAAGGCACTGTTAAAAGTGAGTGTAATTTTAAAATTTTGCAAGCGTCAATAAATAAATTTTTCATGAGATTAATTATATCATAACTTTCTATATTGCCAAATAAAATTTATTATATTATAATAAAAAATGTCAGAAAATAAATCCCAACATCAACAAATATTTTTTAATATCCGTTTTTGTTCAAACGGGTAATTTGTTTTTATATTTGCTAGGTTAAAATAGAGTAATTTAAAAGGAAGGTATTTTAAATCGTGGAAGACAACAAAGAAATTATGGAAGTTGAATCAAGCGAAGTTGATACAACAGAAGATGTTCAAAAAGAAGAAGTAACAATTAGCGCAGAAGTTGAAGAAATAGCATTAGAAGCTGAATCAAGAGGTAAATCACGTAAGAATCGTGAGAATAAGGGTCGCAATCGTCGTCGTAATGATGAAAAAGAATCAGAAGCACCTCAAAGTGAATGGCAAGAACGAGTTATACAGATTCGTCGTGTGACAAAGGTTGTCAAGGGTGGTAAAAAATTAAGTTTTCGTGCGATTGTGATTGTGGGTAATCAAAAGGGGCAAGTCGGTGTAGGTTGTGCAAAAGCTAGTGAAGTAATAATAGCTATACAAAAAGCGGTTGCAGATGGACGTAAGAATTTAATAAATGTTCCAATATATAAGACAACAATCCCGCATCCAATTAAAGGTAGAAGTGGTGCAGGAGCTGTTATGTTACGTCCGGCTTCAGAAGGTACCGGAGTTATAGCAGGTGGTGCTGTTCGTGCTGTATTGGAATTGGCAGGGATTGAAAACATATTGAGTAAATCATTGGGTTCAAAATCGCCATTAAACGCAGCTAATGCAACAATGGATGCTTTAAAGTCATTAAGATTATTTAATGATGCTGCAAAAACTCGTGGTTTGAGCGTAATGGAAATGTTGAACTAATAAAAAGGAGGGAATGCTATGACAAACGAACAACAAACAGGCAAAGTAAAAGTAACATTGAAAAAGAGCCTTATTGGTTCAACAGAAGCTCAGGTGCGTGTTGCTCGTGCTTTAGGGTTAAAGAAAACTAATCAAACAGTTGAACACTATAAAAATCCGACAATTATGGGTATGATAAATAAAATATCGCATTTGTTGGAAGTAACTGAATTATAATTTTTAGAAAGGTAAGAATAAAATGACATCAGAAGATACAATAAAAATAGAAGATTTAAGGCCTGCTTTGGGGTCTACACATAAGATAAAACGAGTTGGGCGTGGGCGTTCATCAGGTCATGGTAAAACATCAACTCGTGGTCATAATGGAGAAGGACAACGATCAGGCAGAAGTCAAAAAAGAGGGTTTGAAGGTGGACAAATGCCTTCTTATCGTCAATTTCCTAAACTTAAAGGGTTTAAAAACTTTAATGCACTAGTTTCTGGTGAAATTAATGTAGGTGATTTAAACGATATAAATGAATCTGAAATAACTTTAGAAGTTTTAATTGCTTTAAAGAAAATTCGTCCTAATTGTGAAGTTTTACGTGTTTTGGGCAGTGGTGATTTAAATAAATCAGTAACTGTTAAAGCAGCACATTTTACAAAAAGTGCAAAAGAAAAAATAGAAAAAGCAAATGGTAAAGCGGAGTTAATATAATACTATGCAAATGGGCAAAATGAAACCTCCAAATATGGAGGATATTGTATCAATGTTTCAAACATCAGGATTGAAAACAAAGCTTATTTTTACATTTGCAATGATTGCAATATTTAGGTTTTGTGCGCAAATTCCATTGTTTGGGATAAATAATGAAGTGTTTGCAAACATAGCATCGGGCAATAATATAATAGGTTTTTTGGATTTGTTTTCAGGCGGTGCTTTGGGTAATGTCTCAATAATTGCACTTGGGATAGGTCCTTTTATCACAGCTTCAATCATAATGCAGTTATTGGCTGTTATTATCCCAAGTTTGGAACAACTTCAAAAGGAAGAAGGTGAAGCGGGAAGACGTAAAATATCACAATATACACGTGTGTTTACGGTTGTTATAGCTGCTTTTCAGTCTTTTGTATTTTTGGCATTTTTAACAAGTCAAGCAAGTGCAGCAATACTTCCTGGTGTTAATAAAGGTATGTTTTTTGTTGGTTCAATGCTTATTTTGACAGCAGGTGCTGTTTTTGTTATGTGGTTGGCTGAATTGATAACTGAAAAAGGAATAGGCAATGGCGGTTCGTTGCTTATCTTTTGCGGTATCCTTGCGGGTATCCCTGTTTATGCAAGTAGAACTTCGCAATTGGTAGCTTATGACCCTAAAATGCAACTGGGACTTGTTGTTTTGCTCGGTATATTTTTTGCAACTATGGTACTTATTGTTATTATGCAAGAAGCCATACGTAAAGTAATTATTGTAAACCCAAAACGTCAAGTTGGTAACAAAGTATATGGGGGAATTAGTACATTTATTCCATTTAAATTAAACCCCGGTGGTGTTATGCCTATTATATTTGCTGTTGCTATTTTGCTTTTCCCGTCAACTGTATTAAGTATTGCCAATAGTATTCATGTGCAATCACAAATTTTAAAAACAATTGTGACTAAAATGACTTTATTTTTTAGTCCTCAAGGTATATCATATTATATTATATATTTTGTATTAATTGTGGCATTAACATTTTTCTATGCTTCGATTATGCCAAATATGCAGCCAAAGGAAATAGCTACAAATTTGAAAAAATATGGTTCCTCAATCCCTGGTATTAAACCTGGTCGTCCTACAGCAGAAGCGTTGGATAAGATTTTATCTCGCACTACGTTCATTGGTGCTATGGGACTTGGAATAATCGCATTAATCCCATCTGTTGCTAGCTATATTACCAACATAACTACTCTGCAAGGCATTGGAGCTACTTCGTTAATAATTATGGTTGGTGTCGCTTTGGATTTTATTAATCAAATAAAAACACATTTACTTGCACGTAATTATGATAGCTTTTTAAAAGATTAATTAGGTTTTATTTATATTAAGCTGCATGAAAAGATAATCATCCTTTTTCATGCAGCTTATCTGTGTATCTCCACTTAAATATTATTAAATTATGGTTGCTATTGAAAATTCCTTATAATTGATTAAATAAAATTTTCTTTATTGCTATAAATATTTTTAAAGATAATAAGTCATATTTTTCTTAAAGGAATAGTTGTCTTTTCTTTCAAGATTAGCTTGGTGTTTTAATTAATTGCTTTAAATTAAGGTTTTGTTTGTTTTTGGAAGTATGAATCTTGTTAATAGATAATCTTAAGTATAAATTTAAATTTTAAATATGTAATAATTTATTATATTGAAAATATGTATAGATGTAAAGTTAATAAAGCTTGACATAAAAAAAAAAATATGCAATAATGATAATTGTTATCAATTTGTATAAAAAATGAAATATTCAAAACAGCGAGAAATAATATACGAAAAACTAAAAGCAAATCCTATACATCCTACAGCTGAGGAAGTTTATTTGCAGCTGAAATCTAAGCATCCTAATATCTCACTTGCTACTGTGTATAGAAACTTGAATAAACTAGCTGAAAATAACATAATAAAAAAAATCCAAGGTCTTGATGCAAGTGATAGATTTGACCATAATACATATGAACATTATCATTTTATTTGCGAAAAATGTCGTCGGGTGTATGATGTAAATTTGGAACTTTTGAGTTATATTAATGATAAAATAAATAATCATAATGTTAAAAATGTTGATCTTTTATTAAAAGGTATATGTAATAATTGTAAAGAGATATAGTTAAAAATAATAGGAGACAGAAAGTTATGAAAAAATATCAATGTGATGTATGTTTGTATATTTATGATGAAGCAGCTGAGGGTGTTAAATTTGATGAATTGCCAGAAGATTATGTTTGCCCAGTTTGTGGGGTTGGTAAGGATCATTTTGAAGAAATTGATGAATAATTAAGTTTTATAGCATATAAAAGAAAGATTTGAAAATGATGCAAAAAATAATCGATAATGTATATTATATAGGCTCACACGACAAAGAACGTAAAATATTTGATGAGCTTATGCCACTATCTGAAGGCACTACTTATAATAGTTATATGGTTAAAGGGGACAAAAAAATAGCTATTATTGAAACTGTGTATTCTAAAAAAGCTGACGAATATTTAAAACGACTTATTGACAATAATATTAATGTTGATTATATAATTGCAAATCATGGCGAACAAGACCACACAGGGGCTATTGGCAAAGTCCTCGAAAAATTCCCAAATGCAGTTGTTGTAACCAATAAAAAAGTCGCAGATAATATAATTTCAATGCTTAATATACCAAGTGAAAAAATAAAAATTATTGAAGATGGTGAGGAATTGTCATTGGGTAATAAAACATTAAAGTTTAAATTTGCTCCTTTTGTTCATTGGCCTGATACTATGTTTACTTATCTAATAGAAGATAACATTTTGTTCACTTGTGATTTCCTAGGTGCACATAATACTACTTGTGATAATATTTTTGCTGATTATTCAGATAATTTAGTAAGCTGTGCTAAAAAATATTATGCAGAAATAATGATGCCGTTTCGTAAATTCGCAGCTCAATATACGGATTATGTTATTGAGTTAAATCCTGAAATGGTACTTCCAAGTCATGGACCAATTTATGATAATCCTAAATTTATTTTAGATTTATACAAAAAATGGACAAGTGATGAAACTGAAAAACTTGTTGTAATATCATATGTATCAATGTATGGAAGTACAAAGTTGATGGTAGATTATTTAAGAGAAAAAGTCGAAAAAGAAGGGTTTAAAGTCAAAGAATATGATATGGTAGAGGTGGATACTTGTGCTTTTGCATCTGATTTAGTTGATGCTTGTTCTGTTATCTTCGCTTCACCTATGGTGCTTGCTGCTCCTCATCCTTTTGCTTTGATTGGTGCTTTACTTGTTAATACTCTTCGACCAAAAATTAAATCTTATGGAGTAATTGGCTCCTATGGTTGGGGTGGTGTCTTAGCAGGTACTTACGATAAGCTAATTACAACAATAAAACCTAATAAGCTTGGTGAGGTTATTGTTAAAGGTTTACCAAAAGATGTCGATTATAAAAAACTTGATAATATGGCAAAACAAATTGTCGAAAATTGCAACAATTAACTATTAATTTTATAACAATCAATGTTAAGTAGTTATAACATTTATGTTAAAATTAATATAAAGATGTTTTTTCTTGGAGTATTTTTTTAACTAATTGAATTAATTAATCCTGTTCAACTTGAACATATAAAAATAGTGTTGTGGTTTTTTATAACAGATTAGACAGCACAATAGAAAAAAATACTCAAAAAATTGATAGCATTTTTATAAATAATTAAGCAAAAAAAATACAAAAATTAGACATTCTGAACACAAATTAACTCAAAGAATTTATATGTATATGCTTTAGTAATAAATTTATTTTAAATAAAATGAATTCACAACATTTTAAACAACCAATATAAAACTGCTTAATTATTAATTAATACTTTATTATCTAAAAGAATATTTTCAAAATAGTCCCCCATAATCTTATTAAGTTTTACATTATAAAGATTATTTATTTCACGTATAAAATAACAAGGGCTTGTTATGTTAATTTCAATAATATTCCCATTAATCATATCAATTCCTGCCATAACAATACCCATGCTATTAAGTTTTTTAGCTATATTTGTTGCGATTTCATATTCTTCTTTTGTTAATGTAATTGGTTTTATATGTGAATCATTGTGAGTTGAAAATTTAAAATCGTTACTATTTGGTATTTTATTAACTGTATATTCTAAAACCCTATCTCCAAGTGTTAAAACACGTTTATCACCAAATAGTGGACTTTCAACGTATTTTTGCACCATGCATAATGTAGATTCATTATTAGTTACATTATTTATTATTGAATTGATATTGACATCATTTTGATATAAACAATAAACACCTTGACCAAAACAATTATTTAAAGGTTTAATTATACATTTTTTATATTTTTCAACAAATTTTAATATTTCAGTCTTTGAGGCTGTAACGATATTTATTGGTATGCAATTTGGGAAATAATTAACGTGCAATTTTTCATTAAATTCTCTTATTGAATGTGGGTCATTGATGATTTTAACATTATTCCTATCAATAAAGTCAAAAATATAAGTAGCCATTAGATAATTTACATCAAAAGGTGGGTCAGGGCGATAAAAAATGCAATTGACATCATTATTTAAATCAATGGTCAAGGTTTCTTTTTCATAGATAAGGTCATTTTTTCTAATTTGAGTATCTTGTATTTTAGCTTTATATGAAAGAGCATAAGGTTTATTATTTTTAATCATAAGTTTATTAATTGTTGTAATGTATACATTATGTTTACGGTTTAATAATTCATAAATTATCCAAAAATTAGTAACGAGATCATTAAACTCAAAGTATTTAAACTCGATTTTGTCAATAACAATAATAAAGTTTGCCATATTATTTTGCCTCTTTTAAAAAATTAAACACATATCTATTAAACATTTTAATATTATCACAATCAAAAAAAACATGATATAATGCATTAGCATAATATTAATGGATGTGAGTTTTTTATGAAAAAATATTTAATATTAATAATAAGTTATTTTTGTATGTCGATTAATATAAGCTGCTGGGCATTTATGGAAGAAAGAATAGTTGTATTGCCGAATAGAGACATAACAAAGAATGATCTATATAAAGAGCTTGATGTAATAGTGGCAAATGAATATTTATTTGATTCAGGAATGTTCGTTGAAAAGGGTTCTATGATTCGTGGAATAATAATGGATATAAAACAACCTAGACGTGGGAAAAAAAATGCTTATATTGTATTTAAACCTGAATATTATACGATACCAAGTGAAAAAAAATATAAAAGTTTAGTAGGTGAAAAAATATTTGCAAAAAGTGAAGAATATAAAGGTGATATAAATAAAGCTGAAATATTAAGTGATGTAAGTCTTGTGCTTGCTGGATTAAAAATACCATATATTAGTGAAGCTGTTGGGTTTGTGAAAGGATTTGCAAAGCCAAATGATGAAAATTCTCGTTTTGTTTCAGGTGTAAAAAGTGCATACGATGCTTCTTTTTTATCATATATCAAAAAAGGTGATAAACTTGAAATAAAAAAAGATAATCCTATTATATTAAGATTTTATAGTGATAATTCAAAAATAGCTAGAAAATATTTTTTTAAATACTATCAACTTTTTAAGAATGAATAAAAAATATGTCTATGGTTTAATAAAAAGGTGAGAGGAAAAATAAAAACTGTGGATAAAATGTATAAACATTATACAGTAATGAAAAAAGAGCTTGTTGAAAGCTTAAATTGTCGAAACCAAGATAAAATTTATGTAGATGGAACACTTGGCGGTGGGGGACACAGTGAGGAGATATTAAAACATCTTGATGGAAAAGGTATTTTATTTTCATTTGATGTTGATATTGATGCTATAAATTATTCAAAAAAAAGACTTGAGGGGTATAAGAATATCAAAATAATAAATGATAGTTATACAAATATTATAGAAAACCTTGAAAAAGAAGGTATAAAACAAATTGATGGTGGGATAATATTTGATTTTGGAGCATCATATCATCAACTTACAAGTGAAAGTAGAGGGTTTAGTTTTAAATACGACTGTAAACTAGATATGCGATTTAACCAAAATAGTGTATTAACAGCATGTGAAATTGTAAATAAATATAAAGAGGATGAACTTGTTTACATTTTTTCACATTATGGTGAAGAACATTATTCTAAGCGTATTGCACGGGCTATTGTAGAAACAAGAAAAAATAAAAAAATTGAAACAACATTTATGCTAAATGAAATAATAAAAAAAACTATCCCAACAACAAATAGTCGTATTCATTATGCAACAAGAGTTTATCAAGCTTTGCGTATTGAAGTAAATAATGAGTTAAAAAATATAAAGCAAATTTTATATAAAATCGTGCCTTTTTTAAAGGTAGGTGGTATAATTAGTGTGTTAAGTTTTCATTCTTTGGAAGACAAAATTGTAAAAGAAGTTTTTAAAGAAATGTCAAAACAATGTCGTTGCGAGATAAATGAACCTAAATGTATTTGTGGGGGACCATTGTTAAAGTTAGTTAATAAAAAACCACTATTACCTAGTAAAGAGGAAATAAAAATAAATCCACCATCTCGCAGTGTCAAAATGCGAACAGCAGTTAGAATATAAACATAATTGGTGTTATGTCAGGTAAACGGGAAAATAAAAAAATTGAAGGTAATTAACTTAGTTAAAATTCAATAATAAGATATAATAAAAATCAATCCACGTGGGGGGTTGAATAAAAAAATGATAGGTATTAGCCTGTCAAGTAAAAAATCATATAGGTGAATGAGTGGATAATTTTTCATTTGGGGTATAAAGATATTGGTTGCTATTCGACAAACTGAAAATATAAAACGTAACTATCGGTTGGCAAATGATAGCAAAATTATTAGTGGCTACTTTAATAAGTACGTCATATATAAGGAAACGGTTATTGCAAAAGTGAATTCAACTTTATCTTTTATTCTATTTTTACTTGTTTTATTAACTGTTGGTAGTTATTATTTTACATCACTATCTGAGGTTAAGTTAAATGAACTCCGTAAAGATGTAATAGCAATAAATGATGAAAATATTGAACTACAAAATAAACTTGATTATTTAAGTTCATTTTATAATGTTGATAGAACAATTAAAAATGCTAAGCTACTTGATACAGCTAAACGTGTTATGGAAGTTGATGTCAATAATAATGAATATACACAAAATTCTTTAAAGAAAAATAAACCCAAAAAACAAAAAAAGATTTTTAACCCTACATTTAAATTGAGTAAAATGCAAAAAGATGCTAATCATAAATATATGATAGGCTATTAAGTTAATATTATATTTTAGACATAAATTTTAGTTCAATTATAGAAATTATATAAATTTTCAAAGATTAGGTCTTTTATTGGCTTTTTTAAGGATGTTGATTAATGGTATGTTGTAATTAGTTTTTATGACAAAGATTCTTAAGTTTATAAAACAAGAGTAACAAATACTGTTGTGAAAATACAGGCAAATACTTTCTTGTTAAAAAATACCTTATTTGACAACACAAAAATTGAGCATCAAAAATCATTAATTTCAATGTAATTTGTAATAACACATAAAAAAAGGCATATTTGTAATGTATTACAAAATATTTTGTATTGAAAATAACAATAATTAAGATAATACTATTGAGATATAGAAAACCTATATTTTCGTTAATCAAACGGGCAATCAAATAAAAAAAGTCGAAAATTTGCGAAAACAAGTATAAGAACTAAAACTCTAGTTATGAACATTAAAATAACTAGGTAAACTAAATTTCATAATTTTATATAATGTTTAAGTTTAAACTTTAATTGTTGAAATTTTATAAAAATATATTAATTGATCATAATTCTAAAAAATATTTATATACCAATATTTACACAAATACTATTTATAACTTTTGGGCTTTATTGGAACTTGAAATTATTAGGATTTATTATTTTATATCTAAAAAGCATTGTTAAAAGTATATTAATGGGTTTGTATTTAGGTATAATCCCAAAAGTTATACTAAATGTGGTAGATTTAATTTGTGCTTTCAAATATGTAAATTAAAATAATTTACAAAAGATTAATTCATAAGAGCTTATTATTATTAAAATATCAAAATGATATATAAATATTTTGTAGAATAATGGTTGGGAATAGGTCTAAAAAGTGTTTTATTTAAAAATAACCAGAGGCTTTGTTATTTTAATAAAGATGTTTTACTTTAAAAAACTTTTAACAGATACATTAAACATACTTTGTCAATTTTTTTATACTGATATACCTTTTAAATTTCTAACATGACCTATAAATTTGCTATTAATATTATGTATTTAAGTTAACTTTTCTTGTGAAATCTATTTTGCAAATCTAAACTTGTGGGCATTTTTCATTAAAGTTTTATAAGTTTTTTCTTATAGACTTGATATGTCCTAACTATATAAGTTATGATTTATAAATACTTCTAATATATTAGCACTATTAAAAAGAAGGAAATTTATAAGAATTATTAAAAAGAGATTGATAATATTTCAAAATTGCTCTTATTCTTGGGTTGGTGTTGTAACTTTAAAGAAGTTCAAAAGCTAGTCACAATAAATTTTATCAGCTATTGTTAGCTTGGTAATTTTCAGAATTATTTGCAATGTTATTGATTTTATTTTTTATAAAATAAAAGTATAAAATTAGAACACTAATTATTCAAGACAATGTTGCAATTTATAAAATAAAAAATTTAACAAAGAGTTAGTGATATAAAATAAATTTTTCACATTAAAAAAGATGATAAATAATTATCATCTTTTTAAGATTCATATAGAATTAAATATATTTTTCAAAAAGATTATTTTATTCTTTAATATCAATATCTTCATCAAGGTATTCATGATTATCTATATCAAAATCCTTAGGATTTTGGATAGCAGCTTCTTGTTTTTTCATATTAGCTTTCATCCCAGCATAAATACCGCCGCCAATTGCAGTTGCAGTTGCTACACCAGCACCAACGCCGATACTCCATTTGCCTGTTTTGCTAAGATTCGTCCACCAATTTTTAATTTTGTTTGACAAATTATTTTTAGTACTGTCTTTAATATTAGGTGTATTTATTTTTAAAATTTTCTCAGGTTTTTTAGAAATTCTTTCAATATGAGCTTTTCTGTATAATTCCTGTGTTGAAAGTTGAGTACTAAATTCTTTCCATTGTGGATGTAACCTAGTATTTCCATCAAGCAAAGTATTTAAACTTATGGCATTTTGGAATAATGCTTTTTTGGAAGCATCGTTTGTAATCAAATATTTTGAACGTATAAGTCCCATGGCCATTTCACTATTTATAATAAAATCACGACTATTTCGCATTAAATCATTATAATCTTTTGATTTAGTGATATTATCTAATAGCTCTTTTTCGTATTCTTCACCTAATTTATCGACATTAGCTTGATTTTTAGCTTTTGATATAGTATCATCCTTTAATTTTTGATAACCTTTTTTAAAACCTGAAGTTTGGAATTCAAATGATGCTCTCAATAATTGACGCGTAGTATCTTTTTGCTTATCGTCATCGGTTTTGATTCCTTTATCATTATCATAAGCAGTTAAAATAGTATTTCGTCCATTAAATATAGCTTCAATATCAATATCTTCTTTATAATTAAATCCTTTATCTTTACTGCCTTCAAGAAAACCTGTAAAAGTTCCTTTTTTTGAGTCAAGCCAATCAATAGCTTTTTGCATTTCATCATCATAATTAATTAACGCATCTTGTGACATAAAGAATTCATGTAATGTTTTTAAAGAAGTTTGAGGTTCTTTATCACCAAGTTCTGGGTCAAAATTCTTTTGTTTAAGCCCTTGACAGTTTGTAACAACAGGGGTAACGCCATAATGCATTGTTTCTAGGTCAGTTAATTCACAAGGAGCAAATCTTGATGGGAACGATGCTACATCAGCTGCTGCTGATAAGGCATTTCCTGGAACAAAACCATCCATAAACACAAATCTACCTGCAAATTCTTTTGATAAATTGTCTATTGAACTTTTAATACGTTTACTTTCATCATTGTCAGTCTCAGGTAAACCACCACCTATAATAAGAAAAGCATTTTTATCGTGCTTAGCATACTTAGCCCAAGCTTGCATAGTTTCATCCAAACCTTTTTGCAAATCTACACGACCCCAAGATACTGTTAAGTGACATTTTTCTAATTTTTCATTTGTTGTTCCCTCAGTTAATCCTTCAGTTATTTTATTAATATCTAAATAACCTAATTGTTTTGCTGATTTACCTTTATTTCCAGTAAGCAAAAATCCATTATCATTTCCGTCAGTTTTAAATCTTTCGATAATTTTTCTTTTATTATCTGCTTTTGCTTTTTTTATAGCTTCCCAATTTTTATCAGCATCTTTGCTATATGTTGTTAAAGCTTCGCTAAATAAGTTTATATTAGTATAACCAAACATATCACTTAATGTCTTGCCAGCTTTTTCGAATGCTTGAGCTTTATTTTCTAATAACTTATTTTTTGTATCTTTATCTCCATTTTTATAAGTTTCATCATTTTCTAACGCTTTTAATGCCAAGTCTTTTGAAGTTATAAAAGTTTGTTTTCCAGCACTATCCTGCGCTTCATAAATGTTATACCCATAACCTTCAAGCCCTTGTCTTTTTTCTGGATCACCAAAATTATTTAATGCATTTAATATCCCATGAAACTGTCCTTTTTCATACATAGATTTTAAATCTTTATATAATCCTGGGGATATTGTTTCATTTGTTGTGAGTGCTTCAGCATAGTCTTCAGATACTGTAGTTAAGACTGGTATATATCCTTCCTTCGTATAATGTATAGGCACCATAACTGCATTAACAGTTCCTACAGCATCAGCAACAGGAGCATCTTTTAAAAGTTCCTTAAAATAACCTTCTTCATTGCCTTGCAAACATGCTTCTTTATATTTTTCATCATTTTGAATTTTTTCTATATCTTCCTTTGTTGCACCCAAGTTTATGTACATATTTTTATAAGAAGTTTCAGCACAATACCCCTGACCTAAATTGTGAGCAACATATGTAGGATGCATATCATTATAATATTCTTTATCACTGATTGCCATATAATGCGGTATATATGCTGTTTGACTGTCTGAACATATTACAGTTTGTGGTTCAAATTTGGTACTTTCCTGTGTTTTGCCATCTTGGCTATATGTATTTTGAATTTTAGGCAATAATTCGACAACAGCTTTATCAAATTTAGCATAAGGGTCACCATTCCAAGCAAACCCAGAACTACCTCCATTTGAAGAATAACCACCAACACTGCTTCCATATCCACCTACACCATTTAGCTTTGCTGTTTCATACGGTTTTGGCATCAATGCTGTAGCTTCAGTAAATACCATATAATGGCTCGTATCTTTAACTCGATATAAACCTATTTTTTCATCTTGATTTAAACCAAATGACATTGTATCATCTTCACCTACTTTTTCAAGTATATGATATTTCCCATCCTTTATTACATCAGATATTTTATTTTTAGTTAAATCTTCACCTGTATAAAAAGGTTGACCGCTTATATCGTTTCCAGTTTTATCTTTTGTCCCCTCAGGAAAAGTATGCACAACAACTTTGCCTGTTGGTTTACCTGATTTATCGCATACTATTTTACCATTATAGTATGGAATAACCATAACTTTGCGATTATCTTTATCGTTATCAAACATTTTCTTATAATCTTCCATAACGGTTGCGACACCACCTATTTTACAATATGGAGGCATCTCAGCACCAACGAATACTTGATGTTTTGGATTTTTCCCACCAAATGATATAATAACATATGGAGATTTTGAGACTTTGGAGATATTTTTACTTAAATATACATTCCGCAAAGGAACCGACACTTTTTTATTATTTATACCTAAACTTCCGCTCGTTTCATAACTTTGCTTCTGTGTTTCTAATCTTATTTGACTGTTATTGCCAAAACCTTTCTTTCTGTTTAGTCTTTGTCTATTGTTTGTGTTTAGCTTGTGATTGATTTTTTTAATTTTCATAGTCTCTTTTCTCCCATTCCTGATGCTATAACCTATTAGTTTAAAACTCCTAAAAATAAAATATGCTATTTAGCAGCCATTTTTTTTATTTTTTTTACAAATCTTTACATAATGTTCTTAGTTAATAATTCAGCTTTCATCTTGTCAAGAGCTGTTTGGATTATTCTTGACACGCGAGATTGTGATATTTGAAATTCTGCACTTATATCTTTTAATTTTTTTTCTTTATAAAATCTATTTTCAATTAATTCTTTTTCACGTGGTGTTAATATAGCCATTGCTTCTCTTATTGCATTTGCCATTTCACGAAATATTATGGTTTCTTCGGGATTATGTTCTTTATCTACTATTGATATTTTGGCATCATTTTCTTGCATTTCGTCTATAGATAAAATAGTTTTATATACAGCTTCACGTAATAACAGCTCTCCTGTTTTATCTTCTTTGTTAAGTAACTGACTGCGTTCAGACTTATTAAGTCTTGAACTATACCATTTCCATCGTCGACGCACTTCATTTCTTATGGCCCATTTAATTGCCGTTGATATATATGCATTGTTTAAATTTTTTATATTAGATGTATTATTTAAATGGTCAACTACTTCTATACCTATATTGATAAGTTCGCTATATTCAATCAAGTAATTACAAGAAATATTACGATATTCGATCTTTGAAATTGTTTCAATAATCCCCAAATAGTCTTTTATATTAAACTTATTTTTTTCTTTCACTTGAATTAAATCCATTTTAGACCATATATTTTTTATTAATTTTATACTACGATAAATTGTATAATTTTTCAATACATTTTTTTAGTTTTTCTTTTTTTTAAAAAACTTTCTTTTTTTTTGTTTTATATTCTTCTTTTTTTCAATATTTGAATTTAGTGTATTTTTTAAATCACCTCGATTAAATACACGTTCTTGCAGTGAAACTTTGTATTTATCTTTAAAATGTGCATAATCAAATAGTACAATTCCATTTGCATTAAGTTTTCTTGACTCATGTATTAAACGCAATAAATCATCGCAACTTCCATCCATAAATGGGACAAATATACCTGTATAAACTTTTGTACCAGGTGACGTATTTATTTTTATATCTTGTATTTGACTTTGTGCTACAACTTTGTCACAGGTCAATATTAATGGAGTAAACCCATCAATATAACCTTTAAGTGACCAAGTTCGCCAATCTTGCATTTTTTGTGCCATACTCTTTTCACGGTCGGGAAATATAACCGCTGTCAGCAATATATTATTTCGTCTACATATTTTTGAAACTCTACTTACAAACTCTGTTATTTTATTTTGCCGATATATAGACCAAGTTTCCCAGTTTTCATCTTTATATTTTATATCAATTGGGTCAATATTGTACATTTTTTTAAATTCGTATCGTGCATATTGTGTATATCCCCAATTTGAACGTTCATAACTTGACGTGTTGATATTGGCACTTTGTGGATAACGAATATAATCAAGATTTATACCATCAGGTTCATATTTTGTTATTATTTCATTTATTAATTCAATTAAAAACTCTTGAACACTAGGATTCGAAGGATCTAAAAAATATCCGTTATGTTCAGATATTGAATAAACAGGTTCATCTGATGTATAAAGAGCTTTTGTAGTGTTTGCCCATCCAGGTTTTACACGCAATATATGGCAAGGGCTGCTTTTTGGGCTTCTATTCCCAACATAAAAACTTTCAAACCATATATGAATTTTTATATTTCGTTTATGTGCCTCGGTTATATATGCTTTTAAAGGGTCAAAACCTACAAATTCTTCATATTGAGGTATAAATCCATATTTTTGAAGAACAGCACTTTTATATATAGTTTTTCCATGCAAATATGTCTCCAAAAACACATTATCAATACCTGATTCTTTTATTTTTTCTAAAGTTTTCCCTATTTCATCTATATTTGTTTGAGTAGGGCGTATCCATATACCTTTTAGTTCATTATTTCGATAGGGTAATGCATTTTCTAAAGCCTTACTTGCATTATCCATTGCTTCATTTGCTATTTTTTGAACGTCATCAGGTCTTTTTTTTGCCTTTTCAAGGTTATTATAAGCTCTATTCATATAATTACGTGATGTTGTATAATTATATCCATTCTCGTTTTTTAAATAGTAGTTTATTATTGATTGTGTTTCAGAAAGTTTTTCTTGGGCATTAAATATAAAGCTATCAGGTGTAATAAATGTATAAAGTATGTTTTTCTCTTTGTCTATGATTACATATGAACCTACTGTTATATTTTCATTTATCCATTTTTTTGCTCTTCCATGCCCACTTAAAACAAAACCATTTGGCGGAATGTATGAATCTGCTCCATTTATTTGTGTAACTATTCCATCTACAACTATTGCTTCTGTCCCAAATTCATTTGTCCCTGTTGTTTTAAATTGATAATTTGGTGTATAAACTATAAGCTGGTTTGCACCTCGTTGACCAGGAAGATAACTATTTATTAAATCCATTTTTGGATCTATTAAACTTATTTTTGTTGTGGATTCTTTATAAATTATTGGATGAAGATGATAAAATTTCGAAACTAAGTCATTAACTTCATTTGCATAAGATTTATTTATTATCAAATTTAAAATAAACACTAAAACAAATATATTAAATATTATTTTTATGACTTTTTTCATTCTTTCATTTTACATCAATCTGAAAAAAAATTAAATCACTTCTTAATTTACATCTTTAGTCACCTAAATGTTTAATGTAACTTATAAGTTCAATTAATTAATTATTGTTTTTTAACAAAATTTAAATCATACCCTAATATTTCACAAATTGTTAAAACTTCTGAAAATTTTATTGTTTCTCGTTTTAACTTATTACTTAGATTTGAACGTGATAATTTTTTGCCAGAATGTTCGCTAAATTTCTGAGCAAGTTTCGTAATTGTCATATTTTCTTTAATAAGCAAGATTTTTATATATTCAGCAGCTCTCATAATACTAATTATATATTTTCTTGATAAAGTGTTCTAATTTTATATAATATGTCATTATATAGTTTCTAATAAAACTTAATAGTGACAAAAGGTGAAGAAAGATTAAGCAAATGACGAATATTTTAAAAATAATAATTGAAACAAATAATGAAATAAACACAAAATTTGATAATTTAATTAAACTTATAAAAAAAATACGAACCAAAAAATTGACGATAAAATTATGCTTTATTTAAACACAATTTATTCTTTATCATGCGATTTAAAGAATGACTTAGATCTTTAGTTAAAGATATTTTTATAAAATTTAAATCCGTTTTAAACGTTTTTCTAATTTTTTATACCATGGGAGTTTTTGTTTAAACAAAAAGTCATAACCATTTAGATGTCCTGCTTGAATTTGAGCCATTTGCTCATTTAATGCAACTTCAAAGTCCGATGACAGTTTGTTAGTAAACCATTTTCTATCTTTTATTTCATTTATATCATTTATGACATAAGGTTCCTTAACTTCAACAAGAACTTCTGGTTTGTCTTCACGAAGAAAAGTATAATGTACACACATTGGTATTAAGTTGACTCCACCTGCTTTTTCTACAACCTTTTGTGCTATATAAGTAAGACCAGTCTGAAATTCAATCGGACGAAAATTTGGCGGTTTTATTATCCCTTGAGGAAAAATCCACAATGACTTATTCTTATCACGACTTAACTCTAAACTTGCATATTTTAATGCTTTCATTGCACTTTGTGCTGATTTTTTATTAACTGGAAATGCTCCAACTTTTGCCAAAATGGGAAAACGATTAAGTTCTTCTATCATCATTATAAGTTTTGTTTTTAAAACACGATTACAAATATTATACCCAACTATACCATCCCACCAGTTTGTATGTGGTGCATAGATTATATTTGAATAGTTATTATCACGTTTATAATAGTTATCTAAATTCTTTATCTTTAAAGCAAAAAATCTATTTTCAAGCATGTTGTAAAAAAATAAATCAGCAATTAAACCCCAAAATTTATAATGATGAGCACGACGAAATTTTTCATCTATATTTCTCAATTTCGTTGGTGGTATATCCTGATATAAATCACAATCATATCCCATATTATGAATTTTTCTCCAAAGTCCTTTTTCTTCTTAAAATTATAGCATAAAAATTTTTATTTATGAAAGTGTTATTGTACCAATAAGTGTCCTTTCTATTTTCTTATTTTTATTTAAATATATTTTTATTTTATACTCATCATATTCTTCATAATTTCTTTCGTTATTAATAAAATAGACTTCTCTAAGTGTTATTTTTTTAGAAGTTTCATTTGCTTTAATTGGCTGATTTTTTGAGTTCAACAATTTGAAACTTGTTTCTTTTTTTATTTTATCATTTGTTTCATATAATAATGTTAACATTAGATTATTATAATTTAAATTAGTGTTGTTTCTAATTTCAAAATCTATTATAGCAATTTTGATAGGATATACTCTATACGTTTTTGATTTGAGTATATTTATTGTAAAATCATCATCCTGAATATATTTTGTATTTAGATTAAAATTTAAACGATTTAATTTAAGCTTATATAATTCCATTTCAACAATATCGTTTCGATAGTATGCGTCCATTTGCAGATTTTCAAGCAATCTTTTATATAAATCAAAATTTATTATTGAATAATCAGATTTATAAACTTTTTCAAAATAATCTAAAGCCTTTTTAGGGTCTTGTTCGAAGTACAACAATCCGAGTTTATAGTTTATTATATTTGAATTATTTATTTGAATTAATTCATGCAATAACTCAAAAGCTTTTTCTAATTTTCCATTAATTACATATTCATCTACAAGAGTTAAACCTATTTTATAGTATATTTTTTTTATCACTTTTGGTATTTTATTTGTGTCAGGATAATATTTTTTTATTTTATTATATATTTTATAACCTTTATAATATTCTTCATTATGATAATATGCATTCATAAGTTCAATATAAAATTTAATTTTGTTGTTAATTAAACTTGTAGTGTTTTTAAATTGAAGATTTTCAATTAATGTTAAAGCTTCATCATATTTTTTTTGAATAAGATAACATTGTGCAAGTTCAAAATATATAAAACTTTTATTTTTTTCTTTTATTATAGCTTCTTTATATTCATTTTCTGCCAAAACGTAATAATTAAGTCGCATATAAATGCGGGCAAGTTCAATATTAATTTTATAGTCTTTATTTTTTTCTTTTTTTAATTGTTGTAATTTATAAGCCTCCATATTTAAATAATCAGGGCTATTTAGATATGATTGGGATAAACTTGGATCAAATTGGACAAAAAAATCATGAAACAATAAAGGAATAAATGCGACTACATTTAAAACAACAATAGTTATAAAAAAAGTTTTAATATAACCCTTTATTTTTCTATTATTCATCAAGCTCACTCACAACTATATTATCAACTTTTAAACGATTGTTTAGTTTATTATAGATATATTTCACCGGATTTAAAGAATAAGTATTAATTTTTAAAATTATTTTAACATTATCATTTAAATCACGTTCATCACGTTTATGTGATATTTCGTATATTTCAGGAATAGATTTTAAAATTATATCTTCGGTTTTTTTAATTTGGTTATCTTTAACAATAATTTGAGCTTTTATTTTGCTTGCAGTTTTATTACTTTTTGGGAAAAACTTAAACTCCATAAAACGTATAACAACAAGAGTAAATAAAGCAAACAAAGAACATAAAGCACCAAGCAAATAAAAGCCGGCTCCACAAGCCATGCCAACACTTGCACTCAGCCATAAAGTGGCAGCAGTTGTTATGCCATAAATATTATTCCCCATTCTCAAAACGGTTCCCCCGCCAATAAACCCGATACCAGTTACAACTTGTGCTGCTATACGTGCTGGGTCTGCATTATATCGCTCGGTGTCAACAGGAAATCCATAAATAGATAATATAGTAAAAACACAAGCTCCCAAACTTACAAGTATATGTGTTCTTAATCCTGCAAATTTGTTTGTAACTTCTCGCTCTACACCAATTAATGCTCCATAAAGCATTGAAAACAAAACTTTTACTATAAAATCAACACCTATTTCCAAACTTTTTATCCTCGTATTTTTATATTATTATACCATAACTATTATTTTGACTTCATGCGGTTTGAATACTATTATTCTATTTTTAACATTTTTATAATTTAAGATTGTTTCTTGTTCCTCGCAACTTGAGTTAAATAATCTTACATTTATTTTATTTTCTTTAGATTTTATATTTAAAAGTTGAATATTCTCATTTGTAAGGTTAAACAATTCTTGTGATTTTATATTTGAAAAACAACATAAAGTCGGGTTATAATATTCGTTTGTATATTTATACATACTATTTGGATTTTCATCAAAACAAATACCAAATTGTGTTTTTATTATCTTATCAAGCATAAAACTTTTAAAAGCATCCAAAGGTGGACCAGCACTTGTTCCTCGACTTGGATTTTTAGGGTTGGATATAACACCAGTCGACCTTATAATATCCAAGAATAAACCTTCTTTATTTAATTCGGCACTATGTATTCCTTTTGTAATAATGCCAATATTGTTATAGTGTAAAAACCTATTGAAAGGTATTGTGTTTGTTTTCAACTCAATTCCTTTTGGTGAGGGGATTTTGTCATATATGTTATAGTTTAAATCAACTTTTCGTTTTACTATACCAAGCAAATCTTCGCAATATATTTCGTTTTGTGTGTTGTTTTCTTTTTGAATGCCAATTTGCAGTTTATGATTTTTTGATTTATTAACAAAATCCATTCTAATTTTTAAAGTTTTTGACTCGCTTTCCAATATAAAATCTACATTTATTTTTGTGTCATAAAATCCTTTTGTTCGTCCTTTTTCGCTTGTATTTTTGGGAATTTTTATGCTAAATACGGTTTTCAATTTGCAAAACAATCCTTTTTCTTTTATTATTTTATATTTTTTTATTTCTCCAAAAATACATTTATCATTTTTTAACGGTCCAAAATTATAACTATCACCTATATCACCAACATCTTTAATAATAAATGCATTGTCATATCTTTTCTTTTTAGATTTATCAATTATATTTATTTTGTTATTTTCATCAATTTCTATTTTTATAAATTCATTTTCGATACTATTTTGATTGCAATACAAATCATTATAGTATATAATATCATTTTTTGATAATAAAGTTACTGAAAATGGTTTTATATTTTTAACAGGAATTAAATATGTATAAATAGATTTATAATCTTCAGTCATAGGTATATCATTTGGGTTATATAATTTATTTAATGCAAAACCTTTTTCTTTTTTTTCTATATACAAATTTTTTATCTTTTTGTCAGTTTTAAGTTTAATAACTCCTGAAAAATTATACCGACCAAAATTAAAAACAGTAATGTTATCTCCATTTTCTTCAAGTGTTGTTATTTGACGATTAATTATACTTTTTGAAATAGTTTGTACTTTTTTATATCGTAATTTTATTTCTTGATTAACATTATCAATATTACAACCATATAAACTATCGTGAGCGTGATTTTTTAGTGTTTCATAAGTTGCATATTCAAATTCTTGCTCATAAGTGTTATTTGTTATATTTAACATATTCAAAAAAGCAATAAATGGTTCAGCAATACCTGATAATAAAAACTGAGTTTTGGCATTTTCTTTTTTTATGTCGTTTCGAGTTGACAGAACACCATCTAAAATAAAAGTCGATTGATTGTTGCGAAATTCTTTATTGTTATATATTTTTAATTTTTTATAATCTAGGTTTTTAAATATATCTATAATAGTCTTTTTTGTAGTTATTTTATATTCCTTCAAATTTTTATTAATATCATTTAATGTATTTTCTATATTATCTGGAATATTTAAATGATCCCCACCAAGAGGTAAAATGATTGGGAAGTCATTTTTGTTGTCATCTATTTTTTTTAATTCGTTGAGAATAAGTTTAGTTTTTTCATTATTATCAATATTTAACAATAATTGGTTTTGGAAATACCCTCGTTTTAAATTGTGTGTAATTAATCCGTCCCAATTGAAAAAAGAGTTAACATCTGGATCAATTCCTCGCCACAAAATTGCATAGTCTATATTAAAATATTTTGCAATAAAAGGTAAAAATTTACTATGACCGAATGAATCTGCTATATAAAAAACAAAATCATCGCAACCTAATTTTAAAGATTTTTTAATGCCATATTCAATATTTCGCAAATAAAACTCACAAGAAACCAAAAAACTATCAGATGAAACATAATAGGGACCTATAAAAAGTCGTTTTTTCTTTATAAAGTTTTTTATTTCATCTTTTTTTTCTTTTTTTATCTCTAAATAATCCAAAATAGCAGCAACTTGTCCGTCAAACCAAAACCAATCAAGTTTATTATTTTTTAAAGCAATAAGAACATTATCAAAAACTTCAATCAAACGCAAACGATATCGTTCATATTCCATATACCATTCTCTATCCCAATGTGTATGAAAATATGCATTTACTTCGTTTTGCTTATTCATTATAAACCTCTATATGGTTTCAATATATTTATTATATCACGCATTTTATATAACTATATTTACTTTCGTTATATTAAAGCTAAAATAAATGTATTTTTGTCACCTAAATTTTTTAAAGTTGTACAATACAAATAAATTTTTAAGAGTTAGTCTTCATCGATATAATTTATAATTCGTGTTATTTTTTTATCAAGACGTGATATTATGTCCTCAATACTATTGACTTTGGCATTAAGCTTATTAACATTATCTATTTCGTTTTTCATTTGTTCAAAAAGTAATTCTTTTTCCTCTAATTTTCGTGATATTTCGTTATTTTTTTCTTCATTTATTTTTAATTTTTGAATAATTTCATTTAATTTATAGCTATAATCATCTTTATTATTAATTTTATTTTCAATATTTTCAATTTTTTCATTAATGCAACTATTTGTTTCTTCATATAAATTTTGAAGTTCTTCAATAGATTCATTAACACGATCAAGTTTTGATATAAGATTACTATTAAACGAATTTTCAACATCAGCAATTTGTTCGCTTAGATTGTTTATTTTAAAGTTATTATCATTAATATTACTTTCAATATTTTCAAATGTTTCATCAAAACTTCCTATTTTGTCTTCGACATTAACGTTTATTTCTTCATAAGAATTAAGTTTTAGGATTATATCGTTAAAGGAGTTCTCAATATTAGAAACAGTGTTTTCAATACTATTTAATCTATCTTCAACTGATATACGAACAAGATTTAAATCTTCATTTTTAACGGTTGTTTTAATGTTTTCTTGTATATTTTTAAAAACTACATCAACTTCATCTATCCAAGACCCAAGGTATATAAATGCTTCGTTTAGATTGTTTATATTATTCAATGTTAGATTTTGTTTATTTATTATATTTGAAAAATCTTTACCTAACATTATTAAATTATTAATTTGGGTTATTATTTGTGATGTAAGATTTTTAAATTTTTCAACATGATTATTATAAGCATTTTGTGCTTCATCAGCTAATATTATAAGTTTATTTGTTCTTTTGGAAATGCTTGATATGTCATCATTTGTTGATTCAACAACCGATGATAGATTTGATATTTCGTCTTTTATAAATGATGTATTTTCATTCTTAAACAATTCTACAATATTTGAAACATTCGATAATTCATTTTTTATTGCGGTTTTATTTTCTTCTAAATTTTGGTTTAATGATGATGTTAAATTATTTAACATCATATTAAGCTTTATTATGTCATTTTCAAGGTCAATAAATGTATAATGGTATATCCCGTCATTTTTATCCAATTCATTAGATGATTTAGAAAATATATCGTTAATAAAGCTTACATTTTCTTTAAGTACATCAATATTTTGTATTGTTGATGTAATTGGTGTTAATTTGTCATCAATTTTTAAAAATGTTTGATTTAATTTATCATTTATATCATTTTTATTTTCAATAATACAATTTTGAATAATTTCTTGCTCTTCAACAAAATTAAAATTTGCAAAAAATCCCGCAACGGATTCAATAATTGAATCTTTAATTTCTTTTATTTCATTTTGAATTTCACTTGAAGACAATGAAGAAGATTCTATAAGCTCGGATAATTTTGTTAAATTTGATTTTATTTCTTCACGAAAATTAGCATCTTTTTCATTTTTACTTTCGTTATTAATTTGGTTATCTAAATTTAATAGATTATCTTTTATATTATTTATAGCTGCCAATACTTGATTAACATTATAGTTTTGATTTTCGTCAACAAGTGATGTTTTTTCATCAATGATTTGTGAAAGTTCTTCTTTTAAACTATCGAGTTCATATTTTACATCAATTGAATTTTGATTTTGCTCTATATTTTTAATATTTATATTAAATTCATTTAAATGATTGATTATATCATCAATACTTTTAAATAGATTTTTTACATCATTTTCATTTGTTTCTTCATACGTGTGTGTAATTATACTAATTTTACTGTTTAGATTATTTAATGCTTCAAAAATATCATTTTGAGTTTGGTTGTTATAAATGTCTTCATTTATTTCAATAGCTTTTATTAAGTTTTGTATATCATTACTAAGCCTATCGCATGTTTGGCTCTCATATGTGTTAACTATATCTTTAACTTCAAGCAAATTATTATTAAGGCTATTTAGTGATTTAATAATTCCTTGATTAATATTATTATTTTGAACAAAATCTTTAACTTTAAGCAAATTATTATTAAGGTTATTGAGTGATTTAATAATTCCTTGATTAATATTATTATTTTGAACAAAATCTTTAACTTCAAGCAAATTATTATTAAG
The DNA here is from genome assembly GCA_944325065.1 of Candidatus Gastranaerophilales bacterium. Taxonomy (GTDB): domain Bacteria; phylum Cyanobacteriota; class Vampirovibrionia; order Gastranaerophilales; family Gastranaerophilaceae; genus UMGS1477. The sequence goes on along the minus strand of CALUYS010000010.1, from coordinate 333 downwards.
GTTGTTTAGTGATTTAATAATTCCTTGACTAATATTATTATTTTGAACAAAATCTTTAACTTCAAGCAAGTTGTTATTGAGATTATTTATTGAGTCATAAAATCCTTGACTAATATTATTATTTTGAATAAAATCTTTAACTTCAAGCAAGTTGTTATTGAGATTATTTATTGAATCATAAAATCCTTGATTAATATTATTATTTTGAATAAAATCTTTAACTTCAAGCAAGTTGTTATTGAGATTATTTATTGAGTCATAAAATCCTTGATTAATATTATTATTTTGAATAAAATCTTTAACTTCAAGCAAGTTGTTATTGAGATTATTTAT
>CALUYS010000009.1 GCA_944325065.1 Candidatus Gastranaerophilales bacterium | reverse complement strand
AATAATCAAATTATCCGTATAGTTCAAATTTGGTGCGTATCTTACTGATAATATATAAATCTCAATCTATCCGTACAAATCAAACCGATCGTTAAATTACAATAAATAAAATAAAATAATAATCTAATATTCTTATATAATAAGCTTTATTTTTTACTACAATTAAAACAAAATCTAAAAGAGAAAATAAAAAATATGCCACAACTCGGAATCGAACCAAGGACACAGGGATTTTCAGTCCCTTGCTCTACCAACTGAGCTATTGTGGCATAAGATTATATTATCAATAAAAAAAAATGAAGTCAAGTAACTTTTTTATAAAAAAAGAGGCATCTAAACATATAGATGCCCTTTTTTAACAAGTTTGTAGATAACGATATAAAACTTACATCATACCGCCCATACCGCCCATACCACTCATATCAGGCATTTGAGGAGTATTTGACTTTGGCTCTTTTATTGTTACAACAGCTGCTTCAGTTGTAAGTAACATAGAAGCAACAGATGCAGCATTTTCTAAAGCACTTCTAGTTACTTTAGCAGGATCAACTATACCAGCTTCAAACATGTCAACATATTTATTCATTAATGCATCATAACCATATGCACATTTCTCTTTTTTAACATTATCAACAACAACATCACCTTTTGCACCGGCATTATAAGCTATTTGCTTTAAAGGAACATCTAATGCTGTCATAAGTATTTTATATCCGATTTTTTCATCATCTGTTGCAAATGGGATTTTATCAATATTATCAGATAAGTGTTCTTGGACACGAACTAATGTAACACCACCACCAGGGACAATACCTTCTTCCTGAGCTGCACGTGTTGCATTTAAAGCATCTTCAATTCTTAATTTACGTTCTTTTAGCTCAACTTCAGATGCTGCACCAACTTCAATAACAGCTACACCACCTGACAATTTAGCCAAACGTTCTTGTAGTTTTTCTTTATCATATTCACTGTCTGATTGTTCAATTTGACGTTTTATTAAATTTATTCTATCTGCAACCTGTGCCTTTGTACTATCATCTACAACAATTGTAGTTTCATCTTTTGTAACTGTAACACGTTTTGCCTTACCCATCATTTGAGTTGTAACGTTTTCTAATTTAATACCAAGTTCTTCCGTGAACATCTGACCGCCTGTTAAAATAGCGATATCTTCTAACATTGCTTTACGTCTATCGCCAAAACCAGGAGCTTTTACAGCAACTGCACGAAGAACTTTTCTCATTGTATTTACAACTAAAGTAGCTAAAGCTTCACCTTCAACATCTTCTGCGATTAAAAGTAAAGAACGACCATCACGAGCAACTTCTTCTAAAACAGGAACAAGATCTGCAATAAGATTTATTTTTTTATTTACACATAATACATAAGGATCTTCTAATACTGCTTCCATACGTTCAGGATCAGTTACAAAATATGGTGAAATATATCCTTTATCAAATTGCATACCTTCAACAACTTTTTTCTCAGTACCAAAGGATTTTGATTCTTCAACTGTTATTACACCATCAGTTCCAACTGCTTCCATTGATTCTGCAATTAATTCACCTATAAATTTGTCATTACCTGCTGAAATAGTTGCAACTTGGGCTCTCATTTCTTTTGAGTTAACAGGTTTTGACATAGCTTTAATTTTTTCAACAGATAATTCAACAGCCTTATCAATCCCACGTTTCATCCCAACAGGATTAGCACCTGCTGTTAAGTTGCGAATACCTTCACGAACAATTGCCTGAGCCAAAACAGAAGCAGTTGTTGTTCCATCGCCTGCTACATCATTTGTACGTGATGACACCTCTTTTAACAATTGAGCACCTGCATTTTCTAAACCATCTTCAAGTTCAATTTCTTTAGCTATTGTAACACCATCATTTACTATTTGTGGAGTACCAAAACTTTTTTCCAATATCACATTACGACCTTTTGGCCCTAATGTAACCTTAACAGCATCTGCAACAGCATCAATACCATTTAATAAAGCTTTACGAGCTTTTTCATCAAATATTATTTTTTTAGCCATTTTAATATACCTCTTTTTTCTCTTACCTATTCAATAATACCTAATACATCTTTAACAGATAATATTTTAAATGTTTCATTGTCAACTTTTACATCGCTGCCTGAATACTTAGCAAATAAAACTATATTACCTGTTTTTACATCCATTGGCTCACGATTTCCATTATCCAATATCTTACCTTCACCAACAGCCACAACTTCACCTTTTTGTGGTTTTTCTTTTGCACTATCAGGTATAAATATTCCACCTGATGTTTGTTGTGTATCATCAATAACTTTGATTACTATTTTGTCATACAATGGTTTAATTGACATAATTTGTGCCTCCTTCTTTACTAATTTTTTACCTTGTCTACAATATTATTTATACTATCTTTTTTATTATTTTTATTAATTATTAACAAAAAATTAATTATTGTATTTTAAATAAAATAATAACACAAAATAAATTAAGTTATTTTATCAATGTTTTTTCCTAATATTAAAGTTTAAAATTAAATAAATATAAATATGCTTAGCTGAAGGAGAAAACTATAATATGATAAATGTTTTAATTGTTGTTACAAATACAAGTGAATTTAAGGATAAAACACCAACAGGTGTTTATCTTGAAGAGTTCATGATTCCTTATTTAATTTTTAAAGACAAAGGCTTTAATATAGAAGTTGCAAGTATTTTAGGCAAAGTTGCACCAATTGACCCTTTAAGTATCCCAAAGAATATAAATGAAAGTTGGAAAAATAGTTTAGAAGTTTTAAAAAATACAAAAAAACTTGTTGATATTGATTATAATAACTATAATGCCATTTTTTTCCCAGGCGGTCATGGTCCCATGTTTGATTTAGCATATTATGAACCTTTATGTGAAATTTTAAATGAATTTAATAATAAAAATAAAGTTATTTCTGCTATATGTCATGGCGTGTGTGCTTTAATTCCAGCTATTGACAATTATAATATATGGCTATTTAACAATAAAAATTTAACCTCATTTACAAATGAAGAAGAAAAAATAGCACAAAAAGTTGAAATGGTTCCATTTTTACTTGAATCAAAATTAAAACAACTTGGTGCTAAATATCAAAAACACCCTCCATTTACAAAACACGTTGTTGTTGACGGTAATTTAATTACAGGACAAAATCAAAATAGTGCTGAACTTATAACAAATGAAATAATTAAAGCTTTATCTTAGTCTTAAGCAAGTAACAATTTTAAATCATTTATTAATTGGGATGATGTTTGTTTTTTCTCATAACCACTTACATCTGCTGAATTTAACTTAATATTTTCATAACCACGACATATTGCTCCAATTTGATTTAACTTAGGTGAAGAACAATTGTCACCATTAGCTGCACGTTTTATTTCAGATACTGTATAACCCATATAAGAACCGCTTGTATAACCACTTTCAACAATAGCTTGAAGTTCTTCATCTGCATATGAACTTAATAATTTAACATGCATTGATTCCAAAATAAGTTGTCTTTCATTTTCAGCTACTGTGTTTAGTTTATTTATGAAGTTTGATACTCCATATTTATTTATTACTTCTTTTATAGTGTCACCATCCAAAGAAACAAGAAGTGTTTTTATATTTACTGTATTTATCTTATCAGCTTCTAATATTTCACTTATTTGTGAATAAGCCGATTGAACTGTAGTTTGAGATACACTTGGACTTGCTATTTCAGTTAAATCAATTTCCAAATCACTCATTCTATTTATTGCAGCATTCACTCCTATTTTCTTTTGTGTTAAATCATTTTTAATTTCACTAATTTTCTTTTGCATATCAGGTAATTTTGCACTTGCTATTTCTCTATCTAATGCAGCTACAAGTTTGTCATATTTTGCAGCTTCACTTGCAAATGATGTAATTGTTGAAAAATCATTTTCTGTAATTCCATATTCCGTTTTACCATCAACAAAAGTTGTTTTCTTCTCTATTTTTTGAAGTTTTTTCATTAAATTATTTAATTGAACATCATTCAATGATTTTAATGTATCTTCTGTTATATAACTAGCTATACTTTCACCTTCATATGTGTGATATTTTAAAGTATTATTAATCATATTCATAATATCACTTCGAGCTTGCGAACGATCAAAATTAGCTAAAGTTACACTACTTTCAGCTAATTTCTTTATATTTGTTCCATTTAACGAACTATCATAAGCATCCATTGCAATATCTACCAAAATATCCGCATTTAAATCATCAAAACTTAATTTGCCTGTAGTATCCAATGTCGAACAAGCATCTTCAGTAATTCCACAAACAGAAGTTGAAGATGATGAATTTTGCATTTCTCGTTTTTCATTACATTGATAACAATAACAAGAATCAATTTGCCCAGTTTTAAAAAAATTTGTTGATGAAATTGTTGTCATTATTTTTAATTAACCCTTTGATTAAGCTTCTTCTCTATATATATAAAGTAGAATAATTTTAATGATAATCATTATGTTATCAAAAAATTTACAAATTGTTACAAAATATTTTCTTCATTAATAATAAAATCAGCTTTTTCATCAAAATTTGTCACAGGAATTTCCAAATAACACATTTCCTTACTTGCAATAATTATTTTTATTGTACTTTTATTAAGTTTTTTTAAAAATCTATCATAAAATCCACAACCATATCCAAGACGATATTTATTTAAATCACAACATAATGCAGGTATAAAAACAATATCAAGAATTGAAATATCTACATAATCTTTTGAAACAGGCTCCAAAACATTAAAATTTGATTTAATAAACTGCATATTTTTTTCATATTTTACAACTTTTATTTCATCTCTTACACATTTGGGTAAATAAAAGTTTTTATCCGATATATTTAACAAAGAAGTAATATCTATTTCATATTTTAATGGCATATATATCATTATATTTTTAGCATATTTAAAATAATAAATATTTTTTATATTATTAACAATTTTATATGAAATAAGTTTGAGATTATGTTTTTTCCGCATTTTTAAACAATTTTTACGAAGAATATCTTTTTTTTCTTGAATATCCATTTTGATATTTCCTTTATCTTTTGTTAAAATTAAAATGATATATATTAAATAATAAAACATAAAAATGTGTAAAAAAAATAAATTAATAAATCCAAAGTTTGAAAAAAAAGGATATATACAAATATATACAGGTAATGGAAAAGGAAAAACAACCGCAAGTCTTGGATTGACATTAAGAGCTTTAGGTCGAAACTTTAAAGTTTTAATAATTATGTTTGCAAAAGGTCAAGGAAATGATTATGGTGAAATTATTTCTTTTCGTAATTTAAACAATAACATTAAATCTCAATTAAAAATTATACAAAGCGGATTAAATCGTGTAGTTTATAAAAATAATGCCACTAAAGAAGATATAAATGAAGCTATATATGCCTGGGAATATGCAAAAAAAGCTATTCAAAAAAATTGTTATGATTTAATTATTTTAGACGAATTAAATATTGTAATCGATTTAAATTTTGTTAAATTAACTGATGTTTTAAATACTATTAAAAATAAACCACAAGAATTAGAAATTGTAATTACAGGACGAAATGCAAGAAAAGAATTAATTGATATTGCTCATCTTGTTTCTGAAATTAATCCCATTAAACACTATTGGGATATAGGTGTTGAAGGTAGAGAAGGAATTGAATATTAAAAATGAAAAAAAAACAAATTTTAGCTTATTTTGTTGAATTTTTAATATGGTTCATTATTATAATTTTTATTTTAGTTTTGTCAATTTTTATATATAATTTTAAAATACAAAAAAACACTCAGTATTATATCTTTATGAAAGATGTAGATGGTCTTACTGTAGGTTCACCTGTTAAATTTATGGGAAAACAAGTTGGATATATAAACAATTTAAGTGTAATAGATTCTAATGTATATGTTACTTTTTTGGTCAATAATGGCATAAAATTACCCCCAAATTCTTCAATTACTGTCGAATTTTATGGTATAGCTGGGTCAAAATCACTAGAGATCATGCCACCAAACACAAAACCTCAAAATTCTTGTAAAATGTTTGAAATTAAACGTAATTATAGAATTTATAATTTTTATAATAATCAAATGAATCTATCAGCTGCAACTTTAAAAATGTCAAATAATTCCTTAATGTTTCTAAAAGATAGTCAAATCAAATTTTATAAAGAACTTTTAAAAGATGAACTTAATATAGCAAAATATATAATTTATTTAAAGAATATAAATAGTATTGAAGATGAAATAATCCAATTTACAAAAAAACATAGAGAAAGTCGAAAAATAAACAAAAATTAAATTAAATTAAATAATATTAGATTTAATATTATTTAAAGAATTTAAAATATTTAAAATTTCATATTTTGCATTATATTTATCAATATATTTTAAATCTCTATTATACACAAGTCTTATTGTTTTTGGATTTTCATTTATGTCTGTAATTATTACATTAATATTTTTATTTTTTTCAAATATTGTACTTGTATAAAAATTATAATACGAAGAATTTATAAAAACATGCGAAAAATTATTATTTTCAATTTGCTTATCAATCCCAAAACTATCAATTTGACTTATTATTTGATTTTCCTTAACTTCATTTGATAAAAGAAGATTTTGATAATAAGTTAAATTTTTAAAATTATTCTGAATTAAGTAAATCATCATTTAACTCCCTGTTTTTAGAATTGTCGGATAATATTTTTATTTTTATAAACTTTTATAAATACTACATTAAAAATATTATCTAAATGCCTGAATTCAAGAAGTAATCGTAATACTATCACCTAAAAAGAATTAGAATAGCAAGAAAAATGAAATAGTAAATATGAAACAATTTTAGAACATTTAAATTTTATAGAACAAAATAAAATAACAATACTTCAAGGAGAAGGATTATCAATACGAAAAATAGCAAAAGAATTAGGCAGAAGCCCAAGTACGATATCAAGAGAATTAAATCGTCCAGAAGCCCTTTATTACAAAGGTAAATACATAGGTTCTCAAACAGACATCAGAGTAAAAAATAAGTGGAAAGAATCACATAAACGAGAAAATCCATATCTATTATTACGTTGGGTACAAGATTTTATTAAAAATAACTTAAAATATGGATATTTTACCCAAAAAATAAATTATGGTATTTATTATTAAGACGTTTAAATAGAGGAGATATTGATTTAAGCATCAAAGAAGCAAATAAATGAATAAAAATTAGTTCGTTTTGAAGCATATAAAATATAATTAAAAAGAATAAAAGGCAAATAATCAAGCTGTTTAATATTTATGGTTAAATATGAAAAAAACTTACTTTATATTCCATCTGAACAAGTGTTCAAAATTCATATTGTTAAGATTAATCCTTAAATTCACCGTTTATAAAATGTAACGAAATGTAAAAAAATAAAAATACTGCAATAATAGTAAATATTTTTTACAATTGTTTTTATAATTGTAGTTATTTTTATAATAGGAGATATAAATTATGATTGGAAAAATACAGCACCCTTGAAGGACAAGCGTAAATACTGATGTACGTACAAGTGTAGCAAGAAAAAGTGTTAATGTCCCTAATCTTAATCCTGATCAAGAAGCTTGGTTTGAAAATAAAAAGAAAGACGGCTTAAAAAAAAGTTTAATTTCAGATGACTATTTAATAATATATGCATGTGAAAACTCTCTTGCAAACGTGACAAGTTATGAGCTAAACTTTTTGTTGAATATGTTCAACGGGAAACCAAATCCACCAATCGAAAAAGGTATTAAAGAGTCAATCATGCAAAACATTTTTGGTGAAAATTTTTATGCCACCCATATTGACAGTGTTAAACAGGAAGTTGTTGCATTATCAGCTAAAGATAAACAATCGGAATTAGAGCTTATAAATCATGTTGTACAAGATAAAATAAATCCTATGGGTAGTCATAAAGAAATTCTGAATTTATGTGAAATTCTTAAGATGTTTAATGATGTATATAAAAACGAAATAATGAAAGGTGCTGGGCTTGAAAATCTTAGGAACCATAGAGCCGTTGATGTATGTTTTCCACACCGCAGTGGAGCTGGAGGTTTTTTTAACGAGCATTTTAATGCTATTGGACTTGCATCTTATGCCACAGACTGGAACAATTTAGATCGTCTGTTACATGATGAAAAGGTTGGCAAAGGCAAGTTCTTGAGGTCTATGATACGTCATGAATTAACACATTATACTCAAGGTCTTTTGAGATTTTTTCCTGATAGAACGATCTTATCAGGTCAAGCTCAAGCATTAGTGGAAGATGAGAGTGGGTTTAATGCTAAATATATTGCTTCGAAAAAAGATCAAAAAAGTTATTACTCACATGCAAAGGAAAGAGGAGCACATATAACTCAAATATTAAGTGGATTTGAAGAAGTATGTGGTGTGCCATATGGTACATTTTATTCCCAAGACAAAGGAACAGAAACTGGTCGAAAAGTACAAGCAAAAAAAATTGTAGCACAACTTAACGAGTATTGTAAGACAAAAACAGGTTTATCTTTAAACAAATTTTTATCTCAAGGTTCTGAAGAAAATAAATTTCTCCATATAGTTCAATTATTACCAGAATATTTGATTAATGAGAAGGGTGCAAAAGAAACGTTGCAATATCTAACAGAGATAAATTTGAGTGAAGAAGATTTAAAAAATGTGAGTGAAGAAGATTTAGAAACAACAGGAAATAGAACTAAAATTGATGAGTGTTTTGAACATTTGTTAGAATATATTATACCAAGAGAAGATATGAGAAAAATAGCAGGACAAATACCTGATGAAGAAACATTTATTGAATTAGAAGCAAAAATTAACACTACAGCTGAGCTCGATGAGCAAATTAAAGTGTATGAATCTCAAATTGTATTAATGCAAAGTTTAAAAGAAAAAATGAACAAACAAAGTGACAGTATTCTTATGCCAAGAATTAATGATTTAATTATAGGATTAAAAAATGATAGCGATGTTAAAACGTATGAACAATTAAAGAGTCAATTAGAACAAGCAAAAGCTTTTGGTAGAAATACTATAGAACTTTCAAAACAGATTGACGAGTTATCAACAAACCCAAAAGTTGAAAGTTATATATTTTTAAATGCACTTAAAGAAATAAATAATTCTTTGGATAATTATCCGGAAACTAATTTGAATGCATTAGACAAATTAATGGCAGATCCCGACTTTTCGTCCTCTGATAAATCCTTTATTAATAGTAAAATATCTGAGCTTGGGCAATATGTTGACTTTAAAAATATGACTCGTGAAAACCAAAAAGAGATGATTGATAATGCCAGACATATATATGAAAGCTCAGGCGTAACGGAATTATTTAATGCATTGAAGGAGCACGAATCTCGTAAGAGTATATTAAAATCAGTTAAAAATATAGAAGAAAATGTTCAAAACAGAAGCGTTTTAAAAGAATTTAATAAAAATGATCAAACTCTAGAAAAGTATGTTGATGACGAAGAATTATGTAGAAGAATGTATAGCATAATTAGGAATCAGAGAAATAATATGGATCGTGCAATATCAAGGCTAGAACCGTTATTCGAAAAAGACTTAGACCCAAGTTATAGTCAGATTAAAGATACACTAGATAGATATAAAAAATGTGTTTCAGAAAACCCCGAAAACAAATCTGCATTATTTGCTGAAGTATCAGAGCTAATTACCAATCTTTATAATTATAAAAAAGATATGACAAATTTTTATGTATCTAGCAATTATGGTCAAGATCTTCAAGTTAAACTTCAAGAGGATGAAGTCTATATAGAATCATTCGACGAAACTTTACAGAATGCTATCAATACACATATAACAAACCTTAAAACAGAAATTAGAAATAAGATAAAAGACGCTAGAACAAACTTGATAAACTCCAAATTAGAGAAATACAAGGCGGGAAAAAATAGCTTGTTATCTATAAAAAACGAGATACCCAATGTAGTAGTTAAATATTATGAATATGAATCTACCAGAAATGAATATTGTAAGAATGGTTCTGGTAGTGATAAGATAAAGATTTCTGAGTGCAACCTCCGCACATCTTTTGCAAACGTAATGAATGCTTTTAGAAACTTACCTCAAGGTGTTAAAACAAAACTTAATCTTTATTTCAATTGGGCAAACAGAGGTTTAGAAAAATTCGGTACAGAATGGATTAAAAGATTAACGCAATAATAAAATTATTAATCATTTATTTGGAACATAGGGGATTTGAACCCCTGACCCCAACACTGCCAGTGTTGTGCGCTACCAACTGTGCCAATGTCCCAAAGAAACTATAATCTATTGTATTACAATTTAAAGAAAAATCCAATATGCATTATATTTTTGTAAAAAAAAGTTAACATTTGCTAGTTATACTAGCAAATTTTTTTTTTAAGGGTTTTAAATAGGTAGTGAAGGAATGTATATGGAAATAAGTCGAAATAATTTTTGCGGAAATTTAAATTATAGTGGGACACAAAATAATAAATCAAAAAAAGACGATAAAACTTCGTTCAAAGGATTTGATAATATTGTTGTTGCCACTATGGATGCTATTGAACGAGGCGGTTTGGCAGCTTCTTTTACAATTCAAGATAATTTGGGTACGAATATCCCAAGAACAATAACTGCTCTTGGGCGAAATAAAGAAGAATTGGGACATCTTAATTATGCCCATGCAGCTGAGGTTGCTATCCGTGAATTTGTGACAGGTCCTTCTTTGTTCTTAGTTCCTGCTGCTATTTTAAAAACAGCAACAATAAAACACAAAGCAGGAGAAGTTTCTTTAAACATTATAAATGCTTTAAGTGACGTTTTAGCTGACTCTTTAAAAAATGCTAAAAATTTGAAAGATGAAAAAGGTATTAGCTCAAAATTCTATAGTGATACTTTTATAAATATACTTGAAAATGCAAACTACAAAGGAAAAGATATAAACGAAAAAGCTAAAGAATTTGCTCAAAGATTCGAAAATGCTTTAAATGCTCCTAAAAAAGGATTTTTTAAAAAACTTTTTAATAAAGCACAAGAAAATACAAAAGATGATATACTTGATAAATTAGGTAATGATATTTCAAAAATAATTAAGCAAAATCAAGAAGATTCTTCAAAAGACTTTGTGGAAGTAACGATAGGTAAAGCTAATAAATATAATCGTAATATTCATAAGTTTTTTGATGAACTCGAAAATTATACAAAAGATATGTCAAATAGTATAAAAAAATCAGTAAATTCTTTTGATGCAAGTAAATTTACAAAGAATTTTAATAAAACAAGAAGTGTGTTTCGTGTATTTTTAAATATTTTTATGACAGTAGGAACGATGGCAGTTGTTTCTTTTCTTCCTAAACTTTATATGAGTAATAAAGAAAATCCTGCTTTGGCAGGTCTAAAATCACAAAATGAGTCGACACCAATAAGTTCTCAAAATCTAACAAATGAATCCTTAAAAAAGGAGGTTCTTCATTGAAAGTAAATAGTTTTCAAAAAAATGTTGATAATATTAGAAATATAAAACAAAATGTTAAAAATAAATCATTTAATCTTGGTTTTGGAGCAAATCCAAATAGTTTTTTGCACAAACTTAATCAGCAAATAGAATATTCAGGAATATCAATGCCCGTTTTAGCTTTAGGACTTGTGTCAACTGGAGCTATTTTAATTCCACGTTTAATAAAAGCAAGGGATAATACTGAACGTGCAGAAATTCTACAAAGAGATGTGACAACTATTATTGTTATGATGATGGGATCGTTTTCTTTGAGAAATATAATGTCTGCTTTATCTGCTAAAAAATCAGGATATGCTCTACTTCAAGGAAATCATAAAGCTAATTCTTTTGTAAAAACTATAAATTTATTCAATCCTTTTGGAAAAACAAATATATTATCAAGTGCTCAGCTTGTGTCTAAATATAGTAAAATTGATGATTATAAAGAAGGTTTTTATGGATTTTCAAAATTCTTAAATGATAATGGCGGAGATGCAAAAAAGTTTTTTTCTTCTGATAAAAAATTAAAAAAACTAGTCGCTGATTTATATAAAAATTTTAAACCAGAAAATGGTGCAGTTGATTTTGAAAAAGCTTCAAAAGTTGATATTGCAAATATGTTCAAGAAAATAAATAATGATTCTCAAAAAACAATTCATTTAAAATCCCTAACAGAATTATTCGCAAAAAGTGATAATAATTATGTTAGAAAAGCTAAATTTATGAATAGTTTTTTTGATTTCTTATCTACATTTTTATTTGTTCCATTATTGCTAGGTATAGGCTTGCCTAAACTAAATGAAAAAACAGTAAGACAAATGATAAAAGAAGATCCGACCGTTATGAATAATAAACAAAGCAATACCAAATATTTAAAAGCTTAATTTAAACTTTCAATTAATTTTGAAGCTTGTTCAAAAATTATATCTGACAAAACATCAGTCATATTATTTTCAAGTCGGATAAGTTTTTTTATATTATCAATATTTTTATTAGTATAATCGCAATGAGCAATTATATCAGCATATGTTACAAGAGCAACTACATTAGATATTGATGATTGTATTGGATTATGGTGATATTTGATGCAATTTGCAATAATAATAGGTAGTTGCCATTTTTTTGCGAGTTTAAAACCAATATCAGTATGAGTTGATCCAATTAATAAATTTTCTACTTCAAGTATATTATTTCCTTCACTTATAAGAGTTTTTACTTTATTATATGCAATTGGTGAAGAATGATTTAATACAATTTTTCCAATATCATGTAAGAAGGCAACAATAAAAGCATCCTCAGGTTTTATTATATTAACTTGTTTTGCTAAAAATTCACAAGCTATTGCTGAAATTATCGAATGTTCCCATAAATCTCTTCCACCTCTAGATGTAAGCATTGGTTTTAATGTTATTGCAATAACTGTTTTACGTATTTCATTAAATCCCAAAAGTGATATTGCATTTTGTATTGATGTAATTTGTTTTGGAAGTCCATAATATGCAGAATTTACAAGTTTTAATACTTGAGTTGTTAATGCATGATCATATGATATAATTTTTGCAAGTTCTTTTAAACCTGAACTTTCAGACTTTATTATATTTAATGCCTTTATAACTACATTTGGCATAGCAGGAAGAGCATCATATTTATTTATTATATTTTGCATATTATTATTCATTTTATTTATACCTGAATATGTTTTTTGATTGATAAAATACTACCGCCGGAAGCGAATATTATTGCTAAAATAAAAATCGCAACTGAAACTAACTTATCAGCAAATATAGGTGCGGGAATCATAAAAAAGTGATGAACATTATTTAGCCCATTTTGTATTGCTGACATTGGCATAAGAGATATAATTGCACTTAAAAATCCATATATTGCACCCTGAAGTATTAGTGGAGTTCTTATATACCAATTACTTACACCCATAAGCCGCATTATCTCAATTTCATCTTTTCTTGATTGAATAACAAGCTGAATTGTATTGTTAATTATTGTTATTGTTAAGATAGCTGATATAATTATAACAATAACTGTGACAGTTCTAACAACAGAATTAAATATTTCCATTTTTTGTGCTATATCCTTTGCATAATTTAAATCTTCAACCCCATTTAATGTTTTAATTTTTTGAAAAACAATATCAAGATTTTTGGGTTCGTCAATTTGCACATGAATAGTATCAGGAAGTGGGTTTTTTATATTTGGCATGTCCATTTCTTTTCTTAATTTATTCCATGATATTTCTTTGGGTGTAATTTTAGTTGATTTTACATTATCAAGACGAGAAATAGATTCAGCTAATAATCTTGTATCGTATTGTGGTTTTACATATACCGATAATTGTAATGAATTACCAATAGCCTGTGCAAATGTTGATACTGATATTGATGTTCTAAATAATGCTCCAAATATAGTAAGAATTGCAACAAGTGTTGATATTATTGCTAAATTAACCCAACCTGTACGTTTTATGCTATATAATGCTTCCATTATTATACGATATATTATTCTCAGTTCGGTTATAATATCTTTTGGAATATGAGGTTTTACGTGTTTTTTTATTGTATTTCGTGTATTACTCATACGTACCGCCTAACTCATCTCGTATTATTTCACCATTTTGTAAAGTTATTACTCTTTTTCGAAAATGATTAACCATTGCTTTATCGTGTGTCGAAATAATTAATGTAATTCCTTTTAAATTTATTTGTTCCAAAATTTGCATAATTTCAAGTGAATTTTTTGGATCTAAATTACCAGTTGGCTCATCAGCTATAAGTAAAGGTGGACCATTTACAATTGCACGTGCTATTGATACTCGTTGTTGTTCACCACCTGAAAGTTCATTTGCTTTGGCTTTTATTTTATTATCCAAATCAACTATTTTCAAAGCACCTAATACTCGTGCTTCTATCTCTTTTGAGCTATAACCAAGTGTTCTTATAACATAAGCTACATTGTCATATACGCTTTGATTGTGAAGCAATTTATAATCTTGAAATACTATCCCCATACACCGACGTAAATTAGGAACTTTATAATTTGGTAAATTAGCAACGTTAACATTCCCAATTGTTACAACACCATTTGAAGGAGTTTCTTCACGATATAAAAGTTTCATTAAAGTTGATTTACCAGCTCCTGATGCACCTGTTAAAAATACAAATTCTCCTGCATTAATATTTAAATTTACGTTTTTTAGTGCATACGTGTTTTTATATTTTTTTGATACATTGATTAATTTTATCATATTTTTTAAATTTTAACTAACCTATATTTTCTAAATATCATTTATATTTATATTTTATACTAAATATTTTTTTATTTCATTTGCAATTTGTTTTGGAGTTAAATGGTAATATTTAAGTAATTCATCAACAGTTCCTGATTGACCATATATATCATTAACTCCAAATTTTATAACGCGACAAGGATAATTTGAATCACATATAACATCACAAACAGATGATCCGAGCCCGCCAATAACTGAATGATTTTCCAAAGTAAATATAGGTTTTTGTTTTTTTGCTATTTCAATTATATTTTCTTTATCAATTGGCTTTATCATTCCAATATGGATAACTTCAATATTTAAATTTTCTTCTTCTTTTAATATTTTTGCAGTTTTAATTGCATTATAAGTAAATTCACCTGTTGAAATAATTGTTGCATCATTTCCATTCAATAATTTACAAGCTTTATATGGGTTAAAATTATTTTTTTCATTTAAGATATCATAAACGTCGCATCGTGATAATCTAATATACATAGGCTTATTGTATGATAAAGAAAATTCGAGTATTTTTTTTGTTTCATAGGCATCACAAGGTGAATAAATCATAATATTAGGAATAGCTTTCATAATGGCGATGTCTTCTAAAGCTTGATGAGAGGCACCATCTTCGCCGACTGTTAATCCACAATGTGTTGCGACAATTTTTACATCTAAATCGTTATAGCACATAGTGTTTCTTATTTGTTCCCACGCACGACCTGTTGCAAACATTGCAAAAGATGATACATAAGCTTTTTTGCCTGTTAGGCTAAGTCCACAAGCTTGTGTTATTAAATTTTGTTCTGCAATACCAACATTAAAAAATCTATTAGGGTATTTTTTTGCAAAGATGTTTGTTTTGGTAGAACTTGATAAATCAGCATCTAAAACAACTATATCTTTTCTTTTTTCACCAAATGATGCAAGTATTTCTCCATAAATATTTCTCATTGATTGTTTATTTTCATTATCATTTAAAATATTTTCCATAATTTGTTTACCTAAGCTCCTCTACTGCTTTATTATATTCATCAACATTTGGTGCTTTGCCATGCCAATCTTTATTACCGTTCATAAAGGAAACGCCGTAGCCTTTTTGTGTATTAGCTATAATACAAGTTGGTTTTTCTTTTGATAATTTAGCTTTTTCATAAGCCTGATAAATTTGGTCATAATTGTGTCCATTAATCTCATAAACATTCCAATTAAAACTTTCGAATTTTTGGCTTAAATTTGAAAGTGACATTACATCATCGGTTTTACCATCGATTTGTAAATTGTTTTTATCAACAATTGCAATAATGTTATTTAATTTATTATGAGATGCACTCATAATAGATTCCCAAACACTACCTTCTTGGAGTTCACCATCACCGAGCAAAACAAAAACTTTTGATGATTCATTTTTATCAAGTTTCAATCCTAATGCGACGCCATTTGCAATAGATAAACCCTGTCCTAAAGAGCCTGTGGATATTTCAATGCAGTCTAAGAATTTTTTGGAAGGATGTCCTTGTAGTTTTGAACCTAATTGACGGAAAGTTAAAAGTTCTTCTTTTTTTAAATATCCGAATTGTACTAAAATGGCATAATATAAAGCACTTGCATGCCCTTTTGACAAAATAAACCTGTCACGATAAAAAAAATCGACATCATTCTTTTTTTTGTGGTTTAAGCTTTTAGAAAACAATGTAAGTAATAATTCAACTGATGAAAAGGCACCGCCTATGTGTCCACTTTTTGCATTATACACCATCTTCAAAATATCAATACGAATTTCATTCGCCATTGATATTAATTTTTGTTTTTCATCATTTGTTAAACAAACCTCATTTTTTAGCATTAATTTATACCACTACTTTCTTTTAACATATTACTTATTATAACCTTTATTAAAAACATTGGCAAAGTGGGGAATATTCGTTTAAATCTGCTTGGCTGTGAAACAACTCGGTATAACCATTCAAGTCCTAATTTTTGAAAGATTATAGGAGCTCTTTTAATATATCCTGACCAAACATCAAAACTTCCACCCACACCAATAAATACACAACCTTCTATTTTATCTTTTATATTTTTTATAAACATTTCCTGTTTTTTTCCACCCATTGCAACAAGCAAGATTTTGGGAGAGGTTTTTACGATTTCTTTTTGTATAATTTTTTCTTCATTTGTATCGAAAAAGCCATTATGACAATAAGCGATATTCAGATCAGGTATTTTAAGTTTTAAATTTTTGCAAGTTTTATCAAGAATTTCATCTTTTGCCCCAATTAAAGCAATAGGATAATTAAACTTAACTGATTCTTTAAGTAGGTTGAACGCAAAATCTACGCCTGGGATTCTTGGAGCATTTTTTATCCCGCTTAATTTTAAAGCGAGCATAACTCCAACACCATCAGGGATTGTTAAGTCTGCGGATTTAAGTATTGTTCTTAACTGTAAATCTTTATTACCAGCGATAATAATTTCAGGATTTATAGTAACAATATGTGTATTTTTATTTTCTTGAAGTCTTTGAATTGTCAACTCAAGTGCATCATGAAAATTAATAATATCAACATCAAAACCTAAAACGTTAATTTTTTTTAAATGCATTTTATTGTTCCGCTAAATTTTATAATTTTTATTATTCTAGCAGATTTAGCAATATTTAACAAGACACAACCAATATAAATTAGACTAAGTTATTTTATATTATATAATTAAACATTACCAAGTCCAATTTTTGAAAGGACTTCACGGAAATCTTCATACAACAACTTTGCGAATTCAGTTGTATCGATTTGTGAAGCAACAATTGCCATTAGATCATCAGGCAATTGAGTTACCATGTTAATAAGATTTTTTTGTTCAAGTACTGCCATATTTGAAATAATTTCTTCTTTATCAAGTTCTCGATAGGGATTAGTTAAAGCTTCAGGTGAGAATTCTTCATAAATTTCAGGTTTTATCCTGCCCATTTCAAAAATCATAGACATCTTGCCCAAAGGTTCCATAGCTTTCATAGCACGTTTAAATCCATTATCATTTAAATTTGAAATATTATTAATGACTTCATCTTTATTTGGTTCAACAATTGGCATACCAGTAATTGTTTCATACATTTGAAACAATATTTCATCTGGTATTTTATCCAAATGTTTTACCATATCTTCTTTTTTAACCTTATTACTATCAAAAAATTTATTTAATTCTTTTTCATTTGTAAGTGACAAAAATTTTTCAGGCGAAAATTTATTAAACATCATTTTTGTTAATTCTTCTTTAGGCAATTCTTTCATTAAATCAAATAAAGTATCTTTTGTATAGAAATTCAATCCGACAATAAGTTGTTCGTTTTCAAGCATTGGTAGAATATTTTTTAAATCTGTTGAGTTAAGATTTTCTAATATTGCAGTTTTATTTTCATAATTATCGAGTTTAAAAAACTCAATCATTTTTTGAGGATTTTGTAAAATTTCTTTGTCAAATTCTTGTGCTTTTTTGTTCCCAGATGCTGCTTCTAAATCAATAATTTCTTCAATAGATTTATTTTCATAAGCTTTTAAACGTGAAGCTGGGATATTAAAAAGTTGGGTTAACATATATAAATTTATGTTTAGATCAATCATTATTTTGTATTTAACTCCAAAATTTTTAAAATACTCTTAATTATTATAAGTATTTTGATTAAAAAATATTGACTTTTTATATACTTGATTTAACAAAAATTTACATTTTGCATTTTTTAAGCCATATAATATAATTAAATTAATATAATTTCGATATGGAAGGGATTTTTGATATGAAAAAGAGGTGGTATGACAAGCATGATAAAATTGCCGAAACGATTGAAATTATGAGCAAGATGGATTTTGAGTTGCAAAATCAAATCGCAGGTCATATTTTAAGTGCAGCTAAAGCTTTAAGGGATTTTCATAAAGAAGAACCCCAACCGGAGTTAAGTTTGGGTTTGAATCGTGTTTTGGGATTATATAATTATGAGAAAAAAAGAAGATGGTATGATAAAAAATCATACAAACTTCAAGCTGCGATGAAGGCTATATCTACTTTAAATGAAGATGATTATAAAGCAATAATGGAAAGTATCCATGCTTGTTTATAATCATTTGTTTTTATGGTTTAATTTAATATAAGTTTGCAAATGCGTCCGTAGCTCAGTTGGATAGAGTGCAGGTTTCCGAAACCTGAGGTCATGGGTTCAATTCCCATCGGACGTAGGTTATTTTTGTTTTTTTATTATCTCAGTATTCGTTCCTTTTAATATGCCATCCCAGCAAGCATCAAAAACAGTATCTATCAAGTCTTTCATTCCTTCTTTTATTATCTCTTCTATTTTCGTTTTTCTTGTATTATCATCTAACTTATCAAACCCTTCTATTGTATCAACAGTTAGCTGAGTCTTATCATCACATTCTTTATAATCGGGCTCTTCATTTGTTAAATAAAATTTGCCGCCGCCTTGGTCTTGAATTTTCCATCCTTGCAATATACTTTCATTTGTGTATATTTCTTTAAACGAATATCCATCTAATATCTTAGGAAATAATTTATCGAGACCAAGGTCTTGCATTTTTTTAAAATTGGGCTTCGTGTTTAACCTGTTCCATATTGTATCCACAAAGTTAGTATTATTCCCTACAAATATGCCATAAGAGGTGCAAGGAACACTCTGATAACTAAAAGATATGGTTGCATTTGGGTTTATTGCTTTTAATATGCGTGATGCTATATTTGTAAGAACACTACTATATATGTTTCTACTAGTGTTGCAATTTCGTGGGGTGAAAAGCCAATAATGCAAATTTGAATAAGGACTGCTATTACCGTGCTCATAAGTAGGTTTATTTTTCGGATTGAGATAGAGCTCGCAATTGCAAAACCAATTAGGTAAGCTCTTTCTATAAGCTTCTTTTAGTCTGGTTTGAAGAACGTCCCTTATTTGAAGAATACTCTTATTAATTGCATTTATACTATTTTTGTAGTTTTGTGAGCCACCTTCAGGCATGTCATTTTTGAGTGTTTCAAGTAATGCTTTAAGTTCATCTTCTTTTGTTTTTAATGAGTTTATAGCACCAGTTAATGTCTCTATAGTCGTAGGTAATGTTCCTAAATTATCTAATGGCTGTTTAATTCCTTCCAAAGCCCTTGCAACACTTTTTGTTAGTTCTAAATACTTATTTCCTAGATCCTGATTGCTTTCCGCTATATTTGCTATATGTTTCATTGCTGTTTGTAATTCATTAAGTGCAGTATTAAAACCATTAACAACTTCTCCATTTTGTTCTGTATTCTTATTTATAAATCCTATAAGTTCTTCAAGTTTTTTACTTGTGCCCTCATCCTTTAAAGCTTGGATTGCGTCTTTTATATCGTTTAATGATTGGCCAATTTGTGTCAATCCACTTTCAAGTGGTTTTGCATCCATTTGTTTCTTTTTCCGTTGAATCATTTTGTCGAGTTCGCTTAACTCATCATTATCAACATTGGATTTTCCTTTTAATACCTTTTGCTTCCATTCTTTTAAGACCCCGTCTATATTTGCAAATGAAAGTTGCGACTTATTTCCTTGCATAAACTTGTTTGCTATTTCTTCAGCGTTGGATGATAAATCTGTAAACTTAGCTGTAATATACTTAATAACAGCATCTTTATCAGGCATGTCAA
This sequence comes from Candidatus Gastranaerophilales bacterium, assembly GCA_944325065.1. Taxonomy (GTDB): domain Bacteria; phylum Cyanobacteriota; class Vampirovibrionia; order Gastranaerophilales; family Gastranaerophilaceae; genus UMGS1477. The sequence continues at coordinate 48,862 of CALUYS010000009.1, read as the reverse complement.
TATCAATTTGTTTAAATCTACCGCTAGCACGTTTCATAGCAGGATCTATATTTTCAGGATTGTTTGTTGCTGCTATACAACAAATACCATAATTTGATAAATTCTGCATAGCATTTAATAATGTTGTTGTTCTTTCAGTGCTATTTGACACATTTGCCATTAAATCAACAGCTTTTCTATTGGGTATCATTGCATCAGCTTCATCTATAAATAATATTATAGGCGGTTTATCTTCTTTTTGACGTGCTAAACCTTCAAGTTTCAATTCGTCAATTATAGCTTTTATATTATCAACTGTGACTCCTTTATCGCCAATTCGTAAAGTATAAACATCTGTTTCTTTTTTTTGGGCTAAGGCATAAGGCAAAGTGGTTTTTCCACATCCCCCAGGACCTGCAAGCAAAAAGCCAGGTTCCCTTTCGGCTGGAGTTTTCTTGTCAAACCAACCATCAAATTCTTTTTTTACATCATCAAGACCATATATCTCATCCCAACCAAGAACCTTATTAACTCCTGGAGCAGTATCTGCTTTTAATGTACTTATTTGGATCGGAGATTGTCCTTTACATTTGTCAATTAAACACGACAAGTCTTTTTATTTTTGCTTTCATAACTATCAATGTTACTTTGATGCATTGCAGGTATATAATTTGAACTATTTGAGTCATTTGTATATAAACTAGTATATGGCTTGTTAAAACTACTTGGAATATTAGGTGTCATAAATTTTGTTCCCCTGATATCTTTACACGAAGATATTATCGGGTTATTTTTTTCAAAACTTTAACAAATGTAGTAATTTATTAAATAATTGTTACAAACATTATAATATTTCAATTTTTTTATTTTTTGTTTTATGTTTAAACCATCTAAATTTATTTTTTTTCTTTTGTTTTTCAATATCGTTCATTTCAAGATATTCAAAATCTACTCCTGATTTTTCAGACCCTATTAACATAGAGATATCGAAATAAGTATTTTTTCTCAAATAATCATACCCTATGCTAAATTTTGCATTAGGGGGTCCAACTGATATATAAAATCTATTTTCCTGCATCCTTTCATTATCATAGGTTTCACCATCTAAAACATAAACTCCACGGTAGGCTATTGATAGATATTTACACAATGCAAGAGATTGTGTAAACTCTAAAGCTGATTTACCATAACGATATTTATCAAAGTCAAAAGGAGAATCGTCTTTTATCCCTGACATATAATAACTCACACGTGAATGCCAACGTTTAAACCTATGTGATATTGTAGGTGCAAAACGAACAACTGCCTGAGTATCCCCAGTCCCATATAATCCAAGAGATGTCTGACCTATTAATCCAATTTGTACATCTATATCATCACTATATACATATGTAAAAAGTTCTTTATATAATTGTGCTTGCCATTTTGCTCGGAATGTACTAAAATTTCTATCACTTGATTCATCCCAATTATAATCACGAGCAATACCCGCTTTTAATTCGTGTGAAAAATTAGCTGATAATTCAGGTATTTTATATTCTTTCTTGTATCTTAATTCTCCAATTAATTCAGGCATTCTTGCTCCCATAAATCCATCATCTTTATATGAATTTATACCATAATCAAAAGTCCAATCACCATTTATTTTATATTCCCCATCCAAAATTATTTTATCTTTCGATGTCCCATAACCAAACTCAACACGGTTACGTTTACTTAAAAATCTTGAAATAAATCCAAGTCCGAATTCACTTTTTTGAGTGACAATAGGTGCCACTTTTAAAGTTGAGCCTTTTGGCATTTTAAAAACAAATCCATAACCTAAAAACATACCAAGTTGATTTTCACTGCCTAATTCAGGTCCTGATAATTCAACATAATTCTGATCTTTATCTGTAATAAGTTCAATATCGCCAATTCCTGTTAAGTGCTCACCGTTTCGATAAATAGATGCTTGTTTTAATTTAGCTGTATCATGTTCTTTAAACCTATCTATAATAACAGTTTTTGCTTTTAATGTAAATGAATTGTTTTTTAAAGTTTTATCGTCTTTATCTACCATATCTTGTTGAAATTCTTGTTCAAGAGGAAAATATCGTCCAAAAGTTCTTGTTTGAAGTGCTATAGCTGTTTTATCATTAAATTTTATATTCCCCCAATAACCTTTTATTTTATCTTCGCTCATATTTCCATATTGAGCATTTAATGTAATTTTATCGTCTTTTGTAATAGGATTTTCAATAAGCGAATTGCCAAAATTTAAATCAACTACTATATAGTCACCATATACCCATTTGCCGTTCTTAACCATCCTCACTTTTCCTTTTGCTGTTATTTTATTATGTTGATGGTTAAATACAATCTTATTAGCATATAATGTTGTATCTTCTTTAGCAAAATATACACGTGCATTACCACTTGCTATAATGTTTTCAGTTTTAGGATCATAATCCATACGTTCAGAAGTTATATCAACATTTGTATTCTCCTTTTTTACTTTTTTATTGTTATCTTTTTTATTTCGTTTAAAAAAATTTCTTCTTTGATTTTTAGTATTTTTTTCATCTTTATTTTTTGTAACTTGTGCATTGACTATTGTTTTTTCTATTTTATCATCTTCTATATTAAATTTCTTTTTTGTTTCATCATTAACTTGTAGAGTTTTATCTTTATTTTTTCTAAATTTAAAATTATTAAATTTAGACTTTATACCACTTTTTCTTGGCTGAGGTGTTTTATTCATCGCGTTAATATTTAATTTTTCCTGAAAATTTTTTACAGGGATAATCTTAGCATTTTGAACATCTTTAACTTCATTTTTTTGTGTTTGTGCAAAAGCAGGATGTAAATTAAAAATTGATAATGTTAATATTATTAAAATAAGATTATATAAAAAGTTCATTTAAATATTTTGTCCCTTAATAAATTTAGATGTAACTTAAAGGATTTTGTACTTGTCCTTTAACCCTAACTTCAAAATGCAAATGAGGTCCGGTTGAATAACCTGTCGACCCAGCATTTCCTATTTTTTGCCCTTGACTTATTTTTTGTCCGACTCTTACATTATAACTTGATAAGTGAGCGTATAATGTTGATACTGCTTTGCCATTATATTGACCGTGGTCAATTATGACAACTTTTCCATATCCACCATACCAACCTACATATATAATACGACCTGAGTTTGAGGCTTTAACAGGTGTTCCCATTGGAACTCCTATATCGATTCCGCTATGAAATATACGAGTTTTAAATATAGGATGAATGCGATATCCAAACGGTGATGTAATTGGACCACGAAGTGGCCATATAAAACCTGTTGCGAGCTTAACATTTGATGTTTTTGAGCTTGCTAGCATTTTTTGTAGTCTTTGACTTTGGTATGCCAATTCTCTTTCAGCTTTTTCATAAGCTTTTCTATCTGTTTTGAGCTTATTTATCATATTTTCATTTTGATTTATAGCTTTAGAGATGAATTGTTTTTCTTTATTTATTGTATTAATTGTTTGAGCTAAATATTGTTTTTCTCTATCAATCTGAATTTTAAGTTGATTTACTCTTATTGCACTTTGCCTTAGGTTCTCAAGTTGTTTTTGATCTTGTCTAACTATTACTTTTTGGAAATATATTCTATCTAAAAAATCATTAAAATCATTCGAAGATAATAAAAAATCCATCATACTTCCACGTTGATTTTTGAATATTTTAACTATTCTATTTGTAGCAAGCGATTCATATATAGAATAATCATACATTAATTGATTATATTCAAATTGTGCTTTTTCAAGACGCTTTTGAACTTGTTTATAACGTTCTTTTGAGCTGAGCAGATTTTTTTGAGTTTTTTCAAGTTTTAATTGATTTTTATACAATTTATTTGTTTCACGAGATTCTAAGAATTTTAAATTACGAATTTTAGCTTTTGTTTCTTTATGTTTTTTTATGATTTGATTATAACTTGTTGCATGAACACTATAATTTGATCCTGTAATAACTAATATCAGAATCAAACTTATTATTTTTATTCCCACACTTTTTTTATTTCTCATACTCGTTTTTTATATTTTATTTTTTTATATTTAATTTCCAAATTGTGAAATTAAAGCAATTGCTAATGGTGCTATTGTCCAAAATATGAATGATAAAGCAAGTATTGATACGATTATTTTTTGGTGTTTACGAAAAAATTCCATATAAAATCCCTCAAGTTTATTACTACCTAACATTTTACTTCAAAAATTTGTCTTTGCAAATTATTAAACTATACTATACTTATTAAAATTTAACATTTGATTTATTTGTTGGCTTTTGTTTTAATGTTGTTATGATGATTAAAGTTGAGAGTTTAAATAAGTTTTACAATAAAAATTTATGTGTTTTAAAAGATATTAACCTTGAAATAAAAAAAGGAGAAATTGTTGGTATTATTGGTTCTTCAGGTTGTGGAAAAAGTACTTTTTTAAGAACACTTAATGCTTTGGAAACTATAAATTCTGGAAATATTTTTATTGACGGTATAAAACTTGATTCAAAAAAAAATATAAAAGAAGCAAGAAAAAAAATAGGTATTGTTTTTCAAGGTTATAATCTTTTTGAAAATTATACTGTTATTGAAAATATTACTTTAGCTCCTATTAAAGTTAAAAAAATGGAAAAGAATCGTGCATATAATGAAGCACGTGAATTATTGAGAAAAGTTGATTTACTTGATAGGGAAAACTTTTATCCTCATCAACTTTCAGGCGGGCAAAAACAAAGAGTTGCTATTGCAAGATGTCTTGCGATGGAACCACAAATTTTGCTTTTTGATGAGCCAACTTCAGCATTAGATCCACAAATGACATTGGATGTCTTAAATGTTATGAGAGATTTAAAGAATGATGGGCTTACTATGGTTATTGTTTCTCACGAATTAAGATTTTTATCTGAAATAGCTGATAAAATTGTATTTATGCACAATAGTACTATTTGGGAACAATCTTCATCTTGTGATTTTTTTAATAGCCCTAAAACAATTGAAGCAAATGAATTTTTAAGCCACGTCCAAAGTCTTTAGCTTGTAGTATTTTAGTTTGGAGAAATATTAAATTATGAAAAATATTTTTATTTGCCTTATTTTATTAGTTACTGGATTTCTTATTTCTGGTTGTACAAATAATAGTCAAAAACAAACTGTTGACATCTATGATAAAATAAAAGCACGTGACAAAATTATAGTCGGCGTAAAATATGATACTAAACCTTTTGGATTTATTGATAATAATCAAAAAATTTCAGGATATGATATTGATTTAGCTCGTTTAATAGCAAAATATATTCTAAATGATCCAAATAAGGTTGAATTTGTGCAAGTTACTCCTCAGAATAGAATTCTTGCTTTAAATTCAGGTCAAATTGATATGGTTATTGCAACTATGACTGTCACTGAACAACGAAAACAAGTTGTTGAATTTTCTCGTCCTTATTATATAGCAGGACAAGCTATTATGGTTAATAAAGATAGCCTTATTTCAAATATTAACGACTTAAGAAATAAAAAAATTATTATTGTTTTGGGGACTACAGCTGATAGGAATATTAAGAATATAGCTCCTGAGTCTTTAATCCAAGGATATAGAACATATAATGATGCTTTTGCTGCTTTAAAAAATAATCGTGGCGATGCATTAATTACTGATGACAGTATTTTACTTGGATTAATTGATAATGATAAACAATTTAAAATATTGTCAAAACGCTATACTAAAGAACCTTATGCTATTGCTTTAAAAAAAGGACTTGAATCGCATAAACTTCTTTTTTATATTGATGATGCTTTAAATAAAATGGAGCAAACAGGTGAGTTAAAAAAACTTAAGCAAAAATGGATTAAGAACTAAATTATGTATAATGTTGACTTTTCAATTATATATGAAAGCTTGCCTCAAGTTTTTGAAGGTTTAAAAACAACTGTTTATGTATGTATATTTGCTTTTTTACTTGCTTTTTTATTTGCAAGTATCATTACTTATTTTCGTGTTTTAAAAGGAAATAAAATACTTGAAAAAGTTATTGTTGTTTTTGTTGAATTTATCCGTAATACACCTCTTCTACTTCAAATTTACGTAGTTTTTAAATTTTTACCAGAAATTGGCTTGACTTTTTCTCCAATAATGAGTGGTATAATATCTCTTTCAATATATCAGGGTGTGTATTTTTCAGAAGTTATAAGAAGTGGCATTGCTCAAATTAAAGGAGAACAGAAAAATGTTGCTTTTGCTCTAGGATTTTCTTCATTCGAAACTTTTAGATTGATTATTTTCCCTCAAGCGTTGAAAAATGTCATATCTCCACTTGGCTCTCAGGTTATTAACCTTATTAAAAATTCGTCTCTTCTGAGTTTCATTGCTGTTAGTGACATTTTTTATATAAGTTATCAAAAAATAGCTGATGATTTTCGAATTATTGAATATTTTACCTTATGTCTTATCCTATATACGAGTTTAACAAGTATTGTTTTAATTTTTACATATATATTTGAATTTTGTTTAAAAATTAAATATAAAGAGGTAGCATTTACATGAATGACTTAATTAATCATATACCTTATCTTTTAAACGGGTTTAAAATAACTTTTATTTTATCTTTTTATAGCATTATTTTTAGTCTTTTGCTTGGTATTATACTAGGTATTGTACGTTTTTTTAAATTACCTTTTGTAAGTTTTATCTGTGCTTGCTTTATTGAATTAACAAGATCAATTCCTCTTATTCTATATATTGTCTTTATTCATTATACAATATCGCCATATCTATTTAATACCTATAATATAACATCATATTTGGGGTTAAACTCGGTTGAAATGCAAACGGCTTTAATATCTTTGACTTTATTCACAAGTGCTTATATAGCAGAAATCGTAAGAAGCGGAATGGAAAATATAGATCGCCAGCAAATTTGGGATGCAAAATCTTTGGGTTTTTCAACTATACAGACTATTCAATATATTATACTACCTGTAGTTTTGGCTAAGTCCTTACCTGCTTGGATAGCACAATTTTCATCACTTATTAAAGACACTTCTCTTGTTTCTGTAATAGGACTTATTGAATTAACAAGAGCTGCTGAAATAATATCTGAAATTACTCGCAAAGATTTTGTTATTATGATTTTTACTTTACTTATCTATTTTATTATATGTTTTGTTTTGTCTAAATTGGCTCAATATCTTAATAATAAGTATAATCATATAAATGTTTAAATTTATAAATGTTAGACTTTTTGTTAATGTTTTTACATAAGAAATATCTTATTAATAGAATATTAGCTTTGAGTATAAATGAAAGGATAATGAAAGTGTATAAAAGTAACTATTCAAAATGTTTAAGTTTTTTTGTTGCTGAGGGTATAATTTTTACAATACTTGGTATTCTAATGTTATTTATGCCTGTAATTACAGGTTATGCTGCTAGTTTAATTATAAGTATTTTATTATTTATTGGTGGTTTATATAAAATTATTAATTCAATAATAAACCGAAACTTTTTATCAAAACCTGTTTTATCCATAATAATTGGGATTTTAATGTTATCATCAGCAGTAATATTAATAATTCACCCGATGTTCAACATGTTCTTGTTGACGATAGTTTTAGCAACATACTTTATTCTTGAGGGTATAAATTCTTTAAATTTTGCTGTTCATAATCGAAAGGTTCTTACCTATTGGTGGTTAGCAGCTGTTGTATCAATAGTCCAGTTTATGTTAGCTGCTATAATATTGGCAAGCTTGCCTTTTAGTGCTTTGATTACAGTTGGTTTACTTTTAAGTGTTGATTTTATTTTCTCAGGATTAACATTGCTTGGATTATCATCAACTTGTAAATATGTTGTTTCTAGGGAATAAGAAACGTATTTTATATAATCAAGTTTTAAATACGTTGAATAAAAAAGCGTTAGCTGTCAATTAAATAATTGACAGCTAACGCTTTTAAGATTATTATAAAAATATATTTGCCTCGGTAGCTCAGCTGGAAAGAGCGCTTCCGTCCTAAGGAAGGCGTCGCACGTTCGAATCGTGTCCGGGGTATTTTTTATAAACAAAAGTCTTGTCTTAAAAGGATAGTAACTTCTTTTCCGGTTTTAATAACTGTATGTTTGCCATAATGATATACATTGGTTGGGCAAAATTGAAGTACCCCTCGTTTCCAACCAGAAGGATAATGAGGAACTTTGTCATAATATAAAGGTGCTGTCATTTCTCCGCCTATAATCTGGTCGTCTTTATTACCGACATATCCATCCATTGGGTATTCAGTGTTATCAGGAAAAATAACTTTAAATATGTTTATTTTTAATACACCATTTGTGCCTTGAACTGGTTCACGAACTGTAGTTATTTCACCAACAAATATTGCACTTGCCGGTAGCACTATTTCATCATCAATGTACATAGTCTGTGGGTTTAAAAAAGTGACAATATCGCCTTCATCTGCTGTTTGGGTTGAAATTTCACGTTGATTTATAGCATTTAAAAAAGCTCCTTTTTGAATTTTTAATTGACGCTTAGGTTTATTCTCAATTTCATATACTTGATAGTTTTCGCTTGCTTTAATAGTATTTGCAGTAAAAGGTATCGTTGTTGTCATTATTAATAAACATAAAAAGTTCATAAGATATTTTATTAATTTTTGCATAAACTTCCTCATAGATTAAAGATTTTATAATTATAACATATTTTTTATATTAATATATAATGTTATTGCATTATTATTATAGTTTTAATTTATTAACTTTATTATTTTATTTTTCAAGATTAAGTAGAAATGCTTTTAATAATAGTCCATCCCGATAACCTGTTAAATTTCCATGTTTACCTATTATTCGATGACAGGGTATAATTATTGGAATTGGGTTTTTGTTATTTGCAAGTCCAACCGCACGATAAGCAAGAGGATTTTTAATGTTTTTTGCTATATCAGAATAACTTTTCGTTTGACCATATGGAATTTTTAATAACTCATTCCATACGCTTTTTTGGAATGATGTTCCTTTTAAATTAAATTTGATATTAAATGATGTTCGTTTTTTATTAAAATATTCATTAAGTTCACAATATGTTTGTTTTAATGTAAGCGTTTCATTATATCTTTCTTGGCTTGAAAAAGGTTCAAATTTTCCAAAACAAAGTTTTGTAAGTAAACCATATTCTTCATATAAAGTTATATATCCAATAACTGTTTCATAAGTATATAAATTTATCATTTTAAACCTATTTTTATACGAATTTCAAAAAATCTTTTCCAAGGGTAGGAATAATAAACATGTTCTAATTTATAATTTAACATTTGTTCAATAATTGTATGGTATTTTTCCATATGCTTAATTAATAATTTATTATCTAAATTTTTAGCATCGATTTTTAACTTTTGTCTTAAATAACTTTGGTAGATCCAATCATCAAGAAGTCTTGTTGCTTGGATTTTTTTAAATATTGATATATTCTTATTATCAGCTAAATACATAATTATGGCACAAGCCAAAGCAGACCCAAGAGAATTTGATGTCGTATTCCAAGCACTATAGCCAAGAAAATTGTTAGAACTAAAAATAATTTTATTATTTTTAACAAAATCAAAATCAGCACCATTAGCATTTAAGATATCAACAACAAAAAAAGGTTTATTTATTTTTTCAAGTGGAATAATAAATTTTGAACTTGGTTCATAAATATCCATAACAAGCTCACCTTGTTCGTTTGTGAAATTGTTTACAAATAAAATAAGGTCAAAATTTTCATTTTTTTTTGCTATTTCACACCCAGAAAGAACTATAGCATCTGAAATAGACTTTAAAACAGATCTATCTTCATATTTTGAAATTTTGTGAATAGAATTATCGTTTGCATATTTTATTGCTATTTTTAACTTCTTTTTTTTATTTATAATATCATTATACGCTTTTGAAATAAGAATAAAAGGTATTTCATCAGCTCCTGTTTTAATATAAATTTCTTTATAAGAATTACTTTTTTCTCTAAGTTTTGAAGCTTCAAAAATATTTAAACCAAATTCGCTACAATCATCAAGAGAAAAAATAAGAGTTTTGAATATATCATTTTTTTGTAGATTTAGATAATATTGATTAATTTTAAAATTACGAATACGAGTTTTTAAATAATCCTTAAGGATATCATTTGGGATTTGTTTTTTCAAATAAAAGAGTTTTTTTCTTAAAATGGGTTTATTATCAATTGTAAGTTTGTGTATCGTTTGAGAGTATTTGAAAATAAGTTTACCGTATTTATCCCAATAGATTTTTTCTTCTTCATTTATATTATTATTTGAAATACGCATAATGCTTGAAAATGCGTAAATTTTGGCATTGTGTCTTTTTACTATTTGAATAAATTTATCAATTCGACTTTTAATAATTAAAAAGTCATCATTAACGCGTCTTGAACTTACGAGTCCTCCATAAGCAATAGTATCAAGTGAAACAATAACAGCATCAATTTTTTTTATATTATTTAGCCAAGCAAATATTTTATCAACTTTAGCTATATTTTTTAAATCACCCAACAATTCAATTGGAGGTAATAAAACATTTATATTTTTATCAATAGATAAAGTATCATATATTAAGTCATAACAAACTGGTCGATTATCAATAGGTATTATAGCAATATTTATCATAAAGTTAAAGCAGTATTAGAAAGTTCATTAATTAAATCTTGAACTGTAAATTTAAGTATAGGAGAATTTTCATCTTTTTGAAGTACGATATTTTTTATACCGGATTGAACAATAAAACGTTTGCATAAAACGCAAACAAAATTGTGTCCCCAAATGAACATAGTTGCATCTTTACATTTATCCATTCCTGCTTGAATAATGGCATTTTGTTCGGCGTGTATGCTTCTACAGGTTTCATATTTTGTACCAGATGGAATGTTATTTGCTTGTCTATAACAAAACCCAAGCTCCATGCACGAAACGACTTTACTTGGTGTGCCATTATACCCTGTTGATTTTATGGTATTATTTTTGTCAACAATAACGGCACCCACTTGTGCTCGAATGCAATTTGAACGACTTGAAACCGTTTTCGCTATTTCTAAAAAATACTCATCCCAATTTTTCATGATTTATTCTCTTTCATATTTTTTTCAAGCTTTTTATCATCCAACCAATCAATTATTAAAGAACTTAATATTGTGCCAAAAATTGTAAATATCGTTAATAGGATAATTAAATCAATAAAAAATATTTTCATATTTACTTTTCTCCATTTTTAATGTTTTTAAAATAATGTCTCACTCTCAATTCAATACCTAAGAGCAAAATACACAAGAATATTAAAGATAAAAGAGCGATAATTATATCATTATTTGATGCTGTTGTTTTGTTATTAAAAACCCAAGTTATTACACCTGACAAAGCAGCAAGAAGAAAGACTGCATACATTTTATACCAACTAATTTTTTCTTTAAAATACTCATTCATAAACATATTTTATCATAAACACTTTTCAACAACAATCGTAATAAATATTAATAAATTGTTACAAAGTCTACAACACTTGTAGTATTTACTTTTAATGTCCTTTTGGTGAGGGCTAAATAGTTATTATATCAAGTTTTTTTAAAGTTTGTTATTAAAATTGTCGAAAAAATGAGTATAATATTTAGTATTTTTAGGGGCAAATATGGGCTTAGATACTGTAAGTTTATCAACAAAAAAGAATATGTATACTGTTTATCGTGATTGGCGATATAGTGATTCAAAGCTTGATTTTAAATCTTATATGCTTGAAAAAGATGAACGGATTGAAGCCTTTGCAAATAGTTTTAAACAGTATAATAGTGGTGACATGTTTACCAAAGAAACAGTTGTTGAACTTGAAGATGGAAGGTTATTGTGTTTTGACTCTGATGAATTTACCAAAGCATACTTGATCGATTTAAGTGATATTACAAAAAACGATATCAATTTTGATATGGAAACTGACTTTAAGATGATAAAAGCAGACAAATCAAAAGCTGGGTATGAAACACGAAATGATGCTATTTTAAGTTATTTAGGTGATGATATAAAAACAAAAGACGGTATAACGCTGAATGAATATTTGGTGCAAAAAGAAACATCTGACAATTCAACTGATGTTGATAGTGTTTCTGCAACTAATCAATTTTATTATAAAAATATATCCCAAATGTCAAGTGATAAAGAAGAACAAGAATATTATCAATATATAATAGAATCTTTGGGAGGAAGTGTTGATAATGATGGCAAAATTACAATAGGACAGGAGAGTTCATTATCAAAACTGAATGACAAAATAAAACGTTTTGAGAAATATATGTCAAAAACTGATAACCAAAGCAAGTTTAACACTCTTGTTTTGTTACAACAATTGGGTTTAAGTGAACTTGAGCTTATTGAAAAATTAACTCCTGGATTTTTGGAGCAAGTAAAAGCATATATAGGAGAATATGAAAGTGTTTCACATACAGATGATAATGGTTTTCAAAGTGCAACAAGTCAAGTTATAAATTTTGAAAAAATTATGACTTATAAATATAATAATTCTGATGAATATTGGATGTATTTAAGTCTTGAGGATAGAAAAACCGTTTTTGACAAAGGGCTACAAAATGAGCCTGATGGAAGTAAGATTAGTCAAGCTGCCCAAGCCTTAACTCAGTTAAGTTCAGCGACAAGTGCCTCAATTGAATCAACAATGTATGCGAATTTGGAGCAAAGAGTTTCCGATACAACAATTGAAGCATATATTGATGATTTTTTAGAGATATTTAATGAAAATCACAATGGTTTGAATGGTAGCCACACTTATGATGAAGCATTGGAGTATCTTGCAATGTTATGCACAGAAAATGTGTCAGGTGAAATCTTGTATGAATTTTTGCAAAATTCAGGTGTGCAAAAATGTCTTGCGACATTAGGTATTCAAAAGGGCACATTGCCGACAGCTAAAACAGCGGATAAAACAGCAGAAGAACAACTTACGGTGCAAAAAGTATTTGAAGCAATGGCACAAAAGATTAATTCTTATATAGAGGAAACTTGCACTATTATGGGAGATAAAGAGCGTATTGAATCGCAAAAAGCATTAGATGCAACGATTTCATTTCTTGATATGGCATCAGGTGGGATAAATGTTAAATATAATGAAAATCAAGGTTGGTTATTTGTTGGTGGTTTGGGACTAGAAGCCGTTGCACAAGCAGGTCTATTCGTGTGGGCAAACCGTGCAGCAAACGATATTGTCGAAAAATCAACAACAAAAGCGTTGAAGAATGCAGCAGACGAAGCATACGAATTAGCTACACAAGTAGCAAAAGATGCAGCAGAACTAGTAGCTGAGAAAGCAACTGAGAAAGCAGCAAAAGAAGCAGCTGAGCAAACAGCAAAAGAAGCAGCAGAGCAGGCGAGAGAAAAGGCACAAAAAGTAGTACTACAACAAGCCAAAAAACGCTTTACTAAGAAATTGGGAGACCAAAATAAGCTAATACAATTATTTCTAGAAATAGATGACGACAAGTTAAAAATTCTATTTAAGAATCATTTTAAAGAATTAGGTGATTTAAGCGACAAAAGATTAAAATTTTACAAGAAAACAATAAAGAAAAATAAAACACTGCAAGAATCTATTTTATCTAAATTAACTGATGAAAATTGGTTGTTATTACTTGAAAAAGACGAAAATGTGAAAAAACAATTAGATAATATTTATAGTAATGCATATAATAATTCTAGAAAAAAAGCATATAATGAAGCATATGATAATTTTAGAAAAAGTGGCGATTATAAAAAAGCATATGATGAGGCATATGAGACATATAAAAAAGATTCTAAATTTATAGATGAAACAGCCCAAAAAGCAAGTAAATCTTACGCTGACGCCTCCGACATAAAGAAAACCCAAGAAAAAGCAAAAGATGCAGCAAGCAAATATAAAAAGGCTCAAAAAAGCTTGAAAGGTAAATTGGATGTAGATTATTTAATAGAACAAAATCGACATATAGATTTAAATAAAGATTTAATAGAAAAACTTAGAAAATTGAATAAAGGTAAAACTGTAGATTTAACTGATAATGATTTTGCTAAAATAAAAGATATGTCACGAGGAATGAATCTTAGGGACTTAAAAAATCTAGAAACATTATCAAAAGAAGCCGACGCCGCCGCCGAAGCTCTTGAAGCTGCAAAGGAATTAAGGGCAACAACAAAAAGCGGTATGGTTGAGACCCTTAATGATGATATTAAAATAAAGCGACATAGTGAAAAAGGTGTCAAAGTAGATGGTAAAAAAACAGGTTGGTGGAATAAAGCTGAGGATGTTGCAGATGCAGTTGCAAATAGTGTTGATTTAGATGGTAAAGGTGTCAAGTTGGGTAAGCTGGCAGATGGTGTTGAAGAGGTAGGTGAAAAAACAGCTAAAAAGGCAGGAAAAAAAGCAGGAAAAAAAGCAGCAACAAAAACCGCTTCAAAGGCGACTACAGCCACAAAAGCTCTAAGACTTGGTGGTGTTTTCTCTAAATTCTTTATGGGTGTAGATTGTGTTTCAGCAGCTTTTGATGGTGGTATGATGGGCTACGGTATTGCAGCGTGGGCTGTTGAAAATAATGCCAAAAACTTTGTTAAAGCTGATGGAAGCTATGATACAACACGAGCAAGCTGGGTAAAAGGACTTGGTGCTGCATCAGGTGCTTGTTTGGGGTTTGCCGCAGGAATGTGGACAAGTGGGGTAGGTGCCGCAATAAATGCAGCTACAGGTGGCGTAGCTGGAACTGTTGTTGGCGTTGTTGCAGGTGGTGTAGGCGCACTTTTGGGTCTTGCATCCGCTGCTTTGTGTTTTAAATGGTTTGGTTAAACACCTTTATTCTTTATTTTAAACTCAATATTGTCGTGATTTTTAGAGTCTATTATTAAAGTGTCGCCTTCTTTTATTTCACCTGATAAAATCTTTTTTGAAAGCGGATTTTCAACAAGACTTCGAATTGTCCGAATTAATGGCCTTGCACCATAAACAGGATTAAATCCTTGTGTTGCAATATATTCTCGACCGTCACTTGTCAATTCCAAATTTATATTCTTTTCTTTTAATAAATTTTTAAGATTTTGCATCTTTATATCAACAATACCACTTAATTGTGCAAGTGATAAAGCTTTAAAATAAACTATATCATCAATACGGTTTAAAAATTCGGGTTTAAAAGAGTGTTTTAATAAATCAAGTATTTTTTCTTTAGTTTTGTCAAATTCACTATCTGACACAAGTGAATTCAAAGTGTCGTTTAAAATAATATCACTTCCTAAATTGCTTGTCATAATGATAAGCGTGTTTTTGAAATCAACAGTTCGTCCTTTTGAATCGGTCAAACGTCCATCATCAATCATTTGTAGCATAATATTGAAAACATCACTATGGGCTTTTTCAATTTCATCAAACAAGATAACAGAATAAGGTTTTCTTCTTACCGCTTCAGTCAATTGTCCACCTTCATCATAACCAATATACCCAGGAGGAGCTCCAATCAACCGAGCTACTTGATGTTTTTCCATATATTCGGACATATCAATACGTATTAAAGCATCCTCATCATTAAACATAAATTTCGCCAAAGCCTTTGCAAGTTGTGTTTTTCCAACACCTGTTGGCCCAAGAAAAATAAATGTACCAATCGGACGTTTAGGATCTTTCAAACCTGAACGTGCAAGACGAATGGCATTGGAAACAGATTCAACCGCCTCATCTTGTCCAATCACTTCATTATGAAGCAAATCTTCCATTTTTAAAAGTTTTTCCATTTCGCCTTCCATAAGTTTGTTAACTGGTATGTTTGTCCATTTGCTAACAACATTTGCAATGTCATCTTCATCTATTTCTTCCTTGAGTAAGGTATTTTCATTTTTGTTACTGTTTTTATTTTCATCTACTTTTTTCAAACGTTTTTCAAGGTCAATAAGTTTGCCATATTTTAACTCAGCTGCTTTTTGAAGGTCAGTTTCACGCTCTGCTTTTTCAATTTCTATTTTTGTTTTTTCTATTTCTTCTCTAATTTGATTATCAGACATTAAAGCCTCTTTTTCACTTTCCCATTGAGTTTTTAACACATTGATTTTTTGATTTAACTCATTTATTATGCTATCAAGATTTTGAATTTTTTTAATATTTTCAGCATCCTGTTCCTCTTTCTTTATAGCCTCACGTTCTATTTCAAGTTGCATTTTTTGTCGTATTAAATTGTCTAACTCACTTGGCATTGAATCTATTTCAATACGTAAAGATGATGCTGCTTCATCAATTAAATCAATAGCTTTATCAGGTAAGAACCTATCTTGTATATAACGGTTTGAAAGTTTAGCAGCCGCAATTAAAGCTGAATCTTTTATACGAATACCATGGTGAACTTCATAACGTTGTTTTAATCCACGTAAAATAGAAATAGTATCCTCAACCGTTGGTTCAAGTACTATAACAGGTTGAAAACGTCTTTCTAAAGCTGGATCCTTTTCAATATATTTTCGATATTCATTAATAGTGGTAGCCCCGATACATCTTAATGCGCCACGTGCAAGCAATGGTTTTAACAAGTTACCTGCATCCATCGAACCTTCTTGATTGCCTGCACCAACTACAAGATGAAGTTCATCAATAAACATTATTATTTCACCATTTGATTTTTCTACTTCTTTTAATACGCTTTTTAATCTTTCTTCAAACTCACCACGAAATTTCGCACCAGCTACAAGTGCACCTAAATCAAGCGAGATAAGTTTTGTATGTTTTATGCTTTCAGGAACGTCCCCACGTATTATTCTTTGTGCAAGACCTTCTACTATTGCTGTTTTCCCAACACCAGGCTCGCCAATTAAGACAGGGTTATTTTTCGTCTTACGGTTTAACACCTGAATTATTCGTCGAACTTCCTCATCTCGACCAATGACAGGATCAAGTTTCCCTCTTCTTGCCATTTCAGTTAAATCAGTTGAATATTTCTCTAAAGCTTTATATTTTTCTTCAGCATTTTGTGAATCCACTTTATTATTACCTCTAACTTTTTTCATAACACTTAAAATTTTATCTTTTGTTATTCCATAATTATTAATTATATTTAATAATGGAACATTAGTTGTTTGCGTTAATGCAAGTAATAAATGTTCAACACTTATGAACGAATCGTGAAGTTTTTCAGCTTCATTTTTTGCATTTTCAAACAAATTTATTGTATTTTGTGACAAATACAATTGTTGAGAATTCATCATTTGCGAAATTTTAGGTTTTTTATCAATTAATTCCTGAACTTTAGATTTAAAATTTTGATTCATTTTTAAATCTTTTACATATTCTTTTGAAATCTCATCATTATCATTTAATATGCTCATCAAAACGTGTTCATCATCGATTTGTGAATTATTGTTTTCAAGCATTATTTGTTGAGCTTGAAAAAGTATATTTTGTGTCCTTTGTGTTAGTTGGTTTAAGTCAATCATATAAACTGCCTCCAATTCAAAAATATTTTCTTCATATCTTCATTTTAAAACTTTTTTTAAACATTTTTAAAAAATTAACCATTTTTTAATTATTTTAAATTTATGTTAAAGTAATTAAAGGAGATAGTTTACTAATTTTCTCAAAAGATATTTTTTCAACCTTTCAAATTGTAGAAATTGTGTGTTACATTATTTATATGAAAAAAAAGATACTAATAATTATCATATTATTTTTATGGTTTTACAGTTTTTGCGTGGAACCAAATATGCTTTTAGTTAAAAACGTTAATATCAAAGATTCTGAATTAGCAGGAATAAAAGTTGTTTTAGTTGGAGATTTTCATATTAAACCTAATCAACAAAAAAGATTAGAAAAAGTTGTAAGCCTTATTAATGCACAAAATGCAGATTTGGTATTGTCAGTTGGAGATTATGTTTCAGGCCACAAACCAAATATGACAATGCCCATATTTAACATAGCAAAAGAACTTAAAAATGTTAAGTCAAAATATGGTTTTTATAGTGTTTTGGGAAATCACGACTGTTGGTTTGATGGTGATAACATAGCAAAAAATCTTAAGGAAAATGGCATAAAAATCCTTACAAATTCAAATGAAAAGGTTAATATTAATGGTAAAATTATTTATTTAGCAGGAGTTGAAGATTTAACAACAAGCACACCCAATATTAATCGTGCTTTAAAGGCGACCCAACGTCCTACAATTTTATTAACCCATTCTCCGGATATATTTCCAAAAGTGCCAAAAGATGTAAATATTATACTAGCAGGACATGTACATGGAGGTCAAGTTAGATTGCCATTACTGGGTGCATTAATTGTTCCGTCAAACTATGGAGATAAATACTCTCAAGGTTTAATTGTCGAAAAAGGTAAAAAGATGTTTGTTACAAAAGGAATTGGCACTAGCATTTTACCTATTCGGTTTAATTGTGTGCCAGAAATTGCAGTAATTCAATTTGAATAAGGCTTAATTAATAGCTTTTCACGTATTTATAAATTTCAAAAACAAAAAAGACCCAAAAACTGAGTCTTTTTAAGTGGTGCCCTTGACCAGACTTGAACTGGTACGAGGTAATTAGCCCCATTGGATTTTAAGTCCAACGCGTCTACCGATTCCGCCACAAGGGCATATCTACTATATTTAATTATCTATAAAATTTAATATAATACAAATATTTTTTTTTGACAAGTATTTTTTATAGGATTTATGTATAATTCTATACAAATTATATTTTAATCCATTTAAAAATATAATTAAAATTTGTTTTAAAATTTAATTTATTGCAAGACATTTAAAAATAAAAATTTAGTATAAATAATAGGTTTATAAGCTTAGAAACTGAAGTATCAATCTATAAAGTTTTGTGTGATATTTTTTAGTATAGTTTTCTATATAATTTTTTTTATAAAAAGGTATTATACAATAATAATATTTGCTATGCATTCACAATATAGAATAACTTTACAAGTTTTTATTATATAAGTTCAATAAATTTTTTATTGCAATATTTTCAGTTTTTGTTTATATATAACTATTTTGAGAAAATTTATGTATGATATAATTACTAGTAAGTGTTAATCTAATAATTAAAGCATGAAGAAAAAAAGTAAAAAAACAGTACGTAGAATAAAAAATGGAATAGTTGAAAATACCCAAAGTAATATAGGGCTTGTTTTTTCGATAATTTGTGAAAGTGTGAAAATTTATTTTATAAATTTTGACAAATTTTTAAAATATATGACTTTCCCTGTTATAGGACAAGTTTTGGGGATTATAATTATATTTGTATCTTCTTATTTTTTATCTTATAATTTTGAAGTTATAAAATATAGGTATCCTATATTTCAAAATATTCAATTTACTTTTTTAACATTAACTTTAATAACACTTCCTGGATTTTTAATTTTTATAAAAGCATTTTATGACTATTTAATAGCAATTGGTGCTATATGTTCAATGAGCATAAATTTAAAGGCAAAAGATGGCACAATTTCTAATATGAAAACACATAATGAGATTATATTACATCATATTACTTCATATTTAATACTTATTTTAATTTCATCATTAATGGTATCGCTAGGTTCTTTATTTTTTTTAATAGGTGGGGTTATTACTTTTATTTATCTAGCTTTTGTTATTCAAAGTTTTGTTTTAAATGAAAATTTAAATATATTTAGTCATATTTCAAGAAGTTTTATGGTCGTAAAGGGAAGATTTTTTATTACATTTTTACTTTTATTTTTTATGTCTGTTGTATGTTATTTACTGTTGCCAGATATAATACATTGGGGTTTTATATGGATAAATTGGGATAGTTTTTTTGTAAATTTCATTGAAACCTATATAATAAAACTTCCAATTGGTCAAATTAATGATTTATTAAACTCAATTGATGGTGTTAATATACACATTGATTCACTTATGTTATCAAAAAATATTTTTAAATTGTTTGTTACATTTATTGTTGTTGGATATACTTTACCGATTCGTGACATTGCAATGACCTTATTTTTTAGGAGATTTAATAAATAGTGTTTATTTGTAAAAATTGTAAATCAGTTGATAAGTTTGAACTTATGTTTGACGAGGATTATCGTGGCAACAAGGAGTATAGTTATTATTATGATAAAAATTCCAATGTGGTTATTGAAGTAAATGGCTATATTTTTAAACCTGATTTATATTTTATGAATAATCATGCTGTTTGTAGATATTGTGGGCAAATTTATATTTGGGATTATAAATCATGAATAATAATGTTAAAAATAAAAAGATTGTTACATTAGAAAATTATATATTAAATCACTCTTTTAAGTTGGAATCTGGTGAAATACTTGAGGATGTTAATATTGCATATGAAACTTATGGTAATTTAAATTCATCTAAAGATAATGCAATATTGGTATTTCATGCATTAACAGGTGATGCTCATGCAGCATTTTATAATCATGAAACTGATAAAAAGCCTGGCTGGTGGGATGATATGATAGGAAGTGGAAAGGCTTTTGACACAGATAAATATTTTATTGTATGTTCAAATATATTAGGTGGGTGTAAAGGAACAACAGGACCTTCATCAATAAATCCAAGAACAAACAAGCCTTATGGTTTAAGCTTTCCTATTTATACAATTGATGATGCTGTTAGATTACAAAAAGAATTAGTTGATTATCTTGGTATAAAAAAATTAATAGCAGCAGGGGGATCAATGGGTGGAATGATGGCACAAAGCTGGGCTATTATGTATCCGGATATGGTTAAGGGATGTATCATTATTGCTTCTACTTCAAGGTTAAGCCCACAGGCTATTGCTTTTAATGCAGTAGGCCGCAATGCTATATTGAGTGATGAAGATTTTAATAATGGTGACTATTATGAAAAAGAACATCCTGAAAAAGGGCTTTCAATTGCAAGAATGGTCGGTCATATAACATATTTGTGTGAAGAAGCTATGAAAAATAAATTTGGTCGTCAATTTTTAAACCAAAATAAAGAAAATGAAATTGTATCAGGCATTAGAAATTTTGACTTTCAAGCAGATTTTAAAGTTGAAAGTTATCTTCATTATCAGGGACAAAGTTTTGTTAATAGATTTGATGCAAATTCATATTTATATATTACAAAAGCCGTTGATTACTTCGATTTAACATATAAATATGGCACTTTGAAAGATGCCTTTAAAAATACCCAAGCAAAATTTTTGGTTATTTCTTTTTCAAGTGATTGGCTTTTTACAACAAGTCAATCAAAAGAAATTGTTGAAGCTCTTGTTAAAACAAATAAAAATGTATCATTTTGCGAAATAGAATCGCCTTGTGGTCATGATGCTTTTTTGCTGGAATTTGAAGCACAGACTAAAATTATAAAAGGGTTTTTATTTGATTTGGAAAGTGTATAAAAGTTTTTTAAAGTTAAAAAAAATATATTTAAGCACGTATTTGGTTATTAAATATTTATATAAATTTGAATTTGTAAATAAATATTAAAAACGATAATAAACTATTGTTTTCTTTTTTTTTTTTAATACTATATTGTTTGTGTAGTAAAATTGGAGGTACAAGATGCAAATAAGTAATAACATAACAAAACAAAATAAAAATTTATCATTTGGTGTAAGAAAAACAGCAACCATTGAACAATTTGTTAATGAAATAAAAGAAATAAATCCAAGAATTAATCAACATATAGATAACTTACCGGTAATACAACAAATTAGACAAAATGATACTTTTGAAACATTGGTAAATAACGTTAATGCTGATAGACGAATTTTAGGAAATAAACGCAAAATTATCATTGACCAATATAAAAAATTTAAAAATTTTGTGACAACAATAGGTATAAAAATTTATGAAAATTTAATGAATATAGGTGTTAATTTAGATGGATTTATACTAAAAACAGAGAATGAACAAGGCCCATCTGAAAATATTGATATACTAAGGGAATATAAGAAAAGACAAGCTAGTGCACAATATTACCAAGCACATCGTGATGAGATTAAACAATATCGTGAAGCACATCGTGATGAGATTAAACAACAGCAAGCACAATATTACCAAGCACATCGTGATGAGATTAAACAATATCGTGAAGCACATCGTGATGAGATTAAACAACAGCAAGCACAATATTACCAAGCACATCGTGATGAGATTAAACAATATCGTGAAGCACATCGTGATGAGATTAAACAAAAGCAATTACAATATTACCAAGCACATCGTGATGAGATTAAACAACAGCAAGCACAATATCGTCTAGCACATCGTGATGAGATTAAACAACAGCAATTACAATATTACCAAGCACATCGTGATGAGCTTAAACAATATCGTGAAGCACATCGTGATGAGATTAAACAACAGAAAGCACAATATTATCAGGAACATCGTGATGAGCTTAAACAAAAGCAATTACAATATTACCAAGCACATCGTGATGAGCTTAGACAAAAGCAAGCACAATATCGTCTAGAACATCGTGATGAGATTAATCAACAGAAAGCACAATATCGTCTAGCACATCGTGATGAAATTAAACAACAGCAATTACAATATTACCAAGCACATCGTGATGAGCTTAGACAAAAGCAAGCACAATATCGTCTAGCACATCGTGATGAGCTTAGACAAAAGCAAGCACAATATCGTGAAGCACATCGTGATGAGCTTAAACAAAAGCAATTACAATATTACCAAGCACATCGTGATGAGCTTAAACAAAAGCAATTACAATATTACCAAGCACATCGTGATGAGCTTAGACAAAAGCAAGCACAATATCGTCTAGCACAGAAGAAGAATATGGGCCAGAATAATCAAACTCCTCAGGCTAACATGAGTCAAAATTTACAAATTATTCAAGATAATATTAGACATAATGAGATTGAAGGCAAAGATAATGAAAATAAATAAAAATAAATAATTTACCAAGAAAATCATAAATATGTTAAAAAATATAAAGTTCTATTTTGAAGAAAAAATACTCAAAATAGAACTTTATAATAAAAAACATTGTTTAAGTTATGTTGATATATTATAATATCTTTAATGTTTGGTAAAAAAAATAAATTAAATTATAAGAAAATTGTAGATATTGTTAACCCAAATAGCTCCATACTTGATTTGGGAACGGGTGAAGGTACATTGCTTAAAATGTTAATTGATGAAAAAAAATGTACTGGTTTAGGTATAGAAATCAATCAACATTTAGTGATTAAAAGCCTTGAAAAAGGTTTGTCGGTTATCCAAGGCAATCTTGATGAAGGACTTAATATGTTTGAAGATAAACAATTTGATTATGCAATATTAAATCAAACATTGCAAAGTGTTCAAAAACCTGATTTTGTTATTTGTGAAATGCTTCGAGTTGCAAAAAAAGTCATAATTAGTTTTCCAAATTTTGCATATTATAAAGTTCGATTTTATTTGTTTTTTAAAGGTAAAATGCCAAAATCAAAAATGCTACCGTATGAATGGTATAATACTCCAAATATCCACTTGCTGACGGTTGAGGATTTTTTTGAATTTTGCAAATTAAGAAATATAAAAATTCTTAATTCAATTTATATGCAAAGTGGGAAAATATGTAATTATATAAATAAAACTCTTGCAAATATGCTAAGTGAAGAAGTAATTTTTATATGTAGTTGTTAAATATAAAAAATAAGTTATAATGTATTTATAATGGAAGGTATTAATCGATATAGCTTAAATATAACAAATGATAAATCATCAAGTGCAATAACTGATGAAGCAAAACAAATTGCTTTAAAAGAGCAACATAAGATGATTAAAGATGTTGATGAATCTCAAAAGAAAAAAGCCATAAAACGAAAAACTTTTGAAGAAAACGAAAATGAAGAAAAACTTGTAATATCATACGAATATACCAATGATGATAACCAAGACGAAGATTTTAGTAGTATAGAAAACGAATTTTATAATACCAAATTTGATAAAATATTTGGCAAATATGATAAAGATGATTTACAAATTCATATAAATGATGATGGTAAAATTGTTGAAATTGTTGATATAATTAATAATAAAATTGTTGCAAAAGTAGATATTGATAATTTAAGCGATATAATTAAACGATTAAAAATTCCAACAAGTATTTTTGTAAATAAGAAAGTATAAATTATATGAATCCATATTTAAAAAACCAAATAGAAACTTCATCACCTGAACAAATTTTAATATTACTATATGATGGTGCTATAAAATTTTTGAATCAAGCTAAAATTGGCATCCAAAAGAAAGATATTGAATTGACGCATAATAATTTAATAAAAGCACAAAATATTATATCAGAATTAAGAGATACATTGGATATGGAAATAGGCGGTGAGTTAGCTAATAATTTATATGCTTTGTATAATTATTTTAATAAACGTTTAGTTCAAGCGAATATAAAAAAAGAAATAGAACCAGTTAATGAAGTTTTAGAACATTTAAGAGGCTTACGTGATACTTGGAAGCAGGCTATTATCAAAAAAAGAGAAGAAGAGCAACCTCCTAATATTGGTCAAGAAGCTCAAAGTTATTATGAAGTATAAGGAGTTATCATTTTATGGAAAATCAACATTATGTTAAATTAAAAGAAGCTTATGCAAATCTATATAAATTATCTCTAAAAATCAAGGAATTTATTGATAAAGAAGATTATAATGAAGTAATGTCTGTATTAAAAGTTAAAGATAATGTGATATTAAAAATTAATGAACTTGTTAAAAAAGTTCCAAAAGAACTTTTTGAAAGTGCAGAAATGGTTGAATTAACTTTACCTATTCGTCAACTTGAGTTAGAAAATATTCAAAGAATTGAAAATTTAAAAACTAAAGTGGAATCAGAATTATCTCATTTAAAAAAGAAAGCTGAACTTTTAGGAGCATATTCAAATGATGATGAAAATAAAGGAAGTATTTTAGATTTTAAAGATGAATAAAAAAGAGATTGCAACTCTAGTTTCCATTATATCAAATTGCTTTTTGATCTTGATAAAATTTGTTGCAGGATATTTAAGTAGTTCAATCAGTATAATATCAGAAGCTGTTCATTCATTAAGTGATTTATGTGCTTCTTTTATTGCTTTTATATCGGTTAAAAAATCAAAGTTGCCGCCAGATATCGACCATCAATTTGGACATCAAAAGTATGAAGACCTTGCTGGACTTATTGAAGGTCTTTTAATTATTTTTGCAGGTATTTATATCATCTATGAAGCATGTTCAAAAATTATTTTTCACAAAATCGACTCAATTGATGTCAACTTGGGAATTATTGTTATGTTTGTTTCAGGTGTTGTCAATATTTTTGTAAGTACATATTTAATGAAAATTGGTAAAGAAACTAAATCCATTGCTATCATTGCTGATGCAAAACATTTGCACACTGATATACTCACATCAGGCGGAATTTTCCTAAGTTTAATTGCAATAAAGTTTACAAATTTGTGGATACTAGACCCTATTATAGCCCTTTTGGTTTCTGTTTTTATAATAGAAATGGGGTTTAAAACTGCAAAAAATTCATCTTTGAGTTTGCTTGATACAAGTTTAAATAAATCAGATTTAAAAATTATTGAAAATATAATAAACAAATATAACAATGAGTTTATAAAGCTAAAAACAATGCGAACGCGTAAAAATGGGCTTACAAAGATGATTGAGCTTACTATATTGATGAATGATAATTGCACAATTCATCAAAGCCATCTTGTTTGTGATGAACTTGAAACACTTATTGCAAAAAAACTTGGCAATACTGATATTCTTATTCACATTGAACCTAAGTGTAGTTGTCAAAAAATAAAAGACTAAAAGTTTAAACATCTAAATTTGAGTACAAATGACATCTAACTATATGATTGTCGACCTTTTTAAAGTTCGGATTTATTTTTTTACACGTATGAAAACAATACTTGCATCTTAAATGAAAAGGGCAACCATCTATTTTGTCATATATTGAAGGAACATTACCATAAATTGTTTCTATTCTTTTATTACCTGTAATAGTTGGTATTGATTCAATTAACGCCTTAGTATATGGATGTTTAGGTGAATCAAATATATCATATGCATTTGCGTTTTCAACGATTTGTCCATTATACATAACCGAAACTTCATCACAATATTGAGAAACAAGAGCTAAATCGTGGGTTATAAAAATAATCGAAACGTTATTTTCATTTTTCAGTTTTAATAAAAGTTGCATAATTTGAGCTTGTATTGTTACATCTAAAGCAGTTGTTGGTTCATCAGCTATTATTATTTTAGCTTTACCAAGAAGTGCACAAGCAATAATAATTCTTTGTTTCATCCCACCTGAAAGTTGATGTGGGTAGTTGTTTAAACGTTCCTCTGGATTTATAATATTTACTTTTTTTAAGGTATCAATAATAAATTCTTTTGCATCATTTCTAGTCATTTTATAATGTATATCAATAACTTCATAAAGTTGGTCAAATATAGTATAAAGAGGATCTAGAGATGTCATAGGGTCTTGAGGAATAAGTGCTATTTCTCTACCACGGTATTTTTTTATCTCTTTTTCATTAAGTTTCAGTAGATCTTTATTTTTATAAATAATTTCACCATTTGTTATTTGACTATTGGAAGGTAAAAGCTTTAATATTGACATACAGCTTAATGTTTTACCGCTCCCTGATTCACCAACTATTGCGTGGATTTTTTGATATTTTAGATTAAAATTTATATCCTTTAATACAGGATAAAATTTCTCATCTATATAAAAACCCATATTTAAATTTTTAACTTCAAGTATTGACATATATTATGATATTATACTTCATGTATAAATGGTTCAATTGCACGATTTAATATATTTAAACACTTTGCAATAATAAGACCATAATTTGTAATTGGGATATTAAGTTCATTTGCTTTGCTTATGCGATTTAATATCTCTTTTTTGTTTGTCATGCAACCACCGCATTGAATGATAAGTGCATATTTATCTATATTATCTGCAAAACCTTTTGCAACGTGATAATCAAAATTCAATTTTTTTCCTGTGTATTGTTTTAACCATTTGGGTATTTTTTCCCTTGCTATATCGTCTTTTATGGGATGGTGTGTGCAGCTTTCGTAGATTAATATATTATCATTATCTTTTAAATTATCAACTGCATTTGCACCATAATAAAACGTTTTTAAATCGCCTTTATTGCGTGCAAAAAGAATTGAAAACGAAGTAAGCAAAATATTTTTTGGTACAATTTGAGAAACTTCTTTGAACGCTTGACTGTCGGTTATTACAATTTTTATTTTTTCTTTTAAATCATCAAGCAATTCTTTTAACTGAGTTTCTTTCACAACATGAGCTTTTGCGTTTAAATCAAGAATACTTCTTATTGTCTGCACCTGAGGTAAAATAATACGATCTTTTGGGGCTTCTTTATCAATTGGAATAACAAGAATGACATCATCATTTTCAGCTATTATTCCATTTAGTACATTTGTTGTTGTAATTAAATCATCAGGCACATTTTCAATAATTTTTGACTTTAATAAATAAGTAATATTTTCATCTTTTTCACAACTTATGCACAAAGTATTTGTCGAATATTCTTCTATTTTATTGATAACATCTTTTGTAGGTTTTTGAACATCGCATTTGTTAATAACAACAAAATATGGAATTTTCTGTTTATTAAACATTTTGCACAATTCAATTTCAAAATCACTAAAACCATTATAATCAGTTACAAGAATTGCAAAATCTGTACGAAGAAGAACGTCTAAAGTCTTTTTAATTCTCAACTTACCCAAACTTCCGACATCATCAATACCAGCTGTGTCGATAAATAAACAAGGACCAATAGGTAAAAGCTCCATTGACTTTTCAATTGGGTCAGTTGTTGTTCCTAAAGTATTAGAAACAATAGACATGTTTTGACCTGTAATTTTATTTAATAAACTTGACTTTCCAACATTACGTCTGCCAAAAACACCAATATGAAGTCTATTGCCTCTAGTAGTTCCTAACATAATTTACATCTCCAAAAGAATTTTTATTGTATCCTGTTCTTTATTTTTTTCAAAACCTATAATAGCATCATTAAAACTAAGTTTAGAAGAAACAAGTTTTGAA
This sequence comes from Candidatus Gastranaerophilales bacterium, assembly GCA_944325065.1. Lineage (GTDB taxonomy): Bacteria > Cyanobacteriota > Vampirovibrionia > Gastranaerophilales > Gastranaerophilaceae > UMGS1477. Next base: position 20,741 of record CALUYS010000009.1, on the reverse strand, counting down.
AAATCGATAATATCTTTTTCCATAAGTCTTAAAGCACTTGCAAATTGACCACAACGAGATCCAAGCACGGTTATCTCATCAATAACTATTGGTGCTAAGTTTAATTCTTTTCCTGTTGCAATAGTACTTTTTAAGACCAAAACACCACGTGGTTTGACAAGGTTTATTGATGTTTCAAATCCACTTAAACGACCCGTAGCTTCAACGACAATATCAAATGACTTATTGTTTTCTTTTGATAAATTATCTAAAAGCATTGTTTTGACATTTTGTTCTTTTGCTATATCAAGTTTATTTTGATGTTTCCCAATCAATGTGACATCTATATTTGATGCATTTAAAGCAAGAGCTGTAATGAGACCAAGTTTTCCATCGCCTAAAACACAAACTTTTTCATATGGTTTAATATGCAACTGTTCTAAAATTTCTAAAGCCGCAGCTAATGGTTCAACAAAAATAGCAGTTTCATTGTTTATTTTTTCATTCACTTCAAGCAAATTGGACAAAGGTAATGTAACATAATCTGCAAAACAACCATCTTTGTTATAAATTCCCAAAGTTTGTCTATTCGGACAATGACGTTCAAGTCCTTTTGCACAATATTCACAATTTTTACAACCTAAATTTATTTCACCAACAACCCTTTTCCCAAGCAAACTTTTATTATCACCATTTATTTCTTCAACAATGCCAACAAACTCATGTCCTAATATTCCGTTATATCCCATATAACCTTTTGTTATTTCATAATCGGTATTACAAATTCCAACAAGCTTTACTTTAATTAAAGCTTCATTTTGCTTTGGTGTCGGTTTTTTAAAATCTTGTTTTAATTCTAGTTTATCATTAAATACTAATGCTCTCATTTATTATAAAACTCCTTTTGTTGATGAAATTCTGTCTTTGTTTTCGTTATTTATTTTTATTGCAATTTTTAAAGCTTCACCAAACGCTTTAAAAATGCTTTCGATAATATGATGTGGGTCTTGTCCTTCAAACATTTTTATATGGATTGTTGATAAAGAAGATGACGCAAAACTTTGAAAAAAATGTTGAAAAAGTATTGTTTCAAAATCATCTGTTTTGCCTTGTTTAATTTCAACATTTATTTTTGAAAAAGCACGTCCTGAAAAATCAACAGCAACAAGAGATAAAGCTTCATCCATTGGTAAGATAATACTTCCATATCGGTTTATTCCTTTTTTATCACCTAAAGCTTCTAAAATAGAACTTCCAAATGTAATACCAACGTCTTCAACAAGATGGTGTTGATTCTCATCAAGTGAATTTGCTTCAATTTCTAAATCAATTTCACTTCTTAAAGCAATTTGTTCAAGCATATGATTAAAAAAATGAATGGGAGTTTTTATTTTACTATAACCACTGCCGTCAAGATTTATTTTTACTCTTATTTCAGTTTCATTAGTTTTACGTTTTTTTTCAACTTGTCTCATTTTGATTAATACTCACTTTCAATATTATTTTTTAAATATTCTAATATTTCATTTGCATTATCTAGCACTTCATCTGCACCATAATCAAGAAGTATATCTTTATTATTATGAGTGTTAATGCCAATTGATATGCAGCAATAATTATAATTTTCATTAAATTTTTTAGCACATATTATATCAGCGACACTATCACCTAGATAATATAACTTATTTGTCATCATATTCTTAAATATTTTTGTCAAACCTAAAATATCAGGTTTTTGTTTATGGTAGGGTACATCATCCATAGTAATTTTAAAATCAAAATATTGGTCAATTTTAAAATGTTGTAAAGAATGATTTGCTTCAATTTTAGGACGACCTGTAAATAAAGCGATATGATATTTTTCTGACAATTCTTTCAATACATTTGGTGAAATAATTAGAGTTTCATTGTTTATAACACCTTTACCTTTATCCCAATATATAGATTGAAATTTCTGAATTATCTCATCAATATTTATTTCAAATCCAGCTTTGTTTATTAAATATTGAGTTAAATCCCAGTCATTATTAAGTTTTCCTGTATTTTTAGCTTTAATTATATCTTCATCATTTAATTCTGCACCAACAAAGTGTTTAAAAGTCTGTTTTATTGCGGTTTTATAAGAGTTTGATACATTTATTAAAACACCATCCATATCGAAAACAATTGTAGGTTTTATTTTTATAAGTTGTTTTATTTTTTTCAAACCGGTATCATTTGGTATTGTTATACGAATATTATTTCTTAAAATATCATTTTCAAATTTTTTAACAAGAATATTGTTATTTTTTAATTTTTGGTAAATAAATTGTGCTTTGTCACTAAAATCACATAAAATAAAATTAGCAAAACTTTTATAAGGAATAAAACCTTGAGCTTTAAATAGTTCAAATAATTCATTTTTAATTATATTTATTTTATTTTTAATATTATAAAAATGTTGTGAATCCTTTAAAGCATATATAGCAGCTTTTGCAGCAAAAGAGTTAACAGAATATGGACTTATGACTTTTTTCAAATTTGAAATATTATAAGAATTTGAAAAAACAACCCCTAAACGCAACCCTGCAAGAGCAAAATCTTTTGACATTGATTTTATGACAACAATATTATTGTATGTTTTTATTAAATTAAGATAACTTTTTTCGCAGTAGTTTGCATAAGTTTCATCAATAACAATAAGTTTATTTGTTGCATTTTTTAATATTTCATCAATGATATTTTGACAAATAATTTCACCAGTTGGATTATTTGGAGTTGTCAAATGAACAACTTTAATAGAATCGTTGGTTTTTAGTTTATTTAAAAAATTATCAAGTGGGAATTCCCATTTTTTTGCATAGGGAATTTCAATATAATTTGCACCAATAATTTGTGTATAAATTTTTGGCATTGAAAAAGTGGGTGAAACGGTTAAAACTGAATCTTCTTGAGATAAATAAGTGTTAAAAATAGTTGCAATAGCTTCATCAGCACCATTTGTAAGTAAAATATTATCCTTATCAATATTATAAAATTTTGAAAAAGCTTCAATAGTTTTTCCATAAAAAGGATAATAAAGAATATCTTTTTCACTCAAAGTTTTAAGACCTTCAAGAACTTTCTTTGAAGGTCCAAAACAATTTTCATTTGAATCAAGCTTAAAATCGCAATTTTCAGGTTCAAATAAAGGAACATTATAACTATTTATATTTTCAATAGTTTTTTTGGGTTTTATATAAAAAGTTGAAATTTGTTCCTTCATAAACATCCTTTAATTATTTTATTTTATAATCAACATTAACACTTGCACGAACTTTTATGGGTTTTGGTTCAATGGAGGTGTTTGATGAAGCTGTTTCATAATTGTTTCCTGAAGACATATCCACTGATGTTGCTTTTCTTGCGTTTGCATATGTTATAACATTTGATGAATTTTGAACATAACAACTTGAACTTACTTTACTTACACCACTTATTTGTACATTTAAACTTTTAGCAATTATACCAGCACGTGTTCTTGTATTATTAATAGCTTCAGGTAGCATATTATTGCACATATTTTGGTCATTTTCAACATCAAAAGTCACATTATTTATTTTTGTTGCACCATTATTTATTGCTAAATCAATAATAGCACCGGTCTTTTCAAGATCTTTTAACTTAACAAGTATAATATTACGACAAGTATAACTAACAATATTATTTTTACCATTGTTTGAATAATTTGGATACACAATAAAATTAACTGTACTTATTTTTTCACCAACTTTTAAAGCAAGTTTTGATTTTATAGCTTCCATCACTTTTTGGGAAATAATTTTATTTTCCTCACTTGCTTTTAATGAATTTTTATCAGTTGTTTCAATAGATATTGAAATATTGGCATAATCTGGCATAAATTCTTTTTCAACCTCACTAAATGTTGATATTATCCCATTTGCAATATTAACAATAGAATTTGAAAAAGCACAAGTACCAAATAATATGCTTAATATACCTAATACTACTAATATTTTTTTCATATTTATTTCCTCTTTTCTAACTAACTTAATATTTTATTTTTGCGTATTATCAGCTTCACTTTTTGTTAAGTTTTCTTTAATAGTTGCTTGTTGTTTTTCATCTTTTAATTTTTGTATGAGATTTTTCATAAATTTATCATCTTTTGGATTAATTTTTTGAAAGCTTATAAATGATTTATTAGTATGAGCTACATATAATGTAAGAGCAATTATTGCCCATAACAACATGCCATGAATTATTTCCATTTTAGGCATTTGATAAAAATAATTGGCTATTGCATTCCAAATATGCATACAAGCCCAAGAAGGGAAAAATATAAAACCTGTTACTAGACAACACAGACAAAATATAACAAATATTACACCTCGTATACCATTTATTTTCAATACTTTCATATATTTTTTACCTTTTCTTAATTAATTTTACTTATTTTTGGATTTTAATTTTATTTTAAAGCATGTTATTAAATTCATTTTCATTTAATATTATAACATGTAAATTTAAAGCTTTATCATATTTTGTCCCAGGATTTTCTCCGCAAAGAAGATATGATGTATTTTTGCTCACTTGGGATGACACTTTGCCACCATTTTCTTTTATTTTTTCTTCATAATAAGTGCGTTTTTGACTTAATGTTCCTGTTATTACAAAAGTTTTATCTTTAAATTTATCAGAAATCAATGTATTTCTAGTTTCTTCAAATATTATACCCAATTGTAACATATTTTTCACTATATTTAAATTATGGCAATTTTTAAACCATTCATAAATACTTTTGGCAATTTTTTCACCAATGCCTTGGATTTTTGCAAGTTCGTCATATGTTGCATTTTCTATTTTATCCAAAGTATTAAATTCCCTAACAATAAGCAATGCTGTTTCTTTTCCTACATGTTTTATGCTTAATGCAGTTAAAAACCTAGCAAGAGTTGTATTTTTACTTTTATTAATTGCATTTAACAAGTTAGTTGCTGTTTTTTCCTTAACTAAATTTAATTTTAAAAAGTCATCATACTTAAGTTTATAAAAATCATCATAAGTTTTTATAAGTCCTAAATTATAAAGTTGTCTAACGATTTGAGAGCCCATCCCGTCAATATCCATTCCATTTTTTGAAGCAAAAAATTCTAATTTTGCAATAATTTGTTGTGGACAAAAAATATTGCTGCAGTAAAAATTAACTTCATTTTCAGGCTTATTTAAGGGAGTATTACATGAAGGACATTTTTGAGGCAAGTCAATTGGGATTGCATCACCTGAATGATTAGCACCAACAACTTTTGGAATTATTTCGGCAGCTTTTTTCACAAGGACTTTATCGCCAATTGATAAATTAAGTCGTTTTATTTCATCAAAATTATGCAAACTGGCACGTTTGACAATGGTTCCACCCAATGAAACAGGCTGCATTATTGCAACTGGGGTTATTGCACCTGTTTTCCCAATATTATATTCAATATCCAAAAGTTTTGTCCAAACCTTTTCAGGTGGAAATTTATAAGCAGTTGCCCACTTTGGAGCACGAGAAGTATAGCCCAAATCCTCTTCAAAATTAAGCTCATTTACCTTAATAACAATACCGTCAGTTGCATAATCAAGTTTAAATCTTTCATTTTCCCAAAAATTACAAAATTCAATAATTTCTTCAACATTTTTGCAAAGTTTTTTGTTACTATTGACAGAAAAACCAAGAGATTGAAGCAAATCTAAAGTTTCATAGTGTGTTTTTATTTCATTTTGACTTTCAATAATTGCACCATACGAAAAAAAACTGAGGTTTCTTTTTTTTGTTATTTCACTATTAAGTTGTCGCAAAGAACCACTTGCAGCATTACGAGGGTTAGCAAAAAGTTTTTCGTTGTTTAAAGTTTGTTGTTCATTTAGTTTTTCAAATGCAGAAATAGGCATATAAACTTCACCACGGACATCAATATCAAGCGGTTGTGGAAGTTTATGCGGTATTGAGGATATTGTTAATAAGTTTTGAGTAATATCTTCACCAATGAACCCGTCGCCTCTTGTTGCACCTGTTTCAAAAATTCCTTTTTTATACGACAATGCACAGGCAAGCCCATCTATTTTTAACTCGGCTACAAAACTTACATTTCTTGTTTCACCTATATCTTTAATAGTTTTTTCAATCCATTTTCTAAGTTCATCAAGATTATTAGAATTATCAAGTGAGTATAGACGATATGTATGTTTATGCTCTTCAAATTTTTTTGATCTTTCCCCTGAAACTTTGTTTGTAAGTTTTTCTTCAGGTTTATAATCGTTATATTTTTCCTCTAATTTTTTTAATTCAAGAAATAATTTATCATAAGTTGAATCATTAACTAAAGGAGAATCTTTTTGATAATATGCTTCGTTATATTTTTTTATTTGATTTCTTAATTTGTCTATTTTATGATATACTTGATTTAAATCCATGCTTTTTCCACCTGATGTTTATTATGTGCAAAATTAGTTGGTTGTTAAAAATAAAAATGTATTAAAATTATACTTAAAGAATATTTTAATTTCAATGAATGAAAAATAAAAATGGGATTAGTAAATTTATTAAAAAAAATTAAGAATAAAACAAGTCGTTTTAGAAGACGCAGTTATTTTACCACTCCATCTCATCATATGGGCAAATTTATAATACCAAAAATGGATGAAATTTTGGGAGAGTATTTTTATAATTGTGATATTTCTGAAATTGAGGGTATAAAAAATTTTGAAGGACCGCAAAAGCAACTTGTCCATTCACAGGAAAATGCAAGTGAAGTATATGGAACAAAAGCTACATTTTATTTAACAAACGGATCGACATCAGGTATATTGGCTTCAATGTTAACTATTTTGCGACCTTATGATAAAGTTTTGATTGCAAGAAATTGTCACAAATGTGTTTATTCAGGGCTTGTTTTGACGAATGCATTGCCAATATGGGTTATGCCAAACTATAATGAAAATTGGGGAATTTATGAGTATGTAAATCCAAATATTATTGAACAATTTCTTGAGCTTCAACCAGATATAAAAGCTATAATAATAACATCGCCAAGTTATTATGGTGCATTATCTGATGTTGAAAAAATAGCGAGGATAGCTCGTGAAAAAAACGTATATTTAATTGTGGATGAAGCCCATGGTGCTTTGTATAAATTTGATAAAACCATAGGGACATCAGCTCTTGATGTTCAAGCTGATTTTTGTATAGAGTCGCTTCATAAAACAGCAGGTGGTGTAAACCCTACAGCTTTACTTCATATAGGATTTGAATCACAAATCGATGTTAATGAGGTTCAAAAATCCTTAGATTTAATAACAACAAGTTCACCGTCTTATCCTATGCTTGCATCGATTGAAGCTAATATTGATTTTTTAAGTTCAAAAAAAGGTAAAGCAAAAATTGCCACTTTAGTTAATGATATTGAACGTTTTAAAAAGCGTATTTTGAAATTTAAAAATGTTCATATTTATTCTCAAAATAATGATATAACTAAAATTTTAATAAAAATAGATGGTTTTACTGGGTTTGAAATATCGGATATTTTGTTAAACAAGTTTAATATTGAAGATGAAATAGCAAATGAAAAAAGTATATTGTTTATTTGTGGAATTGGCACAACTTCAAGAAAATTAAATAAACTTTATAATGCAATAAGAAAAATATCTAAAATGAAACCTAAGGCCCAAGAATGTGATGAAATTTTAGCACAAGAGAAACAAGTTTATCCAATTATGAAATATACACCATTTATGACAAAACTTTTACACGGAGTAAAAAAACCATTAATAGAGTCATTAGGTTGTGTATCAAAAGATGCAATAGTGCCATATCCACCTGCTACTCCATTATTGTTGCCTGGTGAAGTAATTCAAAAATGGCATATTGACAATATAAATGAAGAGTTTATTGAGGTTGTTGCTGAATAAAGAAGTATTCTTATTTGCTTAAAAACTTTTATTTATGCTAAAATATAATAAAGAGTAAAGATATAAATTTTATGGGAGAGTAAAAAATTGAGCCAACAAAATCTCTTTGAAGACGGAAAGATATTACCTGTTAACATTCGAGACGAAATGAAACGTTCATATATAGATTATGCTATGTCAGTTATTGTCGGTCGAGCATTACCTGATGTAAGAGATGGATTAAAACCAGTTCATAGGCGTATTTTATTTGCAATGAATGAGCTTGGTATGACACCTGATAAACCATATAAAAAATGTGCAAGAATTGTAGGTGAAGTGCTCGGTAAATATCACCCTCATGGTGATTCTTCTGTATATGAAGCTTTAGTGCGAATGGCTCAAGATTTTGCGACAAGATATCAAACAATTGACGGTCATGGTAATTTTGGTTCGGTTGACGGTGATAGTGCTGCAGCTATGCGTTATACAGAAGCTCGTATGAATAAAATAACAACTTCAATGTTGGCAGACATTGATTGCGAAACTGTTGACTTTGGTCCAAACTTTGACGGTTCATTATCTGAGCCTACTGTTTTACCTGTACGTCTTCCTATGATGCTTCTAAATGGAGTATCTGGTATCGCAGTTGGTATGGCAACAAATATCCCACCTCATAATGTGTGTGAAATAGTTGATGGAACAATTGCATTGATTGACAATCCTAATATTACTGTTGATGAACTTATGCAGCACATAAAAGGTCCTGATTTTCCTACAGCTGCTACTATTATCGGATTAAATGACATTAAAAAAGCTTATGAAACAGGACGTGGGTCAATAAAAATGCAAGCTGTTGCAAATATTGAAGAAATACCAGGCGGTAATGGTCGACAAGCTAGAACAGCAATAATAGTTACCGAACTTCCTTATCAAGTTAATAAAGCACAGCTAATCGAAAAAATAGCTGAATTGGTGCGAGATAAAAAAATAGATGGAATATCAGATTTACGTGACGAGTCAGATCGAGATGGTATGAGAATAGTTATTGAATTAAAACGTGATGCAAAACCTGATGTCGTTAAAAATAATTTGTTTAAATTTACTCAACTTTCAGCATCATTTGGTGTGAATATGCTTGCTCTTGTTGGGAAACAACCCAGACTTCTTAATCTATATGAAGTGTTAAATGAATTTGTTGAACACCGTGTTGAAATTATTACAAGAAGGACTATATTCTTTTTGAAAAAAGCCAAGATACGTGCTCATATATTAGCAGGGTTGATGATAGCACTTCAAAATTTGGATGAAGTTATTGAATTAATAAAAAAATCAAAAACCACAGAAGAAGCACGTGTTGGGTTAATGTCTCGTTTCGGACTTGATGTTGACCAAGCTAATGCTATTTTAGAAATGCAATTAAGAAAACTAACAGGGTTAGAACAAAGCAAAATTAAAGAAGAATATGATGAATTAAAACGTAAAATTGCATATTATGAATCTATTTTACAAGATAGACAAAAAGTTTTAAACATAATCAAAGATGAATTAAAAGAAGATAAAGAAAAATATGGTGATGAACGTCGTACACAAATATTGCCTGAAACAAACGAGATAACTATTGAAGACTTGACACCAAATGTTCCAATGGCGGTATTTATAACACGTCAAGGATACTTAAAACGTATATCTTTGGATACATTTGAAAGACAAAATCGTGCTTGTCGTGGTAAAGGAGGTATGAAAACAAAAGAAAATGATGATGTTGAACACTTTTTTACTGCTAAAATGCATGATAAAGTTTTATTCTTTAGTTCAAAGGGTGTATGTTATAGCTTAAACGTATACGACTTTCCTGAAGGTTCACGTCAGGCAAAAGGTTTACCTGTTATAAACCTTCTTCCTATTGAACAGGATGAACAAATTACAGCCGTTGTTCCAGTTTCAAGTTTTGCACCTGATTCAAACTTAATAATGCTTACTAAGATGGGTTATATTAAACGTATATCACTTGATACATTTAAGTCAATCCGTCGTAATGGAATCATTGCAATAAGCTTGGAAGAAAATGATTCATTGTGCTGGGTTAAAGAAGCTAAAGACAATGAAGAAGTCTTAATTGGTACTTCTTCAGGTATGGCAATAAGATTTGCTATTAATGATTTACGACCTTTAGGTAGAAGTGCAAGAGGTGTAAATTCTATGAAATTAAGAAGTGGTGATACAATTATAGGTTGTGATATTGTGCCTCGTGATTATGATGCTGATTTGCTTGTTGTTACATCAGATGGTTTTGGTAAACGTTCAAAATTGTCAGAATTTAGACCACAAAATCGTGGTGGTTTAGGTTTAATAGCAACTAAGTTTAAAACTTCTAAGTCCCGTCTTGTTGCCTTAACGATTGTTGCTGAAAACGATGAAATTATGGTTGTAACAGCTAATGGGATTGTTACACGTATTAAAGCAAGCGATATATCACGTCAAGGTCGCCCTGCAACAGGTGTTAAAATCCAAAGCCTTGATGATCATGATCAGGTTGTTGGAATTAATAAAATTGTTGATCCTGATGAATCTGCTTGTGATGAACTTGAAAAAACTTTTATAAATGGCCAAAAAATTAATATTTCACAAGAAATCGAAAATTCAATTAATATACAAACTTCACTGTATGATAATAATGAAATAGAAGAATAATATCTTAAAAATATTATTTTTTTGAAATAAATTTATTATCACGGATATAAAATCGCCAAGGATAATCAGATGCTTTTTTTATTCCAATGCGTGTTGTTTGAACGATTTTATTTTCTTCAATTTTTTCACTCGGGTATTCAAGCCAAAGCGGTGAGTTTCTATCAAGTAAGTTGACTCCGTTTAAAGTTTTATTAATATTAAAAGCTTTGCATAAAAGACCGGGACCTTTAGTTTTAAGTGTAATATTTTTTGATATTGGTTCCAAAGCTCTTATTAATACAGCACAACCGATACCTTCATCTTCTGTAACTACATTTATACAATAGTACATCCCATATGTCATATAAACATAGGCAATTCCGGCTTTTTGAAACATTGTTATTGAGCGTTTTGTTATTCCACAAAATGAATGAGAAGCCGGATCTTCTTGGGTATATGCTTCTGTTTCAACAATTTTCCCACGATATATTTGACCATTGTCAACTCTATGGCATAAGTGACAACCTAAAAGTTTTTTTGCCAAATTAATTGTTGTATCATTAAAAAAAGTTCTATTGATTATCATTATAAATAAAATTCCTAAACTGAAGAGCCTGTGACAGGTGTTTAGAATTTATTATATCATCATGTGCCAAATCCGCAATTGTTCTTGTTATTTTTAAAAGTCTATCGAAAGCACGCCCTGAAAGTTGAAATTTAGTGATAGCCATTTTCATAATAGCTTGACAATCATCTGACATTTTACAAAACTTTTTTACAAGTTTTGGAGTCAATTGTGAGTTTGTTAATATGCCATAATCTTTATATCTTTCCTCTTGAATTTTACGTGCTTTTATAACACGTTTTTTTATTTCATTTGATGATTCGGTTTGAAAGCTATTATAATTAGTAAGTTCTTCAACAGTCAATCGCGGAACTTCAATTTGAATGTCTATTCTATCGAGCAATGGACCTGACAATCTTGATCGATATTTTTTTATTTGATATTCACTACAAGTACATTTTTTTTCTTTATCACCTAAAAAACCACAAGGACAAGGATTCATAGCTGCAAGAAGCATAAAATCGCTTGGATATTTGATGCTTGTTTGTGCTCTTGATATAGTGACTTCTCCATCTTCAAGTGGTTGTCTTAATACTTCCAAAACATTCCTTGGAAATTCAACTATCTCATCTAAAAACAAGACACCACGATGTGCAAGAGTTATTTCACCAGGTTTTGGATTTGACCCGCCTCCAATAATCCCAACTGATGAAGCAAGGTGATGAACCACTCGGAAAGGACGTTTATATATAAGCGGTTTATCTTTATGTAAAAGTCCCGAGACAGAATATATTTTTGTTAATTCGATAGCTTCATTTAATGTTAATGGTGGTAATATGGAATTAAAACATTTTGACAATAATGTTTTTCCAGACCCCGGAGACCCTACCATTAATAAATTATGCCCTCCTGCAGCCGCAATTTCCATTGCTTTTTTTGCCATTGTTTGACCTTTTACATCTTTAAAATCATATGCATTTAACTCATTATCATTTTCTTTAAGTTCGTTTAAATAACTTTTAATATCAATTTTAAAAGGTTCGACAGGCTTGTAATTTACATGGTCTTTTAAAAAATTATACACAACTTCGCTTAACGTCTTGACAGGATATATTTTAACATTATCGACTATTGCAGCTTCAATACGATTTTCATATGGAACAAAAATTTTATCAATATTTAAATCCTTTAACCCACATACGATAGGTAAAATCCCGTTTACAGGACGTATTGAACCATCAAGTGATAATTCACCTATAAATACTGTATTCTTTAAATCATTTTCATCGATTAAACCGTCTTTAGCAAGAATACTAATAGCAATGGGTAAATCATAATTTGTACCCTCTTTTCGAATATCAGCAGGGGCAAGGTTTATAATAATTTTCTTAGAAGGGAATGTAAAACCTGAATTTTTTATTGCACTTCTTACACGCTCCTTAGCTTCTGACACTGCAGCATCTGGCAATCCGACAATTGTGATGCCCGGAAGAGAGTTATTTGTATCTGTTTCTACGAGTATTTTATAAGCATCAAGACCTATTACAGTCGATGTTAATATATTTGATACCACTTTTTAATACTTTTTCTTTCTTATAAATATATATTATTTATGCTTGTGGTGCAAATATTAACACCACATTTCTTCCATCCATTGATGGTTGTTTTTCAACAACAATAGGATCATTTTTTAGGTCTTCAATGAAGCGATTTGCTAAATCAAAAGCTAATTTACTATGTTGTAGCTCTCGACCACGAAGCATAACAGCGACTTTGACTTTATTACCTGCTTCAATAAACTTACGAATATTTTTAATACGCACATTATAATCATGAATATCTATTTTATAACGTATTTTAACCTCTTTAACTTCTACAATATGTTGTTTCTTTCTTGCTTCTTTAGCTCTTTTTTCGGTTTCGTATTTATATTTTCCGTAATCCATTATTTTAGCAACGGGCGGTTCTTGTCCGGGAGATACCACAACTAAATCTAAATCTTTATCTTTTGCCATAATTAATGCTTTTGAAGTAGCAATAACACCATGGTTATGTCCAGTATCATCTATTAATCTAACTTCTTTTGATTGTATTCTTTCATTTATTGGCACACCTTTATCACGACCATTATTTTGATTATTATTAATTGTTGTATCTCCTTTTAACTATCTTTCTTATATACTGATATTAAAATAAATTTCCTTTTTTGGCAAGTGTTTTTCTAAAAGAACTTATTTAAAAAACAGCATTACTATTGACACAACAAAGAATTTACTTAGTCTTTACTTCAAATATTGTTCTTAGTTTTTTATTGTTTTTTATTGCTTTTATTGGATAGGTATTCATTATTTAATTTATTTAAATTACTACAAATGAATTATATTTAAAGTATATAAAGTAATATTATAAAAAAATTAACTTCGATTTATAAATATTTTAAAAAGATAGTTATGACAGTATTTTAGCCGATAGGTTTAGACCTTATAATCGACCTATATTGCCAAAATTTACTCCTCCCGATTGATGAGACATTGTTTGATAAGATGTAATATCAATAATGTAAAAAGATGAATTTAGGGGTAATTACACTTTAGTTAAAGAAGGAGGGGGAAAGTATATATTATGAGAAGAAATACTACTTTTAAGAAAAAAGCTCGTTTGGTAATTGTTGATGATAATCTCGATCATTTAAATGGAATTAGGGAGCTTATTACGCTTGAAAGTGATTTTGATGTAGTTGGAACAGCTTCAAGTGGCTCAGTTGCAATAAGCCTTATAAAAAAATACAATCCTGACATTATTTTAATGGATATCAATATGCCTGAAAAAGATGGCTTGTCTACAATATCTGAAATTTCAAAAATGAATTTAGGGGTAAATGTTATTGCGTTAACTGGTTATGATGATCCTGATTTAATATATCGTGCTATGAAACTTGGTGCTAAAGGTTATATATTAAAAACAATGGCTTCAGCTCAATTAATTTATGCTATTGAAGAAGTGTCACAAAACAAAATATATTTGCCTCAAACTTTGTCTTCAAAATTCTTTGATTATTTTCAACAGTTGGTTAAGTCAAAAGAAACGGCTGTTATAAGTGATGAAGAAAACCTACTCTCATACTTAACACAGCGTGAAAATGAAGTTTTGGAATTGTTGACTCAAGGTGTAACTTATAAAGGAGTTGCTCAAAAATTGTTTATTTCTGAAACGACGGTTAAAACACATGTTAATAATATATTTCAAAAACTTCAAGTTAATGATCGTACTCAAGCGGTTCTTTATGCTTTAAATAATGGTTTTTGTCAAAATAAAAAGTATTCTACGTTGGCAACATTATAAGTATTAAAATATTAATTTGTTATATAAGATTTATTGAGGAAAAATAAACAAATGAATACTCAGGTGTTTAATGAAATAAAACATTTTATATATGGAGAAAAAGTTCAAGGGTTAAGTTTTCAAACTGTTAATTCAGTTGTTAAGTCGACATTAACACCTGTTTTAAATATACAGGATAAAAGAAAATCTCTTGTTTTGATTCGAATGAGTGATACATCAAAAGTTAAAAGCGTGCTACGCAGGTTGGAATTTGCAAATGCTGATATATTTTCATTTTGTGAAAATGAGGATTTAGTTAATTTTCCAAATCCAATGAAAAATGATGTCTATGACAATCTTGAGTTTGTAATTGTTGTTGCTTCGCGTTATTGTTCTTGTATTATGTGGTTTAATGATGGTTTAAATTTAAATGAAAGCTGTCAAAGTTATATTGTTTTAAATTCTCGAAATATTCGTGATATTTTAAAATTTATATCTTCAAATTCTAATCTTGACTTTACATCATATTGGGATAGGTTAACACCTGAAAGACGTGCTAATGAAAATCTAAATGACGCTATTAATTCAATCATAACGATGATAAATACCGCCAATAATGAACTTTTGGCAAATACTATTGAAAATAATCAGCTTGGTGATTTGGAAAGGAAAATAAGTACTTTTAAAGAAAGTATTCATGAAGTTAATAATTATATTTCAATAATAAATCTAAACTCGCAAATACTTTTAAAACGAATTGAAAATGAAACAGAAGGAAAACAAAAAGCATTTAATGATTATGCTTATAATACTCTTGTAAATATAAAAAAAGCTGCAAATGATATGATAATTTTGCTTGATAAAATTAAAAATGAAAGTGATATAAATTTAAAAGAAAATAATTTATATAATTTTATCCTTGAAATTGTTGATTTTATGAGGAATAAATTTGATGAGAATAATATAAGTATAAATATAAATATAGAAAAGAATAAAATAGCCGTTTTTGATGAGTTATTAATGAAAAATATTATGTACAATTTATTAAATAATAGTATTGATAGTATGGAAAATAAAGATAATAAAAAGATAAGTATAGAATATAATGAAAGTAATGATAAAATATCATTAAAGATTAAAAATAATGGAAATGTTATTAATAAAGAAGATTTTGAAAAAATATTTATTAAGGGATATACAACGAAAAAACATGGTTTGGGATTGGGACTTGCTGTTTCAAAAGAGAACATGCAAAAACAAAATGGTGATTTAAGGATTATCAAAAGTGATGAAGATGAAACAGTATTTGAACTTGAATTAATGAAATAATAAATCTTTAAAATTCCTTTTATTTTTTAGGGATATTAAAGAAGGAGGAATATAAAGTGGATTTTACATCATCAAATAAAATAGAAATAGCTAAGTTGGCACTTGATGGTTTGTATGAACGTCAAAGAGCAATAGCAGCTAATGTAGTAAATGTGAATACACCAAATTATCAAAGAAAAGATGTTGTTTTTGAGGATAAACTGAACGAGATAATCAATAAAGAAGAGCTTAAAAATGAAATTAAACAAGCAAATAGTATGCTTGTTAAAAATCAAAATTATCTGCCAATAGATAGACTTCTTAAAGAAACAAATGGTGATGATGTAAAAGCATTTTTACAAGAGGATAATTATTCTCAATTTGAAGTTGAAACATTAATGGATATGTCAAAATACGATAGTGAAAGCGATAATAATGTGATACTTGAAAAAGAAATGATGGATATGACAGAAGCTGCTATGCGTTATAACATACTGTCAACACTTCAAGGTCGTAATTTCTCAGGGCTGCAAAGTGTAATAAAAGGTGAGTGAGGTAAAAATTAATAATGAGTTTTGATATATTTAAAACTTGTGCATCAGGAATGTATGCACAAAAAACAAAAATGGATACAATTGCAGCTAATATGGCAAATATTAATACAACGAGAAAAGATGATGGATCAATTGGACCTTATATAAAAAAGACAGTTACATTTAGAGCTATTTATGATAATCAAACGACACCAAGAAATGATATAGCTTTCCCAAGTGGAAATAACCAAGTAAGGTTTAATAATGAAAATGGGGATTTATTACTTCAAGGAGGGATTTCATACGACCAGAACAAAATATCAAAAGGTGTTGAAGTTCAATGTATAGAAGAATCAAAAAATCCGTATAAGACTGTTTATGACCCGTCACATCCTGATGCTGACGAAGAGGGTTTTGTAATTTTACCTAATATAAATATAGTTGAGGAAATGGTAAATATGATTCAAGCTTCAAAAGCTTATGAAGCAAGTGCGACCATTGCAGAGACTACAAAAAACATGATATCGACAGCATTGAAAATATAAAAGCGTAAGTCAAAGCGAAGTTTGCCCCAATCAAAGTTAAAGAAAGGGAAAAATGAAAGGAATGGAAATTGATAAAGCAAAAACGAAATATGTTTATTTAAAATATTTAATGCTTTCCGAACACTACGTAATCCAAGATGAAGCACTCTTGCATAATACTTATCCGGCATTGTGCCCCAATTAATGGTCAATAAAAAACTAAAGGATTAAAACATGTCAATAAATTTTAACAACATAAGCAGTATTAATAATTTCAATGAACTTTTTAACAAGAATTTAAACAATATAGACTTAATTGAACAAAATAAGTCTTTTGAAAATATTTTAACAAATAAAACAAATGAACAATTATATGGTGGAATAGAAAATGATTTTGATAATGAAACATCAAAAAAAGAAACTTCACAAGTTGAAAGTTTTTTAAATGGTATAGGGAGTTCAATTGAATCAAGTGTTAAGTCCTTAAATGATGTTCAAGTTGAAGCTGAAAATACACAAATTGCATTTGCTCGTGGTGATGATATTTCCGTTCATGAAGTAATGATAGCTGCAGAGAAATCAAGTTTATCTATGCAAATGGCAATTCAGCTAAGAAATAAAGTTTTAAATGCCTATACAGAAATAAATCAAATTAAAGTATAATATTGTGGAGCATTAAATTTTATTAAGCGAATTGGAGTATATGTATAAATTTTATTGTATTTAAAATATATTAATGTTATTATAAAATTAAAATATATACAAAAAAGAGATTATTAAAATAAAAAGAATAAATAAGTTAATAGCTTTGTTGTAATGATTCCAATTACTAATTTAATGAGATAGTTGTAATATGACTATTTTTAAGAAAATAATTCAATTATAATTAGTTTAATAATATGTTCATTATTATTATTTCATTTTATACATTTTGGATATGCAAAAAAACAAAATATCCAATTTAGATGAGAATAGAAAATTATTTTATATGTTAAAATTCAAGCTTAAAACTTGTTTTTGTGTTAAAGTATTCTTATAAAAAATAAAGGGAAAATAGAATATTATGTTAAAAAAAATCTTTAGCAGTAAAAACTTAAAAGGTGCATTAAAAGAAAGTATTGAAACCATCGTTTTTGTTGTTGTGATGGTAATAATTATTAGATTTTTCATAGGAGAAATACGTTGGATTCCATCATCATCTATGGAGCCAACTTTGACAGTGGGTGATAGATTATTTATAGAGCGTGTAACTCGTTTTTATAAAAAGCCAACACGAGGAGATATTGTTGTATTTTATCCACCAATGACGCAGTTGCAAAACACGCCTTTAAAAGTTTTTCAACGTTTAACAGGATTTTTTTGCAAAGATATTGCATATATAAAACGTATTGTTGCAAAAGGCGGTGATAAGGTTGAAGTTAAAAAAGTTAAGGATAATAAGTATAAAGTCGTTGTAAACGGTAAGGAATTAAAAGAAGATTATATCCTAAATGATTTTGACTATATTGAATGCAACGATGAAATGTATTGTGGACCAATGACAGTTCCAGAGGGGCATTATTTTCTTCTTGGTGACAATCGTGGCAATTCTCAAGATTCACGTTTTTGGGGGTTTTTAAAAGAAGATCGAGTAATTGGTCGTGCTATTGTTATCTTTTGGCCATTAAATCGGTTAAGAATGTTAAATGACGTTAAGTTTTAACTTTGACACTTAGGACTTTTTTGGTATATTAATATAAGCTATATAAATTTTAAAAGGTGAGAAAATATGAGTAATTTAAAAATATCAATGAAAACAAATAATTGTGGTGATATCAATTTAAAAGATGAAAATAAAGAAATGACTCTATGTGGTTGGATTGCAACAATTAGGGATTTAGGTGGTATCATTTTTATAGAACTTCGTGATAGAAGTGGTTTGTTTCAATTAGTAGCAGATCCAAAAATAAATAAAAATGTTCATGATGTATTTTCAACCTTGAAAAATGAATATGTTATAAAAATAAGCGGTATTGTTTCAAAACGTCCAGATGAAACATATAATGATAAAATTCCAACAGGTGAAGTTGAAATATATCCAAATGAAGTTGAAGTTTTAAGTAAAGCTAAATTGCTTCCTTTTATATTGGATAATGATAATGTTAGTGAAGATATTCGTTTAAAATATCGTTATTTGGATTTAAGAAGCGAAAAAACTAAAAATAATTTAATATTGCGTCACAAAGTGGTTCAGGCTATTCGTAATAATTTGAATAATAACGAATTTTTAGAAGTGGAAACACCTATTTTGATAAATACAACACCTGAAGGAGCAAGAGATTACTTGGTACCATCTCGAGTTCATGAAGGAAAGTTTTATGCACTTCCTCAATCACCTCAAATTTATAAGCAACTTTTGATGGTTGGTGGTATGGAGCGTTATTATCAAATAGCACGTTGTTTTCGTGATGAAGATTTGCGTGCTGATAGACAACCTGAGTTTACACAAGTTGATATTGAAATGTCTTTTGTTAATCAAGATGATATTATTAATATGACAGAAAGTTTAATTGAAGATGTTTTTAAAGCAGCAGGTGTTGAAGGTATAAAAGGTCCGTTTAGACGCATAACATATAAAGAAGCAATGGATAGATTTGGCTCTGATAAGCCAGATACTCGTTTTGGGCTTGAACTTTTTGATATAACAGATATTTTTGCAAATTCAACCTTTGAACCTATTTTAAATGTTATAAAAGCAGGTGGAACAGTTCGAGCTTTGAAAATACCAAATATAGCTTCTTATTCAAGAAAAGAAATGGATGACATTCGTAACCTTGCTATTTCTTTTGGTGCAAAGGGACTTGCCTGGATTACTTATATGGAAAATGGTGAAGTTAAATCACCTATGTTTAAGTTCTTAAATGAAGCTCAAATTGAAAGCTTAAAATTACGAGCCAATGCAAGTTTGGGCGATGTTGTGTTCTTTGTTGCGGATAACAAAAAAGTTGTGTTTGATGTTCTTGGGCGTTTAAGACTTCATTTTGGAAAGAAACTGGATCTAATAGATAATTCAAAACACGATTTACTTTGGGTAACAGATTTTCCTATGTTTGATTATGATGAAGAAAATAAACGCTATACAAGTGTTCATCATCCTTTTACAATGGTAAATCCGGAAGATTTAGACAAAATGGAACAAGACCCCCAAAATTGTCGTTCAATAGCATACGACATAATCTATAACGGTAATGAACTTGGTGGCGGTAGTGTTCGTATCCATTCAAGCGATGTACAAAAGCGTGTATTTAAAGCTTTGGGCTTTAATGATGAGCAGGTTAAAGAAAAATTTGGATTTATGGTTGAAGCATTTCAATATGGTACACCGCCACATGCAGGCATTGCTTTAGGACTTGATAGGCTTATTGCACTTTTGGCGAGAACTGAATCAATTCGTGATGTAATCGCTTTTCCTAAAAACTCAAATGCTAAGTGCTTAATGACAGATGCACCAACTTCAGCCTCAGAAGAACAACTTCGTGAATTACATTTAAAGCTTAATATCAGAACAAAAAAATAGTTTAAAGTATTTTACTAATTGCATGAGTTCAAGAAGCAATCGCAACACTATCGCCTAAAATGTATTAGAATAGGACAAAAAAGGAGATAGTAAAGATGAAACAGTTGCAACATTTAACTTCTAGCGAACTAGATGAAATAACAATACTTCAAGGAGAAGGATTATCAATACGAAAAATAGCAAAAGAATTAGGCAGAAGCTCAAGTACGATATCAAGAGAATTAAATCGTCCAGAAGCCCTTTATTACAGAGGTAAATAGAATAGGGCTTTTAAGCAGATATTAGAGTCAAAAATAAATAGAAAGAACCACATAAAATGATAAGAAGCCATAATCTATCATTATTTTGGGTATAAGATTCTATTAAAAATAACTTAA
>CALUYS010000008.1 GCA_944325065.1 Candidatus Gastranaerophilales bacterium | reverse complement strand
CCCCGTCCGGAGGACATTATAAAAAAGATATTAATAAAATATTTTAAAGCTGTTTTTAACTGCTCCATTATCATTGGTTCATGTTGTAGATATTCATCAGCTGTCATTTTACCTATCATTTCGCGGCTGTAAAGCATGTTTTTATTATATTGTTCATTCATTAATTCTCGATACATTTTATTAATTTCAGCTTCATATTCATAATATTCAATTGGGTTTTCATATGTTATACCGCCATATAGAATTTTATTTTTAGGTTTAGCTTGATTTTCATCATTATTTTTTATACCTTTATTTAAATTTGAGGTATATTTCCTTAAATTTTCAACACGATTATTCCAACCTTTATAGAAAACTTTTTGTGATGGGTCTTTTTCAACAATTCTATTATAACTTTGTTTTCTTATGTTTAAAAATTTGTCTAAATTGCCATTACTTTGATTATAATATTTTTTTGCAGTTCCAGGCCCATGTAATACTGCGGTATCGAATAAAGCAATGCTCATTGAGCTATCATCAATTTTATCAGCACCAGATGATATCCAATAATTTTCATAATAAATTTTTATAGCTTCATCTTTTGTAATATTTTTAACATCTTTAAATGGCAATTTTTTTTGTTTACGATAAACGTTATATGTATTTTGCGTTATTCCCATATTTGTTGCCCCACCTTTGTCATTCTTATGATTTGAATATCCGCCTTCTGATGGAAACAAAAATTCTAAAGCTTTTTGAAAATTTTCATAAGACATTTTTATTTTCTCCTTTCTTATGATAATATTTACTTATGATAAAATTGTCTAATTTAATTTTTATTATCTTAATTATTTTTATATCTTCATTTACAACATTTGTTTTCGCAAAAAATAATTGTTTGAATTTAAGTAAAGAAAATGAATTTTATCCAACTCAAGCTGATATGCTTGAATTTTCCAATAAATCCACAATAGAAATTGAAAATCTTTTTAATAAAATTTGTGATAAAATAATTAAAATTTATGCAGATGATAAATCATTTATTAAAGCTTTTAAAAAAGACAAAGAAGAATTTAATAAATATAAATTTATTCAAAGAGATGTAATATTACCACACTTTGCAGAAAATTCTACATATTATGGGTCTAATTATTCTATATCATCTGATAGTTTTTTAAATGAACTAGTTTTAAATAAAATTAATCATTATAAACACGCAATAAGATTATATTGTCTTTATAATGATTTTAATCATGATAAATCAGCTTGTTCCAATAAAACGATTGAATCTATTTTTACATTTTAGTAATTCGTAAAAAATTTAAGTAAAAATACGGAAGAAGACTATTTTATCACCTCACACTTCGATAATACCCCTTAACTTCGGTACCATCACTTCGGGTATAGGGTTTGACATATATCATATAAACTTAAAAAATAATATGCAACCCATACGCAGGAGCGAGTAATTATTACACGTGAGACAACATCAAAGCCAAGTTTGTTTGAGCATTGGGCTTCGCCCAATGCGAGTTACGCAGGCTTTAGGTCGAACGTTGTGAGAATACGAGCGACAAGTGGGTTGCGGTTTTGGTTACTTTTTCCACAAAAAGTAACCCCGTCCGGAGGACATTATAAAAAAGATATTAATAAAATATTTTAAAGCTGTTTTTAACTGCTCCATTATCATTGGTTCATGTTGTAGATATTCATCAGCTGTCATCTTGCCTATCATTTCTCGGGTGTAAATATTATTGATTGGGGCTGCTTGACCCGTGGGGGTATTTAGGTTTTTATTTTTAAAATATTTATTATATTCCTTAAACTGTCGCTTATCGTTTGGATTAGTTATTAAATCTCCATTTTGCATACGTTCAACAATTTTTTGAGCATATATATCTTCTATTCTTTTTGATGGATAATCTTTCCTTCTTTTCCCCATTAATTCCCTTTTAACTTCATTAAATATTTCTCTTCCAACTTTGTTATTCCATAAATCCATATTAAGTTCACCCACTGGTTGTCCTTTAATGGTTCCGTCAATTTCATGAAACCAACCTGCAACCAGACTCATTGGAATTGTATATCTTTGTGCTAAAATAGCTTGCATAAAAGCATGTTTAAATGCATCGGCTTCATTGTTCCAAGTTGGATGTTTTGGATCTGAACTTATCTCAAACCCATGTACTTTTTGATATTGTTTTGTTTTTGCATCTATTTCTGCATTAAATTTTTTATTTAAATTTTTATTACTCATAACTAAGCCTTTCTATTAAATTTTGTTGTATAATATAAATTATGAATTTTAATATTTTGAGAAATTTTATTGCTTTTAAAGTACTATCGTTTATTGGGTATTTAAATATTATTTTTAATTTAGTTTTTTATTTTATAATAAGACCTAACCATTTCATCTACCTACAAAAGAACAATATTTACCAAGAAGATGATTATTTTTTAGATTTAATATTTAGTTTTTATTATTGTATTAGTGTATTATTATTGCTTTTTTTTATTATATTTGCAATATTTGAATATTTTGCAAAAAAAGATAATTCTTTTAATAGTTTTAAAGAAACTAAACATTCTAAATTTAATAACATTTTATTTTGGCTGGGTGTAATATTCTCAGCTTTACCTATATACTACTTCTTGATTATATTTATTATAATGTCATTTTATATAAATAATTAATGTATTTTTAGTTTTTTATTTTTAAAATAACATTTAGTTTTTCTTTAGGTTAAAAAAATTTCACCTCACACTTCGATAATACCCCTTAACTTCTGTGCCATCACTTCGGGTATAGGGTTGAACATAAATCATATAAACTTAACAAATAATATGCAACCCATACGCAGGAGCGAGTAATTATCACACGTGAGACAACATCAAAGCCAAGTTTGTTTGAGCATTGGGCTTTGCTCAATGCGAGTTACGCAGGCTTTAGGTCGAACGTTGTGAGAATACGAGCGACAAGTGGGTTGCGGTTTTGGTTACTTTTTCCACAAAAAGTAACCCCGTCCGGAGGACATTATAAAAAAGATATTAATAAAATATTTTAAAGCTGTTTTTAATTGCTCCATTATCATTGGCTCATGTAACAAATATTCATCAGCTGTCATCTTGCCTATCATTTCTCGGGTGTAAATATTATTGATTGGGGCTGCTTGACCAGTGGGGGTATTTAGGTTTTTTATTTTTAAAATAATAAAGCCCAAAGGGCGTAAAAAACGCCCTTAAGCTTTTTTGCATTCACAACTACTGCTTTAAGTCATTTTGAGGTTGATTTGTTTGCAAAGTTGAATTATCTGCAACATTTTCATTAATAAATGCCTGAGTATTCTCGACACCAAACTGTTCAAGAGCATACTTAAAACATTTATCCCAATTGATTTTAGAAGAAAAATCAGGTATTTTAGCAAAAGATGAAATCAAGTTAAAGAGTTGAGAAAATTTTGATTTTCGATCTATTGATGCTTTTCTATCACCATAACGATAAAGGAAATCATAAGAGCAACGAATAGAATCATCAACATCAATAAACTTGACAGCACCATTTTCATTATAAACAATAGTTTCTGAGCCAAATTTAAAGTTTGAAGTAATTTCAGCAACAGCTTGAATCATAGGAATAATAATTTTACGAGAAATAGAGTCAATAATCATATTAAGACGAATAGCCTGCGAAGATACTGAATAAGTGAACTCGGTAGCTGTTTTATCATTATTTTGGTCTAATTGTCCTGACATATTTTTAAAAATCCCTGTAGCTGATTCAATTTGTGTTTTAAAGAATTTAATAAAATCCCAACCTTGAACAGCTTGAGTAAAATCAAGCGGTAATGGTTGTTGCGGCATTAATGCAGAATCATATTCAATAATTTTACCTGGTGAAACAGCCTGCTCACCTTTAAAACATCCTTTTGGAGCTAAATAAGGAGGATTTATAGTTAAAGATAGAGCATCCAATTGTTTATTTAGTATTTCTGAAGAAATAGAAGACAAAATCATAGCAACCTTTAAAGGAGAAACCCCTCGCTTAGTTTCAGGATCTTCAATAATTGAAGCATAAATAAAAGGATTAATAATAAAAGGATTTGGTTCAAACCGCACAACTTTAGTTCTTGCTACAACGGTAATCAAATAATTTTTAAGCATAGTGCCATCAGATTTTTGAATGTCACCATAAAACTCAAGTACTTCAAGTTTATTGCCTTTACGTGCCTTTGCTTTCATTAAATCAGAATCATAAATAGTTGAATAACCGCCATCAACAATTTTTAAAGCAGACAAATTACCCAAAGTTTTAAGTGATTTAACGCTTGATATTTGTTCAAGTTCATTAATAATTTCAGGTGTTAACATATTATTACTTTTATTATCAATAATTTCATTAACGTTTAAATAAGTTCGATAAATTTTTGCACAAGAGTCAAAGTTTTGAATATTTGCAATATCAAAAACAAAATCAGAAGGGTCAATACATTTAACGGAAGGACCATCATAAGCGACAACATCTTCAACAACAAACCCATCACAAGTTGGATTTAAAAACTGTTCTTCTAGAGTTTGAGGTCGTCTTTTTTTCTTATATTTAGTATTCCAACCGACAAATAAAGTTGCTTCGCCTGATTCTACAATGCTATCGACAAGTTTTTCCATTTCATTTTTCAAATTCATTCTGTCAAACATATTAACAAGCATTGCCTTATGAGAATTAGCAAGGCTTTGAGCTTTAGGATTAATACCAATGACATCAAACATACTTTCAGGATTCGAATAAAGATTCTCAATCAAATGCGACTTTAAAGTTTGGGCTAGTTCATAAATATCAGGAAGTGAGATATTATTTTTCCAATTGGAGTTATGGAAATTTTTATTTAAATAAATTTCATTTTTCAATTCACGAATATTTAAAAGCTGTCGTTGTCTATTTTCATCATATTTATCAAAAATAGAAACAATTTTTGAAGCAAGTTTTTGGTTTTCATTAATTGATAATTCGTGATTATTAATTTTTAAATTATTCATAAAATAACATCCTTATAGTAATTAAAAAAGTAAACTTAAAAAAGAATAACGTGATGTAAATTTTTACATCACGTTATAAGATTTGAAGCAATTAAGGTTTAATTAAGACTTCATAAATTTTATCGATTTTATCTTTAATATCATCCATTTGTTCCTTTAACGCCTGCACTGATTGCATTGAAGCAAATTTAGACTGAACTTCATTTAAAATCTCACGATGTTTTTTTTCAAGCATACAAGGTGTAACAAAAATTTTATGTTGGATAAAAAAGACAAAAACAACAATAAGAAAAGGAGAAAAATCAATAATTTTATCCATAAATACATCCTATCTAAGAAAAAATTATTTTTTTCTATTTTTCATTTCTTCACGTAACTGTGCCATAATTTGAGCTTCATTAGCTAAAAACTCATCAGTAGTCATATTTTTAACATCTTCACGTGTAAAAATTTTATTTAATGCATTATTTGACACATTTGTAGTATTGGCGACATTAGTATTCATTTTAGAAATAGCCTCCTTATTAGCATTTTCAAGTTGTTTTTGATAGTTCATTTGATTAACATAGTCATCAACAGCACCTGTTTCAATAGTTGTTACAAGTTTTGAAATAGCTTCAATTTGCGAAGGAGTCATTTCTTCAATGTTATTTTGAAGATATTCTTTTAAGGATTGACGTGAAGGTTTTTTAAAGAAATCCACATTATTTGCTTCAAATTGCTTCAATAATTCAACAATGTTTAAAGGTGTTTGTTGAGCTTGTGTTTGAGCATTTTGAAGCATCTTGTCATTTTGTTGTGGGATTTGAGCTTGAGCTTGATTTAAATTTTGTGGAAAATTGACACCGGATTGCGAATTTTGTTTTAAAGAATCAACAAGCATCTGATTTAATAAAGCTGTTCCGACATTGGTGTCAATTTTCCCGGCGTTTACAAGCGCCTGAATTTTTTTCATATTGTCAACAAGTGACATTTGTGTAGTGTTTAAATTTTGCATAATTTACCTCTTTTCTTTTAATAATTAACTAATTTTATACACAACAAAAAATCACTTTTACATATTAAAAGTGATTCTAATAGACAATATTTATAAAGTATATGTTTTAAATTATTTTCATATTCAGCAAAGCTTTAACATTGCTTTGAAACTTTTCAACCCATTCACAAACAGCACAAACGTACTTATTCCCTTTATCTTTTTCTCTCTTCCACCACTTTTCAACTTTCCACCAAAGAAACAAAAATAAATAACTGCCAAAGAGACCAAAATAAATAAAAATATATACATATGCAAAAATACTGGTAGACTTTGAGTTGGAAATAAAAAATAAATATTCTGGTATTAATGTTAAAAATAAAATAAATATTTTAAATAATATATTGGTTTTCAATAGATGTATAAACCCTAAAATTATTTTACTTTTGCTAATTTTATATAAAATATTGTATAAAATTGGCAAAGAGGTGAACTTTAAAATAGGATATACTAAATCTAAATATTGACAAATGTTACTATCTTCATTGGCATACATATACAATACTAATATTATAAATAATACTATGAAATCCGCAAAAAACAAATTAACAAAAATAATTAGCAAAACTTGCAATATAAAACTTAATGTGTCTTTTATTAATTTCATTTAATTATGATATTTAATATTGATTAAAAAGGCAAGCCAAATTGTATAAATATTCAGCTTGACTTGTTTTTATTATAATTTAAATTTTATTGGGACTAATAAATAGTACTTATCTATCATTTTCCTATTTTGAAGAGCATAAGCTCCATTATTAGCTAATGTTAATCTATAATTATAATAATCATTTTTATAATAATATGGTAAAAGCTCAAAATCATAAATATCATATAAAACGCCGTTAAAATAGCCTTGCTTATCTATGTACGGGTTTAAAATTGTTCCATGCCCGATTGAATAATGCAAGTTTTTATCCTGATTTAACTCTATACCTATTTTATTGGTTTTGTCTATTTATTTTGTTATTAAAAAATTTATATTTTAATGCACAAAAAAATGAAACTATATAAAAAGGCAAATATAAACTTGTAATTGAAAGTAAGGTTAAATACAATAAAATATGTGATAGAAAAAAATTAAAATAGTTTAACATTAGAAATATAACTATATCTACAAAAGAAAAAATAATAAATAAAATAAAAGGCAATTTAAAAGTTTGAAACATGTATTTTATATAAGGATTGTAACTTTTTTTGTATATAATAATACTTATTATTGGTAAAATAACAGGTTTTATTATAAAAGATACAATATATGGAATGGCAATAACAAGTATAAATCCTGATGTATGTGGTCCATTACCTATTTCAATAATATATAATAATCCCAGAAATATTAATAGATTGAATGGTATTGCAGCTACAAACATATATAATAATATAATTGCAATTAAATCACTTAAATTTTTGTTTCTTATAAAATTCATCTTAATTTCCTTTCAATTTCAATTACATTAAAATAATTTTTATAATTTCCTTTTTGTTGCATATTATAACCCCAATTATTTGGAATATTAATTACAGATTTTCCATTTCGATATTCAAAATCAGTATAATCAATAATTTTAGCAGTAAATACACCATTAAAAAAAATTAAAACATTTTCCTATTCAGCAAAGCTACAACATTGTTTTGAGCCTTCACGCACCATTCATAAATGGCACAAACGTACTTATTCCCTTTATCTTTTTCTCTCTTCCACCACTTTTCAACTTCCCACCAAAGAAACAAAAATAAATAACTGCCGAAGAGACCAAAAACTATGCAGAAAAAGAAAAAGTTAGACCACATTTCTTTTTTTAACGAATTTCTACTATAATAATTGAATATTATATATGGACATATAGATATAAACAATATAAATAATTTTGAAAAAAAAGTATATTTTAACTTATAAATCAGCTTCTTTATTATATAGTTAGTACTTTTTTTTTCAATAAAATTATATAATAGAGGTAAACTAAAATATTTGATTATAAATCCAACGTATCCCAACATATATAAAGGAAAATAATATTTTGTAGTTTCATTAACATTTATACCAAAATTTGAAGTTAAAAATATATCATATATAAACATCAAAAATAAAAATAATAAAAGTGCAAAATTTAAATCAGCAATAAATATATTAATAAAAATTACTAAAATTATGTCCAGAACATTTTTACTAATTCTTTTCATTTTGTTAATAATATCATAATAATTAATATAAAACAAGATGAAGTTTAATAACTTCATCTTGTTACTCATAATTATAATTTAAATCTGATAGGTACAAAGATATAATATTTATCTAAACCATTTACTAATTGAAGAAAATAAGCACTATTATTTACTCTAAATAAGTCTAAGTTCTTCAAATTCCAAGTCCAATTAAAATCATAGATATCATAAAGAACGCCATTAAAATAACCCTGATTATCTATATAGGGGTTCAATATTGTTCCATGCCCGATTGAAAAATGCAAGTTCTTGTCCTGATTCAATTCTATTTCTATTTTATCGGTTTTAAATACATTTCGATTAGAATTAAAACTAGACCTAACTTGTTTTTGCAATTGTGGCGATGTTGATAATTTTTTGCTCATATCACTATCATTTGCAAATGCAACCCCATACCATTTGGGATCTATTGCAAGCCCTGGTGTATTCAAATTGTATTGCTGCGTAATTTTTGCATTGTTTTCAGGTTGAAGAACAATAAATTGACTATTGTCTTTAACTGTTTTGAATTTATCGATGGATAAATCCATTAAAAGTCTTGCTTCTGGACGATTCTTATTTTTATCATAATTAAATTTATGCAAATTATAATTAAAGTTTTTGATAGCATTTTTTATTGCTTCATCTTTAAAATCATTCACAACATCCAATGGATTGTAATTATTAATAGTCGTTGGCAACTGACTAACATCAACTTGACTCAAAACACTTTTTTATCTAAAACTTTTTTAATCTTTGTTAAAAGTTTGTGAACCGGAATTAAGAGCCAAAGGATAAATTTTTGACACTTTCTAAAATTTTGATAATTAAAATCTTGAATTTTATTAAATATTTTATTAATTTCTAAATATATTTTTGTGTTTTTAATTCTTTTAGAACCATACCATTTGTCACAATCATTCTTCCACCATTTTTCAACTTCCCACCAGAAAAACAGAAAAAGATAGCTGCCAAAAAGCCCGGATATTATACAAAGAACTAAAAAACTAAACAATATATCATTAGGTTTAGTTAACATATTAAATATTAAAAACGGAATTATTGAAACAAATAAAATCAAAAGTTTCATTCTAAATTTAGTTTTTAAATTTTTAATAAATTTAACAATTTTAACATTTTTACTTCTTGTTTCTAACATATTATAAAATATTGGTAAAACTAATAATTTTAACAACAATATCGAAATAATAAGTATTATTAAAAAATTATAAACATATGCAAAAATAATATCATCATATGTGTTATTAAAATCATAATAATATTTTTCTAAAAATATATGTAAATTTGCAACAAAAGGGAATACAAGTGAAAAAAAAGTTCCTACTAATAGTATTATAATATTACTATCTGCAAACAAAAAATTCACTAAAATAATGTTAAAATAGTTAATTAAAAATTTTTTGAAACTTATTTTTTTCATAAGTTAGATATTAACATATTAATAAAAAAATACAACTAGTCATATGACTAGTTGTATTTTTCCCATTGGTTCTTAGGTATTTTGATAATTATTAGATTATAAAAATTTTCAATAACTTTTCCATATTGTGCAGCATATGCAATACGAACTAATTGTTTTGGGTCATTTTTATTAAAATCATAAGTATCAAAACATATCGAGACTAAATCTCCAT
The DNA here is from genome assembly GCA_944325065.1 of Candidatus Gastranaerophilales bacterium. Classification (GTDB taxonomy): domain Bacteria; phylum Cyanobacteriota; class Vampirovibrionia; order Gastranaerophilales; family Gastranaerophilaceae; genus UMGS1477. The sequence continues at coordinate 63,646 of CALUYS010000008.1, read as the reverse complement.
TTTTATCAACGTGAGTACCAAGTATATCAACATTATTTAATGACAAATATAGATTTTTTGTTGAACTAAGTCTAAGTGAATCTTTTTTAATCACTCCACCTTTTTGCAAATAATCTTTATTATGAGCTATAAATTTTGTAAATTCTTTAGAATTTGCTATTTCCTTAGACAAATTACTATCATTATGATAGATAAGCCCCTTTGAATCTTTCATGCCCATTTGTTCAAAAACCTTCTTCTGAACAACTTGTTTAAGTTCAGGCACTTTAATTTCATTAATGCTATTAATAACAGAGCCATTTTGAGACATATAATTATTTACAACTTTGTCATCAAATTTTGAAGAAGAAATATTCCACATATTACTTGCATCATATCCAGTCAATGGTTCAAAGAACATTCCAGCATTAATAATTGCTTTAGCATTAATAGGATTACTTCTAAAATAATTATCCAAAAAACCATTATACTTAAATTCAGGTGGTGGTAAGTTATCTAACTTTACTAAATCTAATAACATTTGTTCATAATTATCCACTCCGCCGTTTAATGTCAAAGGTGCGGCAGCTCCTGTCATTTGAGTTGGTTGGAAGAGTTTTTGACGAAAACTCAAAATACCTTTTTACCTAGCACTTTTTTAATTTTTTCTAGAAATTTGCAAATTGGAGTTAAAATAACAAAAACAATTTTTTGACATTTTTGAAAATTTTGATAATTAAAATCTTGAATTTTATTAAATATTTTATTAATTTCTAAATATATTTTTGTATTTTTAATTCTTTTCGAACCATACCATTTGTCACAATCATTCTTCCACCATTTCTCAACCTCCCACCAAAGAAACAGAAATAAATAACTGCCGAAGAGACCAAAAAATATAATATCAAATAATATAAAAGAAAAAGAAAAATTACTTCCAATAAAAATATGAATCAAATAAGTTACAATAAGTGTTAAAAATAAAATAAATATTTTAAAAAATATATTGATTTTTAATAAATTTATAAAACCTAAAATTATTTTATTTTTGCTAATTTTATATAAAATATTGTATAAAATTGGTAAAGAGATGTATTTTAAAATAGTTATAACCATAAGTAAAATAATGTAAATATCTACACATTTTACATCTAGACCTAATATACTAACTGTATCATATCTAGTTACAAAAGCAGCGAATACAACCAATATAAATGGTATCGTTATATCTGCAACAAATAAGTTAACAAATATGATAAGCAAAACTTGAAATATAAAACTTAATGTGTCTTTTATAAATATCATTCATTAATAATATTTGAAGTTCAATAAAAAGTCAAGCCAAATTGTATAAATATTCGGCTTGACTTGTTTTTATTATAATTTAAATTTTATTGGGACTAATAAATAGTACTTATCTATCATTTTCCTATTTTGAAGAGCATAAGCTCCATTATTAGCTAATGTTAATCTATAATTATAATAATCATTTTTATAATAATATGGTAAAAGCTCAAAATCATAAATATCATACAAAACACCGTTAAAATAGCCTTGCTTATCTATATAGGGGTTCAATATTGTTCCATGACCAATTGAAAAATGCAAGTTTTTATCTTGATTTAACTCTATTACTATTTTATCGGTTTTGTCTATTTATTTTGTTATTAAAAAACTTATATTTTAATGCACAAAAAAATGAAACTATATAAAAAGGCAAATAAATACTTAAAAAAGAAAAAAGTGGCAGATAAATGTAATATTTAACATAAATATAAGCATTTGCATTAATTAAACGTGACATACTAAAGTAAACGCATTTATCTAAAATTATTACACAAATCAATAATAAAAAGGGTATTTTAAAAGTTTGAAATATATATTTTATATATGGGTTAGTACTTCTTTTATAAATAATAAAACTTATTATTGGTAAAATTAGCAACTTAAAGGTATAAGCAATTATGCACGGTAAAACTAATACAACAATAAGACCTGAATTAAGATATTCGCCATTTACTTCTTTTATATAAATTAATATTAAGCAGATAGTTAATAATAAAGGTATAAATGTCATCGCTATATAAGTAAATATTGTTAACAATAAATTACGAATATCTTTATTATTAAACAGATTCATCGCAATCTCCTTTCAATTTCAATTACATTAAAATAATTTTTATAATTTCCTTTTTGTTGCATATTATAACCCCAATTATTTGGAATATTAATTACAGATTTTCCATTTCGATATTCAAAATCAGTATAATCAATAATTTTAGCAGTAAATACACCATTAGAATCAATTTTTGGATTCATTATTGTAGCATGTTGAAATGCAAAAAATCTATCTAAACTATTTATTTTATCAGATGAATCATATCGCCATTCAACAGGAGCCTGAGATATTTTATTATCTTCCAATGCTTCAAAGTTGTCAATTATAAATTTGCTAATTTCAGGTGAATTTCCAAGGTTTTTGGAAACATATGATTTTGCATTGTAATTTATGCCTTTAACATTTTTAGGAATTTTAACAGTATTTTGCAAAAAATCAACCACTTTTTTATCTTCAACATCATTTAAATTTTCATAAATTTTAGCATTAGTATCTATTTTAGCTTCATTCAAATTATGCATACCATTTCTTGTACTATTAGCTGCCATTGGCAAGAAAGGATGAAGAAGATTTTCGTAAACAATACCTTGCAATTTTTCGTTTAAATTTGTATTTTTATAATCTTTTAGATAATTGTTTATGTTTTTATTAATATCATCCTTAAAATCATTCACAACATCCAATGGATTGTAATTATTAATAGCCGTAGGCAATTGTCCAACATCTACTTGACTCATAATATCAGGATATAGGTTTTTAAGAAGAATAAGGTCTTGTTGTTGCATAAGTTCGTCATAATTATCCACCCCGCCGTTTAATGTCAAAGGTGCAGCCGCACCTGTCATTTGAGTCGGTTGGAATAGTTTTTGACGAAAACTTTTTAACTCATTTGAAGTTTCAACTTGACCTTCAAGTTGATAGGCTTTGTTTTGAAGCCCGTCACTTAAGTCAACAAGGCGATTAAGTTCTTTAATAGAACCTTCGGGCATATCGTTTTTAATATATGCATCAAAACGTTTGGAAACAGTGTCAATACCTTTTAAATCACGATAAAGTTCATTGAGTTTAGGATTTTCCAATATTTTTTCACCAACTTTTGAACCTATTTGTCCAAACACAGACCCAACAGAAGGTAAAAGACCAAGTGCATTTGTCATTATTTTAAGCAAATCCTTATTTTCACCTTTTGAAGCCTTGACTATATTGATTACCTTTGGCACAACATCAGCTGCCATTGTAACAACCTGTCCGAAAATCGGATTAACAGTATTCAATGCTTCACCGATACCAAGTGTTTGAACCAGATGACCCCAATCAACCTCAAGAAAATCTCCCTCAATCATTTGACCTACACTTTTTACAACAAATTCTATTTCTTGTTTTAAAATTTCCTTTGCTTCTTCGTCAGGATTGTCAGGTAATTGTTTCCATATGCCATCAAAACTCATTAAACTTTGAGCTACTGCATTTGTGGCAGATAGTGCATCTTTCACTTTGCCGTCAGGCAAATAGCTTATTATTTCAGTCACTTTTTGTTTAATCTCTTCTAACTTTTCTGCGCCATTATTACCTTGTCCATCTTGCATAACTCCAATACCTTCAAATTTATTTACAATATTGAGAAGGTTATTACGAGCTTCACTTTCCGGCATTTTTTCAATAGATTCTCTTAATCGTTCTAAAAAACCTTTGTCATCCATTTGAAAATATGGGTCATAATGTTCATCTCCAACGAAACCGTTTGGATTTTGACTTTTATCACCATTAAATATAGTCAATAAGGCTTTGCCCGGCAAACGACGCCAATAAGAAGACACTTTCGTACCGTCAGCTTTTATATACCCTTTAATTAAAATCTTATCGCCATTTATATCTGATATTTGATTCATAAAATCTCCTTTAATTTTTTCTAACAAAATTGAGTGACCGGGTTTTAAGCACATTACTTGCGGCGAAACCGGGTGTGTGTTTTTGCTTTATTCCTTTTCATTTCACGCCTAGTTGTCATGCTGAACTTGTTTCAGCATCTTAAAAACGTTGGATGTGTTCATCACACATTGACAAGTTCCTGAACAAAACAAAATCTACGTCGTTACATGGCTTGATTTTTAGTTTTTTCAGGATGACAGGTGACTTTTATTGTATTTCCTTTTAAATCCAATTAATTAAAATTTTTTTTGCATAGGGTTGTAGGGGGGCGGCTTCGCCCCCCCCCCTGCATTAATAAAATATCGCCGTGGCGAAACCGGGTGTACAACCCCAAGGAATTGTTCGATTGTTTATATGGCAATAGCAATAGATGCAACCCATCACTTAAACAACAACGCAAAAAGCCGAAAAAAATACTTTAAACAAAAAAAGCCTGTCTAATAAGACAGGCACATATATGTGGGTATATAAAAAAATAGAAGTGTTAAATGAAAAAAATTAAATCCGTGCATTATAAAAATTTATGTAATATTGTTCATTGGCAAAACAATCAATTTTTTTATCAAGTAATTTTTTCTTTAAAATAGGATTATTGGCAACATAACTTTCAAACTGGACACCATTAATAAATGATTGAGTTTTATTTATCCTGTTAAAAAGTTTATAGACACTTTTTATCGAAAAAATATACTCCTTTGGGAGTAATTTAAAATCCACAATAAGCTCGTTATCTTTTTTATTTTTTTGTTCTTCAATTTCTGTTTTAGCTTCTTGTGCAAATTTTTGCATCATTAATTCATCAAATGATAAAGAAGAAGAACGAATAATATTATCAACATTATCTTTATTTTTCATAAAAAAATAATCCTTTCATAAAATTACAATTTACTAAATAGAAATAAATGGAAAATCATAAGAAGAACGGACTGATTTTGCTCTTAAATTGGCAAGTGCATCATTAAACATAGAGAACCAGTACTTAAACTTGACATGATTTGGATTTCCTTTAAATTTCATACAAGTTCCATAAACAAGTACCATTTCAGCGTAAGGTAAAGGTAAAAGAGAAACATCAGTTTCATTTTCAAAAACAGCTTGTTCCTTCCCATTAATATCTACAACTGAATTATCTGTATAATAGGTAACCATTGCAGTTTTAGGTTCATCAAATTTAGGAATTAAAATATAATTATCAAAAACAGAAAAAGACTGTGAACCCGATTCGTTATATAAAAGTTTTTTATAATTTGGTTGGAAACGATAAAATATTCCATCAATAGAAAGTGAATCAATACGTCCAAAAATAGGATTAACTATTTTAGAAGTATAAGGAGGAATGGATAAAGAAGATTCCCGAAGTAAAAAATCCCAATCATAGGACGTACAAATTTCGGTATTAATACGTGATAAAATCTGTTTAATTTTAACATGGTCCTGCTTAACAAGCTCATCAAAATTAAGAACAGTCCTATAATTCATTTCGATTAAAATTTTATTAACAAGTTCTAAATAATTCATAAAAATACCTCTTTTTTTCTAAATTTAAATTAATAAGAAGTCATCACCTAAAAAAGGTGATGACAAAATTAATAACACAACATGCTATAATAACTAAAAGGAAAACATTAATCATAAAAAAATAATAATATATAGAAAGAATAGGAAATAAAAAATTATAGCCTAGTTTCATCAAGATTGTTTATAATATTAATTCGAGGAGAAGATAGTTCATCATAGTTATCATCTTTGTCATCAAATTTTGAATGAGAAGATGAAAAATCAAGTTGTTTGCACAAATTTTCAAGAGCTTTTAAAGCAACAGCAACATCTTTTTGTTTTTTTAAAGATTTAGTTCCATTTTTTCCACGATTATAAGAAGATAAATGTTCATCAAAATTATACTCATCAAGTGAATCATTTAAAGAATTTTCAATAATATCCACTAATTTTTTAACAATGTAAGCTTTTGAAATATTTAAAGTTTTGGTTTGAGAAGATAATATTAAGTTAATTTCATTAATAATTGCTTCATTCCCAAGAAGCATTTGAGCAACAGAAGAAGCATTTTTTTCACAATAACCTGCTTCAATAGCTGACTTAACAGGATTGAGAGTATCAAGATAAACTTTAATAAATTTTCTTTGGACATTAGTTAGTTTTTTCTTCATAAATACCTCAACAAAATAAAATATAAATAGAAAAGTTAATTAAATTACATCTTTATCTTGAAAATTACGTATGAAAAAGCAAGCTGCACTAACTCGATTTCTAACACCCAGTTTAATAAAAATACGATTAACATGAGTTTGAACAGTACGGTTTGAAATACCTAATTTTGATGCAATTTCTTTATCTGTAAGACCGTATGGCAAATATGATAAAATTTCAATTTCTCGATTTGAGAGTTTCATAATAATATAATCCTTAACTATAAGTAGGAGAATTAAATTTGCGACATTATATCTTAAAAATCATGCTAAAAGAGATATATATTTTCCATAAAAATTTATATAAAATGAAATAAAAACTTGACAATAAATAAAAAATATAATTATATATAAATAGTCAAAATAATTATAATTAGGAGTATAAACAATGGAAAATGAAGCAAATATAATTCTTGAACAATATCGAATATACACAGAATCAAAAGATAAATTTATAGATCGTTCATTCCAAACAAATCGGCATTATTTTTTAGTAGTATGTGGTTTGTGTATTGTTTTAGTATTGTTTAAACAATTCTTTCCAAACTTAGCAATAATATTCTCATTATTTTTATCATTTGCAGGAATGGGTATTTCAATTTTATGGTATCTAAATCAAGATACATATTCCTATTTGATTAAGATAAAATACGCTCAAGTATTAGAAGAGATAGAAAAACAATTACCAATAGCACCAAACAAATGGGAACATGATGTTTTAGTAGAAAGTTTAAAAAAACCACGAGCATTTGTATTTATTTTTAATGATATACAAAAATTTATGGCAGTGATATTATTTCTATTATTCCTAACATATTTTTTACTAGATATAATACCATTTTTTAATGGAATAATAAAAAATTATTTATTATAAGAAAAATTTGGAATTTTGTTGATCAGATTAGCTTTAATAACATTTTCAAAATTATCAAATTTACCTATTTTGAGTGATTGTAAAGAACTATAACATCTTTTCTTGGAACCAAATTCATTATAATAAAGAAAAAATTTACTACCTTGAGGAATCTTATATTTGTCAAATTCGTGAATAATAAAAGGTTTTAATTTAAGATAAAACTTAATAGCTTTGCTATTTCGTTTACGTATAAAACTAATATTATTCAAAAAATCAACTCTTGTAAGTTGAAGAATATAATTCTGACAAATTGGACATTGCTCAAGAATATCCAATAGACACATTTTATATTTATTATATCTGTCGTCAATTTCAAAAGTTCGTGTCTTACGTAAAGCACCGCAACAATGTAAATATCCCAAACTCAATCTCCTTTTAAAAAAAAATAACACTAAAGACAATTATCCCTTTATGTAATTTTCGAAGAAATGAAATTTGCCATCAAAAGGGCTTGTATCTACCTCCGAAAGAATATAGCTTTAATTTAAGCTATATTTCAAGTATACATATTTACTACATTTTTTAAAGTCCGTTTTTATACTTAATTATTTTGATAACGGATAAACTGTGTAAGTAAAAATACTTAAATTAAATAGTGTAGTAATAAAAAATTTAAACTTATAAAATTAAGTGATATTAAATATTTTCAAGATTTAATCAAAAAAAATGATAATGCAATTTTAAATAATATAATTAAAAAATAATAACATAATTATATTAAGTTTTATTAAGTTGTTTATCTAAAAATCTATTTTTAATTTTTAAGCTAATCCACAAAACAATTGAAGAAAAAGAAGCTAAGAATAAATAAGTTAAAAATCCAAGGAAATTTGTATGTTTAACTTTACTATATATATTCTTATCAAGAACATTTTTGGCAAACTTTTGTCCTTGAATACTAGCAAGACCTTCCTCAATGAGCATAGGCAAAAAAGATGAAAATAAAATTAAAGGAGACAATTTAACAAAAGAATTTTGCAGTTTTAATAATAAACTATTTAATTTTGACTTATTTTCTTTTTGTTGACTATTTTTTTCATTTGTAGCTAAACAAATTGAAGTAAAAGATATAGGAACAATCAAAAATTGATACAACATTCTAGATTTTTGTAAAGCTCTAGCAAAAATTGTTTTATTATGATTATAAGCATGTCCCATTTCATGAAATAAAGAAAGGCGTGTATTTTTTGAGGTATAAATAGTCTTATCAAAAAAAGTGTAACAAGAATTATCAGATTTCATATGTTCCAAAATAGTATTATAATAAGCTTCAAGAGAATCTTTTTTTAACCATTTTGAAGTTATATTTTTCTTAATATGTTCTTTTATATTATACATATCTACTGTTAAATCATTACATTTAAAGATAGAAACACCAAATTCATCTAATTTTGATTTTTTAAATGCTTTATCAAATGCTTTTTCAAAACTCTTAACTTGTGAACTTGATAAAGATTTATTGATATTAATCATCTTTTTTATAATACTTTTTGATATTTTAGGCGGAATATTAGCAACAATATAATAATCTGCAATAACTAAAGCACTAGACAACAAAGATGATAAAATATTCTGTCTTTTTTTGACTTTTTCTTCATCAGATTGTTGTTTTTTAAATGAATATTTATATCTTAAATTATTATTAAAATTGATTTGTTGCATAATTTGCCCTTTAATAACATAAAATTAGTGATAAAATAATTTGCTTAATATATCATATTTTGTAAAGTTTTGTAACAATTTAAAAAAATATTAAAGTTTTTGCCCGATATATCCGTAATATATAAATAATATATAAATATAGGGGTAAAACATGGTTGATGCAATAAGTTCGACGTCTGTGGGTTCATATACAACAAGCTATGACAGTGAATATGAATATATAAAAAAGATGTTACAAGCATATGGTTTATCAACAAGCGGTGATAAAAAAGTTGATAAAGCTACTTTAGAAGAATATTTGACAAAAGAGGCTGGTAAAGTTTCAACAGCTGAAGAAGAGAATGTAAAAAGTCAAGGTATACAGACATATCCACAATATTATTTTATATTAACCGAACTTGGGCTTTCACAAGATAAAGATATCAGTGTAGATAGAACAAATATTGAAGAAAGTTTGCTTGAACGTATTAATGATAATAATACAAGCGAAGAAAAAAAAGTTTACTATCAAGACTTATATAACAAACTTGATTTATATTTTCAAGATACAACAAGCCAAATATCAAATGCAGCTAATTCATTTCAAGGTGCAACTATGTTGGGGCAAATGAACAGGATTTTGTTGGGAATATAAGAAGTTTAAAAATTTAGTTAAGAATATAGAAACATAATTTCCATTAAATGTATTTAAATCGAATACAAATTCATTAATACCAATATTTTGAAGTTCAGAAACTAAATTATAATTTTCAAGAATTTCGTCTTTATACATATGCATTCGACAAAACCCATCAGTTGTAAATGGAAAAATTTTATTTAAAGATGGGTCAAATATGGCATAATTTCCATTATGACAAGGTGCTTGACAGGATAATCGAGAAATAATTGCAGAATCATTATTTAGAGGGCAAAGCCCAAGTGAAGGTATTTTAACATTTCCTCCTATTTTATATTTTTTACGAACAATAGATTTATCAAGCTTAGCAATATAATTTTTTAAAATATCAAAATCCTCAATTTGTGAAAAGTCAATACAATTAATACTCTTAGTTAATTGAGAAAGACAAGCAGCGGAGGAACTATTAATAATATTTATACCATCACCTATTTCAATTGGGAATGAGGATAAATCTTTATCGTTAATAAATGCCCAAAAGTAGCCTATATTATTAATAATACAAGTCCCAGGTTTAGGGTTTGATATAAGCAAAGACTTAACATAATCAAAAACTCTTTCAAAATCTCTTTCTATTAAAATACTGGGAGTACTAACGTTTAAATTAATATTATATTTAAGACAAAAAAGTTTAACTGAATGCATAATATCATTAAAACTTTTAAAAGCAAGGTCATAAGTACTTATAATTTCTCCATATTCAATTGAATAAACAGGATTAAATCCGATTTTTTTAATAAACGATTCAAGATTTTTAATTTGAGCTAAACTTGAAAGCCTTAAATTTATTTTTGGAAGTTCTAATTGAAAATAATCGATATTTTTTTTTAACCTCGAAGTTTTAAAATTCCAGGAATGTTTTTGAATATGTGAACTAAAATTAAAATCGTTACCGTTTATTGAAATAATTTCGCCCGAAAAATGATTGGTTTTATAATAGCTTTTTCTTAAATGTTTAAAAGGTAATTTATAATTTTGATAAGAAATGGGGTCATTTAGTATATTTTCAATTAAAACACAAGCATTTAAAATTTCTTCACTTGTCTTAAACTTACCTTTGATAACAACATTTGAAATAGCGTTTAAATGTTTAATTTCAGAAGCAAAATACGGCAAATTATCAGAATCGACCGAAATATTAATAGATGTGCATTGCTTAATTTTTTGTATATTTTTTAAATAAATTTCTTCAGTAATAATAATTTCATCAATATCATGAAAAGACTTTAAAAACTCAATTCCATAAAGATTATGTATATCAAAATAAGAATCAATTATAATTCGAAAAGGAGTTTTAAGATTCTGTTTATCTTCTAATTCTTTAATAACCTGTAAAAGAGTATAGCTATTAATAAAAATGCCATCAATATGAGTTGTTTTTAAGAATTTGACAAATTTTTTAACTTTATCTTGAAGATTTTCTGAAATATCGTGTTTAAAATTAACATAAATACGAGAATCAAATTGGTGAGCTATTTTAATAAAATCATATATATATATGAAGTTATCATCAAAAAATTTGTCATAATATACATAGAAATCACGACAAGATGTTTTTTCTATTAGTATTTTTATATCATCAGGTGATTTTATAGGCGAGATAATATTTAATCTATTAACCATAAAAAAAGTGTATAATATAAAAAAGAAAAAAACAATGATTTAATATTAATTATTCATAATTTAAAATTAAACATTGATAAAAAAAAAATAAATAGTTTGCTTATATGATATAATATTGTATAATAACTGGTAAAATATAAAATAGTTAAAATTAAGTGAGAAGGTATAGAATATTGAATCAGTCAGATGATGAAAATATATATGGTAATATAACCAATAATAATGATTTAAATGATGATAGTTCACTAAATGAACTAAAAGATTTAGCTATTGAAATAAATGATTCTGAGATAAAAATTGATATAAATGACTCACAAATTCCAATTAAGAATGATGATTTATATCAATTTAATACGACATCTAATAATGAAACTGATGATTTATATCATAAGCAATTATTATATGAGAATACTCAGGATACAAATTTTAATACACCAAATATAGAAGAAGAAACATATTCAAATATAAACGAGCATATTCCAAATGAAATAGAAGCCGTTGATTATAATGATATTACAGATGAAGAAAATGTAATAGGGATTCAAAATGAAATTAGTGATGAAAATAATCAAATAATGCAGGATGATGAGATATTATTTGAATATGATAATAACAATAATAATGAGATAAATAACGAGATAAGTTATGGGGATTATAGCACATATGCCCCAATAGATGAGCCAGAGAAGCCTTATGAACAAGAAGATTTGATAGAAGTGGGGGAAGAGTCTCAAGAGGAAGAATATAGAAGAAATCGTGAAGAAACAACTTACTCAACGAATTATCAAGATGGATATAATCAAGAGTATCAAGAGCCTCAAAGCTCACAAAGAAAAAGAAATTTTATGCCAATATTAATGGTTATTTTTGCCGTTGTAGCATTTTTTGCAGTATTAAATTTACCTCAAGTAAAAAATAAAATAAGTGGTATAAAATCTAATAGTATAAATGATACAGAAATGAAGGATCTTGTTGATTTATCTAAAACAGATCAAACAATTTTACAAGAACAAAATAGTGAGTTACAAAATAAAAATAAGCGGGCAAAAATGGTAGTCTTTGATGAAGAAGAAAAGACTTCGCAGTCAGCTAATATAACAATATGTGCAAATCCATTTTTACCAACGATGAATGTAGATGGTGAGGATGGTAATTCTTTAGGTGCATATGAAATAATAGTACCGCCAAATGGCAGCGAAATTGATGAAACAGTTGAAGTTTCAACCATGATGGAAACAAAAGTATCAGGTATATTATATGATAAAGAGAATCCTCAGGCTATATTAAATTACGACGGACAAGATCAACTTGTACGCAGAGGAGATCGTTTAGCTGGGTTTTATGTTATGAGTATAACTCCTGATAAAGTTATATTAAAACAAGGTAACAATATATATCGAGTAAGTGTAGGTCAGGCAGTAACTGATGAAGGAATAAATTATAACGTAAATTCAAATTTAGGTAAACAATTTGGCGGACGATATAAAAATATAAAAGGCAAAATAATAAATATGAATAATGACCAGGAGAAATAAACATGGGCAAAGCTAATAGTAGAATAATAAAAGTTTTGGCATTTCTTGCACTAATATCATCATATACAATGGAAATACCATATGGTATAAAAGTTAATGCTTCACAGATAGATAATAATGTTGTGGATACAAGTAGCAATCAAATAAATGGTGGTTTAAATACAACATATAAAGATTATTATGAGAGTGGTAAAAAAATAAATTTAAATGGTTCAATAAATTTAAAAAATGGTAACCAACTAATAACGGTAAGCTTGCGTGATTCAGATGTAAAACAGGTGTTGAGAATGTTTGCAGATAAAGCAGGCTTGAATGTTGTATTTCATAGCTCAGTTGAAGGTCAAATAACGCTTGATTTAGTGGGTGTAACATTAAATAATGCAATGGAAATGATTTCACAAATGGCAGAATTGTCATATGTTATTGAAAATGGCACATTACTTGTTATGAAAAATGAAGCCGCCAAAACATTAAAGGTATCAAAACAAAAAATAAATATTATTCCAATAAAATATGCAAATTCTGTAAAAGTTGCTGATTTTTTAAATACTAATATATTTGGATTAAATAAACCTGGTTTATCAAATTCAGAAACAGCTGTAAGTAATCCAAGTCAAAATGAGGTAATGATTATAGGATCTGATAATGATTATCAAATGGCATTAAATGTTGTTAGAGTATTAGATAAAAAACCGAAGACAACAACATTTAAAGTCAATCATACGACGCCAAAAGAAATGGGTAAGTTAATATGCGAGTCTTTATTTTTGGATTTAACGAAAAAAAGTGGTGGTGATACAGGGACTTTTAGTGGTTTTCAACAGATAACAGATGCAGATAGTCCACAGAATACAGTTGAATATAAAGCCCAACAAGCACAAATAACACAACAAACTCAAGGTGGTCAAATAGGTGAGATAACACCACAAACATTAACGACAACAGGAGTTGTTGTTGGTGGTGGAGTAGTTGCTTGTCAAATTTCAGGTAATACCGATTCGAAAGAGCTTAAATCATTTAGTGATACATCATTAACAATAATGTATTTACCACAATTGGGAACAATCAATATGATAGGTGGTTCAGATGCACAAATTGAAATGGTAAGAGATTTTATAAAGAAAAATGATAAAAAGCAAGCCCAAGCATTTGTTGAAGTTTCTATAATTGAATTAACGGATGCTGGTTCAAAAGAATTTAATAACACTTGGAATGTATATAGTAAATGGTTTTCAGGTTCAGTTGGAGGCAATGGTTTGACAACTGGAACAAATACGCCAATATTCTGGGGTGGGACACCTGGAAAATTTAATCACGGAGGTATCCCAGGTTTAGTTGATACAATATATAAATGGGGAACATCGCCTGTAATTTCACAAAGCTTAAATTATTTAATTGAAAATAACAAAGGTCGTGTTTTAGCCACACCAAAAATATTAATCACAAACGGTCAAAACTCAACCATAGACTTATCATCTGATTATGTAAAGAAAGTTACATCTGAAATATTACAAACAGGTAGTGTAGGTATGTATGGTGGAACACAAAAAGAATATGAAATAGGTAATGACAACGGTATGAAAATAGCAATGGTACCATTTATAAGCCCTGATGGTTATGTATCATTGAATATAAAGCCAATGTATTCAACAATAAAAGAGCCTGTATACCAACAAAATCAGTTTGGTCAACAAGAGCTTGCAGCAACGTTACTTCAACGTCGTAATTTAGATTTAAAAGGTGTTAGGATAAAAGATGGAGAAACACTTGTATTAGGTGGGTTGATACAAGAAACTGAAAAACAAAACATAAGTAAAACACCATTATTGGGTGATATACCGGTTTTGGGCTTTTTCTTCCGTAATTCACAAAAAGAAACTGAAAAATCAGAACTTGTTATTACAATTACTCCTCATATAATAAAAGATACGGAAGAAGAAATAATTGAATCTGAAGATTTATAATATTAAAGTAAAAAAGAAATAAAAATAATAAAATGACAACTGACTTAATTGAAAAGCTAAAAGATAATATAGATATTGATTTAGCATCAAAGTTTGACTATCTTGATTTTGTTAAGTATAGTTTTATACCCATGTGTTTACGAAATAATAATTATTATATTGCAACAGATGACAAAAAATTTACGCTTGAATCTGAACAATTTATAAAAGGAATATTGGGTCAAGAAAAAAATTATAAATTTATTGCCTTATCTTCAAATATATTAAACGACTTAATAACATGGTATCAACATAATGTTTATCATATTAGTGAAAAAGCTCGTAAGTTTTTAAATAAATTAAAGAAAAGTGGTGCAAATCAACCAAAAAAAATGTTAGGAGAGTTATTAATTGAATCAGAATTAATAACTCAAGATCAATTAAATGAATGTTTAGTATTATCAAAGCAGCTAAAACTTCCATTAGGTTCAGTGCTAGTTCAAAAGAATTATATTTCAGCAGATGATTTACGGGAATTTTTAACTTTTCAAACAGGTAAGGATTTTATTAATACTAATAATTTAAAAATTTCAAAAGATGTTCTTAATTTATTACCTGAAGATTTTATAAGATTACACAGAGTTATACCAATAGAATTAGAAGATAAGAATTTAGTTCTTGGTATGTTAAATCCAAATGATAGAAGAGCATTAAGCGAGGTTGTATATTTAACTGGTTTAAAAATAACAGTGCGTTTAATGACAAGTCAAGAATTTGAAAATTTACTTGAAACTTATTTCAACAAGAATAATAAAGAAACTTTAGATATAATAAAAACAATGGAAGAAGAAGCTACATTTGAGAATGATGAGACTTTTTCTGAATTAATAGAACGAGAAATACGTGATTCAACAGGTAGTGTTGCAAAATTTAACACAAAGATTATTTGCGATGCTATTGATATGGGTGCAAGTGATATTCATATTGAGCCTAGGTTTCAAGGTTATGCTGTACGATTTCGTATAGCTGGTATATTAAAAGAAGTTCTACGCTTGCCACCTCGTGTTGAATCTGCAATAATAACTCGATATAAAGTATTAGCCAAAATGGATATAGCAGAACATCGACGTCCTCAAGATGGAACATTTTCATTAAAATATAAAAATATTTCATATGATTTCCGTCTAAATACAATCCCTGTAGCAGGTAAAGAAAAGATGGTCATTCGTGTATTAGCACCTGCAGTTTCAATATCTTCAGATGACAAACAAATATCTTTGATTGGTGCAAATAAACACGATATGGATGAATTATATAAAATTATTGCATCACCAAACGGTATAATATTAGCATCAGGTCCAACAGGAAGTGGTAAGACAACAACATTATATTCTATATTAAAAAATTTAAATAAGGAAGAAGTTAATATTACTACTATTGAAGATCCAGTTGAAATAAAAATTGAACGTTTAAATCAAAGTCAAATAAATAAAAAAGCTGATATAACATTTGCATCAAATATGAGAGCAATTTTACGTCAAGATCCCGATATAATAATGGTAGGTGAAATACGAGATATGGAAACACTTGATGTTTCTATTTCAGCTGCATTAACAGGCCATTTAGTATTAAGCACAATTCATACAAATAGTGCTGCGGCAACAATAACACGTATGATAGAAATGGGAGCAAAAGATTATTTAGTAGCTTCTACTTTAACTGGTATTATTGCACAACGTTTAGTTCGTCGTTTATGTCCAAAGTGCAAAGAAAAATATAAACCAACATTAGATGATGCAAAATTGATAGTTTCTGATAGTAGTAAATATGAAGAGTTTATGAATACAACTATATATACTGCTAAGGGTTGTGAAGAATGTGATTATCAAGGATATAAAGGACGTTTAGGTGTTTATGAAATATTAAGAATAACAAAAGATATAAGGAAAATGATAGCACGTAATGCAATTGAATTAGATATAGAAGATGCTGCAATAAAAGCAGGGATGAAAACACTACAAGATTCTTGTTATCAACATATTATAAATGGAGAAACTACTATAAAAGAATTTCTTCGTGTTTTAGGTCCGGTAAATGATTAAGGATTTTATATAAATGGGTATATTTTATTATAAAGCTGTTAAAGAAGAAAATAACGAAAAAAAAATTGTTAATGGAAAAATCAAAGCTGCAAATGCTCGTGAAGCTCGTCAAGAGATTAAAAATTTAGGTTTTATCCCTTTAAATGTTTATGAAGAAACTAAAAGTGGAAATAAAAAAGAAGACAATAAGAAAAATATAAAAATAGTTAAATTACATAAACTTTCTACAAATGAAAAAATAAATTTTACATCAACATTTAAATTACTTATGCAATCCGGCGTTCCAGTTGTGGAATCACTTGTATTTTTAGAAAATGAAGCAGATTCAGCAAAATTAAGAGAAGCAGCTGGTGCAATAAAAACACAAATATTAGCAGGGTCAACATATTCTGAAACTATAGCTAGATATCCTGATATATTTGGTCATGTTTATATTGGGTTAACAAAAGCTGGTGAGGATTCAGGAGAAATGGAAAAGACACTTTCTCGTTTAGAAGAATTACTAGAAAAACAAGAAAATATAAAAAGCCGTGTAATTGGAGCTTTAATATATCCCGTCTTTGTAATATGTTTAGCAATTGCTGCATTAATGATAATGTTAATGTTTGTATTTCCTGCTTTTAAAGATATGTTTAATAATTTAGGTGACAAACTTCCAATTTATACAAAGATATGTCTACAATTAGGAGAATTTTTAAAGGCTTACTGGATTATCATCCCAATAGCCATAATAGCCATTGTTGGAGGTGTTTATTGTACGTTAAAAAATGAAACAACAAAAAATAAACTTGATGAGTTATTGTTAAAAATACCTATTCTAAAAGACTTATTAGTTGCTGCAAATTTATCTAATTTTTTTGCAGTAATGCAAGTTGCATTTGATGCAGGTATCCCAGTTATTGATTGCTTATATTTAGGAAATATAACAATTACAAATAGTCTATTGAATAAAGAATTAAAAAAAGCATCAAAAAAAATACAAACAGGGCAACGATTAAGTGTTGCTTTAAAAAATATAATTTTAATTCCTAAAATGATGGTTTTCTTACTGGCTATAGGTGAACAATCTGGTCGCCTTGGAGAAATGTTAAATCAATGTGTTATATATATTGACAGAAAGCTTGATAAAGTTATTGACACAATTACAAAAATGATAGAACCATTAATGTTGATAGTTATAGGTAGCATGGTACTATTCCTTGCATTATCATTGTACTTGCCAATATTCAAAAGTTACGAAATGTAGTTTATTAGTAAAAAAGAGAAAAATAAAAATGATTAAATATTTTAAAGGTTCAATAATTGTAACAATTATAGGACTAATTATAGCTTATTTTTATAGTGAACATCAGCTCTGTGGTTCAGGCTTAAAAACATTATTTATTGTTTTTATATTAAGTGTACTTGAAATAAGTTTATCATTTGATAATGCTGTTGTTAATGCTGTCAAACTTGAACATATGACACCAAAATGGCAACATCGATTTATAACTTGGGGAATATTGATAGCAGTTTTTGGAATGCGACTTTTATTTCCAATAATAATCGTATCGACATTTGCTCAAGTTAAAATAATAGAAACAGCTAAAATGGCATTATTTGATATTAATAAATATACATATTACCTTCATCAAACACACGCTTCAATTTTGGCGTTTGGTGGTGTGTTCTTGATGATGTTATTTTTACATTATATGTTTAATGAGCATAAAAAAATACATTGGATTACATCACTAGAAAAAAGATTAAGTTGTTGTGGACAAATAGAAGGTCTTGAAACGTGTATTTGTATATTTTTAATATACTTAATGCAACATTTTCAACCTATAACACATAGACTACCTGTTATAATTTCAGGCTTATGCGGTCTTGTTTTATACCTTTTGGTGCATGGTTTAAGTGATTTTATGCAAAAGAAAACACAAGGTCGTTTTGAGGGTGCTATAAATACGTCTTTTAAAGCTGGTTTAATAAGTTTTATATATTTAGAATTACTTGATGCGTCGTTCTCTTTAGATGGTGTTTTGGGTGCATTTGCAATAAGTAAAGATTTAATAATCATAATGATAGGTCTAGCTATTGGTGCTATGTTTGTCCGTAGTTTAACTATAATGTTAGTTGAAAAACAAACATTAAAACAATATATATATCTTGAACACGGTGCTCATTGGGCAATTGGCACTTTGGCTTTGATTATGATGATTTCTACCAAAATTGAAATAAGTGAAATTGTAACTGGCTTGCTTGGTTTGATATTCATAACACTTGCATTTATATCATCTCTTATTTACAATAAGCGTCAAGAAAATAATGAATAAGGCAAAATCGGTTATTTAACATTTATAATTTTCTATTTTAAAACATAACACTTAGACAATTTTACTTAAATAATTCTACGAATTTTAATATATTTAAAATTAGTTTATACTAAAAAAGTTTAAAGTTAATGTAAAATTGAGGAGTGAGTATGAATGAGTTTGATAAAAATCGTTATAAGCAATTAAAAATGTTTGACAAAGAATATCATTTATTGAGTCTATCCGGTGGTCAAGATTCTAAGGCTTTAACTTTTTTTATTAAAGAAAATATACCAAAAGTTCATGAAAAATTTGAATATGTTTGTTATGATACTGAGTTTAATTTGGAGAAAACTTATGCTTATTTAAATAAAATTAAAGTATTTTAGTTAAAAAAATAACATACGTGAAACCTCAAAAAAACTTGTAAATAAGCTTTAGCTTTGCATTTCGAATTAAATATAAATTTAGATTTAAATAAAAATAATAACATTAGATAATTTTAAATATTTATATAGTTTAAACTATTAATTATCATTTGGAAGTTCATCTAATGTAAATTTGCCTATCTTAGCATTACGAAAATCATTTAAAACCATAAAAGCAGCACGTTCAATATCAGGTTCGGCTTTTTTTACTAGAAGATTTCTTGATTTTGCAATCATTTGCAGGTCAATTAATGAATTATCAACATTAAGATTATAAAAAGATTTAAGTTCATTTGGATATTTATCATATAATATTTTTAAAAGTTCAGAAGCTACAAATTCGTGTGAATATGCATTTTCAGAAACCCCATTAACTGATGCTAATTTTATTGCACTAAGCTGATTCTCAAGTTTAATAGGAATAATGCCTGGTGTATCAAGTAAATCAATTTTTGGATTAATCCTAACCCAACTTAATTGACGAGTAACCCCAGCTTTAGCTCCAATTTTAGTTTTTGCTTTTTTGACAAGTTTATTAATAAAGCTTGATTTCCCAACATTTGGCATACCAATAACCATAACTCTAGCTGATCTTGGGTTAAGACCACGAGCAACAAGCTTATCAATTTGAGGTTTTGCCAAATTTAAAATGGCATCAATAATTGTTTTAACATCTGAATGATTATGAGAGGAAGTCGTCAAAACATTTGTATCAAGATTATTTCTAAAATATTCAACAAATTTTTTAACCATAAAAATATCGGCTAAATCCGCTTTATTAAGAATAACTAAACGGGGTTTTGAGCCGATAATTTTATCTAATTCTATATATGAAGAACTTAAAGGTATTCTAGCATCTTTTAATTCAACAACTACATCAATAAGACTTAGTTTAGTCTTAAGTTCATTAATAGCTTTGGCAATATGCCCTGGAAACCAATTAATGTTGTTCACTTCTAAAAACTATCTTTTTTCTATTTTTTCTTTAATACGAGTAGCTTTACCAATTCTATCACGTAAATAATAAAGCTTAGCACGACGAACATCACCACGACGTAGAACATTTATTTTTTCAATACGTGGAGAATATATAGCAAATACTCTTTCTACCCCAACACCTTGAAAAATTTTACGAACAGTAATAGTCGAATTAACACCACTTCCACGTCTTTTGATGATAATACCTTCGAAAGCCTGTGTCCTTTCTTTACCACCTTCAACAATACGTACAAATACTTTGACAGTATCCCCAGGATTCATTTGTGGAAGCTCTTTTTGAGTATATTTTTTAGTTAAATTTTCAATAGTCGAATTCATTTTTATATTCCTTTTCATCTCAATATTTGTTACTATATAATATAAAAAACATAATATTATATCAAGTCTTTTTTAATAATTTTATTTTTATTTTTTTGTTATAATAAACACTATAATTAAAATAATATTAAAATAACAAACAAGAGGGATAAAAAATAAAAAAACGTACTTTAATAAGTTTATTACTTACAATTATATTTTTAATTATAACAAATAAATCATGGCTTAAATTTAGACCCATTCCAATTGATTTTGACATTTTAGGGAATGGGATTTATGACGTTCAAATACAGCTCAATAAGAAAAACAATGATGAATTTAAGAAAGTAAAAAACGGTTATATAACAATTAACTCAAACCAAAACTTTCAACACGCAAAAATAGAAATTGCACGTGTAAAATACCCTAAAAGAATAAAGCTTATTTTTAATAATTTAGACAACAAAACACCAATAAAAATAAGTAATTTAAATATAAAAAATGGAAAAATAAATCTTATTCCCTCTCAAAAAGATGCTTTTATTGCAATTGGTGCTTCTATAAAAACAAAAGACAACTCAGTTATTCTTTATCCAAAAAATGATAAAATTGAATTGATATACAAAAATAAACTAAATATTAACCCTTCTATTAAATTTGAATTTGAAATATTTATAATTACATTAGTAATCTCTTATTTGTTTTTTTGGAAACTTGTGAACTATATATCCAATTTCAAAACACTAAAACAAGCCTCACGACTTGATATCATATTTTTAACTTCATTTTTTATAATACTTTTTATTCCAATGAGTCATATTAATAAAAATGATATTTCAATACAAGAAAATAGAACACTAGCAAAATGGAATGGCTTTATTAAATCAAATGGAGAAATAAATTGGAAATTTGGTGAAGATTTTAATAATTGGTTTAATGATCGTTTTGCTTTAAGAGAAAAAACAATAACCATCAATCAAAAAATCCAACAAAGTTTTGAACCATATTTTTATTGTACACAATATGCTTGCTGGAATAAAAGAACAAATTGGATGTATTGGCCATCAAAGTTTGCACAATATAATATAAATGATCAGGATACTTATATATATAGCTTAAAAAAATTAAAAGAATTTTCTCAAAATAATAATATAGAACTATATGTAATGGTTGTTCCAACAAAATGTTCACTTTATTATAAGGAAATGAATTCATCATTAACACCTACAAACGAGCCTAAAGTTGTTAAAGAGCTTATTGAGGTAGTTAAAAATAATACAAAAATTGATATTCTTTATCCTTATGATGCATTTAAAAATAACATAGATAAGGATTTATTATACTATAAAGCCGATCACCATTGGACTCAAAAAGGAAGTTTTATTGGATATAATATTTTAATTAATAAAATGAAAGAAAAATATCCAAATATAAAAGCAACAAAAGAAAATGACTATAATATAGATTATAACAATAACAAAGAAGGTAGTAATTAACAATATCAATTATTAAAGCTGAATAATGAAAAAGTATTTGATGTAAAATATCAAATTTATTCGTATAAAGATTGCAAATCAATAAAGTCACAAAAGATTATTTTATCCAAAAATCCTAATCTTTTAAAATACCATTATACTTATAAAAATGCACCGAATAAACAAAGAGTAATGTTGGTTGGTGATTCTTTCGGACTTAATCTAACAAATTTTCTATCCTATACTTTTAAAGAAACAATAGAATTATTTGCAAGTACACCAAATGGCAATGAATATGAAAATTTTAATATGAAACGTTTTGAAAATGAAATAAAAAAATATAAACCTGATGTACTTATAATTTGTTTATCTGAAAGTGGTATAAACCGACTTAATTATTTATATAGGAAAGATTATGAAAAAGGACAATAATATATGCTCTTTAGTTCCATGACATTTATTTATATGTTTTTACCAATTTTATGTTTAATATATTTTTTAAGTAAAAAAGAATTTCATAATACAATTTTATTAATAGCAAGTCTTATTTTTTATGCTTGGGGTGAACCAAAATATCTTGCTATAATGTTACTTACAATTATTATAAATTATTATGGAGCAATATTTATAGAAAAATATCCAAAGTACAAAAAACAAATATTAACTTTAACAATAATAACAAATTTAGGTTTTCTAATATATTTTAAATATTTTAATTTTATTTTTGAAACAATAAATAACGTCTTAAATGCACATATAGACTTGCTTGAAATTATAATGCCATTGGGGATATCATTTTATACATTCCAATCTATAAGTTATATAGTAGACGTTTATCGTAACGAAACAAAAGCACAAAAAGATATCTACAAACTTGCACTATTTATTTGTCTTTTCCCTCAACTTATAGCAGGTCCTATTGTAAAATATCACGATATAAACAACCAAATTGAAAATCGTGACGTGACATTTGAAAAAGTAAGCGAAGGAGTAAAAAGGTTTATTGTAGGGCTATCAAAAAAAATGCTAATAGCAAATACAATGGGAGCAATAGCTGATAAAATATTTATTCTCTCACCTGAAAACTTTAATTTCATTATAGCTTGGCTTGGAGCTATAAGTTATAGCCTTCAGCTTTATTTTGATTTTTCAGGATATTCGGATATGGCAATAGGACTTGGCTTAATGTTTGGATTCCGCTTTAAAGAAAACTTTAATTATCCCTATATATCAAAATCTTTAACGGAATTCTGGAGAAGATGGCATATTTCTCTTTCAACTTGGTTCAAAGAATATGTTTATATCCCATTGGGCGGAAATAGAAAAGGAGAAATAAAAACTATAAGAAATCTTGCTATTGTATTTCTTTTTACCGGAATTTGGCATGGTGCAGCTTGGAATTTTATTTTTTGGGGTATCCTAAATGGATTTATTATAATTTTAGAAAAATTATTTAAAATAAATACAAAAGATGTTCCCCTAAATAAAAATAATATTGTAGTGAATTTTATAAAACATCTTTATACAATAATCTCCTTTTTATTATTATGGGTAATTTTTAGATCTGAGAATATGACTTATGCTATAAAATATATAATGAATATGTTTGGCTTAATAAAAACTAATACAATAAATTCTAATATTTTTAATTATATAAATAACTTTGATATTTTCATCTTAATCATTGCAATAATATCATCAACACCATTATTGATGAACAAAATACAAAAATACGAAAATAATAAAATTGTAAAATGTATTTTAAATCTAACATTAATAATATTTTTAATACTATCAACATCAAAAATAGCAAATTCAACATATAATCCTTTTATATATTTTAGATTTTGAAAGAATTATTTTTCGATTTAATTTTTTTTCATAAATATAAGGTCTATAAAGATTTAAAGTTTTTTCAAATAGATATTACCACTATTTTCATTATCAATACATCAAGCTATCCTTTTACTTTATAACCAAATTTAATAACATTTTGTGTATCTTTAACATGTTTATCATAAATTTATTAAAAAACTTTTGGATAATCTGATAGTTGATAATAATTTATTCCAACACGTCTTAATCATCTATCATATTTTAATTTTATAAAGGCACCATCAATAATATAATTTAAATCCATTTTCTAACAGTCAAATTTTAACTACATTGAAACACTTTTTGAAAAATCTAAAATATTATTTTAAAAAAACAAAAAAATTATAAGAAAATATATTAAAGATAAAAATTTTACTTTGACAATAGTACGCTTTCTATATGACTAGAGAAATTATAAACTAAATTGAATAAATATTTGGTACGGAAAGAACAAATAATAAAAAAACAGACTAGAAAGCTAGATAATTTTATTTGTAAAATTATTTGTTAAAAATACAAAATGTTACTTTAAAACTAAGAAAAGAATAATTAAAAACATTTAGTATTACCATGAAAATCAAAAGCTACAAATAAAATTTTAACAAAAAAAATTAAAAACTTTGTATAAAAAATAGAATGCTAAAAATAAAAAACAAAAATAATAAACAGTTGAATTTGATAAATATAAAATAAATATGATTATTTTACTTGGATTATAGAAATTATAACAAGCCACTTATTTTAAAATGGGGCGGATGATGGGGTTCGAACCCACGAATATCGGAACCACAATCCGAGGCCTTAACCACTTGGCGACACCCGCCATTATTATTTTATAAAATAACTATACAACGAATTTTGTTTTAAATCAAGCAATTATTGAAGAATATTTTAGGGTGTGACTTGGATTTAAAGAATTAGCATTGATTGATTGGTTTTTAGGATGATTTGGAGAAGTTTTATTAATAGACGGATCTCGAAGAGTATAAATTTCTTCGACCCTATCATTTAAAGCTTTAGCTGATTGTTTATATAAAGAAGCAACATAATCCATTTCAGGATCTTGGACATTATTAGAATTATATACCCAAAATTCTGCTTGAGCACGATAAGCATCCTGCTCTTCACATATTGAAGTATATGGGTCATTATCTTTTGCATGGACAAATTCGTGTATTAAATACGAAGCAACCAAATTTGGTGAAGCATATATATAATCAGAAGTTACAGTTATTTTTCTTTTTTTATGCTCATATTGAGCAATATTACTTCGTCCACCTAATTCACTTGTATAATCAAATCCGACCTTGAGATCTTTCATATCGTTTGTATAGTTTTTAGGCAAAGCCTTCAAAGCCAAATTAAGTGCATTTTTCATATTTTCTTTGGCATAACGTTTATTTTCATAAAGACCACTTTGAGGAGAGTATATAAACAAAATATCATTTGAAGTTGATAATAATTGACGTCTTGCTGAATCGTCATTTGGATTTATTTTAAGAGCTTTTTCAAATTGGTTACATGCTTGGTAATATTGACCTTTTTCTTTAAAGACTTCACCAAGTTGAACAATGATTTCGACATCATCTGGTTTTTGTTCGAGATAAATTTTGAAGTTTGTTTCTGCATTATTAAAGTCCTTCTTATACTTGTATGCTCGACCTAATCCTAAAAAAGCTTCAGGAGGATTTTGAGCATGTTTTTTTGCTATATTAAACTTGACAATAGCACCATTAAAATCATTGCGTTTTAAACAATCATTACCCTGTGCTATATATTTCTGAGCAATTAATTCAATTTCATCACTTGGTATACCATTTACACCAAATTTAATTTTATTTAAAGATTTAATATCCATAAATATTTATTTTCATACATTTATAATTAATACAGAAAAACATTTAATTATAATATTCTTTATTTTATCATAATAAGATAAAATTGCAAATCATTTGTAATTTAACTTTACATTTTGTTTCATAGGCTTAAACGAGCTAATTTATGATTATTAATGAAATATCTATTTTTTCGTTTTAATTTACTTAAATTTAGATTTTTCTATTAATTATTGATTATTGAAAAAACATCATAAATAATATAGTGATTTTATATTTTTATCTATATTTAATTTTTTTCTTTGTTTTTTCCCAGACTATTTATTTTGTTTTGGTAAATATGTATTGATAGATTTGATTTATGGAATATTAAAACTATTATGGCAGTAAAAACAACTTCCTTTACATTTTTTTACAAATTACAATATAAATTATTACTTGAATAAATTAAATATTTGAGGTATAAAAGTTTTGTATACTATATTAGAAAAGAGAGGAGTATAACAAAATGACAAAAGTAGCTATAAACGGATTTGGAAGAATTGGTCGTAACACTTTACGTGCAGCTGTAAAAACTGGTATTTTTGACAAAGTAGAATATGTTGCGATAAACGACCCTGGTCTAAAACCTGAAGATGCAGCTCGTTTGTTCAAATATGATTCAGTTATGGGTAAATTTGAAGGTGAGGTTGAAGCTTATGAAGAAGGTATAGTTGTAAACGGAAAGAAAATAAAATTTTTTAGCGAAAAAGATCCTTCACAATTACCTTGGAAAGATTTAGGTGTAGATATTGTTGTTGAATCAACAGGTTTCTTCACAGATGCAGAAAAAGCAAAGGCACATATTACAGCTGGTGCAAAGAAAGTTATTATTTCAGCTCCAGCTACAAATGAAGATATTACAATTGTTTTGGGTGTAAATGAAAATAAATACGATCCATCAAAACACAATGTAATTTCAATGGCATCTTGCACAACAAACTGTTTAGCACCTGTTGCAAAAGTTATCAAAGAAAAATTTGGAATAGTGAAAGGTTTAATGACAACTGTACACTCATATACAGGTGATCAAAGGATTTTAGATGCAGGTCATAAAGATCCACGTCGTGCTCGTGCAGGTGCATTGAACATAGTTCCTACAAAAACTGGTGCAGCAAAAGCTGTAGCTTTAGTTATTCCTGAATTAAAAGGGAAATTGGACGGTTTTGCAATGCGAGTTCCAACGCCTGATGTTTCATTGGTTGATGTAGTTTTTGAAACAGAAAAGAACGTTACTGTTGAAGAAGTTAATGCAGCTTTAAAAGAAGGTGCAGATGGTCATGTTTTATGTTATACTGAAGAACCATTAGTTTCAACTGATTATATTGGTTCATCACAATCATCAACTGTTGATGCATTGTTAACTCGTGTAATGGGCGATAACATGGTTAAAATCATTTCTTGGTATGATAATGAAATGGGTTATTCAACACGTTTAGCAGAAACAGTTAAGTTTGTTGCTGACAAATTATAATTTATAACCTATAAAAAAATAAAATAAAAACTAACTATAATTTTTTATAGTTAGTTTTTTTATATAAAAATAGTGATTTAAATACTAAATTAGATGAAAACTAGACTTGTCCGTCATTTTGGAAGCGAAGGGGGGGGTGATGATTTGCGTGTTTATTTTCGAGCTGTTCAGGATATGTTCAACGTTTAGTTAGTTTTTTAACGCTTTTCTTCCAAGTTGATATATTATTAAGTTTTTTTGGACTGTTAATGACAAATTAGGACCACGTCATATAAAAGTTGTATTGAAATAACTAAGCAAAATGATATAATAAATATATATAAATAAGGGAGGGAGTATGGCAAAAGTGCTAGTATCAATGCCTGAAGATTTTTTAGGTAAGATAGATAAAGTTGCGACATCTGAAGGTCGAACAAGAAGTGAACTTATTCGTGAAGCCTTACGTGGTTACATCCGTAAGAATTCAATGAATACGATAAATGAAAAAGCCATGATTCAAGCTCAAGAATTGGAGAGAGTTTTAGAATAATGGAAATATTATCAATTATACCGGCACGCGGTGGTTCAAAGGGTGTAAAAAGGAAGAATATAAAATTACTTGGTGGTATTCCGCTTGTAGCACATACTATTAATGCATCTATAAAATCAAAATATATTACAAGGACTTGTGTATCGACAGAAGATGTTGAAATTAAAAATATATGCTTAAGTTATAATGCTGAAGTTGTAGATAGACCGGTTGAGCTTGCAAAAGATGAGACAAAAACAAGTCCTGTTATGCTTGATGTATTAAAACAATTAAGAGATAAGGAGAATTATATGCCGGATGTTGTAGTTCTTCTTCAAGCGACTTGTCCATTGAGAACAGAAACACATATTGATGAAGCTTTTGAGCTATTTTTTAAAGATAAAAATTGCGATTCTATTTTTGCAGCTATTGAAGCAGGGACAACACATGCAACTTGGCGAATGAGTCCTGATGAAAATCACCGGTTGGAATGTATGTATGATTATCGTAACCGTCCAAGGCGACAGGATAATCATTTGCATTTTAAACGTTTTGTAGAAACAGGTTCGATATATATAATAAGAACAGATGTAATGTTAAAAGTTAAAGATTTTATAGGCGAAAATCCAATAATATATAAAGACCCAACTTTTCTTGACATTGATACTGAAGCTGATTTTGAAAAAGCACAAAAATATTTCGTTTAAAATCAAAGAATTAGTGGTATACAATATAATATAACATAATAAGGGAGAGTATATTTAATATGTTGAAAATGAATAGAAAAGGTTTCACTTTTATTGAAGTTATTCTTGTTATGACATTAATCAGTTTTTTATATCTTGTAACAACAAAAGTTATTCAACATAATTTAGACCAAAAAATTCCAATGTATGTATATAACTTATATAATAATTTGGATAATCAAGGGAAATTATTAACAAAGAAATTACTTGATCAGGCAAATAGCTCAACGTCAGGTGATGGCTCAACATCAGGTGATGGCTCAACATCAGGTGATGGTTCAACGTCAAATGATGGTTCAACGTCAGGTGATGGTTCAACGTCAGATGATGGTTCAACAACACCAAAAACAATAGAAGAAATTTTAAAAGGGCTAGATGCAAAAAGTTATTGTGAAGCTTTTGCAAAAGATGCCAATCTCATCGGTTTGGTCGATTGTGAAAATAGTGTTAAAAATGAAGCAAATGGAAATCCAAGACATAAAACGGTAAGTTATAACTGCTCAAGAAATTATTCATTTAATGTTCATAATGATGGTAGTTATTCTGAAATATTTACTCCGACTTATAATCCAAATTTAAATCAATGTATAGATAATACTAATTTTCAAGAGAATATTATAACTTGTAATGCACAACCAACTATAGCTATAAATGATTTGTTAAAGAATAATACAGATGAAAAATATACTTATACTTGCACTAAGATTGAAGAAATAGAAGAAGATAATAATGATAGTAATACACAAAATAACAATATGTTTGATGTTGATACAAAACATAACTTGCAAAACGCTTTAAAAACAATTAATAATATTTATTTAAATTTTATAACATTAACAAATGGTCAAATAATTTATAAAGGTATATATAATCTTGTACCAATTATTACACAGGATGCAATTTGTCCTTCTTACGATGTGCCGCAGTCAAGTTGTAGTGCTATGGTTTATGCTTGCATCCGTGGGGGTAGGACTATCACTCTCAAATCTAACGGTACTCCTAGCAGTACATGTTACCCACATGATGCAAACGATAGTAGGTGTGATGCTAAGCAAAATGTTTATAAATCAGCAGTTGCTGGTTCTGAGGGTGATAGTTATAGCATAAAATGTTTTAACTCTTGTAAGCCAAAAGGTAATTCTAGATGCAATGGTAGTTTGCAAATTCGAAAAGGAGGAGTAAACTGCAAATTACAAAAAATAGCGGATAATCAATATCAATATTACTCAGAAGGAGACTTAAAGGCTACACAACGACAATATAGTGCCATGTATCTTGAGCCAAAAGTCTATTCACCAATTATTACATCAATTGGTAATTCTTGTCAAGATTATATAGATACTGCTTTAGAATTATCAAAGGAACATTATCATAGTGAGTACGAGCAAAAAATCCAGAAGGTACTTTATTATTATGGTATTGTTTCTAACAAAATTACATACCAAGGTGCAGATATTTCAAAAGCTTATTATGATAAATGGAACAATTTCTTTACACAAAATTCATCTTTTCCAAAAGAAACAAAAGCTGCTATAAGTTCGTTGGATATAAATGAAGGTAAATTAGAAAGTAATGAAATAGAAACAGAATCAAGCAAAAGTGACAATGAAACTTATTTAGCTCACTTTATCTACGCAGCCATAGATACAACTTTTAACAAGGGTGAAATGAATAAAAATATTTTTGTCTTTGAACAGTTTGGCAACAAAATAATACCTGTCGGATATCTGGCAAATGATCCAAATACACCTCTTAAATTTAATGTGATTACAAGAAACCCACAAACATTTAAGATAGAAAAAATAAACGATAAACCACTTAACTTTTGTGAAGCTATGAAATATACAGGCGATAAATTCTCACAATATTGCTCTTGCAAAGATGAAAATGGAAATATAGTTACACAATTTAACAAAATACAACCTTGTGATAATCACTTTGGATGTATCATCAAAGCAGTCAAACCATCAAATAGTGGATCAATGTTTAAGTTATTTTAAATTATTTGACAAATTCAAAAAGATAATCTATAAATAATCTTATGAATGATTGTATATTTTGTAAAATAATTAATGGTGATTTTAATACGGATTTTATTTACGAAAATGAAAAACTAGTTGCATTTAATGATATAAATCCACAAGCACCAACTCATATATTGTTTGTACCCAAAGAACACATTGAATCTTTAAATGAATTAAACAATACAATTTTAATAAAAGAAATATATGATGCAATAAAAACTGTTGCAAAAGAAAAAGAAATAAGCGACTATCGTGTTGTATTAAATACAGGTAAAAATGCAGGACAAGAAGTTATGCATATACATTTTCACATGCTATCAGGTAGAAAACTTAATTGGCCACCAGGGTAAAAAAAATAAGCAGAAATAATATAAAAAAATGGATAAACATAAAAAAAATGCTCTAATTACAGGATCAACTCGCGGAATCGGTCTTAAAATAGCACAAATATTTAAAGAAAACGGAATAAACATCTTCATTACTGGTCGTGATGAAAAAAAACTAAAAAAAGAAGCCCAAAATCTTAAATGTAACTATTTAGCTTGTGATTTGTCTTTAGCAAATGCTCCACAAAAACTATTTGATGAATATAAAAAATATTTTAATACAATTGATATTCTTATTAATAATGCTGGGTTATATGAATATAATCCCATTGAAAAAGCTAATAACATTCAACAAATCTTAAATGTGAATATCAAAACTCCTTTTGAATTAACAAAATTTGCTATTCCATATATGAAAAAACAAAAATGGGGCAGAATAATAAATATAGGGTCAATATCTGGAATAATGGGGGAAGCAAATGCAAGCATTTATTCAGGCTCCAAAAGTGCATTAATCGGTTTTACAAAAGCTATTGCATTGGAAACAGCACAATATAACATAACAGCTAACCTCATCAACCCAGGATGGGTAAAAACCGATATGGGCATTGATTCAATTGAAGAAAGTGATTTCCCTATTGAATTAATACCCCAAAAAAGATTCGTAGAAACTTATGAAATAGCTAAGCTTATTTTATACTTGATTTCTAACGATGCAAAAGGAATAACAGGACAAAGTATAAATTTGTGTGCAGGATTAACTTGTGGTATTTAATTTTGTAAATTTTTCTTAATATCAATTAATTTTTTAGCATATTTTTTTAATAATTATACTTAAAGAATATGTGGTATAAAGATGAATCTATAAAAAATGTTAAATCAAATTAACTTAAACACAAATAATGCATTTACTTCTGAAATACAAAATAAACCTAAAACTCAAGATCAAACTAAAAAAAATAATAATTTGTTGAGTTTATCTGATGGTGGTTTTGATTCAATTGAACTACAAAAAAAAAATTTAAGAATACAGCCTCAGAATAAAAAAACAATCCCATTTTGGTTAAAATTTATTGGTTCAGGCATAATTACAAGTGCAACAGTTTTGGCAGCTAGTTTCTTAGCAACAAAGCTCGGATATATTCCATTAAAAACAAATACAAAAGGGTTATATAATAGTCGGACAACTGAATTCAAAAATGGTGCAAAAGATGCTATTGGCGGAGTTAAAAGTATTATGACAATGAATTCTCATTGTGGAGAAAAAAGTTTGGGTAAACTCCCAAGTTCTCATCAAGGATTGATTGTTATAATGGACAAAAAAGATCAAAATGGTATTAAAACCCTTGCACAAAGCAAGTTTAAAGACAATATAATTTATGGAGGTGAATTAAAATTAACCCAACTCAAAGATTATAATGAGTTAAAAGAATATATGAAAAATCTTGCAACAAATATTAAAAAGCAAAAAAACTATGAAAATATAACTTTCGCAAGTGAAAATAGCCGTAGTGCAAATATGTTAAATGTTGTATTAGAAGCTCATGCAGAAAATAAAAAAGCAACTACAAAAGATTTTGTTGAAGGTGGAATACCCTCACATAATTTTTGGGGTAATAATGGTCTTGAATCTGACAAGCTAGATGAAGCTATATGGGAAGGCTGGTGCCAAGGTATGGAAATAAAATCATCTTCAAACCCAAAAGAAACAACAAAAGATCAAGAAATAAATACACCCGATGAAACACCTGCAACGCAACAAACACCACCAAAAGAAATAATAAATAAGCCCAAATTACCTAAAGAAGAAGATGAAGATGAAGAAGAAAAAGTAAAAACTTGTATGGATAAAGTAAAATCATTCGCTTTATCTTGTGTGGATTTTATTAAAAACACATTTATCAACTGCTGCCATCGCTTCAAAGGCGATATTGATACCTCTAAAAAATAAAGTTATAATTTATAATATTGACAAAGACATTTGAATATTATAATATTTAAATATCCTAAAGTCAAAATGGGCGAGTGGCGAAATTGGTAGACGCACTAGACTTAGGATCTAGCGCCTTTGGTGTGAGAGTTCGAGTCTCTCCTCGCCTATATATTATAACCGTTTTTATTTGTTATTAAAAACGGTTTTTATATTATACAATTATTAAGACTTTTAAAATTATAAAAACTAAATTTTAAATTTAACTGAAAATTTTAAAAAAACAATTTTAAAAAAAAAATTCAAGCTTACAATTCTTATATATTTTCAACAATCATTTTTGAAAAATTTTAATTCTTAAAATAATTATATGTTGTTATATTTTAATATTATTTCATTGCATTGAGATTTATTAACGGGTTTTAGTTCATTTTTGTATTACTCTTTTTTATTAGACTTAAGTATTATTATTTAAAATTTCAACTTTACCTGTTTCAAAACTAAAGTGCGATTTAACTATTAAAAGTTTATTATTATTGTAAGCATCTTTTAATATTTTAGACTTTTGGAGTAAAACTTCTGCCACATAATTTGTATGAGCTTTTGCTAGATCATTATGACAATCGTTTGCTTTTAAAACAGGTATTACTGTACTCATTAAATGTTTAAATTCTTTTGGTTCGGGGTAATTATCAGTTGCATATTTCATTACACCACAATCATCATGTCCCAAAAGAATAAGAAGTGGAATATTCAAATGTTCAACTCCATATTCAATACTTTCTATAATATTAGGTCCCAAAGCAATGCCAGCTGAGCGAATAACAAAAAGTTCCCCAATACCCACATCAAATATGATTTCTGGCACAACTCGAGAATCTGAACAACACAACACTATAGCATGTGGTGCTTGTCTATGTGCATATCTTTGTAATGTTGTCAAACATTTGTTCATCGCCATCGGCGTACCCTCTACAAAATTTTTATTTCCATCAAGTAATATTTTTAATGTATTTTTTGCCATTTTATACCTCTTGTAATTTTAATAACATTATTTTATTTTTATTTAAATTCAATTAATTTACCATCACGATATATTTTATCTGTATATTTAAATCTAATATCAAACATATGGTCATTATAATAATTTAAATTATTAGTAGGCTGTATATAATTTTTTTGTTTATATTTTGTCTTTGTAAATAAAATATAAACCCTATCTTGATATATTGGTACATATCTTTTTTTCTTGTCGTTTTTTAATTTTTCATAAACTTTTGCTTTTTCATTAACAATAATATAAGCTGGTTCTATTTCTATAGCTTTTTCCCATTGTTTTGTTCCAAAATAAAAATTTTGGAGAATCATGAAAGTATTATTTGAATATAATTCTTCATAACGACCGTCCATATATATTAAATTATATGGATATAATTTATAGCATAAATAGCTACCAAGACCAAATTCATTGAGTATTGTGCCGTTTAATTTATTG
Organism: Candidatus Gastranaerophilales bacterium; assembly: GCA_944325065.1. Classification (GTDB taxonomy): domain Bacteria; phylum Cyanobacteriota; class Vampirovibrionia; order Gastranaerophilales; family Gastranaerophilaceae; genus UMGS1477. The sequence goes on along the minus strand of CALUYS010000008.1, from coordinate 29,207 downwards.
ATTTTTAAAAATTCAACTATTTTATATGGGTAAAATGAACCAACTATAGCAGGTTTATATGGTGAAGCAAATATTAAAATAAAAGATGCGACAAGTAAAAAGCTATACATTAAAATTTCTTTTAGTAAAATTACGACATTAACAAAAGTTTTATTATTCAAATGCAACAAATTTCTTAATTTATATATTAATGTGTTAAACACAAAATAAAATTCATCATACAAAAATATTGACATAGTTATTACAAAAAATGGTGAATGCTTTATATGCTTAAAACTTAAATACGCTGTAATAATTAATATTAAATATTTTGTATAATCGACATTTTGCTTATTTATAATTTTATTTTTTACAAATGATACAAATAAAAGAAAAAATCCAATTATATAATTTATTTTAAATTTTAAAAGTTCATTAGCTTTTCTCTCAAGAAAAGGATTTTGCCATTCTAAAATTAAAGGACGTTTCATTGTTGTTGCTTGTATTAAATATTTAACATATTCAATACCATATGGATTAATAAACAACATTAAAGATGACGCCAAAAATGTATAAAGATATTTTGCATATGGTTTTTTATTTAAAAATTCTCCAAGTGCATACAATAAAATTAGTCCCAAACCTGAAACACAACCACCATGAAGATTATTCCATATTATCATTAGTGGCGGGATTAAAAAAAGTAGTTTATTTTTATTTTTATGACGGACTAGCTCAAGAATGTATATAAAACTTGTAAAAAACATAAATGTAAAATAATGACATCTTATGCCGGATGTTATTAAGGTATACATACTATGTAAAATAAAAAAGAATATTATTATATTATATGGAGTTTTAGTATATTTTACATTTTGAAGTTTTATTGACTGTATGATAAAAAATAAAATTAAAAACAATAAAATAGTTTTTAAAAATATTATTCCTAGCCAATCAAAATGACTTTGAATAAAATAAAAAACAACACTTGAACCCCATTCGTGGTCATACCAAGGTAAAGTATTTGTATATGAAAAAGGATCTTGCTTTAAGATGTGTCCTAATTCAAAAAAAGCTTTGCCCTGAAGTAATCTTGCCCAATAATCAGGATCAACACCATTAAAAAAACAACTCATTGCAAACAAAAATCCAAACATAGTTATGTAAAATAACACAGGTTTTATATTTCTACATATTTTATCCATAATCCTACCCCTAGAAATAATTATACTTATATTAACAATAAAAATATATAGTGTCAAAATTTAGTTAATACTTTTTCATTTGACAACTTTAGATAAACCATTTGGATTGTCAACATCATGCTTCAAGTTAATTGAAATATTAAACGCAAATAATTGTATTATAATAAGCTTTATAAAAATTTCATAAATTTTGTTATCACAACTGTCATATAAAAAACTAAATTGAGCTTTATTATAACAACTTTTTTGATTGGCAAGATTAGTTATTAAAGTATTTGGATACTTTTGTTTTATTTTATCTAAACATTCAAACTCAAAATCTTTAAAAGACTGTGAAGTTATAGCAAGAACAGGAATATTTTTATTTAAAATAGCAAGGTGTCCATGCAAAAACTCACCAAAAGGAAATGCAATTGAGTTTATATAACTAGTTTCTGATAATTTTAATGCAGCTTCATTTGCAATATTTAAATCATTTTGCGATCCCAAAAAGACAAACGATGATATATTTTTAAGTTCACTAGTTAATTTTTGTATTTCAAATTTTATACTGTTTTCCCCTTCTTTATAGTTATTTAAAAACATTTTTATTAACTTTGGGATTTCAAGCAATTTTGGATTAAATTCATTTTTCAACCTATAACCCAAAAGTATAATACAAAAAATTTGTGCACAAAGTGCTTTTGTTGAAGCTATGCTTTTTTCAATTCCTGCAAATGTATTTATTTTATATTTTGCGATATTATAAATTATAGAATTATCGTTATTTACAAAAGCAAAGGTTTTGCTAGTATATTTGCTGACATATTTTAAAGCGTTTAATGTGTCAGTGGTTTCACCAGATTGTGAAGCAAAAATATATAAAACCTCTTCGTCTTCATATATTTTAGGTTTTGAAATTAAAAACTCACTTGAGTAATAACATTCATAATCAATATTTAAATTTTCGAATAAATATCTTCCCGCAATTTGACAACCATTATAAGAAGAGCCAGATGCAATAAAAATGAGTTTTTTTATATTATTTTCAATTTCAAACCCAAAATCAATATTGTTGTTAATAATATACTTTAAGGCTATTTTTTCAAGAACTAAGCCAGTTTCAAATATTTCTTTTTCCATAAAAAAACGGCTCATAAAAACCTCAATACTTTACATAAATTAATAAAAACATAAAATACTATTATCAATAATAAAATAATGTAGTATAATGAGTCAAGTAGGAATTTGAGGTTTAACACAATATGGGCGAAAACATAATTTATTTTATTGATGTTACAAATCGAGATGGAGTACAAACATCACGTTTGGGTTTGGCAAAACTACAAAAAACTATAATAAACTTAATGCTAAATGATATGGGAATAACACAATCAGAGTTTGGTTTTCCAACAACTGAACATGAAATAAATTATTTAAATGCAAATATGGATCTTGTTTATCGTAACGTAATTACAAAGACAAAACTATCTGGATGGATGAGAGCAATGGCAGAGGATGTTAACCATTCATTTGAAAACGTACCTCGTCTTCAATATTGCAATTTGTCGCAATCTACATCTGAACAAATGACAAATGGCAAATATCAAGGGAAAAAAACTCTGGATGATATATTAAAAATGACAGTTGATGCTGTCAAAGAAGCAAAGAGATGTAATGCTAAAATGATTGGAGTAAATGCCGAAGATGCTTCAAGAAGTGATTTAAATTATTTAATAAAATATGCAAACGAATGTAAAATTGCTGGTGCAAGAAGGTTTCGTTATTGTGACACTTTAGGTTTTGATGATCCATTTACTGCTTATGATAGAATTTATACCATTGCAAAAGAAACAAAAATGGATATAGAGCTTCATTTTCATAATGATTTAGGTATGGCAGTTGGGTGTTCGGTAATGGGGGCAAAGGCTGCAATTGATGCAGGTGTTGATGCTTATATAAATACAGCAATAAACGGTATGGGAGAACGTGCAGGAAATGCTGATTTAGTTTCTTGTTTACTTTCAGTTATGAAATCATCTGGATTTAAGGATAAATATAAGATAGACCCTCAAATTGACTTGTCAAAAGCTTGGAAACTTGCAAAATATACAGCCTATGCTTTTCATTTAGATATCCCTATAAATCAAGTGGCAGTTGGAGATAATGCTTTTGCACATGAATCCGGTATTCATGCTGACGGTGCTTTAAAAGACCGACGCAACTATGAATTATATGATTTTGAGGAGTTAGGTCGTGGAGAACCTGAAATTATTGAAACAGGTCGTATGATTACTATTGGGGAATATGGTGGTATTAAAGGGTTCAGAAATGTCTATGAAAACCTTGAACTTGAATTTCACGACGAAGATGAAGCACGCAATATTCTTGAACTTTGCCGCTATGCAAACGTACACACACAAAGACCTTTGACTGACAGCGAATTAAAATTTATTTATTATTATCCAGATATCGCTGCAAAAATATTGACTGTTACACCTTACTACTTGCCAACAGGAGCATTGAAACAACGTATTGATAATGAAACAAGGTTAAATATTTCGGTTGTGTAGAAATTATGAATATTATTGGTTATAACGAATTAGATGACTCTTTTTTTGAAACACTTGATTATAATGTAGAAGAAAACGTTAAAAATATTATAAATGATGTTAAGCAAAATGGTGACAATGCCATCAACAGATACTGTCAGCTTTTTGACAAGTGCAGTTTTGACAACTTTGAAGTATCAGAAAAAGAAATTGAAAAAGCCTATAGCCTTGTAAGTGAAGACAAAATCAAGGCAATGAAAAAATCAATAAAAAATGTTAGAACATTTGCCAAAAGACAACTAAACAGCATAAAAAAACTTGATACAAAAATATATGGCTGCAAACTTGGTCATCGAATTATCCCACTTGAATCTGTAGGGTGTTATATTCCAGGTGGGAATTATCCACTTCCTTCAAGTGCGATAATGACAATAATCCCTGCAAAAGTAGCAAAGGTGCAAAGAATTTATGCATTTTCACCTAAAATAAAACCAGAAACAATTGTTGCCTCTCATTTATCAGGTGCAAATAAAATATATAAAATAGGAGGTGTTCAAGCTATTGCAGCTGCTGCTTATGGAACAGAAACTATAAAACGGGTTAACAAAATTGTAGGCCCAGGGAATAAATATGTAACAGCAGCTAAGAAAGAAGTTTATGGAGTATGTGGTATAGACTTTTTAGCTGGTCCATCTGAGGTTATGATTGTGGCTGATGAAACAGCTAACCCTGAATTTATAGCAGCTGATATGTTATCTCAATGTGAACACGACCTAGATGCACGAGCTATTCTTGTCACTTTCGATATTGAAATCGGAAAAGAAGTTTGTAAAATTGCAAATAATATGCTTAAATTATTACAGACAAAGGAAATAGCACAAAAATCTTTTGGGAATTCATTTTGTATTATTTGTAATAATTTAGAAGAAGCTATTGATGTTGCAAATAAAAAAGCACCTGAACATTTGGAATTATGTATTAAAGACGCAAAGGAGAAATCGCATTTATTTTATAACTATGGTTCTTTATTTATTGGCAATTATTCTGCGGAGGTTTTTGGAGATTATACATCAGGCACAAATCACACGTTGCCAACAAATGGAGTTGCAAAGTATACTGGCGGTTTATCTGTTTTTGATTACATTAAAATCCAAACCTACCAAATGTCAAGTCGTTTAAACGCAAGACATCTGGCAAAAACTGCCTCAATACTTGCACAAACAGAAGGTCTTTATGCACATAAACTTGCAAGTGATTTGAGGAAATAAAAATATAATTAAAAAAACTATCAAAAGCTATATTTTATCTTTTTAAGATTATCTTTATTAAAAGAAAAACATCAAAGTAGATATTAATTATTTTATTATGTATATAATAGTCAATGAACAAGGTATACAATAATTTATATTAGCTTTTTTGGCTTAATCTGCAATAAAAAAAAGTTTATTTTTCGCAATAAAACTTAATAGTTAATTTAAAAATTATATTTTTTTCGTTATAATTAAAACTAAATTAAAAAAGTTTTTAAGGGAGAAAAAAATGTCATCAAATGAGAAACTACCCGAAGGTGTCGGTAAAAAAATAGTCGAGGCACTAAAAAAACAACAAGAACTTGATAATCAAATAAATAATGTTGAATTAAATAACAGTGATAGTGATGATGTTAATATCAGCAATAGTAAATCTATTAGTGATATTATTGAATCTTCAGCATTAACTCAAAATATTGAAGAACATAGCTTTAAACCTTCCTTAGGACAAATGGCAACAATTGATGACATAATTGACAATAAAAATGAGTCTATTCTCGAAAAAAATAATCAAGAACCACAAATAAATATACTAAAAGACCCTATTCAGGGTGGATGGGATTACAATGCAACTTTTGAACATACTGATATAAATAATGATTTTAATGATAAAATAAAATCATCAGTTACAGGTAAAGTACCTCCTGTTAAAGAATTTGAATTGCCATCAAATGTTTCTGTTTTAAAAAATCTTATAAAACAACTTCCAAGTGGTGTAACCAAACAAACTGGTGCTCAAATTATCAGACAAACACTAGAAGCACTTGGAATTTCAATGACAAGTGTTTTAAGTGAAGCTCAAAGTGTGCAAGATGATTTAAATGATGCCATTCGTGATTGCGTGTCAACTATTGAAGAATATAAATTAAATATGCAAACACTTGAAAAACAAGCTATGGAATATCAAAAACAAGTTAGTAATATAAATGATCTTGTTAGTCTCTTTATTTTAACTGACCAAAAGTAAAATTTAATTTAACTTCCTTTTGCTTATTTTTTTATTTAATAGGAATTAATTCAACTAGATAAGCATAAACAATCTGTGTCGGAGTTTCAAGCTTTGCTTTACGGCCGTTAAATCCACCCTTTGTATACCGAACTACAATCCAGTTGTTGTTATTTGTATTAAGTTTTGTCATATCAATTATCCCTGAAAGTGTTTGTTTACCTACATTATAATTTTTAAGATTTATATTTAAAGGCAATTTATATCTATTCATAATATAGTTATGTAAAAATTGTTGGGTTTCAAATTTTTTACTTAATGTTTTAAGTTCTATATTTTTAAAAGCTTCAAAGGCAAGTTCAGGATCTGTTTCAATATCTCGATATGGATCTGAATACATTATTACATTCATTTTAACCTGTTTATAATTAAATAGTTCATTTGGAAGTTTAAACTCTTGGATATTAAATCCGTTATTATTTAATGCTGTATCATTTTGGGTTATATAAAAATTATTATCTATACGTTTTTGATTGATTATTTTTTGAATATCCTCAGGTTTATAGTTCTCAAGCAGAATTTGCCTTAAGTAGTTTTTTGATTCATCATAATTGCTTATAGGAGCTGCAGCTCCTATAATTCCATTTGGTATAAGTCCTGCTAAAAAAACTGGAGCTAAAGCTAATGCACCACCTGCTGCTGCTACACCACCTCCTGTTCCAACAGCTATACCAACAATACCACCTGTTGATAAGCCACTACTTCCGTCGTCACTAGCATTACTAACACTAAGAGGATTACTTTCAGTATTTGAAATGGTTGGGGTTATAGAATTTTCATCATTTGGCTCGGTAATAGCAATATTTGGATTTTTAACATAATAAGCTGATAAATGTTGAGCAGCTATTGGGCTTTTTGCATTATTAGCTTTTACACTATTATTAATATGACTTAAAAGTAAACCCATTATTATAAAAAGGCTGAATATTTTTTTTCTCATAATTATTTATTCCTCGACATTTATATAGACAACTTAATTTATAAATTAGTTTTTTTTATTATACAAAAGGATAAATTTTATATTATCCATATTTTATATATATCTGGGCAAGTGATAAATCTTTTTTAAAATGAAAAATAAAAAAACAAGTCATATACAGAAACAGGATTTATTGTATGAAGTTATTTAAATATATTGTAGTTTTAACAATAAATATAATAATTCTAAGTTCAGATTTAGTTTTTGCAAATAATTTACATTTTGAAAAAATTTCACAAAGTCAAAAATTTGGGAACAAAATAATGCAACAAGTAAATTTGTCATTTTATTCAAATAGCCCTTGGAAACTTTATGCACAAGTTCTTGACTTAAATATTCAAAACCAAACATACCCAAATTATTATATTCCATTATCACGTTTTGAAATATCAAATTTAGGACAAATTCCATTTAATAATTTTGAAAATTCAAAACAAGTTGAGATTAAAAATTCTGATAATACGTCAAATGGAGTAAATAATTTAAATTTTAACTTTGCTATAAATACACAAGATATTGATAGACCAGGTTTTTACACTTGTGATATAAAATTTACTTTAGTTGATAATAACCAAAATATTATTGCTCAAAATATTTATAACTATAATTTCGAAATAGATGAAATTACAAAAATAGAATTTTCGAATCAATTTATCAATCTAAAAATTGATAAGGAAAATATCTTACAAAAAAACGCACAACAAAACTTGAAAATGCCAGTAACTTTATATATTACCTCAAATAAAGACTGGAAATTATATGTGAAACGTAGAACCAATGACATTAATAACAGTTTAAAAATTACACCATATATTAAAATTTTAAATACCCAAAATGAAATTGTCACCAATTTAAATAATAACTTTACTTGTTTATTAAATAATGATGAAGTACTTGTTGCAAGCGGAAAAGCAACATTTAACGATTCAATTAAAAAATTGGATAAACAATTCATAAATCTTGATTATTTAATAAAAGGTCCAAAAGATACTTTTTTAAAATCAGGCTCTAAATTAGAAGAATTTGAATATAGATTGGAAACTTATTAACTATGAAAAAATTATGTTTATTAATTTTAATGTTATTTTTTTCACTTATAGAAGTCAAGGCAGCAATAAAAATTGCACCATCAACAATTGAACTTAATGCAAATACAACAAAAAAAGACTATATTTCAACAGCATTTAATGTTTCAGGTGGGATAAATGAAACAATACGTTTTAAATTATATCCTGTATTTTTTAAATATGATGAAAAAGGACGATTTATTGAATTAAAAGATAATGGTCAAAAAGAATCTTTAATGGGCAAAATAAAATTTTATCCAATGGAATTTACCTGTCAAAATGGTCAACCTCAAAAAGTTCGACTTACAATTACAGGATTAAAAACGCTTCAAAATGGTGAATCAAGATTAATGCTTTTTTTGGAGGATGTAAATACAAAAGAAGTCTTACTTAGCAAATTAAATGGTAATATTGGTGGGAAAATACTTGTAAAGACAAGAGTAGGTGTACCAATTTATGTCAATAAAGGCAATTTCACCAAAAAAGCACAAATTTTGACTTTAAATGCTAATGAAAATAATGGGATTTTAAATTGTACTTATAAAATTTCATCAAATGGCACAAGTAAAGTTCGATATAACGGATGGGGTTATATTACTGATAATAACAATAACTTATTAAAAAAGTTCAAAGTCATTTCTTCAAATATCCCAGGTGGAATAGGTTCTTACCTTGAAAAAGAACAAAAAATTGATTTAAAAGATTGTAATTTAAATAATGATAAAAATTATAATCTAAAATTGGTTCTTACATATATGGATGAAAATAACAAAGAAAAAATATTAAAAAAAGAAACAAGTTTTAATATCTTAAAAAGTAATATGAATAATATATAAAAAAGGAAAAGTTTTAACTTTGGGAGGAGTTTTTTATGATAAATAAAAATAAGAAAAAATCATTAATGCCAACATTTTTATTAGCTACAACATTAATTTCTTTATTGAATATTAATGAAGTAAAAGCAGCACCAATAGCATCACAAACGGTAACAGCAGTATTAGGAACTATTTCAGCTGTTGAATCGTATGGTGGAACTACATCAACAACAATTGATGACACAGGAAGTCTTACATCACCATTAGATCCTGGTTTTAAGATTATATCAAACATAGGAACAACACAAGCTTTGACACTAACAGCCACAACAACATCAACATCTGGGGAGGTTAATGCATTTTCATCATCAAACGGGAATGTTTATATAGCTTTATCAAATATTACAACACCACCAACAAGCGAAGCAATAACCAATGCACAAAGTGATTCACCTCAAGCAGCATTGAATCCCAATGTAATATGTTATGCTGTGACACCACCAACAAATATTGAAGGTCAACTTGAATATAGTTGGAATTCCTCTGGTAATTATTATGATGTAAATCTATCACATCAGGGTGATACAATTACACAACTTGTAGTGCCTGCAGCTAGTGCAAAACCGAATACATTTAACGGCAATGATGAATCAGGAAGTTATCAAGCTATTGTCATTCTTTCTTATAATTAAAAATATTTTTACATATAATATTGAAAGTTTAAAAAAATGAAAAAATACAATATATTTTTACTAGTATTGATATTTTATATATCAATCTCAATATCAAAAACATTTGCTGCTCAAACACCTATAACAAAATTAAGTGCCACAAATGGTGAGATAAAATCAATAACTACAAATGGTGGGCAGCTAAGTGCAAATATTGATACACAAGATGGGAAATTAAGCAATTCATTAACACCAGGATTTTTAATAACAACAAATTCAAATACTGAAAAATCATTACAATTGACCGCAACTTGTAACACTCAAGAAGGTACCGTTAATGCATTTTTCTTTCCTTTGTTTAGTCTTGATTATCACTATATAGCTCTTACAAATTCAAATGCCTTGCCCCAATCTTATTGTGTTGATTGTGTAAAAAAATTTAATGGAGCGTTAAATTCTGATAATAACCCTAATGTAATAGCTTACCGTATGACAAATTTAGAAAATATACCAAACGTTATGAAAGTATATTATGACAATAACTACAATCGTTGGGATATTACTTTGTTAAAACGTGGAGCAATACCATTAAATCTTGAAATACCAGCAGGTGAAGTCCCCTTGACAAACACATACTCAACTTGTGATGAAGCAGGAAGCTATCAAGCAACAATTACATTATCTTTTATTTAAACATAAATTTATAGATGGAGGCTTTTTTGTTTTGAAACTTTTTAAATTTTTACTTATTTGTATACTTTTTATTGTAAATAAAGCACAAGCTGATACAGTTGCGGTTAATAACCTTTTAATTGAAGTTACACCAACTGTTTCTGTTGATATATCAGGTAATTTTACTACAAATATTGACCCTGATAGTGGAAATTTAGGGTCAAATTTGAACATCAATTTTTTAGTTTCTTCAAATGAAAGCATAAATAATATCCAACTTAAAGCAATAGTTAATGATTTAAACAATACAGCACAAAGTGCCTTTGCGTCAAATCAAACAGGGATATCAAATCAAAGCCAATATTATATGGTATTTGCAAACAGTACATATCCTCCAAGTGCAAGTTCTATAAATGATTGCAAACTATCTAATTCAAATTCAATTAATAATGAAGAAGCAATTGCATATATGGGTTCTTTAAATATTGATAACTCTGGTACTATTGAATACCAAATTGATGGAAGTAATCAATCTTTTTATAATTGTAGTATTAATGAAGGAAATACAAATATTTCCTTGAATATTTCACCAACACCCAAACCCGGAACTTACGATAGCCAAACTGCTTTGGATGGTAATAATACATTTGAAGTCTTAGTGTATCTGGATAATATACCATAATGCTAAAGTTTTTAAGTTCAATAATTTTTCTTTTCTTTATTTCTATTGCAAGTATAAATTCTTGCTTCGGGTTTGAAAATATAATTTCTACAATAAATGTAGATAATGAAAATGAATATGAAATTGAAGTAGTAGCACAAAATAATGAAATTTATTTGCCTTTAAAAGTTATTCTTGATTTATTTAATATAAACTATACTCAAAACCATGCTCAAAAAAGCATAAGTTTTGGTGAGTTTAAAATCATAAATAATCAATTATATAAAAATAATAATAAATTAAATTATAAAATCTTCTATATCAAAAATGGAATTACTGATATTAAAAATGAATATTTTATTGTTGATAAAGCATTTTCTCAAATTTTGGGGTATAAATTTACCTCGGATTTTATAAATTTTATAACGTATGTTAAAACTAAAGATGACATTGTTGCCAATAATAATAAACTTAATGAAAATGCATTTAAAGGTTTTTTAGTTAAAGAAGAAAAAAAAGCTAGGGGATATGATGATATTTATTTGCCTAGAAAACAAAAAGCAATAACATTTGATAGTCTTTCAATAAGGCAAAGTATGCTATCAGATACATATTCTCAAATATATCAAAACAACCGGGATACAAATTTAAACTACAATAACAACTTAAATTTAACATTAAATGGCAAAATAAAATCAGGGGATTATTCACTTGAACTTGGGACAAATAGTTATAATGATAATCTTTTGGGTTTTTCAGGAATTACACCCCAATATCGAAATAAAACAGAAAATTTTGAATATACAATTGGCAAGCCACAAAGTTGGGAATTTGATGGGTTTTCAATGTCACATGATATTTTAGGGGTTCAAATTAAAGATATTGATAATAAAACCTATCAAAAAACTGATATAAATAAATTAGAAGGGAAAGTAACTAAAGGTTCAGTTATAAAGGTTTCAATAAATGATGGTGAATTTATAAAAAATTTAGACACCTATAATGGTTATTATACATTAAAAAACCTTGGTTATTATAACAAAATAAAAAATATAAAATTAAATGAAATTATGTCAAACGGAAATAGTCGTGAGATTTTAAATATTGATTATGAAAAAATAAATAATACAAAAGATTTTGAGTCTAAAAAAGATATAATAGCAGGAATTTCAGGTTATCAAAATCGTATTTTTGCAATGAATGACTATATTTATGAATCCAACGCAAAAAAACTTGTCTTAGGCACAAAATATCAAAAACCTTTAAATGATAAAATAAGCTATGAAAGTTTTTTGATAGCTGATAGTATCTTATCTGAAAATAATGAGAATAAATATTTACAAAGTATTTTTGGCAATAAAAACTATTTAAACTTTACAAACTTTCGTAATCCTAACAACTATGAAGGGATTACACAAATGAATATATTAAATATGAATCATAATAACAAACTTAATTCAAAATTTTATTTAGGCTTAAGTCAAAATACAACCCAAATTGAAAATCTTTCAAGCGGATTAGGATATTATATAAAATGGGAATCGTGTTTTAATCCAAATAATAAAACACAAATCAAAGGAAGTATTTTTTCTTCCTCAAAAGATTTTTATGTTGCAGGCAATATGTCAAATGGGGGGTTTTATTGGGATAGATTAGGAGGGGATGTAAGTTTTTCAACTACAATAAAAAAATGCATGTTCCAAGGAAGTTATTCAAAATATTTAACTAATTTTTCAGATTATTTTAATGGCGGTAAAATGCAAATTGATGATTATAATTTATATTTTCGTACTAATTTTCAAAAAATACCAAATTTAAATATAAAACTAACAAACAAAGAAGGTGGAAATGAAATAGGCGAAATTCAAACTGGTATGTTTGAAGCATCATTATCAAAACGGTATAAAAATATAAATATAAACACGGGAATTAGACAAAATAGCTATAAAAATATATACAATCAATCTGATTTTATAAATTATAGTTCAAAATACCAAGATATATATACTGATATAAGTTTTCCAATCGGTAAGAAATTTGGTAATGCAACAATATCACATAATATAGTTAAAACAAAGTCAGATAGCATAACAAATGATTATAAGCAAATCAAAATTTCATACAATAGCCCAATGATAAAGAATATAAGCTTGAATATAAATGCCGCCTATCATTATAGTGGAACAAATAAAGGTACTGATTTTGGGATAGGGATAACCAAGCGTTTAAAATCTGGCTCAACAGTAAGTCTTGCATACCATTACAGTGTAGTTCCTTTTGTAATGATAAATAATATTTATATTCCGTCAAACATGCGTCATAGCGTGAATGTTGATTTTGGAGAAGTTTATGGATTTGGTGATAAATCCCTTGAACCAATAGGATTGAACAATATAAACAAAGGCAAAGTTGTTGCGAAAACTTTTCTTGATATAAACTTAAACGGAATAAAAGACGAAACTGAACCTTATATTGCAAATATACCAATCAAATTTGAAAATCTTCATAATCCTATTTATACAGATAAAAAAGGAACAACAAAAATTGTTCCACTTGAAGAAGGGATATATAATGTAAGTTTATGTGAAGATAATTTACCTACATTTTTAAATGTTCACAAAAATACTAAACCAAATCGTCATGTAAAAGTCGAAAATGGAAAATTAACACCAATAGAATTTGGTTTGATAAGCTCATCAGGTCAAATAGAAGGCACAGTTACGATAAAGAACGAATATGGCGAATATTTAAAATTTAATGACCTTGTTGTTAGTATTTTTGATGCAAATAATAAAGAAATTGATTATACCAATCTAAATGATGATGGAACATTTTCATTTTCATCTTTAGCACCAGGCAAATATCAAATAAAAATAGTTGACGAGTTACTTGAATTATTAAAAATAGAACCAACAACTGAATCAAAAAATTTTATTGTTGAAATACCCTGCAAATATGAAGATTTTGTGATTATTGATAATGTTAATTTAGAGTATATTTATAAATTATAAAAAACGAATACTTAAAAAGTATTCGTTTTTTCAGAAGTCAACTTAAAATGTAATTTTTAAGCAGCAATAAGTTTATTAACAGCTTTAGTAACACGTGATTTTTTGCGACTTGCTGTATTTTTATGTAAGATACCTTTTGAAACTGCTTTATCGCATAATTTGTATAAGTTTGATAATTCAAGTTTTAAAGCATCCATATTTTTTTCACTTGCAAGTTTTACCACTTTTTTAACGGCTGTTTTTATCGAAGATTTAAAAGCAACATTTCTTAATCTATTACGTTCTGCTATTAAAATTCTTTTCTTTGCTGATTTAATATTTGCCATTTAGTTTCTCCTTTTATTCAACTTGTTATAACACATTAAAATCTGCATTTAACAGTTGAGGATTTTATGATAAGTAATATATATTTATAATACACTAAAAAATCATTATGTAAAGCATTTATTAAAAAATATCAAAAATTTTAAACTTTTGTTGAAAGTGAAGGTGCAAGTTCAATAAATTTTCGTACTAAATTTGAATCCCACTGGATACCTGAGCCAATACGTAGAATTTCACAGGCTTTTTCAATGCTCAATCCTTTTCTATAAGGTCTATCTGAAATTAGTGCGTGATATGCATCTGCCACGGCAACGATTCTTGCTACAAGTGGAATATTTTCTCCTTTTAATTTATCAGGATATCCTGAACCATCGAAGTGTTCGTGATGATATTTTACAATAGGTATAAGTTTATGAAGTGAAGCATTTGATTTTAATACTTTTTCAGCACCTATTACAGGATGTTCTTTCATTATTTTCCATTCTTCATCAGTAAGTTTGTCGTTTTTTTTCAAAATATGCTCAGGGATTCCGATTTTACCAACATCATGAAGCAACGCACCAAGTTTTATCTGTTCGACTTCTTTTTCAGGAAGATTCAAAGCACGTGCAAGAGCTTCACTATATCGTGATACCGATAAGGAATGCCCTTTGGTATACTCATCTTTTGCATCAATAGCTGATGCTAGAAGTGTAACAAGGTCAATCAAATGCACCTGCGAAAGAATATCTTCGTTTTTAATTTGGTTTATAAGTTCTTCTTCAAAATTTGCACCCATATGACTATACTGTTTAGTTAAAACAGAAGCATAAGATTTTAAAGCATCTTCATCCCAGAATTTAAACTGTGATGATTTTATAATAGCGGATTCACCTGTTTCATAAGATCTGCTTTTTGAAATATACATTGCCTGTTTTGCAAGTGAAAAAACTTTTTCAACATCGAAATCTTCATTTATCTGATTAACAGTTATAACTCCAATTGAAACTTTGATAGGTCCAACATCATCAATATTTTGACAGGATAGTGAATATTTTATCCGACCACTAAATTCATTAGCTTCGTTTTCATCAGTATTTGGCATTATTATACAAAAATCATCTGAAACATAACGTGAAGCATAATACTTATCAAAATTTATAAGTTCTTTTATCTTTTTTGCTACAATTTGAATTATTTCATCACCCTTTTGACATCCAAATTCTTTGTTTATTGACATCATATTATTTATATCAAGCATTATTATTGATAAATGATAATTATCAATTTTTGCCTTAGCTAGTTCAACATTACATATTTGCTGAATTTTACGATAATTATATAAACCAGTCAGAACATCATTATCAGCATTTTGTATTACTTTTTGTTCTAAATTTCTATTCTGAACAAACATACCCATCATTGTTGAAATAAGTTTTAATTCACCAAGAGGTAAATTTTTATTCTGGCTTCCAAATAAAATTACACCTTTTGTTTCATTTTTAACGATAATAGGTAAAATAAAACAATGATCCTGTTTTAAATGTACAACTGATAAAAATGATGAATTGTCACATATAATAACTTCACTTGTTAAATATGATTTTACCGCAGGATTTACATCGTTTGTTATTAATAAACGATTTGAATAGACACTATCAAGTTTATCAATAAGCTTTAAATTTATACAATTTTTTTGCAAATTTAAAAGCCCTAATGCTGTATAATTTGTATTTAAACAATTGGAACAAAGATTATGAACTGAATAAAAAACCTCGGAAATATCATCTTTTGTTGAAAATATTTCATTTATTATTGATACAAATTCATTTATATCAACTTTCTTAGCAACCTTACTTGATGAGCTATAATAACCACCATAAAGTCTATTGTTTGCATTTGTTGATAAATTTAAACTATTGATTTTATTAACAATTGAAGACCCTATTGGATTTGAATTTTCACTTTTAAGTCTGTTGCTTAATTTTTTATCAGTATTTAATTGTTCATTATTATTATATTTATTTTGTGAGTTATACTTTGAAAACAATTCTTATCATACCTTTTTTAAATTTTAATTAATATAATGTTCATAAATAAAAAATATTGCCTAATTTTAATATTTTTTTACATTTTTTTACAATTAATCATCTATATATCCCAATATATCATTTTTATAATTTTAATACAATGGTATAATTTATTGTTTATTTAAAAACTCTAAAATACATTTTGCTGTTTCATAACTTGAATTTTTATTAGAAAGCATGTTTTTAACACGGCTTAGATTTAATATTATTTCTTGACGATATAAATCATCATTTAATATTTTTAGTATTTCATTTGCAATTTGTTTTTTATTGCACTTATTTTGAATTAACTCTTTAATTATAATTTTGTTTAAAATAATATTTGGTAGTGAAACCATTTTTATGCATCTTACTATTAAATATATTAAATAAAATATCCAAGGTCCGCGATAAGCTACAAGAAAAGGTGTTTGATATATAGCTGCTTCAAGTGCCACAGTGCCTGAAGCCAAAATTAATGCATCTGAATATTTTAATAGATGATAATTTTCACCTTTTATTATTTTTATATTTTCATCTTTTGCATATTTTTGAACGTATTTGTTAAATAATTTATCATCAAGATTGTTTGCTTGCGAAAGAACAAACTGAACTTTTTCTTTTTCTGCTTTTTCGATATTTTTTTTTGAGTCAATAAATATTTTAAACAATTGTTTTAATTCAAACTTTCTACTACCAGGAAAAATTGAAACAAGTTTTTTATCTTTTTCAAGATTATATCGAGCGAAAAAATTCTCTCTTGCTTCAACAATTTGAGGTATTTCATAAATAAGCGGATGACCTGTATATGTTACATCAATTTCTTTTTTTTCATAAATTGCATTTTCAAATGGAAAAATAGTTAAAACTTTATCTACATATTTTTTAATAGTATTTATTCGATAACTTCTTGAAGCCCAAATTTGTGGAGGGATATAATAAAAAACTTTAAAACCTTCCTTTTTTAAAAATTTAGATATATTTAAATTAAAGCCACCATAATCAATAAGTAAAATCAAATCAGGCTTATAGTCGTTTTTTAAATAATTTATTAATTTTTTTCCGAGCTTTATATGGTCTAATAAAATCTTGAAACTTAAACCAACCGCACTCATTTTCTTGTGATCTTCAAAAAGTTTAACTTCTTGATTTTTAAGATTATCACTTCCTATTGCTTCAATTTCAATGTCATTATCTAAATTTCTAATTTCTTTTACAACATAACTTGCATGCAAATCGCCAGATAATTCACCAGTAATAATAAAAATTCTCTTTTTTTTCAATTTTGCTCCAATTTAAAATCAAATTAGTTTTTTTTTATACAGCCATAATAACAATATTATTCTTATTAGCATAATTTATTAATTCATTTTGATTAACAATAATGGTTTCACCAGCTTCAACAGCAAGAACTTTTCCTTTAAATTTTTTCATGGTTTTTAAAGTATTTACCCCGATTGTTGGGATATCGAATCGTTTATCTTGATTTGGTTTTGAGACCTTAACAATAACAGCATCTTTTTTTGCAAGGCGACATCCACGTTGGATGCATCTATCTGTTCCTTCAATAGCCTCAACAGCCATTATCATTTTATCTTTTATAACAACAGATTGTCCAATATCAAGTTTTCCCATTTCTTTAGCTAACTTAAATCCGTATTCAATATCTTTAAGTTGTTCTTCATTTGGTTGTGTTTTGCCAAGTATTCCATTTGGGATAAGCAAGCTTTTTATAAATATTGTTTGGTCTAAAACAATTGTACCTATTTTTTCAAGTTCATTTACAATTGTTAACATAACAGCATCATCATTAAGTTTAGGTGCGTTTTTTAACAACTCCAAAGCTTCCATATCAAACTTTGGTCGACGAAGCAAAAGACCTTTATGAACTTTACCCAAAAATGTAAGCTGTTTCACTCCTTCATCTTTTAATGTTTGTTTAATTTTTTTTATCTCACCAGGTCCATAATTATATACCTTGCTACAATAATTTTTTAATTTATTTCTATTGTCTGAGGATAATGAAATGGCGATAACCTCAAAGCCACTATTTCTAGCATTTTTTGCAAATTCTATTGGCAAATTCCCATCACCAGCAATCAAACACTGTTTATTTTCCAACTGAATAGTCAAAATATAACCTCTTTAAAAACTAAACTAACAAATATGTTTTATTATAATATAACCAAAATAAAAATCAAAATTTAATTGACTTTTTAAAGAATTATCTTAAAAAATAATCAATAATGAAAAATATAATATTTTTTAACAGAAAAGAATGCAAGCATGAACAAATTTCGCCATATATTGACTCTGGTTATTGCCCAGATTGTGGTGAATATGTTTTTTGCAATTGGTATATGGTTCGATGCAGTTGCTGTAATATAAAACGGGAAACTATTATTCAAAATAATATTATAAAACCTTTGAATAATTTCTGTAAAAATTGTGGTTCTTCTAATTTTTATATAGTAAAACTTCAAAAAATAAATTTTATTGATTTAAAATATGCCATTTTTAAAAAAGAAACTAATGAAGACATTTTAAAATCAAATATAACGATATATTGGGTTGATGATAAAATCGAAAAATTAAAATTCTTAGAAAATATATCTCCTTAATTTTTTGTTACATTCTATTTTATAATATTTTTTTTATATTAATATTTGTAATGTAATAGTTTAAATAAGGAATAAAAAAAAACATGCAATCTATAAAATTAAATTTAAAAACACCCACAAAAATTATGTCAAAGTTAACAACTAATGGACAAATTTCTAATGTAATAACTACGTCAAAGAAGAGGGAAACAAGTGACACTCCATTACCAGAAAACCCTGCCAAAAGAGTTTTAGTAAATAGAACACTGACATTCCAAGATATATCTAAAACAATGCAAAAAGAAAATCAAGAAATAAACAAAATTCAAATGCAAGTAAATAATAATATTCAAAGAGCTGCAGAAATTAAAAGTAGTGAAGAAACAAGAAGAGGTTTTGCTAAGAATTTTAATGAAAATCAAAAAGATACAATGGATATGCATTATTATCTTGAAAACCAAACAGAAGTTGCCGAAATAATAAATAATGATGATTTTACAAATATAACATTTTATGATAAAAATAATAATTTAGAAAAAAAGTTCAATGTAACTTTTTATAAAAATGACCCTGAAATAAAATTAAAATATATAGATAAAACTACTAATTTCATTATAAACAAAGATCAATCACAAAAAATGGAAATAAATAATGAAGTATTACATTATGAGTATGATTCAGAAGCTAAAACAGTTTTTTCTAATTTTTATAATAATAGTGAAAACAAAGAAATCAGTTTAGCGAATAAGTTTGTTTGTATAAATAATACAACAACCAAAAATACTTTTTATCACTATACTGAAAAAAGCGAAGGTAAAACAAAAGGTTTATTTTTGAATGACAAAATAAATGGTGATGATCATACAGGTGTAATAGCTTTCACACCAAGTACACTTGAAGATCAATCTTAATATTTTTTAATAATTCTTTTTAATATTAGAATTTTTTCTATATTTATGCATTAATAAATGTATATATTAAAATTAAGGTTGAGAAAATAAATTGGGTTCAGAAAAAGCAAAAAAAATAAAATCAGGTAACAACCGAACTGAAACATATGCGCCAATATTAGAAGCAATTAAACGTAGTGCAATAAGTGGTGGTTCGATACAGTTTCATATCCCTGGGCACACAAAAGGTTCTGGAATTTTGCCTGATTTTAAAGTTTTGCTTTCTAAATATGATGCAGCGACTTTGGATTCAACTGATGAATTTGAAAGTATAGGTACTCTTCATCCCTCAACAGGGCCAATAAAAGAAGCACAAGAACTTGCAGCAAAAGCTTTTGGGGCAAAGGAATCATTTTTTCTTTTAAATGGTTCTTCCATTGGCAATATGGCTTTGGCTCTTACATTAATAAAACCCAATGATAAAGTTTTAATTGGTCGTAATTGTCATCGTTCTATTGTTACAGGAATGATTATGTCAAGTGCAAATCCTATTTGGATAACACCAAAAAAACACGAAAAATATTCTATTTGGGGTGAAATAGATCCTCAAGCTGTCAAAAATGAACTTGAAATAAATCCTGATATAAAACTTGTTTGGATTACAAGCCCAACATATGAAGGTATTGTTTCCGATATAAAAGCAATTTCAGATATTTGTAAATATTATAATATACCATTAATTGTAGATGAAGCACATGGTTGTCTTTGGAATTTTAGTCCAAAACTTCCAACATCAGCATTACATTTAGGAGCATCTGCAGTTGTCCATTCAATGCATAAGACAGGTGGTAGTTTTTCTCAAAGTTCTATTTTACATGTTGCAAAAGATAGCATTATTGATATTGAAAGGTTAAAACATAATTTAAGACTTCTTCATACAACAAGTCCATCTATTCTTTTGCTAGCTAGTATTGATGCTGCTCGTGCATATTTAGAAAGTGATGATGGTAAAAAATTAATTGAGAATGCAATTGATAATGCTATATATGTTCGAAATGAATTAAAAGATTATCAAAATGTCCATGTTCTATCGAATAATAAAGATTTTAAAATTGACCCTACTAAATTATTTATTTCAATTGATGGATTCACAGGTGCAAGATTAGAAACAATTTTAAAAACCGAGTTCAATATCGAAATTGAATCAACCACGGATTATGGTTTTTTAGCACTTTTAAATATAGGAAATAACTTTGATGAAGTAAAATATTTTGTTCAGTCAATAAAAAAAATAGCAATTTCAAATTATCATGATATTTCATATATGGAAAAATTAAAATTTATGCCTTTATTAACTCCAATAATTAAAATGACACCACGTGAAGCTTTTTATATGGAAAGTGAAAAGGTTAGTCTTGAAGACTCAATTGGTCGTATTTCATCTCAAATTATTGCTGAGTGTCCTCCTGGAATTTTTATTTTGGTACCAGGTGAACTTATAACAGATGCTCATTTGCCATATTTAAGAAAGTACAAAGAAATTAGTGTACTAAAGTAAATATTAATTGTGCTTAACAATTTTGATTATTATTTTAATTATTTAATTTACATATTGATAAAATTGTATACTATTTGTTTTGACGTAATATATTAGTCTATACTTAATTGTTGTAGTTAATAAGGATTAAGAACGTAAAATGACTAATAAAATAGACACAAATAATATTGAAAAATAGATGAATTAAAAAATACACTTGAAAGACTATATATTAGGAAGCCTAAGAAGTATTTCAAAGATTTTACATAAATGTATTTATGTTGGACTTAATGAAGATCTAAACTGGGCAGATATAGAAAAATTATGCTTTATTTTAAAATATGAACTTGAAAAATTACAAGACTTTCTTAAAACTTCACATTTATTAAAAATATAATAGTTTACCCCTTTTAGAGGTATATTAAAAATTTTAGTATAAATTAAATTAAAGATAACTTGTACTTTAAAGTTTTAAATATTTATAAATTTGTTAGTTTAACACAATTTGATTGTATATGCATTAAATGTTTTTGACTCTCACGGTTGTTGCGACGAAACTAAGGTTGTTTTTTGTTTTAGTAACAACCATCTTTTTTGCTTTTTTGCCATATTATTTTTATACCAAGATGCTTCGCATCTTCACAACCTTGTAGGTCTGTTCATTTTTTGTTTTACTCCTTTTTTCCATATTATTAGTTGTAAATGCCAAAGGTATTACAAGGGGAAGTTATGCTTTCTTATCCGAAATAACATAAAACCCCACATAAAGATACCTGAATAAAATTAAGATTGAGTTCACAGGCAAGAATAATCAAACAAAAAACAGCCCGCATTAGTGTATAAAGTCAAATCATTGAACGTGTAAAATACGTTTATATTCTCTCGGTTCAAGAGATATTATTTTAGACAGTTCCTTCGTTCCAAGTATTCAAATATTTTTGCTGTTCATCTGTTAATGTATCAATTTTTATTCCCATAGATTGAAGTTTTATTTTGGCAATTTCAACATCAACATTATATGGTAGAGTATAAAGTTTATTTTTTAATTTTCCTTTATTTTTAACAATAAATTCAGCTCCCAGAGCCTGATTAGCAAAGCTCATATCCATAACAGAAGCAGGATGTCCTTCAGCCGCAATCAAATTTACAAGGCGTCCTTCAGCAAGAACATAAATAGATTTACCATTATTTAACACATATTCTTCTAATGATGGACGAATTTGCTTTATTTCTTTTGTTATTTTCTTTAATCCATTTACATTGACTTCAACGTCAAAATGCCCAGCTTGACAAACAAACGAGCCAGACTTCATGTCTAACATATGATGAACATCAACAACATTAATATCACCTGTTATAGATAAGAAAATATCACCCTCTTTAGCCGCTTCGGCAATAGGCATAACACGATAGCCTTCCATTGCAGCTTCAAGTGCTTTTAATGGGTCAACTTCTGTAACGATGACATTTGCACCTAAGCCACGTGCTCTTAAAGCAGCACCTTTACCACACCAACCATAACCACAAACAACAAATGTCTTGCCTGCAAGAAGTATATTTGTAGCTCTTAGTATCCCGTCGATAACACTTTGACCTGTCCCATAACGATTGTCATACAGATGTTTTGTCAAACTGTTGTTTACTCCTAAAGATGGGAATTTCAAAACGCCTTCTTTTTCCATCGCCTCCAAACGAATTATACCTGTTGTTGTTTCCTCTGTTGAGCCAATGATGTTTGGAATAAGATCTGTTCTTGATTTGTGAATTGTTGCAACAAGGTCACACCCGTCATCAATAATTAAATTAGGATTATGGTCTAAAGCTGTCTTAACGTGTTGAGAATAAACTTCTTTTGACTCACCTGCATATCCAAAAACAGGGATACCATAATGTTTAACGAGACCTGCAGCCACATCATCTTGTGTTGAAAGCGGGTTTGAAGCCACAAGTATCCCGTCTGCTCCACCTGCTTTCATAGCTATACATAAACAGGCTGTTTCTTTTGTAACATGGACACAACTTGTTAATCTTAACCCTTCAAATGGTTTTTCTTGTTCAAAACGTGCCATAATACTTCTTAAAACGGGCATGTCCTTAAATGCCCACTCTATTTGTCTTTTCCCTTGTTCTGCAAGATTTATATCCGCTATATCATATCTCATCTGTGTCATTTCCACTTTATATTCTCCTTTAATTTCCCTTTTAACTTTTATTATAAAATTTTATCACATAAAATTTTATTACAAAATTTAATTATTTTTTTTCTCACGTTCTTTCTGTTTTGCAAGACGTATCGCATTATCAATTGAAATTTTTGCAAGAGGTTTACGAGTAGTACGATCAAAAAACACAAGCCAGTGATTATTTTTTGGATTATCTACTGAAAATGCAAGGCGACCTGAGACTCTATCTTGTGGTTTTATTGTCTTCATTAAAAGTGTGTTATCTGCAAAAACAGAAGGATAAAATACACGATTTAACTCACTTATTAATGCAAGGTCAAAACTTGAAAAGGATTTATCAGTATTATTTAAAATGATCAAAGACAAATTATAAGTATTCATTTCACCAAAGGGATCTTTTTCAAGCTTCACGTTTGTTATTTTTACATCAAGTCCTTCATATTTTAATTCATCAACCATTAAAGCTTCATCTGCAATAACAGGTAAATCAATTGGTGTAAGTACTTTAACCTTAATTTCATCACCAGGAGAAATTAAAACATCTTTACCTTTGCGAAATAAACTTATACCAAGCCCAATTGCACCACCAATAGCTGCACCACCTGCTATTGTATATCCTTGAGATGCAATAGCAGCTTCAACTCCAAGAAGGTTTAAAGCAGCAAAACCACCGACAACACCACCTGCTAAGGTATATCCTGTATCTACTAAAACTGTTTTTGCAACACCAGCAATAGGATGCATTTTTGTTGACATTTTTCCTTCAATTGGAATTTGTCTACCGTCAGGTGTCACCAGATAATCAAAATTTATTTCAATCCAACCATCACGACCTAAACGTTTTGAATCCTCCATTTCTTTTACTGTTCCATGTGCTACTGTGCCAACAGGCAAAACAACACCAGTTTTGCCTTCAACATCCTCTGTTATCTGAGCAAAAAATTCATCACCTTCTTGAGTAAAACCTGATGATAAAACTTCTGATACTGTCATTTTTATTACATCACGTGTTTTTATTTTATGTGTTTCACCTGTAAATATGTTTTTAACTTCATTATCATTATATTCATAAAATTGAGCATGACCTTCTAATTTCTTACTATTTTCACTTGCAAAACAATAACAATTTGAACAAAATGCAAAGTTAATTATAAACATTTGGAGTAGAAAAAAACTTATTATTTTTTTTATTCTTTTCATATAAAATAAATTCCCCTGAAATTAAGATAATAAAAATATTATTATCTATTTTTTACTTAAAGTCAAAATCTCATTTGAATTTTTACTATTCATATCTAATCTTTTATTTTTATAACAATACATAAAATAAAAAATTACACCTAATAAAAGCCATATTGGAAATAAAATTGAAGATATTTCTAAAAATTTCATCGAATATAACATTAATCCTGCACTTAAAACAATACCCAATATAGGAAATAATGGTGAAAATGGAACTTTAAAAGGTCGATACCTATTAGGTTCTGTTTTTCTTAAAATTAATACAGCTATGCAAACAATAATAAAAGAAGTGAATGTGCCGAAATTACATAATTCAGCTGATACTTTTAAATCCATAAATAAAGAACCTATTATGACAAGTGCTCCACATAAATAAGTTATTATATGCGGGGTATGAAATTTTGGATGAATATTTTTTAAAAAAGGAGGCAAAAATCCGTCCCGACTCATTGAATATATAATACGTGTTGTTCCAAGCTGATAAACCATAATAACAGAACTTAAACCAGTTAAAGCTCCTATTGAAATTAACCCGGCAACCCAATTTTGATTAATATATGTCATTGCTTTTGCGATTGGAGCATGAATATCAATCATACTTTGCGGCATTATACCTGTTAAAACAAGTGCAACAAGAACATAAATTGTAGTACATATAAATAAAGTTCCTAATATACCTATTGGCAAATTTTTTTGTGGATTTTTTGTTTCCTCAGCAGCTGTTGAAATAGCATCAAACCCAACATAAGCAAAAAAGATTATAAAAGCTCCCATTGTTATAGCTTTAAAACCATTTGGACAAAAAGGCATCCAGTTGTGTGGCTTTACATAAAACATACCAACGCCAATAAATAGAAAAATTACTGCAAGTTTCACAAATACCATTAAACCAGCAACTTTTGTTGATTCTTTTACCCCTCGAACTAATATAAGTGTAACTGCAACAAGCAATAATATTGCCGGCAAGTTTATTGAAAAAGGTATTAGATTAAAAAGCTTTGGAATAATTAAATCTGGATTTAAATTTGATTTATGACAAACTTCAATTGCACTTCTATAATCATTAACAAGCCATATTGGAGGATTAAGCATCCAGTTGGGAAGAAATGGGAACCCTTTTAAAAATTGTAAAAAATAATCTGTCCAAGCACAAGCAATTGTAATATTACCAACTGCATATTCAAGCATCAAAATCCACCCAACAATCCAAGCTGCAAATTCTCCCATTGTTGCATAAGTATATGTATATGCACTTCCTGAAACAGGCATCATTGAGGCAAACTCACAATAACAAAAAGCTGTAAATACACAAGCAACGGCAGCTAAAATCATTGACAAAACCACAGAAGGTCCAGCTCCAAATTCAGGTGTAGAACCAACAGCCGCAATACCTATTATTGTAAAAATACCTGTACCAACAACAGCTCCAATACCAAGTATTATTAAATCAAAAGCATTTAAATTTTTCTTTAATTTTGAATTGTTCGACTCATCGATAAATTCATCGGCTGTTTTTTTTGAAAGTAAATTATTCCTAAATTGTTTTATATGATTCATACTTTTGACTCAATCTCAATATCTTTTTGATAATTATTTATTTTTTTAATGTGATTACATTCATTTTTACGATTAACTTGATAACCGTAACTAAAATATATTAAAGTGCCGACTAAAAGCCAAATAGGAAAAAGCAAACGAGAAGTTGTCAAAAATTTCATTGAATATATCATTAAACCTGAACAACAAACAATCCCTAAGATAGGAAATAATGGTGAAAATGGAACTTTAAAAGGTCTATACCTATTAGGTTCTGTTTTTCTTAAAATCAATACAGCTATGCAAACAATAATAAAAGAAGTGAATGTACCGAAATTACACATTTCAGCTGCGATATTTATATTAAAAAACAATGACCCAACGATGATACAAACACCCACAAATATAGTTATAATATGTGGAGTTTTATATTTGCTATGAACTTTTTGGAAGATATTCGGTAAGAAATTATCTCTACTCATTGCATATAAAACACGGGTAGTTGCAAGATATAAAACTAATAAGACTGAAGATAAACCAGTTAAAGCTCCTAAAGATATCAATCCTGCTACCCAATCTTGTCCTACAAGTCGCATGACATGAGCTATTGGGGCATGTAAATCTATTTGATTTGTCGGTATCATGCCTGTTAAAACAAGTGCTACAAGAACATATATAATTGTACAACATAACAATGACCCTATAATCCCTATAGGCAAATCTTTTTGAGGGTTTTTAGCTTCTTCAGCTGTTGTTGCAATGGCATCAAAGCCAATATAGGCAAAGAAAATAATAAATGCACCCATAAATATGCCGCTAAAACCATTTGGTGCAAAAGGCATCCAGTTTTCTGGTTTTACATAAAATGCACCAGTAATAATAAACATCATTATTACGCTTATTTTTATCAATACCATCAATGAAGCCATTTTTGTTGATTCTTTTATACCCTTCACCAAAATAAACATTAAAGTTAATGCCATTAATATCCCTGGAAGATTCAATGAAATTGGTATACTACCAAAATAAGGAATTTCATCTATTGGATTTAAACCGTTTTTTTTACAAAAAGCAAAAGCACTTTGGTAATCATTTACAAGCCATATTGGAGGGTTTTTTATAAACTGAGGCAAAAAAGTAAACCCTTTTAAAAATTGAATAAGATAGCCTGTCCAAGCACTTGCAACGGCAATAAAACCAATAGCATATTCAAGAAGAAGCACCCACCCAACAATCCAAGCCGCAAATTCTCCCATTGTTGCATAAGTATATGTATATGCACTTCCGGCAACTGGTATCATTGAAGCAAATTCTGAGTAACATAAAGCTGAAAAAATACAAGCTATTGAGGCAATGACCATAGAAATAACAAGAGCAGGCCCAGCACCTGGACCTTGCGATCCCCCTGCAGCTGCAATCCCAACAACTGTAAATATACCTGATCCTATAATTGCCCCAACACCTAACATTATTAAATCAAATGCAGTTAGTGTTTTATTTAAACCTGCTTTTTTGGCATTTTCTATCATATCATCAGGATTTTTAATCTTTGTAATATTTTTTAATATTTTTTTTAACAATAACTATCTCACTTCCTTAATTTTTTAGTTATAATTTATATTTTTTATTAATGGATATCCTAACTCTTCTCTTTGTTTTACATATAATTTTGCAACTTTTGAAGCCATTTTACGAACACGATTTATATAGTTTATTCTCTCATCTTTGCTTATTACGCCTCGAGCATCAAGCAAATTAAATGTATGGGAACATTTTAAAGTATAATCATAAGAAGGTAATACAAGATTTGCATCTATACATGAATTTACTTCACTCTCATACAAATCAAACATTTGAAATAAGCTTTTAGCATTTGAAACTTCAAAATTATATTTTGACTGTTCTATTTCATTTTGTAAATATATTTCCCCATATCTTATATTTTTATTCCACATTACATCAAAAACAGAATTAACATTTTGTAAATACATAGCAATACGTTCAAGTCCATAAGTAAGTTCAAGAGCCACAGGCTTAACTTCAAGCCCTCCAACTTGTTGAAAATATGTAAATTGAGTAATTTCCATACCATCAAGCCATACTTCCCAACCGACACCAGATGCTCCAAGCGTTGGAGACTCCCAATTATCCTCTACAAATCGAACATCATGTTTTGATAAATCAATCCCCATTGCTTTTAAAGAATCCAAATATAATTCCTGAGCGTTATCAGGAGATGGTTTTAAAATAACCTGATACTGAAAATAATGTCCCAAACGATTTGGATTTTCACCATATCTTGCATCAGTTGGTCTTCGACAAGGTTCCACCATTGCAGTATTCCAAGGTTCAGGTCCCAATGAACGCAAAAATGTGGCAGGATTCATTGTACTCGCTCCTTTTTCAATATCGTATGGCTGTTGGATTATACAGCCATATTCACTCCAATATTTAGATAAATTTAATATTAATTCCTGAAATGTTAATGACATTTTTATTCCCACTTTAATTATTATTTATACAATATATCTTATTTTATTACAAATACACAATTTTTCAAATTAATTTTATAAACTTTGTTACGAAAGTTGAAAATAAAAAACTTAAAAATTTATATACAAGTTAAAATTGTTCTCCTGAATAGTATTTAAATCATAAACTGTAAAGTTTGTGATAACATATATGATAAGTCTGTATACAAATTAAAACCTAATTAAATTGGTTAAATTGTAAAATAAATTTGGAATGAGATTATAACTATATTCTAGCTTATTTAGATCAAACTGATATATAGATTCTAAAACTTATTGTATTAAATTTATTTACACTTTATCCAATAATT
Source organism: Candidatus Gastranaerophilales bacterium (assembly GCA_944325065.1). Lineage (GTDB taxonomy): Bacteria > Cyanobacteriota > Vampirovibrionia > Gastranaerophilales > Gastranaerophilaceae > UMGS1477. Next base: position 98 of record CALUYS010000008.1, on the reverse strand, counting down.
TTTAAAAACAAAACCTTTTCAAAAAAAAACGCCATAAATATGGCGATTTTTGTGTATGTATATATTTATTTTGAGAAAAATGGGATTTGATTTGGGAT
>CALUYS010000007.1 GCA_944325065.1 Candidatus Gastranaerophilales bacterium | reverse complement strand
TTTAACATTTTAAATTTATTTTGCCCGAAATAATCAAACTATCTGTAAAATATAATCAAACCATGTGTTCTTTTATAACTACAACATATTTTCAATTGTATTTAAATTGACTCCACCTGTAGCTTTATAAAGACTTATTGTTGAAATTATTGTATTAATTTTGTTTGTAACTTCATCTTTTTTACTTATCAAATATGCTTCTTTAGCGTACATTACATCAATATTTCCAGAAACTCCAATTTGTTTTTTATCCTTTGCTAAATTATATATTCTAGATTGAGCATAAAGCCGATTTGAGCTTTCATTATAATTTTCTATGGCTGTTTTAAAATCTAAAATTCCAGAATTAACTTCTTTAATACCAACAAGAATTGTTTTTTGATAGTTATTTATAGCTTCTTCATATTGGTATTTTTTTAGTTTTAAATATGCTATTTTTCTACCTCCAGAAAATAAGTCTATATTAGGTAGTATTCCAATATTTAAAAATTGCGAAGAAGACTTAAAAAGTTTGCTTAAATTATATGCATTTAGACCAATTTGACCGACAATTGTAAATTTCGGTAATAGTTCTCTTTTTGCAATTTGAACATCAAACCCTAATTTTTTAATATTTGATTCTTCCTGTTTAAAATCAGGTCTATTTTCAACAATTAATGAACTATATTGTTGTGGAATATTTTTTAATAAAATAACATTATCATAAGAATTTCTTTCTATTTTGCTTTGAGTTTCAACAAGGTAGACCTTTAAACTTTCTTCAAGTAGTTGTTGAGTTAATTTATGTTTGTTTTTTTCTTCTTTTAGTAATGTAAGTATTTTTTCCTCATTCAGTAATTCATTTATAGAACATAATCCAGCTTTATATTTTTGAGATACCAATGAAACAATATTTTCCTGTGTTTTAACAAGTTCTTCTTGAATTTCAAGAAGTTTATCAGCTTTTATTAAATTAAAATAGCTAGCAGCAAAATCAGAACTTAAAGATATATAAGTTGCTCTTTGTGCTTGTTTTATTATTTCTAATTGTTCCTTTATACTTTTTGTCTTTAAATGATTTAATCCCCAAATATCAATTTCATAACTCATTGTTAAAGGTAAATAATAGTTATATTGTGAATATTTTGGTATTCTCATTGAACCGAATTGTTGCATTGGAGCTTGTAAGTCTCTACTTAAGTCTCCGGAGAAGTTAATAAAAGGAAGTTCAGATGCAAACTGCATCTTAATAAGTTTTTCATTTTCCTGAACTTTTAATGCTGCATTTTTTAAATCATAATTATTTTGATAAACAGTTAAAAGGTTATTTATTAACTTATCATCTTTAAAATTTTTCCACCATTCAATATTCAAGTATTCAATTGTATTTTGAGATTCTTGTGTTGTTTTAGATATTGCAGGTATTATTGATATTATAATCATTAAAACTATTAGTATAAAAATTTTTTTCATAATATTATTCTTCCTAAATTTTTCTTGTGATATAATTATAGCACAAGGAAAAAATTTATGATTAAAGATATTATAAAAGATAGAATAGGAACAATAATTTATGTTGTAGGGAATCTTGTTCGAGGGTTGTCATCACAAACTTTTAGTCAAAGAAATTTTGGAATTACGCCTGAACAATATTTAATACTTTTATTAATTATAGAAAATGAAGGCGTTTATCAAAGACAAATGTGTGAAATTACCTTAAAGGATAGGGCTAATGTTGCAAGGATTGTTAAGATTTTACTTCAAAAGGGATTAATTCAAAAAAAGATTCATTCAAACGGTAGAAGAATATATAAGATTATTGCAACACAAAAAGGTAAAGATATAATAAAACTAATTGAAAAATCCGATATAGAGTTAAGAAAATTTATAACAAGAGATATTTCAGATGAAGAATTAGAAATAACAAAAAGAACTTTGGAAAAAATTAAAGCAAATATAATTGATAACATTAAGTTACAAATTTAAAAGGAGATTAAAAAAATGTCAGATAAAGAAAATGAAAAAATAATATCAGAAGATAAAAGACATATATATGAAAAGAAAAGAGTAATTGTGCCTTCAGTTACTGCGTTAATTTTACTAATTTTAGGTATGATTGTTTCAATTAATTCAATATATTTTAAATCAACAGATGATGCTTTCATTGAGGGGCATATTATAACAGTTGCACCTAGGGTTTCAGGACCTGTTGAAAAATTATATATTCAAGATAATCAGGAAGTTAAAAAAGGTGATTTGCTTCTTGAGATTGATTCTCTTGATTACAAAACAAAATTGAAACAATCAAAAGCAAAATTAGATGAGGCAAAAGCGGCATTAATTAGTGCTGGGAATCAAGTTGAAAAGAGTTTTTCTGAACTTGATTTTGCAAAAAATGATTTTGAAAGATACTCTCAAATGTACGCTAAAGGGATAGTTTCTACTCAAGATTATGATTTAGCAAAAACAAAACTTACATCACTTGAATCAGAAAATAAAGCAGCAAAAGCTAGGTATAACGAGCTTAATGCAACAATTAAACGTCTTGAGGCAGAAGTTGAAGAAAATGAATTAAACCTTTCTTATACAAAAATTTATGCATCTCAAGACGGGAAAATTACACATCGTACTGTTGAGCAAGGTAATTATGTTCAAGTTGCCCAACCTTTATTTGCTATAGTCAAGGATAATGTTTGGGTGGTTGCAAATTTTAAAGAAACTCAGGTTGCGAAAATGAAAAAAGGACAAAGTGTAAAAATAAAAATAGATGCATATGGTAATAAGCAATTTAATGGCAAAGTAGATAGTCTTCAGATGGCATCAGGTGCAAAAGCAAGTTTATTTCCACCTGAGAATGCAGTTGGTAGTTATGTTAAAATCGTTCAGAGAATACCTGTAAAAATTATTTTTACTGATGATATTTCGGAATATAATATAATTCCTGGGATGTCTGTTGTACCTACTGTTAAAATAAAGGGATAAATTAGAATTTATGTGTAATGTTCAATCAAAGAAAAATATTCCGATTTGGTTAATTGCAATATCAATTTTGTTGCCTACTTCATTTTCAGCACTTGCGACAACTGCTACAAATGTTGCAATTCCTCATATTTCGGGATATTTTGCCGCAACAGCAGACGAAGCAAAATGGATTGTTACCTCTTACATGGTAGCAAATGCTTATATGATTATGCTTTCAGGCTGGCTTGAACATTTACTTGGAAGAAAACAGTTTATGAAAATTTGTATACTAATTTTTACCCTTGGTGCTTTTATTTGCACGATATCATCATCTTTAAATATGATGGTATTAGGACGTTTAATTCAAGGAATAGGGGGCGGTCCTATGACGCCAATGGCTCAAACTGTTTTATTATCTGTGTTCCCTGATAATAAAAAAGGTCTTGCAATGTCATTATTTGGTTTTGCAGTTATGGTTTGTGCTATTTTGGGACCTTCTTTTGGAGGCTTTTTGGTTGATAATTTAAATTGGCATTATATTTATTCGGTTAATATTCCAATTGGTATATTGTCTTATATATTAATTAGCCATAATATTGCAGATACACATCCTCAAGAAGGCAAACATAATGTTGATTTTGTTGGTATGACAGCTTTATTTCTTTGGCTTATATCTATGCAGATAGTTTTGGATAAAGGACAGCAATATAACTGGTTTGATTGTGGTTGGATTTGTTGGCTATCTGGTTTTTCACTTGTTGTCCTTTCATTTTTGATTGTTTGGGAAATTGAAAATAAAAACTCCTTTATGAAAATAAGATTATTTAAAGATAAAAATTTTTTAATAGGAACTATTATTTCAACTGCTGTTAGTATGGTTGTTTTTACAACAATGTATTTAGCACCTCAATTTTTACAAAATGTTCTTGGATATACAGCTCTTCTAAGTGGATTTACTATGGCACCAAGAGTAATTTCTTGTTTAATTATGCTTGCTATTATACCTTATTTAATGAAATTATATGATAGTAGATTATTAATTAGTATAGGATTTTTGTTTTTAGGGCTTGCAACATTTATGTATACAAATGTTAATTTTTCTGTTTCGTTTTTATATGTTTCTATCCCTAATATTATACTTGGAGTTGGAGTAATTTTAACATTTATACCTATTTCGGCACTAGCTCTTGGAACATTACAAAAAGAACAACTAGCTGATGGTGCAAGTTTGCATAATTTTTGTAAAACTATTGGAGTGGCTATTGTTGTTTCAATATCTTCAACTCTTGTTGCAAGGCATTCACAAATGCATCAAAATTATCTTGTTGACAATCTTTCTAATTTTAATATTGTTTTTCAAAATAAAATGGCTCAATGGATAAACATCTTTATAAACCAAGCATCAAATGCTTTTGCCATAAATAAAGCTAATGCATATGCTTATAAACAAATGATAGTTCAATCAACCTTATTTGCATATGTTGATACATTTGCAATCGTTGCTGCTTTAGCTTTTATACTTATACCAATAGCATTTTTTATGAAAAAAAGTTAGTAAAATTATTTATTTTGAAGTTTGTTTTATAAAATTGTTTAAATTATTCTGACTTTATTATTTATAATGTTTTTGATAAATTATAATAAGCTATGCTAAATGATAGAATTAAGCAATTTTTATATATATATTAATAATTAAAAAAATATTATGCAAGTGTATATTTGTTTTCACTTTTTAATTTAATTTTATAATTAATTTTATCTTGCAATGACATTTTTGCCATTTTTTCTTCATCTTCTTTAAAGAATTTAATTTTTTGTGTATTAAATTTTAAGTTATCGTTGTTATTTTTAAAATTGTCGTTAACAAATTGGTTAGGTTTTGAATTGTTTGTCAACTTTGACACTGTTTTATTTACTTGTACTTTATTTTCTATTTTTGAAAGTTTATTGTTTTGCACGCCCAAGTTAATGTTCATATTTTCCTTCTATGTTTAGTTTATTTTTTATATATTTATAATAAAAATGGTAAAAAATATTTTTGCCAGTTGACGGATAAAAATTTACAAAATTTTATATTTTTTTTATATTAAAAATTTTAGGTGATATAATTTAAGAAAAAGGAGTAATAAATTATGATAAAAATAGCTGATAAAGAGTTTTCATCACGTTTAATGGTTGGGACAGGAAAATTTAGTGATTTTGAGACTATGAAACAAGCTCATAAAGCTAGTGGTGCCGAGATTGTTACGGTAGCTATAAGGAGAGTAGATATGAAAGCTCAAGGTCATGTTGGCTTAATGGAAAATATTGATTTAAATAAATATTGGATACTACCAAACACAGCAGGATGTCAAAATGTTGAAGAAGTACTTCGTGTTGCACGATTAAGCCGTGCTATGGGAATAAACAATTGGATAAAACTTGAAGTAATACCAGATCCAAAATATTTAATGCCAGATCCTATCGCAACATTTGAGGCTGCAAAAATACTTATTGATGAGGGTTTTATTGTCTTACCTTATATTAATGCAGATCCTGTTCTTGCTAAACGACTTGAAGAAATTGGTTGTGCAACTGTTATGCCACTTGCCTCACCAATTGGAACAGGGCTTGGAGTTAAAACTATGGAAAATATTAAGATTATTATTGAACAGGCTAATATACCTGTTGTTGTTGATGCAGGCATAGGTGTTCCATCTGATGCTTCAAGTGTTATGGAGCAAGGTGCTGATTTTTGTTTAATTAATACAGCTATAGCTATGGCAAATGACCCTGTTAAGATGGCTGAAGCTTTTAAGCTCGGTATTCAAGCAGGTCGTTTAAGCTATGAAGCAGGTAGGATACCTAGAAAAGATGTAGCTCAAGCTTCTTCTCCAATTGTTGGTATAATCGGTAAAAATTAATATGAATGATAAAACCAAAAAGCTTAAAATTCTAATAATAAGACTTTCAGCTATTGGTGATACAGTTCATACACTTCCTATGGTTTATGAGCTTAGGAAATTATATCCTAATGCTCAAATCGATTGGATTGTTGAAAATAAAGCTAAACAGTTTGTTGTAAATAATCCTTTAATTGATAATGTTTATATTGTTGATAAAATGTCTTTGAAAACATTTTCACTAATTAAATCGGTTGTCGAAAAAATTCGTGAAACAGTTTATGATATAGCAATTGATACACAACAGCTTTTTAAAAGTGGAGTTTTTTTGCATATGGTTAGAGCTAAAAGGAAAATTATGCTCTCAGGTGCAAGAGAGTTTTCGTTTGTTTTTGCAAATGAAATTATAAAAGCAAAACATAAACTTTTTGACCCTAATTATCACGTTATAAATAGAAATCTTGAGATTGTTTCATATCTTGAAGGTAAAAACTATGAAGAAAATTACAAGCCGGTTTTTATTTTACCTGATATATCAAATGAAGTTAAATATAAAGTTGACAATTTATTGAAAAATATCGATATATTAAGGAAGACCATCGTTTTATCTCCTTTTACAACTTGGCAAACTAAACATTTAAATAATGAGTTTTGGGCAAAGGTGATTTTGAGATTTAAAGATCTTGCAAATATAATTATAACCGGTACATATAATGATTTAGAAAATTTAGACAACATATTTAAACTGGTTGATGATAAAAATATTATAGCTAATATAACGAATTTGTGTGGCAAAACGAGTCTAATGGAGCTTGCAGAAGTATTTAATAGAAGCGATGTTGTTGTATCTCTTGATAGTGGCTCTTCTCAAATAGCCTGGGCAACACAAAAACCATATTTGATTTCAATTTTCACTTCAACATCAGCAAAAAGAACAGCTCCATTTGGAGATAATACAAAAGTTTTCTATCCCAATATAAATTGTTATCCCTGTCATCAAAAAATATGCAAACATCATAATAAAAACTATGAAATATGCAAAAAAAGTATTTATTATAATGAAATTTTTAAAGAAATTGAAAAACATATAAATACTCATATAACTATATAATTATTAATTAAAAAATGTTGATTTCATATGAGATATAATTTTTGAATGAATAATATCTTTTGATTGATTACCATCAATTGTTATAAAATTGTATTCATTTTTCATTTTTTCATATTCTTCTAAAATTTTTGTTTGATAAATTTGAAAGCTTTTATAAAAATCTTTAGAGAATCCAATGTCCCTTCCTGATTCCCAATAATCAAGTCCTGTGGTACCGATTATCCTTTTTAATAAAGTTTCAACTGGTAAATCAAGATAAAAAACAGCATCAGGTTTAGGGGCATAATTATATAGTTTTTTAACCCATTCATAATCATGACCACGAACAACATCACGAGCATATGCAGTATAAGTATATCTATCAAGGAGACAAACAAATCCTGCTTTTAATGCAGGAATTATTGTATTTTCAAGTCTATCGGCAAAATCAGCTGCATAAAGAAGTGAAAAGGTTGTGGCATTTAACAAATTTCTATCTTTTGCTTCATCTATTGCTTGGGCTATTAAAGTTGATGTTTTCCATTCTGAAATTAAAGTACCATAAGATAAATCTTCAACATATCGCTTTAAAAGTTCAATTTGTGTTGATTTCCCTGAACCATCTGTTCCTTCAATAACAATCAAAAGTCCTTGATATTCATGATTTTTCTTTAACATATTTTTTATTACCTAAATTATTTAATTAATTATAATACCTTTATTTTTAAGCATTGAAACAACAAGTTGTCGAAAATAAATTTGTTTTTCGTGAATTGATTTTTTTGCATCAATTTTTATTAAATCATATTCGTCAACCATTTTTAAATATTCATTATTCACGTAAGTTTGGAATATTTTATAACTTTTGAAAGGATCATCAGAAAGTTTCATATCCATCCCTGCTTCATAGAATTTAGGAGTTCTGTTATAACATATACGATTTAAAGATATATCAGCATCAATATGAAAATAAATAGTCATATCAGGTCGTATTGCAAAACTATACATATTTCGAATCCAATTTTTGTCTACACCACGAGCTGCATCACGAGCAAAAGCTGTATAAACATATCTATCAGCTAAAACTACAAATCCAGCTTTCAACGCTGGTTTTATAATCTGTTCAAGTCTATCAGCAAAATCAACAGCATGAAGAAGAGAATATGTACGTGGGCTAAGTAGGTTTTTTTTCTTTGCCATTTTAGTTGTTTTACATATTAAATTTGAAGAGTTCCATTCAGTATGAATTACGTCTACATTTTTTGATTTTAACCAATCTCGAAGCATTGTAATCTGTGTTGATTTTCCTGAACCATCAATACCTTCTACACAGATTAAAGTTCCAGGGTACTGATGTGGTATTAAAAATCGCATAAAATTTAATTCTCCTAAAATTATTTACATTATACATCAAATAATGTATTTTTACACTTGTTTATTATTTATAACCTACTTGGGCATAATTTTATTTTTTAGTTTAAACTATAATTCATACACATAGATGAACTTTAAGTATCTTGATTAAAGATGATTAATTTATTATCGATAGATATAAAAATTGCTCTATATTTTGGATAAAATAAAATGTTAAATAACCATACTTATAATTCAATAAATAAAGAAAATGAGGCACGTAAAAATTTAGAAAAGGCTCAAAATGCTCATAAACGCTATATGATTAATGCTTATCCAAGTGATTTAGAGGAAGCTATTGAGTATTATATAACTGCAGTTAAATTGAATCCCAAAGTTGCCAAAAGTTATTATCGTCTTGCTTGTTTGCTTTATGAAGATGGTCAAATTTCTCTTGAAACTGCTGCTTCTCAATGTCTAGTTGCTGTAAATATGGAGCCTAATAATATTAATGCAAAATTATATTACGGGCATTTTCTTCAACTTATGGGTAGTTATGAAAAAGCAAAAGAACAATTTAAAAATGCAATAAAATTAAGTCCTTTTTTATCATCTCGTCCTAGGTTAATATTATCACTAAATTATTTAAAAGAACTTAATGAAAAAAAATTTTCATTTATTAAATTTTCAAAATTCCTTTATTATTTTATCTCAGGTTCTATTATGTTAATATCTGATAAAGCTTCATTAAATATGATTCAAGCTCACTTACAAAAAGATTTTACAATTTTTTTAATTAATTTTTGGGGCGATTTTTTTGAAAAAATAAAAGCTAATACTCTTGCTTTAAAAGTATATGATAATGCTATTAAAAAAGATGATAAAAATTGCAATTTCTATTCAAAAAAAGGTGATTTATTAATAAGACAACAAAAAATTAAAGAAGCGATAAAGTCTTATAATAAAATTTTTGAATTGAATCCAAATGATACATCAAATATTTTAAAACTTGCAACATTAAATCAATCATTTTTTAAAGAAAATATTGATGAAGCTATTGCTCTATATAGTCGTTTACTTGAATTAGGCGAAGTTAATGATAAAATTTATTTTCAATTAGGTCATTTGTATTTGCAAAAAGATGAAAAAATAAATGCTTGTAATGCATTTAAACTTGCATTACAAGAAAATCCCAATAATCCATATTATCATAATTCATTAGCATTTGCTTATGTAAATTTAGGTTTATATGATGAAGCTATTGAACATTATAAAGAAGCTATTCATATTAATCCTGACAATGAATGGACTGCTATTGTTTGTCAGGCACTTGCTTCTATATATTTTGAAATAAAAAATAATAATGAAATAGCTGTTTCACTTATGGAAACAGCTATTGCTTTAAATCCAAATTGTGAAGAAGCATATATTGGCTTAGGTGATATATATGTTCATTTGGATAAAATTGATGAAGCTGTGAAATATTATTATGGGGCTTTAAGTATTAATCCTGATAATCCAAGAGTTTATGGGAAATGTGGTATTGCTTTTTGGGAACATGATTATATTGAAGAAGCTATTGTTGCTTATAATAAAGCTATAGAAATTGATTCTCAATATGACATTGCATATAATAATTTAGGTGTAATTTATTTAGATGGTATTGGTAATGTAAAAGAAGCAATAAACCTTTTTAACAAAGCTATTAGTATAAATCCAAATTATGCTCTTGCTAATTTTAATGCTGCTCGAGCTTGTGAAGCTCATATGCTTATTAATGAAGCAATAAATTATTATCAAAATGCTTTAAAAATAAACCGAGAAACTAAAGAATTAGATGAAAATGAAATTTTAACAAGATTAGAAAATTTATTTGAATAAAAATTTTCTTTTTAATTTTCTTCACCTTCAAGTTTAATATAATATGCTTCTTCCCAACGCAAATCAATATATTTGATGTTGTTTTCTAAAGTTTTAGCTTCAGGTAATATTGATTGAATATATTTTACTCGATTTAAAGTTGTATTATTGAGTTCACCTATACGAAGGAAATTGCTTTTTATTTTAACATATACATCTTTGGGATTTCTAAGGTCAATATATTCAACAGGTTCTTTTGAATATAATTCGATTGTACGTCCTAAATTTTCAAGTTCATTGATTTTTTTTATATCCCATTTTCTATAATCGTCACCTTTTGTTCCATAGCTTAAAATTTTATATGTTTTTATTCCTTTTGGAAGTGGCATATATTCTCGTCCTATTAATTTTCCATCTTGAGTAAAGAAAGCTATTGGAGCAACTTTTTCACTTGGGGCTATTGTCAATATGGGGTTTCTTTCTTCAATTATAATTTCAAGTCTTGCAGGAAACCAATATCTTAATACATACACTTCATTAACAGGTGACAATTTTAATAATTGTTCTTTTAAAGGCTTTGTTTTAAGTAAATAGATAGGTTTATTTGGAAGTTGAATAAATCGCAATGAATTTAATATTTGATAATCAGGTGTAATACTATTCCCAAATATTTTTAAGTATGAGCTATTAGCTTTTTTAAATGCATCTTTATTTAAGTACCATTGTTTTAAAGTAACAGCTTTAAATAAAGCAAATATAAGAAAAAGTACAAATACAAAATTAAATAAAGCTCGAACCCGATTTATTAATACCTCGCGTCGTCTTATTTGCCTCATTTGTTTTATTTGTTGCGTACTTATATGATGATTATTATATTGACTGTTATTTTTCATTAAATTTATATTTCTTTATTTATTTAAGCTACAACCACTTAGAATATTTAAAACTAAATTATCATAATCCAAACCGATTTCAATAGATTGAGCAGGCAAATCGCTTAAATCTGTCATTCCTGGGCTTGTGTTTATTTCAAGAACATATGGCGTTTGATTTTTGTCGACTAAAAAATCAACTCGAGAAACATTTTTGCACTTGCAAGCTTGAAATGCTTTTATAGCAATATCTTTAACTTTTGCCTTTAAAACACTGTCAAAATTAGCACCCATAACAAATTTGGTTAGCCCTGGAGTATATTTTGCTTCAAAATCATACCATTTTGTTTTTGTTTCAAAACCTAATACCTCTGTTGCGATAAGCTTTTTGTCTATTTCTAAAACACCAACGGTACAACTTGTGCCTTCAATATATTCTTCAATTAAAATGTCTTGATTACATTTTATTGACTCGTTAAATTTTTCAATTAATTCTTTATTATCAAGAACGCAAAACATTCCAATGCTAGAGCCTTCACAAACAGGTTTTAGCATAAGTGGGTAGTTTAAATCTTTTACTTTTTCAATAATATTTTTTTCATTTTTATTAACCAACACAGATTTAATTAAAGGAATTTCTTTATTTTGTGCCAAAACAAGCTTTGTATATGCTTTATCCATACAAATAGAGCTTGAAAGAACTCCACAGCCTGTATATGGAATTCTTAGTATTTCCAATAACCCTTGAATACAACCGTCTTCTCCAAATTTTCCATGAAGAGCGTTATAAGCGTATTCTATTTTTTCCTCTTTGAGTTTACTTGCAACATTTTCGTCAACGTCAATCAAAACAGAGTTTTTAAATCCTTGTTTTTTTAATGATTCATAAACTTTTTTCCCTGAACGCAAAGATACATCCCGTTCATTCGACATACCGCCATAAAGTACACCAATTTTTATATCCTTATTTGTTATATCTATCATATTTTTACCCATTTTTTTATCGTAATATAATTTTAATACTCTTTTTTACTTTTTAAACTAGCCCAAATCTTATTTTCTTCTTCATTATCACCATCAATAAACTCGATTTCAGGCTCTAAATTAATTTTATATCTATCATAAACAACATTTTTCATAAGCTCCATTAATTTTAAAATATCAAGTGATGTTGCATTATTTTTATTAATTATGAAGTTAGCATGATTTTCCCATACTTTAGCTCCATTTATATTAAAAACTTTAACTCCACTTAAATCAAGCAATCTGCCAGCACTATCTCCCTGTGGATTTTTAAAAATACTTCCTGCATTTGGAAGTTTTAAACTTGGCTGACGTGTTTTTCTGAATTCCAAATTACGATTCATTATTTCATTAATTTGATTTTTATCGCCTTTATTTAATATAAAAGTCGCATTGAGAACAATATAATTCCCATTTTGAAGAATTGATTTCCTATAATCAAATTGCATATCATCTTTTGATAAAACAATTTGTTTATCATTTTTAATATCATAAACAACACAAGAGAAAAAATTGTCACTTATAAATTGATTATGACAAGAAGCATTCATATAAACAGCTCCACCAACAGTTGATGGAAAACCTATTAGAAATTCAAAACCACTTAGACTTTTTTCATAGGCAAGTTTTGAAAGTTGTACTCCAAAAGATCCTACTTGAGCTTTTATTGTTTTTTCGTCTTCAAAGATAATTTCATTTAATTTTGATGTAATAACAAAATCACAATTTGGATTGAAACTTGAAATTAATACATTGGAACCATTGCCTAAAACTTTAACATTTTTATTGTTTTTTAATATTTCAACAAGTTCATTTTCAGTTTCAGGAAAATAAACATTTTTCCCAATTGTATCTATTTTTAATGTATTTAAATTTTTTAAATTATAATTTTTTTCAATAATCATATATTATGCCTTATTTTTTATTAAATTTAGATAATTTTTTTCTAAATATGTTCCCATTTTAGTAATATCACCTGCACCAAATGTCAATACAAGGTCATTTGGTTTTAAAAATGGCAAAATATTTTCAGATGTTTCTTTTATTGTTCCTTTTATATAAACTGCTTCGATTTTTGATTTAGCTTTAAAATCCTCAACAAATGTTTGTGAATTGATATTTTGAATTTCAAATTCGCTTGCAGCATAAACATCAGTTACAATAAGTAAATCGATATTGCTATTTTTAAAACACTCAATAAATTCATTCCAAAGACCTTGTAATCTTGTATATCTATGAGGTTGGAATATTGCAACTTTTCTCCTTTTGGAATGAGAGATACTTTTTAACGTGGAACCTATTTCTGTAGGATGATGTCCATAATCATCAATCACTATGATATTATTAAATTCGGCTATTTTTTGAAATCGCCTTCCCATACCTGTGAAACCAACAAAATATTGACTTATGTTATTAAATTCAAAACCAGCTTCCAAAAGTGCACTTGTAACGCTTAGTGCGTTATATATATTATGCTCTCCTGGTATACTAATTTCTATCATTCCAAGAAGTTGTCCATTTTCGTATACATTAAATTTTGAACCTAAATCAATATAATTTATTTCACCTGCATAGTAATTTGCGGTTTTGTCAAGCAGCGAAAAGGTTACAAATTTTAAGTTTTTATTTTTATGTCTTTTTAATAATTCCATCGTATTTTCATTATCTTTATTTATAATAACAATACTATTTGTTTTCAAACCTGAAATATAAGTATCAAAAGTTTCAAATAAAGAAATAAGCCCATCTTTATAAAAGTCAATATGATCTAATTCAAGATTATTAATAACGCTAATGTTTGGTGAATATTTCACAATTGTACCATCGGATTCATCTAACTCTGCAACAAAATAATCATCACCATTATAGAGAGCATTTGTATTGATTTCAGGGATTATTCCACCTACTATAAAAGATGATTTCTTATTGGTTTTATTTAGAATATAAGAACATAATCCTGATGTAGTTGTTTTACCGTGAGTTCCTGAAAAACCAAAAAATATTGCCTTTTCTTCATCTTGTGTTTTTTTTGCTATATAGCTTAATAAATCAGATCTATGAAATATCTTTAAACCGAGTTTTTTTGCCTTTATTAACTCAGGATTATCTTTATGTATTGCTGTTGAAACAACAACAACCAAGTTTTTTTTGTCTTTAATATTTTTTTCATCGTGTCCAATAAATATTTCTGCACCCATTTCACGTAAAGGATTTAAGTATTTACTATCTTCAATGTCAGAACCTGAAACTTTGTATCCCTTTTTAAGTAAGTATTTTGCACATCCACTCATACCTATTCCACCAATTGCAATAAAATGGAACTGCATTTTATTCATAAAAAATCCTCTATAAAAAAATATCTTATTTTTATATTATAAAACAAAATTTTTAAGTTATTTAATTGTTACATTTTATTAATTTTTTGTTAAAAAATATGATATAGTTTTAAATAGTAATATGATAAATAAATTAAAATTATTAATTCATGATATATATTGGTCATGTCAACTTCCTTTTTTAAAGAAAAAGTACACTTTTGAATTTGACGAGGAAGCTTTTAAAAATGAATATGATAATAAACAAAATAAAGTTATTGAAGAAATGTCAGAAATTTTGTCATCTTTTGAGTTATGTTTAGATAATGAAAATGATGACAAAATTTCTTACTTAAATGAAATAGATAAGCAAAAATTTCTTGATTTTTTCCAAAAAAATAATGTCAAAACACACAAAATTATTTTTAACCAAACTATGCAGTCAAATTTATATTTGTATCAAGGTTTTATTCCTAAAATTAAAGGTATTTGGGCTTTTGTATTGAATATTATGTTGCTTTTAAATGGCAATAAAGTAAAATTAGACTTTGAAACTGATGATATGATTTTATACGATAGTTCTTTTGAATACCATGTCTTTCTTTTTAAAATATATAGTTATTTAGAGTATAAACACCAATATCCCTTTGTTGATGCAAAAAAGAATCCCAAATTTATAAAACTTTTGACAAAGTCTAACAAAAATCTTTTAAAAAGTTTAAATATGAAAGAAATAAAAATACTCGAAAAGCTAATGATTTATGAAAAAGAAGCACTCGGGTTTTCAATTGGGGTATTGAGAAATAATGTAAATATATATGAAGAGACTAATAAAAATGATAAATAGTTCTCCCAACAATTTCTCCATTTAAAGCTCTAATATTTTCATCAAAAATAGGATGTGATTTTAAATTTCTATATTCTATTTTATTAATCCAATTTAGTTTTTTTATCATTTTTAAAGCAATAAGGTTTCTTGCTTTTTTACTATTTCCATTTGCCATTTTTATTGATAAAACTTCGTTATTAAAATCATTATAAATGCAAATTAAGCCTCCTGCTCCATTTTTTGCAACTAGATTTTTTGTATTTTCCATAATAACTGTATCTAAGTTGTTATCTCCACCAATTGCTTTTGGATATTTTTTGTATGCTTCTTTTATGCGATTGTATTTTTTGTCTTGAAAAAGGTTTTTAAAACCAAATGCAAGTTCATAAAGGCTTGAAATAATAATAGGAGACAAACATCCGTCCTTTGTAATTGTTATTTGACCTTTTATATTGCACAACTCAATAAGTTTATTTATGATTAATTTTTGAAGTGGATGATTATAATCACAATAAGTATTGATATCCCAATTGTTAAGCTTGCAAATAGTTAACATAAATGCATGTTTACCGCTACAATTATTTTGTATATTTTTTATATCTTTATTGTTTTTAACATAATCAATTAAAATATTTTGATTGTATGGCATATGAATAGGACATTTTAAATATTTTTCATCAATATCATTTATCTTTAAAACAGACTTAACAAGATTTATATGGTAATCAGTTGCTTGATGAGAAGCTGCCATTATGGCAATTTGTTCATCGTTAAATAAATTATCAAAACCCAAATCAAACAACACACTCAATTGCATTGGTTTTGCACAAGAACGATGACAGACTTTAAAATTTTTAATATTTTTGTTTGATTGGTACAAAATGTTGTTATTTTTATCAAGCACTAAAACACAACCAAAAAAAATTTCTTCTTCTATATTGTTTCTATTATAACTTAATAATTTTTTATGTGGATTAATCATTATTACTTGTTTTTATCATTGACATAAATATGAACTTTATATACGATAAACAAAATAAAGATAATATTCAAGGGTTTAAGTTATGGAAAATAAATGTGGATTTGTGTCAATTATAGGTCGTCCAAATGTTGGAAAAAGTACTTTACTTAATGCTATTTTAGGGCAAAAAATTGCTATAACAAGCAACAAACCACAAACAACAAGAAAACGTATGAGAGGTATTTATACCGACACAAGAGGTCAAATCGTGTTTTTTGACACACCTGGAGTTCATAAACCCTTTGATAATCTAGGAGAATGTTTAATTGATGAAGTTGTTGAAAGTGCAAATGATACCGATTTAATCATGTTCTTATTAGATGCTTCGCAAAAAATAGGAAATGGTGACAGATGGATTATTAATAATATAGTTAAAAATAAAAATATAGTTGTTGTTTTAAATAAAATAGACTTGGTTGAAAATGAAAACGAACTAAAAGAAAATATTGAAGAATATAAAAAATATTTTAATAAAAATACACTTTTTGTTCAAATTTCAGCTATAAATAAACAAAATATAGATAACTTAATTGATGCTATTTTTGAAAATCTTCCTTTTGGGGAGAATATTTATCCGGAGGAATATGTCACGGATGAAACAATTCGAAGTATTGCTTGTGAAATTATTCGCGAAAAAGTTCTAAATAATACAAAAGACGAAGTGCCTCATAGTATTTTTGTTAATATTGAAAAATACGAAGAAAATGATGATATAGATAAAATTTTTGCAATTATTTATGTTAATCATAAGTCGCAAAAAGGAATATTGATTGGTAAAAATGGAAGTATGTTAAAAAAAATAGGTACAGAAGCACGATGTGAAATTGAAAATACTCTTGATAAGAAAGTTTATTTAAATTTAAATGTAAAAGTTGAAAAAAATTGGAAAAAAAATAAAAAATTGATAAAAAATAAATTATTTTAGTTCTTATTTTTCAAGAAGTATTTTTATACTGACTGTTGAAAAATTTTTCCTGTTATATTTTTCTTCAAGAGTTTTTTGTGTTTTATTATCAGGGTAAATAGATGTATGCCAATCTCTAAATTCTAAAACTTTAAATTTTGAATTATGGATTAAATTATAATAGTCATCGTAAAACATATGATTTAAAAAATTCCAATTGTTAAATTGTATCATTAATTTGTTAACAATATCTTTATTATATTGTTGCATTAATATGTGATTTATTTCTTCGTATGAATATAGAAGATGACTCCAGTTGGGTATTCTGATATTGTTAAAATTAACATCGGAATTTATATAAACATGGTGTCCTTTATAACAAGACCAAATAGGACCAAACAATGCTGATAATTTTCCACCAGGTTTTAATAAATCGTATAATTTATCAAAAACAATATTTAAATTATGAATGTGTTCAAATGAATTTGTTGCAATGATAAAATCATATTTTTTATCGGATTTAAAATCTTGAACATAAATATTTTTATGTTCCCAAAATTCATTTTTAAAATCTTTTTTAAATGATGGATCAAAAGATATCCAAGAATTTGTATTTAAAACTTCTTTTGTAATTTTATAATTTGTTATTCCACCAACTTCTAAAACATCTTTATTTTTAAAAAGATTTAATCGAATACATTCGTTTAGGTGGTTTTGTTGCCAAATAGGTAAAGACTTCAACATATTTTAATATTAACACAAAATTAGCAATTTTAGTAATGTTTTTTTTTAAATAGCACGTTATATTAAAAATGGAGAAAATTTTTATGCAAGATGAGCAAATAAAACCATTAAAAAAATCTGAAAACGTTAAAAAAGTCCAAAAATATGTCGAAAAGTATTTGGATGATTTGATGTTTCATTTTGATTTAGATGAGAGAGAATTAAGTTTAATATTAAATCAAATAAGTCGAAATATAAATAAAAAAAATACAACAAAAAAATGGTGGCATTTTTTTTTATTAAAGTAAAATAGAAAATATATTTTGAGGTTGGAATGTCAAATAAATATACTTATGAATTAGATGAAGAGTTTTTAAAAGAATTTTTTTTACTCGGAGAATGTACCATAGAGGATTATGGTAAAATTACTAGTGATTCATTTGTATTAGCTTTAAAAAGAATAAAAACTTTATGTAATTTTGAAAAAAAAGATATTTCACAATATTCAAAAATTGAAGATGAACAAAATTTGGATAAAGTTTTACTTATAGATGATTTAGGAGTGATTACATATCAACTTGAAGTTTTGTTTAAACGTATAGGGTTTTCACCTATTGTTTCAAAAGAAATATATGATGCAATTGATAAATTCAAGAAAAATAAAATAAAAATTGTTATTATGGATTTGTTTATTCCAACTGAACGTGAAGGATTTATTTTACTTGATGAATTAGTAAAGATAATAAAATATAATAATTTAAACACAAAAATAGGCATTATAACTGCTTCAAATAAAAAAGAATATAAAACAACTTGTTTAAATAAAGGTGCGAATTTTTATATGGAAAAAACAGATAATTGGCAAAAAACTTTAATGGAGCTATGTCAAAATACACAAGAAAATTGATAGTTCATCTATATTAATGATTTAAATATTAAGATTTGTAACTATAATTTAAAAAGTAGTAAAAGTGGTGTAATAAGTGGTAAAATCTGGTAAAAATTTAAAAAAAACTCAATTCCAAACTAATTTAAAACTTGTAGAAAAAAAAGAAGTATTAACAAAACCATATAATGATATTGATTTAAATAATTGGAAAAATTATTCGCATGTATTAACAAATACATTATGGGAATTCGAATCACGTGAAAAATCGAATGGACATAGTTATGACTATCATGGTAACTATATCCCTCAAATAGCCAATCAATTATTTGAACGTTTTACAAAAAAAAATGATATTGTATTGGATTTATTTTTTGGTTCTGGAACATCAGGTATTGAAGCTTTAAATATGACTAGACGATGTATTGGGGTTGAATTAAAAGAAGATTTGGTAGATTATGTAAGTCAAAAATTTAATAAAAAAGATTTAGTAACCAAAATGAATATTATTTGTGAAAATAGTGCGTCAGAAACTGTTCTTGATAAGATAAAAGCACGTCTTGAAATTATGGGCGAAGAAAAGGCTCAGTTTCTTATCTTGCATCCACCTTATGATGATATTATAAAGTTTTCAGATAAGAAAGAAGATTTGTCAAATTGTAAGTCAACAAATGATTTTTATTGTTTGTTCGAAAAAGTGGCAAAAAATGGATATGATTGTTTGGAAAAGGATAGATTTGCAGCTTTAATTATAGGTGATAAATATTCAAATGGCGAACTTGTGCCGCTTGGATTTGAATGTATGGCACGTATGAATAAATTAGGATTTAGAACTAAATCTATTATTGTTAAAAATATTGAAGGTAATGAAAAATGCAAAGGAAAAAATGCTAATCTATGGCGATATCGTGCATTATATGGCGGATTTTATATATTTAAACACGAATATATTATTATATTCCAAAAAAAATAAATAATTTTATGTGTCAAAATTTAAAGAATATGGTAATATTATAAATATAAGTTTTATAAAATAAAAGGAGTTTTTATGAAAAAAATAAAAGTCTTATTATTTACGTTTGTTGTTCTATTTTCAGTAAATTTAAAAGCAAATGCTGATATATTAGGTTGTGCTAATTATAAAAAAATAGAGCAAAATTATAATTATGCAAAAACTGTTTATAAACAAGTCGATGATAAAGTGCTTGATTTACAAAAATTCTTAATGCAAAAGGAAAAAGAATACAAAAAGATAGACTCACCTATAAATCGTAAAAATTTTGAAGAACAAACACAAAAGGAATATAAAGCAAAAGAAGATACTGTTTTAAAATTTAAAGTCGCAAAAGAAGAAGAAGTTTATAATAATATAATAAATGCAACAAAAGCTGTTGCTAAAGAAAAGAAAATAGATACTGTTATTGATTATCGTATGATATTCGTTGGTGGTGTTGATTTAACTGATGAAATTATTAAATATTTAAATACCAAAAAATAGTCTTTAAATAAAACATAACAAAATATTTAAATAGTTTATTTGGAGTTATTATATGAATATCATTGATTTAATAGAAAAGAAAAAACAAAAACAATCTTTAAATCAAGAAGAAATCGAATATTTTGTTAATGGTTATTTAAATGGTGAAATTGAAGATTACCAAATTTCAGCTTTACTTATGGCAATATATTTTGTTGGTATGGATATTGATGAAACAACATATCTAACAAAAGCGATGGTTGATTCAGGTGAAATTTTGGATTTGAGTTCTTTGGGCGATTATGTAATCGATAAACATTCAAGTGGTGGAGTTGGTGATAAAATAACAATGATGTTTATGCCAATTGTCGCATCATTAGGTGACTTTAAAGTTGCAAAACTCTCAGGTAGAGGTCTTGGACACACAGGTGGTACAATAGATAAATTTGAATCAATACCTGGTTTTAATGTAAATTTAACAGATGATAAATTTTTAAATCAATTAAGAAAAATAAACATAGCATTGTCTTCTCAAACAAAAACGCTAGCTCCTGCTGATGGAAAAATTTATGCACTTCGAGATGTAACCGCAACTGTTAATATTATACCTCTAATTGCATCATCAATAGTATCTAAGAAAATAGCAAGCGGTGCAAATTATATAGTACTCGATGTAAAGTTTGGTGTTGGTGCTTTTATACAATCAAAAAAAGATGCAACAATACTTGCAAAAACAATGGTTGAAATTGGCAAACGATTAAACAAAAAAATTATTGCCTGTATTACTGATATGAATATGCCATTGGGACATGCTATAGGTAATTCATTAGAATTAATTGAAGCTATTGAGTTCTTAAAAGGTAATATGCCAAATGATTTAAAAGAAATTACTTATTCGCTTATTTCAACAATAATCCTTAAAACAGGTAAGTTTAAAACACAAACGGATGTTATCAATGCAATAGATGAGTCAATAAAATCAGGTAAAGTATTAGATATATTTAAAACAATGATTAATGCTCAAAATGGTGATTGTAATGTTCTGTCAAATTATTCTTTATTTGGCACAACAAAAAATCAATATATAATCAAATCCAACCAAAATGGGTTTATAAGAAATATTGATGCTTTAAAAATAGCAAAAGCTTGTAAATTTTTAGGAGCAGGAAGAGTCAGAAAAGATGATAAAATTGATTTAAATGTTGGGATTTATTTAAATAAACATTATGGTGATAAAGTAAATAAAAATGAACCTATTGCAACTATATATTATAATAACGAAAAGAATTTTTTAGAAGCCTTGCAAAATGTAAATGAAGCATTTGAATATAGTTCAAAGATGCCTCCAACAAGAACTCTTTTATATAAAATTATTGAATAAATAAAAAAAAGTTGACACACAAGTTTGTTCTTGATATTTTAATAAAGTAGATTAAATAATTTGCGTCTGTAGCTCAGCAGGTAGAGCACTCCCCTTTTAAGGGATAGGTCGCGCGTTCGAATCGCGCCAGACGCAAATTTTTTTTAAGTTTAATTCTTATAGAAGATATTAAAATATTTTAATAATTATTTATAAAAAGTTAAAGTTTTCCTAAATTTAAACGATTACTTATGTAATATAATGTTGTGAAAGGAAAATTTAATGGAATATACAAGATTAAATTCGTCTGATGGTCGCATGGGGGTGAATTTACTTAATACTGTTAAAAAAGCTTCAAAAGATATTGAAAAAGCTGATGTTAAACCAGAAAGTTTTGAGTTTCCTAAAGGGCTAAATTCATCATTAATACCTAGATTAAGTTTAAAACAAACAGCTAAAGATGAAATGACTGAACAAGAAGTAAAAAGTGATTTTATTAAAGACGCAAAATTATGTAGTAATGAAGCAAAGAAAATGGAAGGAGAAAAACCACAATTAGCCATTGATTTATATGAAAAGGCTATTAAATTGGGAATGCATGCAGTTGTTCGTTCTAGTTATAGTGAATTTTTAGATTTGAATGCCGAAGATGATTTCCAATTTGTTGTAGAACAATATACTAATCTTTCTAATTTATTAAAAGACATTGATAAGGAAAAATCCGCTGATATGATACTTAAAGCAGCTGATTTAAAAGAAAAATTAGGTCAAGATAATAAAGATTTATTAAGTCAATCTGCAAATTTATATTTAGATATTGCTAAAGAAGTAAAGGATATTGATAAAGAAAAATCCGCTGATATGATACTTAAAGCAGCTGATTTAAAAGAAAAATTAGGTCAAGATAATAAAGATTTATTAAATCAATCTACAAATTTATATTTAGATATTGCTAAAGAAGTAAAGGATATTGATAAAAAAAAATCCGCTGATATGATACTTAAAGCAGCTGATTTAAAAGAAAAATTAGGTCAAGATAATAAAGATTTGTTAAATCAATCTGCAAATTTATATTTAGATATTGCTAAAGAAGTAAAGGATATTGATAAAGAAAAATCCGCTGATTTGATACTTAAAGCAGCTAATATATATTTGAAAATAGACGATATGAACCCAAAGGTGAACTTATATGAGCAAGCATTATCAGAATATATGGAATTAATAAATAATACTCCAGATCCCAATCATAAAGGCGAGTTATATATAAAAATTGCAAAGATATATGAAAATATGTCTGTTTCTCAATCTCAAAATATAGAGTTAAGTTATCTTAATGCTATAGAGTGTTTTAAAAAAAGTAATAATAGTACTAAAATTTTTGAAAATTGTAAAAAATTAGGTGAGTACTATGAATTCTTAGAGGTTTTTAATTATAGTAATATTGAAAAATTTAATATTCATACAAAAATGATAAAAAATCTTGAAGAACAAATAAAATATTCTCCTACAAATTATAAAGATCAATTATATTTAAAAATTGCAAAAATATATTATAATGATCACAATTATGAAAATGTAGCTCAAAATTATCAGAAAGCTGCAAGAGCTACATCATTAGAATCGAATAAAATGATTTTTAACTTAAAAGCTTTAATGTATTATTACTTAGCTCATAAGAATAATTTGGGGAAAAAAAGCGAATTTCTAATCAAACAATTCCAAGCTTTTTATCAAGTAGATAAATTACTTAAAGTTTGTTCAAGATTCACATTAGGTGAACAAGAGGTTACTTTTTTAAAAAAGATGTATCCTTATTATAGTAAATATGTTAAAAATTATGGTATAGAAACTTTAGCAGAAGAAGAATCTTTAGACAATGATATTGAAAATTCTGAATATATTGAAGAAAAAAGAAATGTAGAATTACTAGTTGAACAATATAAAAATTCTTTACACCAAGAAAATGAATATAATGGATATGAACTTGAACCTTTTGGTATTAATTATTTAATAAACTTTAATGATCAGATAAATTCTCCTACTCAAAAAAGTATTTTTGATATAAGAAAAAATCAATATATAACAAAAAATGACATCAAAAATATGACTCTTTTGATGCTTAAGATAAAAAAAATTGATGGGGATGCTTATTCAGAATTTCAACAAAATGTTGAAAAATTGCTCTATTTTTATAGAGCAATTGAAGGATCTATTTTTAATACAAGTAGTGATATTAGTCTTGACGATTTTCAAGATACACAGATAAGAGCAATTTACGATAGTTTTAAACACAAACCTAGTCCAGAACAAATGAATGCTATTACAAGATATAAAAATAGTGCAATCGCTTTTAATGCTTTATTATCTGGAACGTTTTTTGATTATAAAAAAGGTGAAACACTTTGTGAAATTTGTGACGGTATAAACTATTTAACAGATTGTATTGCTAATTATGAACTAAAAGAATCTATAACAGTATATAGAGGTGAAGGTTATCATGTTCTAAATTCAGTTAATATAAATATTCAAGTTGATGGACAAACAATAAATAAATCATTAGGTAAGTTGCTTGAAGAGATTAAATCATATCCAAAATATAAAAGAGATAAGTATATAAATGCTATTAAAGACTATATGTCTTCTCATGAACTTTCTGCTGAACAAGAACGTTTTATGTCAACATCAGCATTAAAATCAGAGTGTTCTTTTGGTGAATTAAATTGGGAAATAACACTTCCAAAAGGTACTAACGCATTATATTTAGAAACTTCAAATCTAAATAAAGCATACACTGAACAGGCTGAGTTTTTGATACAAAGAGGTGCAAAAATTATAATCGATTCTATAGAGTTCAATGAAAATAGCAATACTTGGGATTGTAAGTGTAGGGTCATAACAACAAAAGAAAAACCTGAAGATTTAAAAGGTTAATTAGGCATAAGCTTTACAATTTTTAATAAGCTATATGATATTATTAAAGTCTTAGTAAAATTTATCCGATTACTGTTATTGTGGTATAAAGTTTAGAAAGGATTATTTTTTTATGGATCAATTTAATGTTCACCAACCTAAAAAATTGTATAATAGTGACAATGTTAAATCTAAAGAAAGTACACAAAATACGCCATATATACCTGCAATGCATCAAGAGCAAAAAGATAGCGTATCCTTTTCAGGTGGTAATAGACCAGCTTCAGCAGAAAAAGCATCAGATGCTGTTTTATTAGGATTCTCTAGATTAATGCAGGGATTTGAAGGTCAAACATTTAATAGTGAATTAAATAAAATCCTTAAAAATTCAATAGAAACGTTAAAACAATCCAATATATTTGAAGATTATGATGGTGCAGAAAAAAACATAGATAATTTTATACAAGTATATTTTGAAAGTTTTGTTATTGATTCTGAAGTTGCAGCTCAAACTGCATTAGAAGGAGGCTTAAAAAATGTTTTAAAAGATGATAAAGAGTTGTCAATAATGTTATTAATAAATCTTTCTGACAAAATAAGTATTAATTCTGATAAAAAAGAATCCAAGGCTGCATATACTTTAATTAACAAAATAGCTCAGTTACCTGATAATGAAATTGATGAAAAGGTTAAAAAATATGCTAATTTTAAAGCAAATGCTATAGATTTATCTTTAAAAGTTAAAAATGAAAATTATGGCGGTATTATACAATCTGCTATAAAATTATGTAAAATAGATTATGGTACAGATAAAACTAAAATACAAACGGTAATATCTAGAATAAGTAAACTTATTAAAAATGAAGAAAAGGGTCTTCAATTAGTCAATACGATTACTCAATATATAAAATCTAATCCAAATAGTGATGATGCATCTATTTGTAAATTAATTCTTCAAAAAATATCAACTTTGGATGAAAGGGAAAATAAAGTTAATGGAGCTGTCAAATATAAAGCAAGAAATAAATTAAACGAACTAGAGACGCAAAATGAAGTAAAAGTTCCAAATAAATTAGCAAGTTTAGATACCGTTTTAAATGCTAAGCCATTTAATAAAGACAAGGTAATTTCGACAACTCTTGATATTGTTAAAAAAGAACCTGAAATGGTAAATGATGTTGTAGGTAAAATAAGTTCGTTTCTCATTTCAAATAAAGATATCAATATGACTGCTCAGTTAATGAAGGAGTTATTTAATAATATTACAAGCAATGCAACATCTGATGAGGGATTAAACGCTTTGGAGTCAATTCTTCGGGCTTTTATTAAGTTGCCAAAAAAAAATACTAATAGTGAAATTGAAGCACGGTCAGAGGTATTCTTAAGAAGACTTAAGCTATTTAAATTGATCAACGATAAAAATTCAAGTATAGAAGATATTTTAAATGCCGGAATTGATTATATGAAGTATCAGCATCCTCAATACAGTATTGGTAAACCATTAAAAGAATTTATTCCTTTATTAAAAAATGATGACAAAGGACCTCTATTTATTGAAGCACTTTATGGTAAAGCTTGCGAAAAAGGAAGTCCACTTACTAAAGGACTTTATGATGATGATCGCGCTAAAAAAACAATGCAGGATGATTTAAAGGTAGTTCGTAGTTTATTTGAGAAAATTTATGAGTTATTATTATTTGAAGACATACAAATAAGTGAGAATGTTCGTAATATATTTGAAAACGCTTATATTGCATGTTTAAATGGAAATTATGATCTTCAAAAAATATCAACTTTGGATGAAGGAAACGAAGATGAAGTTAATGGAGCTGTCAAATATGAAGCAAGAAATAAATTAAAAGAACTAGAGACGCAAAATGAAGTAAAAGTTCCAAATAAATTAGCAAGTTTAGATACCGCTTTAAATGATAAGCCATTTAATAAAGACAAGGTAATTTCGACAACTCTTGATATTGTTAAAAAAGAACCTGAAATGGTAAATGATGTTGTAGGTAAAATAAATTCGTTTCTCATTTCAAAGAAAGATAGCAGAATGGCTACTAAGTTTTTTTATGGGTTATTTAATAAGATTACAAGCAATGCAACATCTGATGAGGGATTATTAAACGCTTTGGGGTTAATTCTTCAGGCTTTTATTCATTTGCCAAAAGAAAATACTAATAGTGCCATTGAAGCATGGTCAGAGGTATTCTTAAGAAGACTTAAGCTATTTAAATTGATCAACAATAAAAATTCAAGTATAGAAGATATTTTAAATGCCGGAATTGATTATATGAAGTATAATCATCCTCAAGTCGGTGTTGATAAACCGTTAAACGAATTTATTCCTTTATTAAAAGATGATAAAAAAGGAACTCTATTTATTAAAGCACTTTATGATAAAGCTTGCGAAAAAGGAAGTCCACTTATTAAAGGACTTTATGATGATGATCGCGCTAAAAAAACAATGCAGGATGATTTAGAGGTAGTTCGTAGTTTATTTGAGAAAATTTATGAGTTATTATTATTTGAAGACATACAAATAAGTGAGAATGTTCGTAATATATTTGAAAACGCTCGTATTGCATGTTTAAGTGGAAATTATGAACTTACTTTTCCAAATCAACAAGAAAAAGTACCTCAAGACATAAGTGCTAAAATAATGAACGTAAAAGAAGGTTGTGCATTAGTTAAAGATTTAGCTAAAAAATCATTACAAAATGATATAGAAGCTAATAAAACATTAGAACAAATTTCACGATTACCTGATAGTGAAGTTAATAAAAAAGTAAAACAATATGCATTAATGTGTTTACAAAATGAAACATTAGAAAAAGAATTAAAAAAAGGTAAAGAGTGTAATATGTCTAATTTAGTAGATAATGCTTTATCTATAGCCTCTTCAAATAATGTTAATTATAAAATGATTTTTAATAAATTTATAACTTTTATTCAAAATAATGAGAAAAAAGATACAAATCAACCACTAAACAATAAATTATTCAGTAATTTATATAAAAAATCAAAATGTTATCCACCAACAAATGAATCAACAGCAGCATTATCTTTATTGAAATCACTTGAAAGTCAACAAAATGGTGTTATTAGTGAATCGTCCAAAAACAAGATAAAAAAATTTATTGCATTATCTAACTTATATAATCTTGCTAACAATCCTGGTACAAAAATGGAAGAAATAGTTAATAATATGTTAGAAAGCAAAGCATTTCTTAAAGAACAACATAATGCAGGTATTGATTATTTAATTTTGCAACAAGTTCAAAATATTTTAACTGATGTTAATAAAGGACATGAATTGATCAAGATACTTTTTGAAAAAGCAAAAAACCCACAACAACAACAAGATGTTATGGAGTTCTTATTAGATATGCTAAACTGCGAATCGCCTGGTGAAATAAATGAAAATGTAAAAAAAACTGCACAGAATGCATACATGGCTATTTCTCATAAGCAAGAACAATATAAAGTTTCAATGCCATAGGATGTTAATGTTCCAAAACATCCTCCAAAAACAAATGTTTTACAACATACTCCAAAAACAACTCCTAATAAATCAAATGTGAATACTATTCAATCTAGTAAATCAATATTTAGTACCCCACAAACAGAAGAGTACAAAAAAATGGTTGAAGCTAAAATAGCTACATTTAAGCCAAGGAAAGGACCAAATGGTGAAGATTTAAAACAGACATTATATATAAATGGAAAAGCTATGGAGTTTAAGTGCTATGAAGACCCAAAAATGGAGTATAAAGGTTCAAATGGTGGATACTTTGTTTATAATCCTGATACACACGATTTATGTTGGTTTAAAGCAGGAAGTGAACAATCAAAAGCAGAAGCAATAGCATCTCAATTATATTCATTAGCCGGTGTGCCGTCAGCAGAAATGCAATTATGTTCAAAAGATAATGGCGATGCTTGTATATTAAGTCGATATTTATTTTTAGATAAAGTTCCTCAAACTTTTGATGAAAAGAAAAAATTAAATCAAGGCTTTGGAATGGATGTTTTGCTTGCCAATTGGGATGCTGTTATTTCAGAGAATGCAAAAAGGTCAGGTGAACAAGTATATCGTATAGATTTTGGAGGCACATTTAATTATAGGGCTCAAGGTGCAACTGAACCAACTAAATTTATATCAATTCCTGATGAAATAACATCAATGTTTGATCCTCAATATGAATCTTGCAATATGTTTGCCACAATGACACGGGAGGATTTAATAAACTCACTTGAATCAGTTTGCAATATTAATGATCATGATATGGCAGTAATGTTACAAAAAAGTCATTTGAAAATATATACAAATACATTACTTAAAAGAAAAGAATGTTTAAAAGAAATGTTGGATATTATTAAGAATAAACCAAAAGATGATAATGTTTCAATGTTTGATTATTTAACAAATATTAAGCATGAGGTTATAAAAAATCATATTACGAATGCTTCAAAAGCATCTGAAATAACAGATCTCCAAATG
This sequence comes from Candidatus Gastranaerophilales bacterium, assembly GCA_944325065.1. Taxonomy (GTDB): domain Bacteria; phylum Cyanobacteriota; class Vampirovibrionia; order Gastranaerophilales; family Gastranaerophilaceae; genus UMGS1477. The sequence continues at coordinate 45,541 of CALUYS010000007.1, read as the reverse complement.
GCTCTTAATAAAATTACTAATCCTCTTATCAAGCAAAAGTTGCAAGAAGCTTTGAATATCCAAAAAGCTAAAATTGAGGCAAGTCAACAACATACACCAAAACACATTACAAAAGATAATTTACAAAATCTATTAACAAATAGTATTTATACTAAGAATACATCAGGAAATTATGTAATTGATTCTAATAAACAAGAATACAAAGATTATATGAAAGCAATAGAACAACATTGTGGAAAAGTCTATTCAAAACAAGTAAAAAACTATTTAAGCTCATCTATAGATGATACTATGCTTGATGATATGTTAAACATGTTAAATTATGATAATGGTAAATTTATAGATATATTTACAGAAGATATAAAATCATTTGTAATTTTTTATAACGCTGTAAAACAAAGTATTAAAAACATAAATATCCTTTCTTCTGCACAATGGGAAGCTTTGGTAAATTCATTTATTCATCCTGCTAATAAAGATGAGATTGAATCAGTTATATTCTATAAAAGTATGCATTATAAGGAGATAAATGATGCTTTGACAGCACAAAAAACAGAAGGAACTCCCCCTAACTGGGATATCCAAATAACAATAGATAACTTAACTTCATATATACAAACTCAAGAAGTGCCACAAGATATGGTTGTATATAGAGGAGAAGGATATCAAGTATTAAATTCAGCAGGGAATGTTACTATTCAATTTAGTGATGGAAGCTCCACAACAAAACCTCTTGGTGATTTATTGCAAGATGCAGTGTCATATCCAGAAAACAAAAGAAATGAACTTATTAACCAACTTTTAGACATGAATTTAGTTGCTACCCAAGAAAGGTTTATGTCTACTTCAGCTGGAAAAAGTACAAGTTTCGGTGGAAGTGTAGAATGGGAGCTTACAGTTCCTGCTGGTTCACATGCCCTATATGCCGAACTTGCAAATTTGTCTACTGGTAATAATCAGCATGAAATTGAATTTATATTACAAAGAGATTCACAAATTGTATTTGACACAATTACATATCAAAATGGAAAATGGAAATGTCAAGGTACAGTAAATACACCATAGTTATAATTTGATAAAAACCAAATTATAACATATAATTAATAGTAAATGATATAGGAGAAAATATAAAATGGATAAAAATAATAACGATAATTTACAATTTAAAGTTCAAAAAATCAAATTTTTTAAAGAAGATGAAGAAAAAATGGCTAATATGTCATTAGAAGAAAAAATTGAATATAAAATAAAACTTAAATCAGAAAATCGATATACAATTGTTAAAGATTAGGATATATTCCTAATCTTTAACCAAGCTTTTAGTATACCAAATATTCCATAAGCTTTTAGATTAGTTAATTTTAAAATTTTATTATCTTTTGTTGCAATATAAATAGTTCTATTTTTTTCAAATTTAATAATTTCACCTTGTTTATAAATCTTTTTGCTAGAATTGTCCATTATTTCATAATTTTCAAAATAAAAGAATTCATTTTTTAAATATACGTAAACTTTTGAGAAAGGAAGAATTGCTCTAATCTGACAATCAATTTCTTTTGAATTTTTTTTGTCAAAATTAATAATAACATCATTTTCGTTAATTACACTTTGATATGTAGCTTTATTTTCATCTTGTATTTTAGGTTTGATATATTTACCATTATTCAACTGTGAAATAAAATATGGAATTATATTTTTAACAATAGCACAAGTTTTATTTTTTAATGTTTTACTGTTGTCAAACTGTTCTATTTTAATTTTTTTTTGCAATAATATAGGTCCAGAGTCAAAATTTTTATCCATTATATGGAAAGTTACACCTGTATATTTTTCATTATTTAAAATTACCTGTAAATATGGGTTTGGACCACGATATTTAGGTAAAAGCGAAGGATGTATATTTATTGTAGCTATTTTAGGTATATTAAAAGTTTTTTCTTTAAATTTTTCGCTCCAAGAACCAACAAATATAATATCAGGATTTAATTTTAATAATTGTTTTTGAAATTTAAGACTATTAACGCTTCTCCCTTTTAATATATTTAGATTAAGACTTTTTGAAAATATATAATCTTTTGAAGGGTTGAAAATATTTTTAAAAAATAACTTTAGTGGATTTAACTTTATAAGTTCATCATAAAATACCCCAACGATTTTAACATTTGAATTTAAACACCCTTGAATTATATTAGCATACATTTCTCCATAGCCAATAATTACAACTTTAAGCATAAAACATACTATAATTTAAGTTTTTTTAAACAGCTATCACAAATAAATCCTGTTTTACGACCAGGTTTGAATTCATTTCCACAGCGAATACACTTAATTGTAAGTATATCACTTATTTGTACAAATTTAGCATTATTAAAAAGAGTTTCAAATTCTTTTGAATTAATATTAAATTTTTTAATAATATCAACCATTGAAATATTATCGGTATTTAAAGATACAACATAATTGCAAATTTCTTCAGCTAGTTTATTTTGTGCATCATAACAAGAATCACATATATCTCGATTTTTTTTCATAAAAAGCTTACCACATTTTTTGCAATTAGCAAGTGTCATTTTTAACTCCATTTTAATATTAGAAACTTACTTAAAGTTTACTATATTTTAGTAATTTTAGCAATAAAGTTTAAGCAAATATTTTATAGTATACAAAAGAAAAAGAAGCCAAAAATATAACAGAACAAGTCAAAGTTAGTGGAAATGAAATGTGTTTATTTAGTAAAAATAATAAAACAATAATAAAAATAAATAAAGGAATTATGCCTAAAATGGCTGAGTTTAAAAAATTGTTAAGCAAAACAACATCACGTTTTTCGTAATAAAGCCACAAAACCGATAGAATAATATTTATTGGTAAAACAGCTATTATGCCACCAAGAAGTGAACTTTTTTTAGCTATTTCAGTTATTAAAATTATTGTTATGGCTGAGGTTAATGCTTTTATTATTAACAACATTTGATGCCTCCTTTTGTATTGTTAGTAAAACAATGTTAGTCTTAGCTAACTCTAGTATTATTTTTACATAAATTCTAAAAATATGCAATATCTAAATTTTTTATAACATATTGTCGATAATCGTAATTTAGAAAATTTAAAAAAAATAATTAAGAAGTTTTAAGACAATAATATATAAGTAATAAAAAAATTAGAATACTTTTATGTTAAAATTTACATATGAAAAGAGTTATTACGCAAATGACAAAAAAAGAACTTGAAGATTTTTGTTTATCAATTAATGAAACAAAATATCGAGCAAGTCAGATCAGAAATTGGATTTATTTAAAAAATGCTTCAAATTTTGATATGATGACGGACTTGTCAAGAAAATTTCGTGATAAGATAAATGAAGTTTTACGAATTTCAACATATAAAATAAGGCAAAAACAAATAAGTTTAGATGGAACGGTAAAATATTTGCTTGAATTTGAGGATGGAAGCTGTGTTGAAGCTGTTTTAATGCGATTTGATAATCGTGAAAATTTGACTGCTTGTGTAAGTTCCCAAGTTGGTTGTCAAATGGGTTGTAAATTTTGTGCAACTGCTAAACGTGGTTTTATTCGTAATCTTGAACCTTTTGAAATTGTTGAACAGGTTCTTGCTATTCAAAATGATTTAAAATTGAAAGTGACAAATGTTGTTTTTATGGGACAAGGTGAGCCATTGCAAAATTTAGATAATGTATTAAAAGCTATTGAAATTTTAAATAATGAGTTTCAAATAGGAAAAAGAAGGATAACTCTTTCGACTTGTGGTGTGGTAAGTGGTATAAATAAACTTGCTGAAATAAATTTTCAACCTAATCTTGCTATATCTGTTCATTGTTCAAATGATAAAAAGCGTTCTGAAATTATGCCAATCAACAAAAAATATCCAATAAATGTTTTAATACAATCTTTAAAGGATTTTGTAAATGTTACAAAAAACAGAGTAACAATTGAATATACATTGATTGGCGAATATAATGATAGTATATATGATGCTAGAGAATTGAGTTTACTTATTAAAGACTTAAAATGCAATATAAATTTAATAATATATAATCCAGTTTTAGGAGATAAATTTAAAAGACCTGAAAAAATAAGTATTCAAAAATTTAAATATATTTTAGAACAATCAGGGAAAAAAGTAACTATACGTCTTGAACGCGGTGCAGATATTGATGCTGCTTGTGGTCAATTAAGTGGAAAATATTTTGAAAAGAACTAAAGTTGTATAGATTATATAATATTTAATTTTTTTATAATTTCATCAATTTGTTTTTTTAAAAAAACTTCATCCTTGTTATTTTGTATAATAAAATTTGATAAAGGTATTTTTAAATTTTCATTTATTTGTGCATTCATAATTTTTTTTGCAAATTCTTTATTATAATTATTTCGATTCATTAATCTTTTCAAACGAATATTTTCATCAGCTTGAACAAATATTATAATATCAAACAAGTTTTCCAATTTTGCTTCAAATAGAAGTGGAACAGAAGCTATAGCTATTTTTTCATTATGGTTTACAAAAAAGAAATCATTTATTTTTCTTATAACTTCCTTATGTATGATTTGTTCAAGTTTTTTTCGCAGATCATTATTTTCAAAAACTATTTTTGCTATTTTTTTTCTTGAGAGTGTATTATTTTCAAATATATCAAGGTTTGGAAAAATATTTATAACTTCTTTTATTATATTTTTGTCATTATTAAGTAAATCGTGTACGATATCATCAGCTGAAATAACTTTTATTCCATAATTTTTAAATATATTTTCACATACTGTTTTGCCTGAAGCAATATTACCAGTTAATCCAAGTTTTAGCATAATATAATACCTTAAATAATATTTTTCTTTATATTATTTTAAATTATGTAAACAAAAATGTAAAATTTCTTTAAATAAAAGATTTTTTAATTTAGAATATATATTATAAATATATAGGTGGAATAGTTTATGGAAAGCAAAGTTAAAGATACAGAGGAAACAGGTATATTAGCACAATCAACAAGAAATTATTACTCAACTGATGTTGTCAAGAAAACAACAAATTTTAGTAATCAACAAATTATTGATTTATGTAAAAATGGTATTGTTCAGCCTAAAAAAACATTAGATGGAAAGATATATTTTACAAAAGATGATTTTTCTGTGATGCAAAAACTTTCGAAAGCTCATGAAGAATTGGGGTTCTTTGAAAAAAGAAACAAAATTGATAAGGATGAAAAAAATAAACAAGAAAATATAAAAACTGCAAAATTTGAGTTAAATCAGAAAATTAAGTTACCTAAATTATCTTCGAGTGCTTTAGATAAGGAAAATAATATTGAAGCAAAACAAACATTATCAAATGAAAATTATAATATAAAAGAATTTGAAATTAACCTTATTAATAAAATTGAAAGTTTATTATCTAAAAAACTTGATGGTCTTGATGAAGTTGTTGTTGAATTAATACGTGCAAAAACTGAAATAAATGTTTTACGTTCTAAACTAGATGAAATGGAAGCTAAAAATTATAATTTATCAAATATAGTGAATTCTTATAAAAATATTGGTTTGGGATTATATATAAAATCAAAAGAAGAGATTAAAGGTTAAGCGAGATTTTTAAATGTTAAAAAATTTTATAAAATATATTGTTAAAACAGGTATTGAAGAATCTATAAAAAAAAACGAGTTAAATTTTGGAGAGGAATATGAAATAAATTTAAATGTAGAAACACCTAAAAAGCATGATTTGGGTGATTTTGCAATTAATATTTCTAAACTTTCAAAATATGCAAGGAAATCTCCTGTTGAAATTGCAAATGTTATTAAGAATAATATAAATATAGAGGATGCTGATGTTAATATAGTTGGGGGATTTATTAATTTTAAACTAGGAAAATCATATTTAAAAAATATATTAAATGAAATATATAAAGAAAAAGAATGTTATATAAAAAATAATCAAGGTAATGGAAAGAGTGTATTACTTGAATATGTATCAGCAAATCCTACAGGTCCATTTCATATAGGTCATGGGCGTTGGGCAGCTTTTGGAAGTGCATTAGCTAATATATTAAAAGCTTCAAATTATAAAGTTCATCAGGAATTTTATATAAATGATGCAGGAAATCAAATTAATAATCTTGGAAAGTCTTTATATGTTCGTCTTATGCAAATAATGGGTGAGAATATTGATTTTCCTTATGATGATGAATTCGAAATAAAAAATTATTATACAGGTGATTATTTAATTAATGTTGCTGAAAAGTTTTTATCTCAAAATTTTAATACTGCAAACAAAATAAAAACAGAAGGTTTAACAAAGGCAAATATTGATATATTGTCAGATTATGCAAAAAAGGCTATGTTTGATTTGCAGCATAAAACATTAAGTAATTTTAAAACATATTTTGATGAATATTTTTCAGAATGTTCATTATATAAATCAAATGAAGTCGAAAATTGTGTAAATTATTTAAAAAGTAAAAATTTAATTTACGAAGAAAATGGTGCTTTATGGTTTAAAACAACTCAATTTGGTGATGAACAAGATAGAGTCATAAAAAAACAAGATGGTTTAAATACTTATTTAACATCTGATATAGCTTATCATATAAATAAACTTAAACGTGGATATGATATATTGATAAATGTATGGGGTGCTGATCATCACGGCTATATTCCACGAATAAAAGCAGCTATTGAAGCATTTGGATATAATCCTAATGCTCTTGAAGTAATATTAGGTCAGCTTGTTAATCTAATTATTGATGGAGAACAAGCAAGAATGGGAAAACGTTCAAAGATGATAACTTTATCTGATTTAATAGATGAAGTAGGTGTTGATGCTACTAGGTTTTGGATGCTTATGAGGAGTTGTGATACAACATTGGATTTTGATGTAAATCTAGCAAAAAGTGCAAATGATGATAATCCTGTATTTTATGCACAATATGCTCATGCTAGAGCTTGTTCAATACTTCGTCATGCACAAGATATAGATGATAACAATAAGTCATTACAAAAATTTTCAAAGGATGAGTTGAATAGTATTTTTAATGATATAGAACATTATAATCTTGATATATTATTTGATAATGAAGCTAGTTTTGAACCTATTAAAAAACTTATTTTAAAATTGGAAGAAATAAAAAGTGTAATATATAATTGTGCAAATAATAGAAGTGTTTATCAGGTATGTAAATATTTACTTGAATTGGGGCAAATATTTCATCAATTTTATAATACAAACAGAGTAATAACTGATAATCGTGAATTGACAATAGTTAGGCTAATTTTAGTTAATGCCTTTATAATCATTATGAATTTAGGACTTAACGTAATTGGTGTTACGGCACCTCAAAAAATGTAAAAATTATGAATAATCAAGGGTATATATAATGGATTTTAGCATTGGAATAGATATTGGCGGTACTAAAATTTTATGTGGATTAATTGAAAATAAGAATGGTCAAGTTATATATACTTGCAAAAAAAAGACTAATTCATCAAATGATATATGTAACATTGTAATTGAACTTATTGAAGAACTAATTAGCTCAGTAAATGTTAATTTTTCAAAAATATTAAAAATAGGAATAGGTGCTGCTGGTCAAATTGATAGAATCAATGGAATAATTTTATCATCTCCAAATATAAATTGTAGTAATTTAAATATTAAAAAAATTCTTGAAGAGAAATATAATATTCCTATTTACGTAGGGAATGATGTTGAAACTGCAACACTTGCTGAAATGATGTATGGAGCAGGTAAAGCTTATAATAATTTTATGTGTGTTTTTGTAGGCACAGGTATAGGAGGTGGTTTAGTTATAAATCGAAACTTGATTAGAGGTGTAAGTGGCACAGCAGGTGAAATAGGTCATATTAAAATTGCTTTTAATGGTAAAAAATGTGGATGTGGTAAAAACGGTTGCTTAGAAGCATATGCTTCTAGGACTGCTATTGAAGATAATATTCGTAATTCTATTAAATCTGGTCAAAGTTCTTGTATATTAAATTATATTCAGAATAATAAAAAAATAACTTCAAATGTTATAAAAAAAGGTTTAGAGCAAAAAGATAAAATTGTTATATCATCACTTGACAAAGCATCAAATTATTTAAGTATTGGTCTTGCAAGTGTTATTAATCTTATAAACCCGCAATGCATTATTTTAGGTGGTGGACTTATAAACGCAGTTGATGAATTTTATAAAATGACAGTTGAAAAGACAAAATGTGAAGCATTAAATATTGCAGCAAAAAATACAGAATTTAAGAAAGCCATGCTTGGAGATTGTGCAGGTATTATAGGTGCTTCTCTTTTATAAAAATTTATTTACAAAAATGTAATAATGTGATTAAATATGGCAATATTTATATATAATATGTTTTTAATATAATGTAGGGTGATAAAAATAAAAAAAATGGAACAAAAGGTTTGTTCCAAGTGTAAAGTGTGAATTAAGTATAAGTATAAAGTGTGAATTAAGTGTGATGAACTATTTTGTATTACGTTTGTGATATATATATAAAGTATATCACAAATATAATATTTCAGTTTTTATAAAATTTGTTACAAAAATTAATAATTTTATTAAATATGACAATATTTATATATAATATGTTTTTAATATAATGTAGGGCGATAAAAATAAAAAAAATGGAACAAAAGGTTTGTTCCAAGTGTAAAGTGTGAATTAAGTATAAGTATAAAGTGTGAATTAAGTGTGATGAACTATTTTATATTACGTTTGTGATATATATATAAAGTATATCACAAATATAATATTTCAGTTTTTATAAAATTTGTTACAAAAGTTTACAAAAAAGGTGTAATTACTTGTAATTACACCTTTTTGTCTTTTATAGATATATTTTAAATTAAGCTTCAATAAATATTCTTTTACCAACAATATTTGGTTTTCCATTATAATATCCGGCAAAATAACCACTTTTTGATGGAGTGTTTTTACCGTAAGTATCATTTTTTGTATTTTGAATAAATGGATTTTTCCCAAGTTCGCCACCAAATGTAACTTGATTTTGTTTTTGTATAGCACTTGCTTGATTTATTTGAGCAATCTGACTTGATGGTGTGAATGCTTTTGATAAAATATTTGCAATATTATTTAGCATTATTTAAAACCTCTTAATTTATAATCTAATTAAATTATAATGATTGATTTTATTATGTCCAATAATATTTTATAACAATGTAATTATTTTGTAAATATATAAGTTAGTATAAAAACATACAATCGCCATAACTATAGAATTTATAATTTGCATTAATTGCAGATTGATAAGCATTTAGAATATATTCACGTTTTGAAAAAGCACTTACTAACATAAGCAAAGTTGATTTTGGAAGATGAAAGTTTGTAATTAATTTATTGACAACTTGAAATTTATACCCTGGATAAATAAATAAATCCGATTCATCATTTATTGGAATAATTTTACCATATTTTTTATAAACACTTTCTAATGTTCTAACTGTTGTTGTTCCACAAGCTACAATGTTTTTTTTGTTTTTTATAGCTTCGTTTAGGACATTTGAAGTTTGTTGGTCGATATGATAACTTTCAAAATCCATTTTATGTTCTAAAATATTGTCTGTTTTAACTGGTCGAAAAGTTCCAAGTCCAACATTCAAAGTAATATAACATATTTGAATATTTTTATTTTTTAATTTTTGAAGAACTTCCTCACTAAAGTGAAGACCTGCGGTTGGTGCTGCAACAGAACCTGAAGTTTTGGCATATACAGTTTGATACCTTTCTTTATCAAGATTTTTTATTTCTTGAGATGTCATTTTACGTTCAATATATGGTGGTAGTGGTATGTTACCGTATTGCTTTATAGCTTCATTAATATAGCCATTTTTATAGTTTAGTTTTACTATCCATTTTCCATCCTGTTCACATTTTTCAATAACTTGAATATTAAAATCATTTGCAACATCGATATAGCTATCAATTTTAATTCTTTTTGAAGGTTTGATTAAACATTCCCATATTTCATTTTGGTGATTATTTTTTTTTAAGAGAAAAACTTCTATTTTTGCACCATTAGGTCTTTTGGTACCAAATATACGAGCTTCAATAACTTTGGTGTTATTTAAAACTAACACATCATTTTCATCAAGCAAATCAACAATTTGATAAAATTTTAAGTTCTCAATTTCACCAGTGTTTTTATCCATAATCATCATTTTGCATTCTTCTCGTTTATGTGAAGGTATTTGAGCTATTAAATCACTTGGTAAATTATAATCAAAATCTTTTGTTCTCAGACCTAATGTATTATTCACTATACTGATCCCTTGAATTATACTATATTTTCTATTTTATCACAGTTAAATAAAAAAATAACAAAATTTATTCTAGATATAAAGTATAAAAAATTATATAATTTATATTAAAAATATAATATTTTAATTTTTAAAATTATGTTATAAATTTTTATAAAAAAAGGGAATAGTTTTTAACTATTCCCTTTTCTATTTATATATTATTAAAATTAAATTTTAATTTGTAGCATAAACACTAACTTGTTTTCGAGTACGACGATATGGCTCAAATTTAACTTTACCATCAATAAGTGCAAATAAAGTATCATCTGAACCAATTCCTACATTAACTCCAGGATGAATTTTTGTACCTCTTTGACGAACTATTATATTACCTGCTAAAACATTTTCGCCGCCATATTTTTTCACACCAAGTCGCTTACTTTCTGAATCACGACCGTTTTTTGACGAACCAACACCCTTCTTATGTGCCATTTTATATTCTCCTATCTATCATTTTATATTTAAACTTCTTCATTTGATGTATTTTGTGTTTTTTCAGCTTTTGTTTTAATTTTATTAATCATAACACGACAAAAACCTTGTCTATGTCCTTGTTTTCTTCGATAACCTTTTTTTGCACGTTGTTTATAAATAATAATTTTTTTATTTTTATCAATTTTTATAACCTTGCCTTCAACTTGTGCGTTTGCAACATAAGGTTGACCAATTTTTGATTTTTTACCGTTAACTAACATTATAACTTTTTCAAAAGTAACTTTTTCATCAACTTTTTTACCTAAAAGTTCAAAATCAACATAACGACCTTCTTCAACTTTGTATTGTTTCCCTGATGCTTCAATAATAGCGTACATCTTATTTTTCCTCTCTATTGATTAGGTGCCGCAGTTCTTTTTAAGAACATTTAATACAGCATACCTTTTTAATAATATTACTATATTAACTATAACAATGAAAAAACTCCTTGTCAATTAAAACTCGGAGTTTTAAAATTTTTATTAACTTTATTTTATAAATTTTTATGTTTGAATTTGATTTGCTTGCATATTTGGCATTGGGAAATTTGAGTTTGGATAATTATTTATAGCATTTAAACTTTTGGGTGAAATTTCTTGTGTTTGACCTTGATTTTGACCGAAAATTTGATTGTTTCTTGTTTGCAAATTTACATTTTGTTCAAGTTCAGTTTTTAATTGGTTTTGAGCTGCTTGTTGGGTTTGTGATTGAGATTGGACTTGACCATTACCAAAAAATTGCATGTTTGGTTGTAATGTTTGTACTTGGGGTTGTGTTTGAGGAAGAGTTTGTGTTTGTTGTGGTTGTTCAAATGTTGGTGCGTTTTGTAGATATACTTGGGGATATGGTATATAATATCTTCCTATGTCTGGAATTGAACCAAATGACATTGGCATTGATAATCCTGCTGTTACATTTATCGGTTGATTTATTGGTTGGCATGGTATACTTGTTTGTTGAGGTATTTGCATCTGCAAATTTGTATATGGTGTAGCAAAAGGTTGCATGCCAAAATTGATCCCACTTAAATTCATATTTAATTCTCCTAATTACTTACTTTATAATTTTATAAAGTATTTTTTGCCTTTAAATATTAACTTTTTAGATATAAATTGTTACAAAATTTAACGTTTATGAATGTTAAAATAAAGTATATTTATAAATTAGGATTGCAAAAATGTATAATTATTATTTTAAAATTAAAAAAAATGAACTTGAGTTTGAATTTTCAACTGATAATTTGGAGATTTTTAATGAAAAATCTTCTTATTATTTAGAAAAAATTTTTGAACAAAAAGAAGAAAATATAAAAAAAATACCATATGAAGAAAAAAATGATATAAAGACTCAATTTTCTCAAGTAAGTTTTGAAAAAAAATTAGAAGAAGCAATGGAAAATCCTAAAACAAATGTGATTGAAAAACAATTTGAAACAGACGCTTTTAAAACTTTCTATTTTGAGAAAAACCCACAGAGTAATTTAAAAAGATTTATTCTCTGTGCTTTTTACTTACAAACTATTGAAAATTTAAAAAGTTTTACTTTAAAACAAATTAATAACAAGATATATCCTATTACTAATTTTCCAATTGATCATCCCATATTGGAAGAAGCTATGGCTTGTGGGTATATAAAACTTGATGAAGATGAAAGTATTAACTCTCCAAAACATTATATTTTAACACAAGAAGGTATTGATTATTATGAAAACGAACTTAAGGTCTAAAGTTGCAATTTTATTAAGTGGTGGTCTTGATAGTTCTGTTAGTGCTTTTTTACTTCAAAAACTTGGATATGAAGTAGTTGGACTTACCTCCAAAATGATTGATGATCAAAATTTTAATCAGATCGCTCAAAGTGCTAAAAATGTGGCAAAAACATTGGGTATAAAACATTATATTTTAGATTTGTCATCAAAATTTAAAGATAATGTAGTCGAATATTTTGAGAATAATTATAAAAATGGTAAAACACCAAATCCTTGTATTGTATGTAATAAGACTATTAAATGGGGAGAATTATTTGATTATGCTATAAATGAGTTAAAATGTGATTACGTTGCAACAGGGCATTATGCCAAAATTGAATATGAAAATGGAGTATATACTCTCAAGGCAGCTTCTGATTGTAAAAAGGATCAATTATATTTTTTGTTTGAACTTAATCAGTACCAACTATCAAAAACTTTGTTTCCTTTATGTTCTTTAACTAAAGATCAAGTAAGAAAGATTGCTTTTGAAAATAATTTACCTTCAAAATCTGCTAAAGAAAGTCAAGATATATGTTTTATAAAAAAACCTTGTACAACAAAAAAATATTTGCTTAAAAAATTTGGGAAAAATAAAGGTAACTTTATTTTAAAAAGCGAAAATAAAGTCATTGGAACTCACGATGGATGCTATCTATATACAGTGGGGCAAAGAAAAGGTATAGGGATATCTTATGATGTTCCTCTTTATGTTATAAATATTGATAGCGAAAATAATATTGTATATTTAGGTGTAAAACGTGAGCTTAATGAACATTTTGTAAATCTTAAAAATGTGTTTATACAAAATCCTAATTATAAAGAATTAGAGTTTAGAGCATATATTAAAATACGTTATAATATGAATTTTTTTACAGGTAAAATATGCCTTAAAAAAAACAATGAAGGCTATGTTACTTTTGATGATCCTATTCATTCAGTTACAAACGGTCAGGCTGCAGTATTTTATGATTTAAATGATAAATCTTTAATAGGTGGGGGGTGGATTGAAAAGTAAGCTTAACAAATATCGTGTGTGCATACATTTTCAAGTCTTTTTGAAACTTGTTCCCAATCAATATTATTAATAAAAGCATCTAAATAAGCTGCTTTATTTATACCATAATCAAGAGTATAGGAATGTTCCCATACATCAAGTACAAGTAAAGGTATGTTTAAAAGAGGAACATGTTCATCATGTAAGTCAATTACTGAATGTTGAATTTTTATTTGACGTTCATCGTAGCTTAAAATTACCCAGCCTGAGCGTGTGCATTTTGCAGCTTCTTTTAAGTCATTAATGTATTTATCAAATGAATTAAATTCTTGATTAATAAAGTGTAATAATTTTTCAGATGGTTGAGTTTTTTTTGAACTTAAATTTGAAAAATAAAATTCGTGTAAAACGACACCATTTTGAGGAAATGCTTTAAAGCTTAAAAGACTCCTATATTCTGAATATGAAGGATTCCCTTTTTTTTGAGTTAATTGGGCAATTTTTGTGTTTATTTCATTTACACTTTTAACGTATCCATTATAAAGTTCAAAATGTTGTTTTAAAAGTTCATCTCCAAATCCCTCTAAATTTCCTAATAAATAGCTGTAATCTTTGGCTTCGACTATTTGATGTGTCATAAAATTCTCCTTATTTAATAAAATACTATATCTATTAAATATAAATTTTATACTTAAGTCTAGCGTTGATTGATTAATAAATAAGTTTATAAAATGCTAATCTTTTTGGGTAATGATTTATTTTATAAAATCCAAAATAATTAAAAAGTATTAAAATAAAAAGGAGAATTAAGATGCCGGAGTTTAGTAACCCTTTTAATGGCAATAAATGTGAAAGAAAATTGACAAAAGAAGAATTAATTCGTGCAATACGTTTTAATATAGCATCTGAGTATGAAGCAATACAACTTTATGATCAACTAGCCGAGTCAATTGATGATAACGATGCTATCAAATTATTACGAGAAATTGCTGATGATGAAAAAGTTCATGCTGGTAATTTTTTAAAGTTATTGGAAAAACTTGACCCTGATGAAAGTGATTTTTATAAAGAAGGAGCCAAGGAAGCTTCTGATATATTTGATGGTAAAGAAACTGATTAAAATTTCTATTTTTTAATTTTCTTTATCAATATTTTTATAGTATTATTTTGCAATCAATAACTTGTATAAAAAAGTTATTGATTGTAAAATATATATACAATGACAATTAATGATTATGACTTTGATACAATAGCAGCAATTGCAACTCCATTTGGAATTGGTTCAATAGGAGTAATTCGAATATCAGGAAAAGATGCATTCAATATTATTAATAAAATTGCAAGTATTAAAATTGATACTCATAACAAAATTTATCATTGCTGGATTGTTGATGAGAATAAAAATTATATTGATGAAGTAATAATATTAACATTTAAGGCCCCGAAAAGTTACACAGGTGAAGATGTTATTGAAATCAATTGTCATGGGGGTATGGCAAATGTTAAAAATATCCTTGATATTATATTTAAGCAAGGTGCAAGATGTGCAAAACGTGGAGAATTCACTAAAAGAGCTTTTTTAAATAAAAAACTTGATTTAACTCAAGCTGAATCTATTTTGGATATTATTCATTCAAATACGTCGAAATTTGCAAAGAAAAGTGTAACAAATTTACGTGGAAAACTTTTTATTGAAGTCAAAAATATTAAAAATGAAATAATTAATCTATTATCAAGAATCACGGCATCTATTGATTTCCCTGAAGATGTGGAAGATTTGAGTTATGATGAGATTGAAAGTATTTTAAATAATATAATTATTAAAATAAAAAAAATTTTATCGCAAGCTAATGAATCTAACATTTTAAGACAAGGGATTAAAGTTGCTCTTTTGGGTGCTGTTAACGTTGGTAAGTCTTCATTATTTAATAGATTATTAAATTTACAAAGAGCTATTGTTACAAATATACCTGGAACTACACGAGATATTATACAAGAAAGTGTTATAATTAATGATTTAAATATAAATTTATCGGATACGGCAGGTTTACGTGATATAAATTTAGCTAGTGAAGTTGAAAAAATAGGTATTAACTTATCAAATGATGAAATCAAAAATTCTGATTTAATATTATTTGTTTCTGATTTAACTTCTGAAATTTTAGAGGATGATTTAATACTTTATCAAAAAATAAAAAACAAGCCTCATATCATTGTGTTTTCAAAATTAGATTTAATTGATAAGAAAAATCTTGAAAGTATCATAAAAAAAAGATTATCTAAATTTGAAAATAAAAAAGAAATTAATTATATTGCAATATCAACAAAAAATGATATAAATATCGATGAATTAAAGAATATAATATTTAAAACAATTATGGAATCAATAAATACTTTTAATGAAATAGAATATGTAACAAATATTCGACAGCAAAATTGTTTTTATGAAGCATTAAAATCACTTGAATTAGCATTAGACGGTGTTAAAAATCAAGAGTTACAGGACTTAATTTCAATAGATATAAAAGGATCATTACTTAAATTAGAAGAAATAACCGGTGAAAGTATAAATGAAGAAGTTTTAAATAATATATTTGAAAAATTTTGCATTGGAAAATAGTTATAATTTATTATTGAAAATTATCTTTAAATTTGCTAAAATATAAAATTAGTAGGAGAAAATATGGAATCTGAGACGAGTATTATATTTAATGTTATAGTTGTTATTTGTTTATTATTGGCTAATGGTTTTTTTGTAGCGTCAGAATTTGCCTTAGTAAGTGCCCGTAAGACAAAAATATTACAGCTAAAAGATGAAGGCAATAAAGATGCTTCAATAGTTTGCGAGGCATTAAATGATTTAGATAGATATATAGCTGCGACACAATTGGGAATAACAATTGCAAGTATTGGTCTAGGTTGGGTTGGTGAAGCAACAATTGCACGAATAATTGAGCCATTGTTTGTATTTCTACCAGGTATTTCAAAATCACTTGCAACTCATTCAATATCAGTTGCTATAGCTTTTTCAATTATTACAATTTTACACGTAGTAATAGGTGAATTAATGCCTAAAGCAATTGCACTGCAATTTCCTATTAAAATAGCATTATTTGTTGCAAAACCAATGACAATAATAACAAAAATATTTAATCCATTGATTTTTGTATTAAATGGACTAGGGTTCTCATTATTAAAATTATTTCATATCCCTCATTCTAATACTTCTCAGTTTGTTCATTCAACTGAAGAATTAAATATGTTAATTGATGCAAGTTATCAAGAAGGTGTTTTAAATGAAACAGAAAAAGATTTACTGCAAAATGTATTTAAGTTTTCAGATTTGACAGCAAAACAAGTTATGGTTCCACGAACTGATATGGTATGTATCCCGGTTGATGCAAGTGATGAAGAATTTAAACGTATTAGTCTTGAAAACCAGTATACACGCTATCCAGTCTATAAAGATGATTTAGACCATATTTTGGGAATTGTTCATATCAAAGATTTTTATAGTTTTTTAGCAAACAATCAATATGTTGACATATCAAAAATTATAAGACCAGCTATGTTGGTGCCGGAAACTGTTACTATCGATAATCTTGTTCTTGAATTTAGAAAAAATCATGCACAAATTGCTATTATTGTTGATGAATTTGGGGGAACCTCAGGACTTGTCACTTTGGAGGATGTTATTGAGGAAATAGTTGGTGAAGTCCAAGATGAATTTGATGATGAAGATGAAACAAATATTGAAAAAATAAATGATAATGAATATATAGCAAATGCAATGATGAGAATTGATGAACTTTATAAATATTTTGACTTAAGTCTTGAAGAAGATGTTGAAGATGTAGAAACTATTGGCGGTCTTGTTGTTAAAGAACTTGGTCGTATAGCTGAAATAGGTGATAAAGCTGAATATAAAGATTTATGTTTTGAAGTTTTAGAAATAGATTGTGCTCGTATATTAAAATTGAAAATTCAAAAAAAACAAGTATGCGATGAAGATGATGTTAAACAAATTGATGAACAGCAAATTAATCATTAATAAACCAATTTGTCAAAAAAAACCTCATTTATAAAAAAATGAGGTAGAAACAGTAGCATAAGCAATCAGAAGAGTCGAGGATTTATTGTACTTTTATAATAAACCTTTTTTTCTATACTAACATTGAACTTTATATTTATATATTTATATATTTTAATTATAAAACATTATACTTTTTATGTAGTAATAAGACAGTAATATTTGTAATAAATAAGTTTTGTGTTAACATAAAAATGAGAAATATTTATTTTTAAATGAAGGAGAGTTGTAAGAAGATGGTGCAAGTAAAAATTTTAGCGGATTTAAAAAATAATTATCAATCTGAAGCAAAAAAAGCTATTGCTGATGTAAAATCACGAGTTCAAAATCCTGGTCAATTTCTAAATTGGATAGGTTTTTTACCTAAAAATCAAATTGAAAATATTGACAATCTTTATAATTTGGCACAAGAAGCAAAGAAAGATGGTTCAAAAGAACTTGCTATTTTAGGAATAGGAGGGTCAAGACATACAACTGAAGCTTTGATTAATATGATTGGCAAGGAAGACAAGGTGCATTTTTATTCTTCAGTTGACCCTATAAGTTTTAATAAATTTGCTA
The DNA here is from genome assembly GCA_944325065.1 of Candidatus Gastranaerophilales bacterium. GTDB lineage: Bacteria > Cyanobacteriota > Vampirovibrionia > Gastranaerophilales > Gastranaerophilaceae > UMGS1477. The sequence goes on along the minus strand of CALUYS010000007.1, from coordinate 27,325 downwards.
AAAAATTTGAAGGAAAAGAAAATGAAGTTAAATTTTTAGTTGTATCAAAATCTGGTGGAACATTGGAAACTACTGTTGCATATGAAAAAGCTAAAGAGCTTGTTAGAACTAAAACGCCGAATCGTAAACTTGAGGAAGCTTTTGTTGCAATGACAGATAAAAATCCTGAAAAAAGTAATTTAAGAAAACTTGTTGAAAATGGTGACATAAAATTATCAGGTTATGTTCATGATGATGTTGGAGGGCGTTTTTCAATTTTTGATGATGCTACTATTTTTACTCTTGCTTTTGTAGGTGTTAAAAAAGAAGATATAATCAAGATGTTGAAAGCTTCTTTAGAGGCTCAGGAAGAATTTTTGAATGATGATATAGATAAAAATGATGCTTTAAAATTAGCTATTTTTAATGTAAATGCAAGACAAAATGGAAAAATTAAACATTTTGTTGAGTATTTTGGGGATGTTTTTGTTGGTACTACTTTGTGGGAAAAACAGTTAAAAAACGAATCTTTAAAAGCTAATATTTCAACTGATACAAATATTGGACCTGGATATTTGCATTACAATGCTGAATCAGACTTGGATATAAATAACAAAGATTCTTTCTTTACATTTGTATCTGTTAAACAAGATGATAAATATGCTAATGCTGTTTTAACAGGTGTGGTAAGTGCATATTCAAATCAACATCCTGTTTCAACAATTGAGTTAAGCGATTTATCATTATCTTCTATTGCAAAATTTATTGAATTAAAACATTTTGAAACATTATATACAGGTAATATATTAAGACAACTTAAAGGTGATGTAACTCCAAGTGATGTTGCATTAAGTGAAGTTTTGCAACCAAATGTTGAAATTTACAAAAAAGAAGTTAAAAAAGCTTTAGCACAGTAAATTCAATATTTATATAATTATAATAATAATTGTTATTTTAAAGGCGGGATTTAAATTAAAATTTAAATCCCGCCTTTATTTTAAATTTAATAAATAATTATTTTAAATTATTTTTTCATTTGTTCCATAACTTCTTGAGCAAAATTTTCTTGTTTTTTTTCAAGTCCTTCACCAAGTTCAAAACGAGTAAATTTAATAATATCAAATTTATCTTGGATTAACTGTGCAATAGTTTGGTTTGGATCTTTAACAAAAGCTTGTTCAAGAAGACATTTTTGTGCCATAAGTTTATTAACACGACCTTCAACAATTTTAGCACGAATATTTTCAGGTTTTTTAGCCAAGTCTTCTTTGCCCATTTCAATACGAGTTTCTTCATCAATAACATCTTGAGGAATTTCATCACGTGTAATAAATTGTGGTGCACAAGATGCTATATGTAAGCATATGTCTTTTGCAAGAGCATCATCTTTAGCACTTGTTTGTAATACAACACCAATTTTTCCGTTATGGACATAAGTTGCAATATTACCTTCATATATTTCAAAACGACGTAAAGTTATTTTTTCACCGATTGTGGCGATTTTTTCTTTTATCTTATCTTCAACTGTTTTTGAAGAATCACAGCAAGCATTTGAAGCTAGTAAAGTATTAACATCAGCAGGTTTTGTTTTAAGAATAGTTTTAGCCAAACAATTAACAAATTCTTTAAATTCTTCGTTTTTAGCAACAAAATCAGTTTCGCAGTTAACTTCAAGTATAACACCATTATTATCTTCAATAAGAGTGCAAACAATACCTTCAGCAGCAATTCTGCCCATTTTTTTATCAGCAGAAGCAATACCTTTTTGTCTTAGAAATTCTATTGCTTTTTCCATATCACCATCGTTTTCAACTAGTGCTTTTTTGGCATCTAAAATACCAGCACCTGTTTTTTCACGAAGTTCTTTAACCATTTGAGCGGTAATTGTCATAATATAATCCTTTCTATTTTTTTAAATTAGATTAACGTTATATAATAAGTATTTTTATTTATTTTTTATTATTTTTCAACTGAATTTTCACTATTTGCATCTTTAGCACTTACCGCTTTAGCAATAGTATTACTATTTGCTTTATTTTCACGAAGTGCTTTCCCTTCTAAAATTGCATCAGCAATTTTAGAGCTTACATATTCAATTGAACGTATAGCATCATCATTTCCGGGGATAATATAGTCAATACCATCAGGGTCTGCATTTGTATCAGCCAAACATAATACAGGAATATTAAGTTTATTAGCTTCTTTAATAGCAATGTCTTCCATTTGTTGATCAACAATGAACAACATATCAGGCATACCACGCATTTCTTTTATTCCTCCCAATGTTTTTGAAAGTTTAGATAATTTTCTCATAATTTGTGCAACTTCTTTTTTGGGGAGTTTTTCAATATGACCAGAATTTATAAAATCCTCTAGTTCTCTTAATTTGTTAATACGAGTTCTAATAGTTTCAAAATTTGTAAGCATACCACCTAACCAACGACGGTTGATATAATACATACCGCAACGTTGGGCTTGATTTTTCATAATATCAACAGCTGATTTTTTTGTTCCTACAAATACGATATTTTTTCCTCGTGAAGCAAATTCACGAGCTGCAGCACAAGCTTCATCCAATTTATCTGATGTTTTACGTAAATCAATTATATAGATACCGTTACGAGCTGAAAAAATGTAAGGCTTCATTTTAGGGTTCCATTTTTGAGTTTGGTGTCCAAAGTGTACACCTGCTTCAAATAATTCACGCACTTGTGTTGCTTGTTGTTCACTTGTCATTTTTTTCTCCTTTAATTATTTTTTACTTTCCTAATACCTGAAATTTAATTACCTCATTATATTTTATTACTTATATAACTAAGCATGTTATGCCTATCAGCTTATTAAATTTCACATTTTAATTTTAAAATAAATATAAAAAAAAAGGAATTATTTTTTTCTTGACAATTTTATTTTATAAACATAAAATTATTCCTATCATTCTTTTGTTCAAGGTTTTTTTAATCCACAAAATAGGAGAAATATTATGAAGGTTAACTTTATTTTGTCAAATCAGGGTTATGTTAAAAATAATACTAAGCGGTTAAATAATAAAGTATTAAAACAAAATGCATCAAAAATGCAACAAATACAAAAAAAGACTTTAACTTTTAAGGGAATAGAAGAAATAATAAGTGAAAATGGTGAAAAATGGAAAACAAGTGGTGTAGCTGAGATAAAACGTGTTGTTAGTTATCATCCATTTTTAGATGAAGATGTTGTTAATATACCCCAAAATAAAGTTGTAAAATATTCTTTTGGAAAGTTCGCACAAAAAATAGTAACAAAAACAATAATAGGAGAACGTTTACCTTTTACTAAAGAAGAGTCAAAAGGCATAACCTATGATGTAATGTTAAAAATTGCTTCAAGATTAAAAAAAACAATTGAATAAGAAATTATGAATTTATAAATCTAACTTTCATATCTTATCCCAGCTTTTTCCAAACGTTTTAATGCTTCTTTAAGTTTTGAAGTTGGTTGAACAATTGATAATCTAAAGTGGTCGTCACTTAAACTTCCAAATGCAATTCCAGGAGTTAGCACTACACCTGTTTTATCAAGTACCATTTTACAAAATTCCATTGATGTATAACCTTTTGGAACTTTTAACCAAAAATACATAGTTGCTGGTGTACGTTTCATTTTCCATCCAAGTTTGTTCATTCCTTTAGCTATTGTTTCTCGTCGAGAATTATATTTATTCATTATTTTTTCAACATGATAATAGTCCATATTTAAAGCTTTTATAGCAGCATCTTGAACAATAGATGATGTTCCATAATCTAAATTTGATTTCATTGCATAAATTATATCGATAAATTCTTTTTTACCAATAACAAATCCAACTCTCCAGCCTGCCATATTAAAAGTTTTTGAAAATGAATGAAACTCAACTGCTATATCCCAAGCACCTTCTACTTCAAATATACTATGTGGGCGATAGCCATCATAGACTGTTTCTCCATATGCTAAATCGGATACAAGAAGAATATTGTATTTACTACAAAAATCCACTATTTTTTCTAAAAATTCAATAGGAGCTATGGCTGCAGTTGGATTATTTGGATAGTTTATAAAAAATAACTTTGCACGTTTTGCAACATCTGTAGGTATTGAATCTAAATCTGGTAAATAATCATTTTCATCAAGTAATGGAACATGGTAAACTTCACCGCTTGCAATAAGTGTTCCACGTGATAATACTGGATAATAAGGATCAGGCACTATATTTATATCACCAGGGTTTGTAAACGCAAGAGCAACATTTGCCAATCCTTCCTTTGCCCCAATCAATGTTTGTATCTGAGTTTTTGAGTCAACATCAATATTATATCTTTTTTTCATCCATTTTGCTATACTTTCACGAAATTCTAACTTTCCACGAAAACTCGGATATCCATGACTTTTAGGATCCTGAATTGATTTTATCGCTGCTTCAACAATAGGTAATGGAGTCGCTCCATCCGGATTACCAATACCTAAATCAATTAAATCTATACCTTTTTCACGTGCTTCTTCTTTCCAGTCATCAAGTTGAGCAAAAATATATTTTGGCAATTTTAATATTTTGTCAGAAGCTTTTATTTCTATTTTATGTTCTTTTTTAATCATTTTTTATCTCTCCTAATTTTGATATATCATTTTTTATTTTTAAAGCTATTTTGTTAAAAGAATGATTTAATTTAATTTTTTTGCAACCATTTATTGCTATTTGTTCGGAAATATAACGGTTTTTTAAATAAAAGTCAATTTTATCAAACAAATCATAAATGTTATAATACACTTCAAGATCTTTGCCAATTTGAAAATTTTTAGAGATATCATCCATATAGTCAGTCAATAAAAAACCTTCAGAAGCAAGTACTTCATAGACTCTATAGTTAATATTATTCCTACCTTGAATTGTGATATTTAAATTTATTTGACTCGAATTATAAACAAAAGCTAATTCATTCTCAGTCTTTAAAAATCTCTTATAACAATTTCTATAAATGTCTAAAGTGTTTTTATCAAGTAAATTATTTTTAGTTATATATTCAATACTTTTCTCAAAATGAGGTTTATAACAAAATAAGTTAAAGTTACTATTGTATTTTTTGACAATTTGACAAATAATTTCTATTCTTTTTTGACTTAATGGTCTGCCAACAAAAGATATGGGGTATTTATAATTTTGAAACTGTTGTTTGTATAAGTTATAATTTATTCCAAGCGGGATAAATTTAGAGTTTTGAAATAAATTAATGTATGTTTCATCCCAAATATAAATGATGGTATTTTTTTTATTTTTTAATATATTATAAATTTCAATATCTTTATCACCCAAAGCTAATTTACTAGTTGGGATATCAGCAAAATAATGTATAAATATAAGATATTTAAATTTTGATAAAAGACTATAAACTTGTTCATTCATTAAATAAGAATAGTCATAACCAAGAACGATTTGAACGTTATATTTTTGTATAATTTCTTCATTAATATCATCAATATTTATAATAACAACATTAAATCCTATTTCATTTAATGCCAAGCTCAGACCTTTTAAAATAAGACAACCTGCAATGCTTTTGGGTAATATAATTAGAATTGTTTTTATCATTATAAAATTATTCCCTTAAAAAATTTAAACAATCTAACAAAAAATCCCACTTTTTTAAATTAAAAGTGGGATTGATAAGTTTATATTTTTTTAACAGCTTAACTTTCCGCACTTTCATCATTAGATGCGGTGGCGGCTTCAGCTTGAGCTTTTTTTTCTTCTTCAAGTTTAGCTTGAGCTTTTTTAGAAAGTTTAATTTCTTCTTTTTTGTTATAAATAAGTTTACCTTCATCATCAGCATTTTTTATTAAATAGCTAACTGTCGGGGTAGGTTGAGCACCTTTTTTTATCCAAGCCAAAGCACTTTCTTTATTTAATTTCATTTCTTTAGTTTTTGGGTTATAGAAACCTAATTCTTCAATTGGGGCACCGCTTCTTTTTGTTGTTGAATTTATAACAATTATACGATAAACCGGATTTTTCTTTGCACCCAACCTTTTTAATCTTAATTTTACCATTGTTTCTTAATACTCCTTTATTTTTTACATTGCAAGTTTAGAGGATTTGGCAATTTTGCTTTATATTAATTTATATAACCATAACCATAAAATAATTACAAGCTTTTTTACAAAAATTAATGAATTGAAAAGGTTTTTATTATCTAATATTGTTTTATTTTGTGTATTTATAAATAAACTTTATAAGGATTTTTATTAATAACTTGGAATAGATTATTTAAAATTAATATTAATTGATATTAAACCTTTTATAGAAAAAATTAACTAATTTTGAAATGTCATCTATTCCTTTGACATGTTGGATAAGAGGATTTTTGCCATATAGAAAATCATGAAAACTTAATTGGTAGTTATATTGCATAGCCAAATCAACCCAAAGATTTTCATGTATTTTTCCATCTATATACTCTGGTATATTTTCTTTAAAGTATGGAATATTATTAATCAAAATATTTATAAAATTTTTTCGACCATTGTATTTAAGATAATTTTTACGAGGGGCATAATCTTGAGGATTATTTATAACTTTATGAATTGTATCAGCTAAAGCTTCTGGAGTATATTGTTGAACAAGCTCACCGCTATTTTCATAAAAGATAGGATGTTCTCCTCGAGCCCATTTATTATGATCTTTAAAAGCAATAATTGGAGTGTTGCAACTTTGTGCCTCATTAAGTGATCTATTTTTACCTTCAATTAATGATGTAAGTACACAACATTTTGATGCAGTATAGAACTTTGGAAGTTCTTTATGGTGATTAACAAAAGGCACAACTTCAATTTGTTTTTTAAATGATGAAACTTGATTAAAAAAATTGTCGAGTTCTTTTCTTTGATCAGTATGAAGTATTGAATAGTCAATTGTACCATCTTGTCTACGTTTTATATCTTTTTGACCTAAAATTAAAGCACATCTTAAAGCTTTTTGATATTTATTATTATATATTTTTAAAGCAGTTCCAAGAATTGGAAGGTTTTTAAATGGGTTTGGAGAAGAAACACATAAAACATCAAAAAATTTTGGTGTGTTCCAAGTTGGTGCAATAATATATTCATTTGTAAAATCAGCATCTTGGAGTGGGATAAAAATTATATTCTTTTTTTGGGGATATTTGTTTTTGTAATATTCTTCACGTTTTTTGTTTTGATAACAAGTCAAATAAAAATCAGCATTATCACACCAAGAATAATTTGACCACATTGTATAAGCTCCAACAAAAAATAAGTTTTTTAATTTTGGGAAAAGTTTTAAGATATATGAAGCAGCTTGTGTAAATAAAACTCCTTTTGTAAATTTACCTTCATAATATAATGGTGGAATTGGAATGATAAAATCAATTGTCCAGTGGTATTGTGTTTCATCTTCAAAAAATTCACCGGTGTATGCATCAATATCATCCCAAATTTTTTCAATTGGTTTATTTATATTAGGATTTTTTAAATATTCATTTGGATAAATACCTTTCATAAATTTTATAATATTAAATTTTGTAAATGCGTTCAATAAAGTTTTACAAAAATTTACATTTCGTGTAAACCTTTGAAAATAGCGGGGGGAGGGGGCTATATGCATATAAAACCAATTTTTATGCGTATTTGGTATCAAGTTTAGTTGTTTTATAGCCGATAAAACAATTAAAGGTATTGTGTTTATTGTATAAAAGAACAATAATAAAAAGGGAAAAACAGTAAGAAAATGGGATTATCGGCAAGTAGTTTAAGAATAGCTATGCTGACTGCACGTAAATCAAGCCTTGAGTTTGAGGGACAGCAGATTAATCAACAGCGTCTGACTTTATCAAATCAGAGTGCTGCACTTTTTAATTCCATGTTAACAATGCAAGTGCCAACACCTCCTGATCCAAGTGAATTTTCAAAAATGGTATATACATTTAATAAAGGTAATGGATTATCAGAAATAATTAATGTATCTAAAAACATTTCTGGTGGGTATACTCATGATGTAACTTATAAAAGTCCAAAAACAGATAGCGTTTTAATGAAAAAGCAACTAAATAATGTTGGTTTTAAATCTGTTAACGGGCAAATGTCAGCTGTTATTGATGGGATAAACTATGATTTGACATTAAATGGAGATAAAGAAAAACTAGATGAATATATAAAAACAAAGGAAACATATGACAATATAAAAAATATAGAAACCCAGATGGCATCATTACAGAAAATGTCGTCAACAAAAGAGCTTACATCACAACAAATGAAACAATATTTTGAAACATTAGGGTTATCATCAGTTGAAACTCCTCAAATGGGAAATGTTTTAGATGTGCAAACGATAGATGATGCTTTTCGAAATGTATATAATGAAGGTAATGGGTATTCTTATCAAAATGTTACATTAACTTATACCTCTTCAACATCACCAATAACTCTTGATCCTTCAAAAAGAAATTTATTAAAAGTAGCGGATAATACTGGCACATTAACAATGGGGGCTGATAATAAACATTATACATATATAACAAAATGTGCCCCTGCATCTACACAGCCTACTTTAAGCAATCCTATAACCTACAATATCACTCAAGATGACTCTGGAAATTGGAGTTGGACATTGAATAATGTAAGTAACGATGTGCTTAGTGCGTTTGGGATAAAATATGAAAAAAAAGTATGTACGACACAAGGAAATAATTTAAGCCCAACAACATCATTTATATCTATTGATGATGTTTCTTATCAAAATATTGAATACTCAGAAGGAAAGTGGACTTGGAATGAAGTAAGAAGTGTGCAATGTTTTCAGCTAGGAAGTGAATATATTGATATTCAAGGTAAACAAAGTTGTAAAATAGGCGATTTAAATTATGATATACAGACAATAGGTGACATAACTTATTTTCAAGAACAAACAATCTCTCCAATAGAGCCAAAAGAGACTCCAGTTATTGAACATTGGATGGAGAACGACAAAAATATTGGTTATGATATTGATGGAGATGGAAAAATTGATGATAACGAGTTTATTGATAAAAATGGTTCAAAAATAATAGGTGATGGTGACAATGCTGTCACATATTCTATTTCGAAAGATAAAGATAACCAATGGCAATTAAAAGTATCTAGCGCACAAATGTTTGCAGCTTGGCAAGATAATACAGATTGTTTAACTGGTATTAAGGATAAGGATGATTGGTATAGAATACCTGATTTTATTGACGAAAATATTGGATATTGGTATAATACTCAAACAAAAAGAGTTGAAATAATTAATGATGCAGTTAATGTTGATCAAAATGCTATTCCAGATGGTGATAATTGGGTTTGGGTGTCAAAAAACAATCAAGATAAATGGGAATATACTATAAACTTAAGCGATGTGCCCCAGTTTGAACATAATGGCAAAGAATTAAATAAAGATGATAATGGTAATTGGTATCAAGATGTTGATGTTAAGAATGATGGCAAAAATGATTATCAAAATGTTTATACTCGAGATGAACACGGGAGTTGGTCGACCCAAAAAAGATATACTGATACACAACTTGGTGGCAATATTGTAATTAAGGAAGAAAGATATGAGAAAAGTGCTCAAGAGTTGCCAGAAGGAATATTAAAGGATAACCGTAAAATTGGCATCCAATATTCTTATGATGGAGAAAACTCCTCTTGGTCTGAAGAAAATGCTTCTGTAGACATAGCAAGATATACTATCCAACAAGATACTTCCGGTAACTTTAATCTTAGCGGACAAGGTTTACCAAGTGGTGTTGCGGAAAAAAGTGCTAGTGAAGGAGACAGCACTCAATATCAAGGAACATCAAATGGAGTAACATATTATGTTGTCGATAATGGTCAAGATAAAGGTGATTATAGATATTCAATAAGTGCAAGTTTTAAAACTTGGGTAAATAAGAATGATACTAATGAAAAAAATTATATATATGACCAAACAAATCATACATTAAGCTTAACAACACCAACTGGTGTTATTGCACAAATGCTTCTTCGCAACAATAATAATGAAAGGAATGAAGATTGTGATAGAAATATAACTGTTAATGAAATGTTAGGCTTTTATGAAGAAATTTTAAAACAATTTGGTTTATATGGTTCATCACAAGCTTATAAAATAAAACTTGATACAGCAAGAAGTAATTATCTAAGTACAATAGATGTACAAGGCGTTGAAAACCCAGAGGAAAATCAAGCTCTTTTCAATTTTATTGACACAAATGGGAAAAATGCATATATTTATGTGCCACTTGATTATATAAATAAAGATGGCCAAGTGGATTCAACATATGCGTATATGTATGAAACATCGTATTTAGAAAATCAAACTGAAACTATAAGTCAAAAAGCCAATATTATTTATGATGAAAATGGCCGTATAGCAAAAATAACTTTTGATGATGGTACAGTTGTTATTCCTGAAGTTAAAACTGAGCAAGATGAAGAAGCTTATAATTCTGCTATGGTAAAATATGATTATGAAAAACAACAGTATGATAAAGAAATTTCAGATATAAATGCAAAAACAGAAGTCATAGCACAACAAGATAAAAATTTGGAAATAAAATTAAAATCAATCGACACTCAACACACAGCTATACAAACTGAAATTGAAGCATTAAATAAAGTTTTAGAAAATAATGTTAAATCAAGTTTTGGAACTTTTAGTGCTTAATTATTATTTGTCAAAATAATTTTATTGTATTATAATATATTTTATAATGTTGGTAATATAATAAAATGGTAATGATGAAATCAGAAATTGAAACAAAGATAAATAATTTACAAAGGAATTTTTTAGAACTTGATAGTCTTTTTGAGTTAAGTGTAATTACAAATCAATCCTATACAATTATTGATTTATTTTTAAATGTATCTAATTTTATAAAAAAATATATAAATATAAAAAATATATATTTTTTTGTAAATAGTAATGGATATTTTCATCTTCCCCCACGTATTTATGATGAAAGAATGCATACAATTGAACTTGAAGCAAATAACCAAGAATTTCGTTCAATATTACCACTTAATAATATAGTTCGAGTTACAGATGATAAATCCGAACCTATATATAAATCATTATGGGATAAATATGGTTTAAGAGAGCTAAATTGTGATTATGCTTATGCAATAAGTTTATCAAAAGATGCAAGTTATTTGGTTATGTTTACCAAAAAAGATGATGGTAATTTTTTAGAACCAAGCGATATAAAGTTTTTAAAACGTATTTTTTCATATATACAACCAGCATTTTTAAAATTAAATAAAAATAAAGCCCAGAATGAGCAAATACAAAACCTAAATAAAGCATTACATAATATGTCTATTTTATACAATATCTCCCAAGCTGTTAATTTTATTGATGATTTAAAGCGTCTGCTAAATGTTATTTTAGATAAAGCTATTGAGACAATAGATGCGGAAAAAGGCTCTTTAATGCTTTATGATTTTCAAGATAATTCGCTACAGGTGAAAGTTGTATATGGGTTAGATAATAAAGAAATTGAAAATAATATAAATAATGGTCTTATTGAATGCTCAAAATTTAGACCAAATGAAGGAATAGCAGGGAAGGTATTTGCAACAAAAACTCCTATTATATCAAATTTAGGTGAGAATGACCCACGTTTTAAAATTAATGAAGGAGCTTTTAAGCTTTCTTCATTGTTGTGTGTGCCTTTAGTCGTTAAAGGTGAGGCTATTGGTGTTATTAATATTTCAAATAAACGTAATAATAAAGTTTTTACTAAAATTGATCTTGAATTTATGGAAGCTTTATCTAATCAAGCAGCTATTGCTATTGACAATGCTAAATTATATGAACTTGCAACAAAAGATGGGTTAACAAAACTTTATATATATAGGCATTTTTATAATTTACTTGAAAATGAAATAAACCGTGCTCGTCGATATAAGCATAAACTTTCTTTGCTTATGATAGATATTGACCATTTTAAGAATATAAATGATAAATATGGTCACTTAGCTGGTGATAGAATATTGCAGGAAATAGCTTCAAATATCGAGCAAACGATTCGACAAATTGATATACCTGCAAGATATGGTGGGGAAGAGTTTGCTATAATTTTACCGGAAACAACATGTTATGCAGCTCGTGTTATTGCTGAGCGTTTGCGTAAAAAAATAGAAAATTTAAATGTTGTTTTAGATAATGGAACTGTTTTAAATGTTACTATAAGTGTTGGTATTGCTGAATTTATGGTTCATGCTGAAAATGTTAAAGATTTAATACATTGTGCAGATATTGCTATGTATAAATCTAAAAATGATGGTCGCAATTGCACATATGAATATAACCCTGATCAATGCATACGTGTTACTGAATAAATAAGTAAAAAATAAAAAACTAAACAATACTTTTTTGTAGTCTATTCGATTTTGATGTTGTTAATATATTTCTTAATTTCATAATAGCTTGTGAGTGAAGCTGACATACTCTTGATTCAGAAAGTTCAAGGTTGTCACCAATTTCTTTTAATGTTAAATTTTCATGGTAATAAAGTATCAAAATCAAACGTTCACGTTCAGGAAGCCGTTTTAAAGCGATTTGAAGATCTTTTTTTGTATCCTTATCTTCTAAGTTAGTCAATGGGTCAACAAGTTTTGAATCTTCAATCGTATCAATTACACTTAAGCTATCTTCAGATGTTCCCTTTTTATCATAAATAGAGCCAACAGTTTGAGTATCAGATAAAATAGCTTCAACTTTATCTTTTTCCATATTAAGCTCAACTGCAACTTCGTCAATACTTGGGGGGCGTCCTAATTTTTGTCTTAAAGATTCAACAGTATTATTAACTTCTTTTATTTTGCGACGCATTTGACGAGGGATCCAATCTTCAGCACGAATTTTATCGATAATATTTCCACGAATTCGCATTATAGCATATGTCTCAAAACGTGCTCCTTTATTAGGTAAATATTTTTCAACTGCATCAATTAAACCTTCAACACCATAACTAGCTATATCTTCAATTGTAAAATTAGGAGGCAAATTCATTTTTATCCGACCAACAACATAACGTGTTAAGTAAATATATTGAACAATTAAAGTATCTCGAAGATTTTTTTGTGTTTTATCTTTTAAATATGCACTCCAAAGCTCGTTTAGCTTCTCATCGGATAAACGAGCTATATTATTATAAGGATTATTTTCTATATTTGTTTCCGACATTAATACTCCAAGAGTAATAATACACCCAATTTATTTATATCAATATAAAAATTTTAAGTTTAATTTAATTCATTTAAATCATGTATTTATATGAATTTTTTATGTTTTTATACAATATCACCAAATAAACACCAATTAGAATAATCTTTAATAATAACTTTTTGGAATGTACCTACTAAATTTTTATCACCATTGAAATGAACTATTTTATTATTTTCAGCACGTGAATTTAATACAATTTTTCCATTTTTTTCATCTTCTTTAAATCCTTCAACTAAAACTTTGAAGATTTTTCCAAGACATTTTTTATTTGAGGTTATAACAGCTTCTTTATTTTTATCATTTAAAATTTTGAGTCGTTCTTTTTTAATTTTTTCATCAATAAATTTATCTATCCATTTTCCAGCTATTGTATTTTCTCGAGGCGAATATGCTGCTGTGTTTGAATAATCAAGTTTAAATTCTTCAATTGCACTTAAAGTATCATTAAATTGTTCTTCTGTTTCCCCTGGAAACCCTGCAATAAAATCGGATGTTATTGTTACACAATTGTCTTTGAATGTTTCTCTTATTTTTGTGACAATTTCTCCATACTGATGCCGATTATAGCGTCTATTCATAGCTTTTAATATTTCATCATTACCTGATTGCATGGGGATGTGAAAATATTTGCATATTTTATCTGATTCACCCACTGCTTTAATTAAATCATCTGTAATATCAGTTGGATATGATGTCACAAATCTAACTCTAAAATCGCCTTTGATCTTTGATATTTCACGTAGCAAATTGGCAAGAGTAATTTTTTCATCTTTTAAGTCTTTGCCATAACTGTCAACATTTTGTCCTAAAAGAGTAATTTCTTTAAATCCTTGATTAACGCATGTTTTAACTTCGTTAATAATATTATTAAAATCACGACTTCTTTCACGACCTCGAGTGTATGGAACAATACAATATGTGCAAAAATTGTTGCATCCTTCAATAATTGGTACCCAAGCATTATAACTTTTATTTCGTATAATACCAAAATTAGTATTTTCTTTTATAGCATTATCTCTAATTGCACAAATCCTTTCTCCTGATTCAACTCTTTTGATTAAATCAGGAAGTTCATATATATTATGTGTACCAAAAACAAGGTCAACATTTCTATTGCGTTTAAAAATATTTTCTTTTTCTATTTGGGCTACACAACCACATATCCCAATTTTTATTTCAGGATTTAGCTTTTTATACTTTCCCCAACGCCCAAGTATACTAAAAGCTTTATCTTCACTTAGTTGTCGTATTGAACATGTATTTATTAAAAGTAAATTAGCTTTTTGAGGATTTTCCGTTTCCTGATAATTAAAATTCGATAACATACCCAATATTCTTTCAGTATCGGATTTGTTCATTTGACAACCTAATGTTTCAATAAATACTTTTTTCATTTCTTTATTATAACAAAGAAACATAATTTTGCACTATAGTATTCATTATGCTAAGATAAAAATTATATTTTTAGGAGAGTTTTATGGCTTATAATAGTTCTATAATTGATAATTTTCGACCATTTTTTATAAATACTAACTTAGTTTTAGAAAATGAAGATATTTATACATTTGATAATCTTTGGTCAACTATTGCTGGAAATACTGGTAATTCTTATATTGGATATTCTATTATTAAAATTATTTATGGACATTATAAAAAAGTTGATCAAATTCAAAGTATATGGAATTATGATTTTTCAAAAACAAATGAAGATGCAAAATTTATTAATGAAAATTATACCCATGTTGTTTTTTGTATGCAGGATCAATTAAACACAAATAAAGTTTTTAGAAATTTACCTTGGAGTAAAATGGCAAAATTTATAGAAAGAATAAATATACCTTTTATTCCAGTAAGTATTGGTGCCAATTGTGCTTATAATGATAATAAGTTTTGTGATTTGCATAAGACATTAAATAAAGATTTAATTAAATTTATAAATATCCTAGCTTCAAAGTCTGAATTAATGGGTGTGCGAGGAGAAATGACACTTGATTTGCTTAATCGACTTGGGATTAAAAATGCTCTTCCAGTTGGTTGTCCAACTTTTTATGAAGAATTAAATCCAAATAAACAAATTATTAAAAAGCCATTTTCTAAAGATTTTAAAATTTTGCAAAATATAACAACTTTATTTAAACCGCAAGGTGTTGAACCAATTATTTTGCAAGATGAGAAAAATATATTTGAGCTTTTGTTTTTTAGAAATATTATTAATAATTATCATTATAATTTAAGTGATAGATTTTTAATTAAAGAAGCAATTTTAAATGATAATATTTTAGCTTTTACATCAATTGACGATTGGAAAAAATATGCTTCAAAATTTGATTTTGTTTTAGGATCACGTGTACACGGTGCTATTTTAGCTTTAAATTCAAAAAATGAAGGTGTTCCTGTTTTTGTTTCACAAGGTGATATTCGAGCTTATGAAATGACAAAATTACTTGGTATTCCATATAGTGATTTTATGTCAAATAATATTTCCAAAAAATCTGTTGAACAGTTATATGAACTTGCTGATTTTGATAATTTTAACAAAAATTTTAAAAATAATTATAATAATTTTATGAATTTTTTAAGAAAAAATGGTGTGCCACTTGATAAAACTCAAGATTTTAAAGCTAAAGATGCTCAAATGTATGAACTAAATAAATGTTCGAAAGATGAAATAATAGATAATATAATTAATCAATATAATATTTTATATTCTTCAAAAAAACTTAAAATTAAAAAAAGAGAATTTTATATACCAGTATATAAAAGTAAAATTTTGAAACACAACATTGTTTTATATGATAAAAATGAAAATTATATTGGACAAAAACGTTCAATCAAAGATGTAATGGCTTTATATAGAAAACAAATTAAAACATATTTTAAAATAAAAATACTAACTCAGACTCCTATTAAGTATGAAGATTATTTAAATTATTTTTATTCAATTGATTTGCAAAATAAGATAGATCAATTGTCTAAGAAATACAAAAATAAAAAAATATTTATTTATGGTGCAGGAATAATTGCAAAATGCGTGCTTGAAAATTTTGATTTGTCTAGATTAAATATAATAGGAATTTGTGATAGAAAATTTAAAGATAATGAAAAAGAAAAATTTTATCAATATGAAACTTATTCATATGAACAGATAAAACAACTTGATGTTGAAGTTTGCTTATTACTTATTTTAAATGTTAAAGAAATAAAAAAACAAGATAAATCAAATAATATTAAGCGAAAATATGAGGAATTTTTCAAGATATAAGGTAAGTTTTTTTAATGGTTAATAATTATATATCTAAAAAGTTTTGTCCTTTTTTTCTAAATACTAATTTAATATTAAATAAAAATGAATTAAAAGATATTGATTATTTTTTTGCGACTATTGCTCGCAATATTGGTAATTCTTATATAGGATATTCTATTATAAAAATTATTTATGGATATTATAAGAAAGTTGATCAAATTCAAAGTATATGGAATTATGATTTTTCTCAAATAGATAAGGATATTTCTTTTATAAATGAAAATTATACACACTTAATATTTTGTTTCCAAAATCAATTAAATTCGGATAAACATTTCAGTAATCTTCCTTGGAAAGGAATAACAAAATTTATAAAAAAATAAAACTACCTATAATTCCTGTAAGTTTGGGGTGTAATTGTCTAGTTGAGGATTATCAAAATTTACATAAAACTTTAAATAAAGACTTAGTCAATTTCTTTCAAATATTATCATCAAAGTCAGAGTTACTTGGAGTTAGGGGAGAGAAAACTTTAGAACTTCTTTTGAAGCTTGGTATAAAAAATGCAGTTGCAGTGGGATGTCCAAGTTTTTATGAAGATTTGACTCCTAATAAAAAGATTGTCAAAAAAGAGTTTAATAATAATTTTAAACTTCTTTTAAATAATCATAATATTATAATAGATTATAAGGGGTGTAATTGTTATGTATTACAAGATGAAAAACAAATTGTAGAATTATTGTATTTTAAAAATACAAAAATAAGGCAAAATTTTAATAAACAAGAGCAATATTTAATATATAATGCATTGGTGAATAAAAATGTATTATTTTTTCCATCGGTAGAAAAATGGAAACAAAAAATTTTAGAAGAAAAATATGATTTGTATATTGGTTCGAGAGTTCATGGTGCCATAATGTCATTAAATGCTCAAGTACCTGCAATTGTTTTTCAAAATGATGTAAGAGCTTTTGAAATGTGTAATTTGCTAAAAATACCTTTTTTTAATATAACTTCATTTTATAAAAAAAAACTTAATGTTGAAAAACTATATAATAGTGTAAGTTATACAGAATTTAACAGAAATTTTAATAATAATTATTTAAATTTTAAGAATTTTTTGTTAAAATGTGGTGTAGAGTTTAATTTGTCTTTAAAAACTGATAATGTTTTTATAGATGAAATATTTTTTGAGAATAAACTGCCAGAGGAAATTCTTGATGATATTTTAATAAATATTAATAATATATGGAATAAAAATAAAATGAATATTTTAAAGGAAAAAATTTTAAATTTTTTTGATAATAATAAAAAATTATCACCTATTTTAAAGAAAAAGAAACATAAAATTTTTATTATTTAAGAAAGGTTTATTATGAATCTCTTTGATGAATTAGAAATAATACTTATAACATATAATCGTGCAAAGTTTTTAAAAAGGACATTTGAGGAGATTTTTGATAATGAGTTTTCATCAATAAGAAATTTAGATATAACAATTTTGGATAATAACTCAACTGATGGGACTTTTGAACTTGTAAGAGAATATCAGAAAAGATATCCGAATATGAAATATGAAAGAAATCCTCGAAATATTGGTGGAAATGCAAACATTGCAAAAGCTTATACAATGGCCACAAAAAAATATATTTGGGTTTTGTGTGATGACGATACGTATGATTTTGAAGGTTTTGACCAAATTGAAAAAGCAATTGAAGAAGATTATGATGTAATTTTTGTTCAAAAAACAGCAAAAGACTTTCCATCGATATATACAAAAGCATCATTTGTTCCAGGATGCATATATAAAGTTTCAAACTTTACAGATACTGTCATTTGTAATATGTACGATAATATATCAAATATGTTTCCTCATCTTGCATTAATTGCTAAAAATATAAATGATAATAATAAAATTTTTATTCCAAATAAAGATTTTATACATACATTTCTTGGAAATAGCAGTTATGATTGTTATATACGTGGTTATAAGGATAAAGAAGAAATTCCACAATATCGAAAAAATATGTTTTGGGGTGTTGGTTATTTTAATTCTTGTGCATTAATAAAAAATAAGAAAATAAGAAAAGAAATTTTAAATAATATAAAAATGGGATATTGTAAAAATCTTAGTCAATCAATAAAAAATGATTTAAAATTAAATTATTTGTTTTATAATAATTCACTGTATAACATATTTTGTTTGTTTTATCCTTTGTCATTTTGGCAAAAAATTATATTTTTTAAGGTACTTATATTTTTTGTTTTTAATCTTCTATTTTATTATAATTTTTGTAATAAAAAATTTTTATTTATGCAAAATTCAGAAAAATGGGATAAATATTTAAAATTTGTTAATGAACAAAAATATATAAATCAACTAGCAAAAAAATATAAAGATAAAAAAATATTAATATATGGAACAGGTACAATAGCAGAGCATATTTTTAATAATTATGATTTGTCTAAATTAAATATAATAGCAGTATCAGATAAAAAATATGTTTCACGTTCTTCATACAAAGGTTATATTGCTGTTAAACCAGAAGAAATAAAAGAATTAAAGCCTGATGTTATTTTGTTTACTTTGTATAATAAAAAAGTAGTTAAAAAAGAATTTCAACAACAAAAAATATCTGCCAAAATGGAAAATATGATTAAAAGGAAACATTATATTTTAATTTAAGTAAAATTTATTACAAATACTATTTTTGTGTTTTAATAAGAAAGAGCATAAATCAGGAGAGTTATAAGTGAAAAAAATAAATATAGGAATAATAGGTTTAGGGACTGTAGGTTGTGGAGTTGTTAAAACTTTAAAGAATTTTTCCCAAATAAATATTGTTAAAATAGGTGTAAAAAATAAAAATAAAAAACGTAATATTGAAGATTTAGATGAGAATTTAATAACTTGTGATGCATATGAAATTGTGAATAATCCTAAAATAGACATAGTTGTTGAAGTAGCAGGCGGGGTTAACCCTACTTATGATTTAATAAAAACAGCTCTTAGCAATGGAAAACACATAGTGACAGCTAATAAAGAGCTTCTTGCAAAACATGGTGATGAGTTATTTAAAATAGCGAATGAAAAAAAATTAATAATTCTATATGAAGCAGCTATAGCAGGTGGCATACCAATAATTATGCCTTTAAAAATGACTTTATGTGGTAATAAAATATCAAAAATTCAAGGTATTTTAAATGGAACGACAAATTATATATTGACAAAAATGAAAGAAAATAAAGAATCATATGATGATGTTTTAAACGAAGCACAGGAATTAGGATACGCAGAAACTGATCCAACAAATGACGTTATGGGATATGATGCTGCTTATAAAATATGTACACTTGCTAAAATAGGTTTTAATAGTCAAGTTGATATAAATAAAATTTATACAGAAGGTATAACAAAAATAACAGATGAAGATATTACATTTGCAGATGAACTTGGATATACCATAAAATTAGTAGCACAAGCTTCAATGAATGAAAAAAAAGAAGTTGATATACGTGTACATCCTGTATTGGTTAAGAATGATAATGTTCTAGCAAAAATAAATAATGCCACAAATGCAGTTAAAGTTTGCGGAACACCTGTTGGTGAAGTATGTTTTATAGGACCTGGAGCTGGTGAAATGCCAACAGCAAGTTCAGTAGTTGGTGATATATTAATTTTAGCAAGTGAAATTGAAGATAAAAATGCAACTAAATCATTAAATTTAATGATGAAAACAGCAGATGTAAGTGCTAATCAAATTGATATTTCTAAAACATTAAATGAATATTATATGCTTATTGTTGCACAAGATCATAAAGGGGTAATTGGTACTATAGGTAGAATCTGTGGTGATAATAATATAAGTATTCAAACTGTTATGCAACGTGGTATTGAAAATGACAATATGGCTAAAATAGTAGTAATAACTTCACAATCTAAAGAATCGGATGTTTCAAATGCAATAGCTGATATGAAAAATGATGAATCAATTTGTGAAATAAAAAG
Source organism: Candidatus Gastranaerophilales bacterium (assembly GCA_944325065.1). Lineage (GTDB taxonomy): Bacteria > Cyanobacteriota > Vampirovibrionia > Gastranaerophilales > Gastranaerophilaceae > UMGS1477. The sequence continues at coordinate 6,817 of CALUYS010000007.1, read as the reverse complement.
CTTAATTAGAGTATTAAATTAAGGAGATAAAGAATAATGTGTTCAAAATATAAAGGTCTAATTGAAACATATAAAAAGTATTTACCCGTATCTGAGAATACTCCTGTGGTAAGTTTACTTGAGGGTAAAACGCCATTAATTGAATCAAAAAATTTAGCTTTAAAAATAGGGTTAAAGAATTGTAAATTATACTTGAAATATGATGGTTTAAATCCAACAGGAAGTTTTAAAGATAGAGGTATGACAATGGCTGTTTCAAAGGCGGTTGAAAATGGAGCAAAAGCAATAATATGTGCATCAACCGGTAATACAAGTGCTTCAGCAGCTGCTTATGCAGCTAAAGCAGGTTTAAAGTGTTATGTTATAATTCCTGATGGATATATTGCAATGGGGAAGTTATCACAAGCTATGATGTACGGTGCTTGTATAATTGCTATTGACGGAAATTTTGATGAAGCATTAGAAATGGTACTTGATATTTCTAAAAATTACCCTGTGCAGCTTGTAAATTCTTTAAATCCATATCGTATAGAAGGGCAAAAAACAGCAGCTTTTGAAATAATTGAAGATTTAGGCGATGCTCCTGATTACCATTTTATTCCTGTGGGTAATGCAGGCAATATTACAGCTTATTTTAAAGGATTTTCTGAATGGTATAAATTAAAAAAATCAACGAAAATTCCAAAAATGATGGGATATGAAGCTTTAGGAGCTGCAGCAATAGTCAAAGGTGAACGTATTTTGAAACCTGAAACAATTGCAACTGCCATTCGAATAGGTAATCCTGCAAGTTGGGAAAAAGCTGAAAATGCTCGTGATAAATCAAATGGTACTATTGATTGTGTTACTGATGATGAAATTATTAATGCATATGAATTAATAGCCCAAAATGAAGGTATTTTTTGTGAACCATCCTCAGCTGCTTCAGTAGCTGGACTTATAAAAGCAAATAATATGGGGCTTGTTGAAGAAAATAGCCTAATAACATGCACATTGACAGGAAATGGATTAAAAGATCCTGATAATGCTATAAAATTTGGTATTTCACAAGTTCATAAAACTAAATGTGATATAAATGAAATTGTAAAAAATATGGGATTATAAAAAAATAATTTAATTGAAACATAAAAAGGTTAGGTATCTAACTTAGCCTTTTTAGACACAAATTTGGGATTCTTTTTTACTTTTATTAATATTTTTCACAATCGCATTTAATAATCCGTCAAACAATGGATGTGGATTTATTGGACGAGATTTAAACTCTGGATGGAATTGACAAGCGACAAACCAGTCATTTTTTGGGTATTCAACAATTTCACATAGCATATTATCAGGCGAAACACCCGAAATAACAAGTCCAGCATCTTCAACTAATTTTCGGTAATCATTATTCATTTCATAACGATGTCGATGACGTTCATAAATAGTCGATACATTATTATACGCTTCTTTAGCTTTTGAATTATCTTTAAGCTTACATTCATAAGAACCCAAACGCATTGTGCCGCCATAACCTTCAACATTTTTTTGTTCTGTCATCAAGTCTATTACTGGGTAATTAGTACCTTCATCAAATTCAGTTGAGTTTGCATCTTTTAAACCACAAACATTGCGAGCATATTCAATGACTGCACATTGCATTCCTAAACATAGTCCTAAAAACGGGATATTGTTTTCACGAGCGTAACGAATGACGTTCAATTTCCCTTCAATTCCTCTAACTCCAAAACCTCCAGGGACAACAAGTCCTTGGCAATCTTTCATCACCTCTTTTGTTTTGTTATAGTCTATACATTCATCTGAAGCTATCCATTTTATGTTTATATTTGTGTCGTACTTATATCCTGCATGTTTTAATGATTCAACAACTGAAATATAGGCATCTGAAAGTTTTGTATATTTCCCTGCAATTGCTATTTTTACTGTTTGTTTTGGATTTTTAATTTTATCAATTAATTTTTCCCATTTTGTTAAATCAGGTTTTTTATCTTCAATGTTAAGATACTTTAAAACCATAGAAGCAAAATTTTGTTGTTCTAGAGCAAGAGGTACTTCATAAATACTTTTCATGTCACGGCATTCAATAACGGCTTCTTTTGCAACAGAGCAAAAGAGAGCAAGTTTTTCTTTTTCTTTTGCCGATATTGTTTTGGAAGTTCTGCAAACAAGGAATTCAGGTTGTATTCCATAGCTTCTAAGCATTGTTACACTATGTTGAGAAGGTTTTGTTTTCATTTCGTTGGAAGTTCCAAGATATGGAATTAAAGTTACATGTATTGAAATAGAATTACCAATACCAACATCTTGACGGAATTGACGAATAGCTTCGATAAATGGTAATGATTCTATATCACCAATAGTACCACCGACTTCAACAATAATAAAATCGCTTTGAAATTGTGTTTTTGCTTTTTTTATACGTGCTTTAATTTCATTTGTAATATGTGGAATAGTTTGAACTGTAGCACCAAGATAGTCACCTCGTCTTTCTTTTTCAATAACTTCTTTATAAATGCTTCCAGAAGTTACGTTATTAATTTTCCCTAAATTTGCATTAGTGAATCGTTCATAGTGTCCTAAATCAAGGTCAGTTTCAGCACCATCGTCTGTTACAAAAACCTCACCGTGTTGAAAAGGGCTCATTGTACCTGGGTCAACATTTATATATGGATCGAATTTTTGAATAATGACACTAAAACCACGAGAAGTTAAAAGTTTACCTAATGATGCAGCTACAATACCTTTACCAAGTGATGAAACTACACCGCCTGTTACAAATATAAATTTAGTCACTTTATTTTTTTCCTCACTAGTTAATTTTGGGTACTTTAAAGAATCCATCTTCAACATCTGGACCATTTTGTAGAAGTTTTTCTTTTGATATTTCACATTTTACATCATCACAACGTGTAACATTGTAAAAAGGAAGTGCATGACTCATAGGTTCGACATCTTCTGTATTCACTTCATTTAATTCATTTGCATATTTTAAAATATCACTTAACTGTTTTGTATATTTTTGTTTTTCTTCTTCTGTTAATTCCAAACGTGCAAGCTTTGCAACATGTTCAACATCTTTTACGGTAATCATATTCGAGTATTCCTTTTTTATTTTAATTATATCATAAATTATTTTTTACGATAAGCAATATTTGAAATTATTGAGCATAAAAGTGAGAAAATAATTCCTATGTATAAAGTTATATGATATGAGTAGATATATGCATTTTGATAGTTTATTTTACTAGAAGTAAATATTTTGATTAAGGTATCAAAAATACTTATAGCCATGCTTACAGCTATTATCATACCTGCATTGCGAAAAAGAGCAAGAATACCACTTGCTGAGCCTCTATTTTCTTTAGATGCTGTATTCATAATAGCTGTATTTGTGGGAGATTGAAAAAATCCGTTGCCCATACCAAGAAGAAATTGAGCTATAATTATAAATAATATATTTGCATGCAGCTTAAATGTTGTAAATATCAAAAGTCCAAATGAAACTAATATTGGTCCAAGTGTTGTTAATATTCGGCTGCCATATTTGCCTGCAAGATTTCCAGCAATTGGTGCAGTTGAAACAAGTGCTATTGAAAATGGTAAACAAAATAGTCCGACTTGAAGTGGGGTAAATTTTAATATTTCTTGAAAATATAAGGGGAATAATACGCCATTTGCAAACAAGCCCATATATGATAAAGATAAAGCTATATTGCCTAATGTAAATGATTTATTTTTAAAAAGCTCAAATTTAACAAGTGGACAAGTTGCATTCTTTTCAATAATAATAAATAAAAGACTAAAAAATATTAATATAAGAAATGTTATAATTGTGTTTGATGAATTAATCCCCCAAATTCTTGCTTTTGTTGTGAGCATAAGTAGTGATGTCATAAATATAGCAAAACTTATAAACCCTAAAGTATCAAATTTAAATTTGGTTTCAATGCAATTATTTGGAATAATTTTATAAGAAAAATAAGCACCTAATAATGCTATTGGTATAGCAGGAATAAAAACAGCACGCCAAGTGAAGAAATTTATTAATATTCCACCAACAGCCGGACCTAACATACCACCAAGTGCAATGATGCTTCCGAGGATGCCAAGTGCTTTACCACGTTTTTTATTTTTGAATATAGAAGCAACAATTGCTGTTGAGTTTGATAATAATATAGAAGCACCAATTGCTTCAATACAACGAAATCCTATTAATAGTGGTAAACTGGTTGCAATTGTGTTTAAAAAAGAACCAAAAGCAAAAAATATAAACCCAAAAGTATAAAGTTTTTTCTTTGAAAAATTATCACATAATCTCCCAAACAATGGTAGAAATATTGTTAATACTAACATATATGCTGTTATTACCCATTGGACATCTTCAAGTTTTGCTTGAAAATGTTGAGAAATTTTGTATAAAGCAACATTAACAGTTGAAGAATCAAGCATGCCTAAAAAACTGCCTGTTGCAATAATTGAAAATATTGTCCATTGATATTGTGATTTGCTCATATAATTATTATACTACCAATAAATTTATGGTATAATATATTTGTTATGAATGAATATTATAAAGAAAAAAATTGGATTTTATAAATTGCTTTTTGCATTGTTGCTGAAATCGTTTTAAGGGGTAATCGGTTGGTATTTTGTTAATTATAAAACTATTTATTTAATGAAGCAATAATTTCTATTTTTAAAATCTTGCTTATTTTTAGTTTTATTTTGATAAGTGTAATCAAAATAAGGTTTTATACAGAAAAATGTAAAAGGATTGATTATGGTGAATGAAAATACAAGTTTAGCAATAATATCAATCTTTATGTTTATATAATATATTGGGGGATAATGACGTATGCACTTTGGGTCTTAAAAGGAACGATATAAAACAAGACAAAAAGTGAAAAAAATAATTTAATAGCATTAAATAATAATAAGCGGGATATAAATCTTGCTTATTATTTTATTGCAAAATAAAAGCCTTGGTTGAATTAACCAAGGCAAAATCCAGACACATTTCTTAAATATAATAAAATTATATAAAAAATATCTTTAAAAGTCAATATTTTGTTCTAGTTCATAATATATTGGATTAAGCAAATTTTTTAATCATATTAGTGCAAATTTCAATGAGTGTCCAATAAAAAAGATTTTATAATATTTTTAAGTATTTTTTAATTCCTCCAATATTTTAGTAATATTATTGTTGACATTTGCCATGTTAATGAAAAATAACAATGAAAAATAACACTTGAATATTCAATCTAATATTTTCTCGATATTTTTATTTTGACGAAGTGTATATTAAAAAATTAAAAGAAGTTCTATAGTTATTGATAATTAGATAAAACCAACGACGAATTTACAAATTCGTTATTTAGCCCCTAAGATATACTTAACTATAACATTGCTACTATAATAATAAAACAATCACAGATTATTTAAATAATCTGTGATTGTTTTATTTTATTTGAAAGAACTATTTTAACGAGTTCACTTTTTCGTGCCTAATGACCTGTTTTCTTTGATGTTCTTAAATAGTTACGTTGCAGGTAAGCCTGAATCTGTGCTTGAAGCCTCGTCATTATCATTCTTGTCCAACGGTTTATCTGCAGGGTCCGTTACATTTACTATGTGGCTATACTCTAAGCTTTTTGATTCATATTTAATTCTCAAATTCTCAAGTTTTGTCAAAAGTCCTAATTTGTCTTTTTCTTTTTCTTTTCCAGCTTCCAATCTTGTTTTTTGGTAGTTCTCTATTGTTTTTTCTACTGTGGATGAGTCTAGTCCGTGTTTTTTGTCTATTAATTTTCTTAGCGAATTTATTGCGTTTTGGCACTTTTTGTCATTACCTGCTGCTTTGTATCCTGCTATTGCTGCTTTGTATCCTGCTATTGCTGCATCGAATGCTTGATCGGCTATCTTCGATAAGAGATCTTTTTTAGTTTTGGTTTCTTCTTCATCTATTGTCTTGAGATTTGTTGACATATCTGCTGCTTTTTTTACTGCTTTTTCTGCTTCTGCTGCTGCTTTTTCTGCGTCTGCTGCTTTTTCTGCTACTGCTTTTTTATCTGCTTCTGTTCCGCTTGCTAACAAAGTGTATACTTCTTTTTCTTGAGTATATCCGCTTACTATAGTGTCATAAAACCTATTTACTACGTTTTTATCACCATCTATTTCTAACGACATTGCTGCTAGTTGGTTAAATAGTCTTTTGTCTCCTTCTTGCATTCCTGCTTTTTCTTTTGCATTTTTTGCTGCATCTGCATTTGCTACTGCTTGGTATGCTTCTGATTCTGTTCTTAGTTTGTTTTCTGTTACATTTATAAAATCACCTATTGTTTTACTTATATTATGAGTGTTATCCCTTACGCTTTCATTAGTAGCGTTTAATAAAAACTTTTTATTTTGATTTATCGCTCTAATATTGTTTTTTATGGACCGCATATGTCCTAATGTTTTTTTAGTCAATTCTTGCAATTTTTCTGGGGGATGGTTGCTACCAGATTGAGCATAATACTTATTTAAAGTATCTAATTCTTCTAGAATTCCTACTTCTGTTTTAAGCTGTTTCTCAACTTGTTGAAGTTTTTCTCCGAAATTACCAGAATTTTTTTTCAGACTTATTTTGTCTATTTTTATACCGCTTATCTTTGTTTCTAAAGTTTTTAATTTTGTATCAGCCTGTTCCTGAGTTGTAATTTCAGATTTCTCAGGTGTTTCAGATGTTCCAGATGTTTCAGATGTTCCAGATGTTCCAGATGTTCCAGATGTTCCAGATGTTCCAGATGTTCCAGATGTTCCAGATGTTCCAGAT
>CALUYS010000006.1 GCA_944325065.1 Candidatus Gastranaerophilales bacterium | reverse complement strand
ACCTTTCCAATTAGAAGTTTTAACCCTTAAAAATTTCGCTTTTCGTTTTTTATATAAACTTAGCACAATTAAAACAATGAAGTCCAATTATGACTTTTCCAATTAGAAGTTTTAACCCTTAAAAATTTCGCTTTTCGTTTTTTATATAAACTTAGCACAATTAAAACAATGAAGTCCAATTATGACTTTTCCAATTAGAAGTTTTAACCCTTAAAAATTTCGCTTTTCGTTTTTTATCGTAGTCCTACACCCATGCCCAGGATAGACAAGTGTATTTTCATCAAGCGGTAATAGTTTTGTTTTAATAGAATTTATAAGCTCGCTATAATTGCCACCTTCTAAATCAGTCCTGCCAATGGAATTATAAAATAAGGTATCACCTGAAAATAAATTATTATCTATTAAAAAACAACAACCACCTTTTGTATGTCCTGGAGTATGAAATATTTTAATTTTATTATCACCTATTTTTAAATCATTTGTTGTTTCATCAAAAGTAAAAACTTCTTTTGGTGGACTTTGTAGCGGAAACCCCCACAATTTTGTATATGTTTCAAGATTGTTTACCATTTCTAAATCATCTTTATGAATATAAATATCAATTTTATATTTATCTTGAGCTTCTTTTTCTCCCCAAATGTGGTCAAAATGTCCGTGGGTGTTTAAAATATATTTTAAATCACCACCAAATTCATTAATATCATTATAAATTTTGTCTATTTCCCCGCCTAAATCAATAATTACACATTCTTTTGATGCATCATCACATACTAAATATGTATTTACAGATAATGGTCCTGTCGGATATTGTTTTATTTTTAACATTGATACCTCTATATCTTATCTTTTTATATATTTTTCAATTCTGCTAATAAAATCCTTAATATGAATGGGTTTGGTAATATAATCTAAACAATTTTGACTTAATGCTTTTTTTACATCATTTTCCATAGCACAAGCTGAGACAATTATAACTTTTACATCTTTTTTTATATTATTTAAAACATCAAAACCTGAAATTTTCGGAAGTTGTAAATCAAGCAAAATCAAATCAAAGGTTTCATTATTTATAATATTTATTGCCTCTTCTCCACTATCAATACATATTGTTTCATAATTATAATGATTTAAAACATCATTCATTAAAGTCATATTCATTTGATTATCTTCAACAATTAGTATACGACCTTTTGACATATAGCTTAATCCTTAATTACCGTAGTATTTTGTGGTAATTTAACAATAAATGTTGAACCTTCATTTATTTTACTTTCAACATATATTTTACCCTTGTGAAGTTCCACAAGTTCTTTTGTAATTGTTAATCCAAGACCTGTAGAGCTTTCTTTTTTTGTATATACACTATGAAGTTGGACAAATTTACCAAAAATTTTACCTAAATATTTTGAATCTATTCCAATTCCCGTATCTTTTATTTTTATAATGATAGAATCTTCTTCTATTTCGGTTATTATTGATATTTCTCCGTTATTCGGTGTAAATTTTATTGCATTGCTTAACAAATTATAAAGAATTTGTTGAATTTTTTGATAATCAGCTTCAAGCTCTATATTAGGCTTAATATCACAATTTAAAGTTATATTTTTCTTTTGAATCAATGGTTTTATTACATTTATTACTTCATTTATTGACATATTTAAATCAAATTTTGAATAGTTAATATTCATAGCATTTGACTCAATTTTTGAAATATCAAGGATTTCATTAATCATTCCAAGCAAATGGACACCTGAAACATAAATATCATTTATGTATTCTTTTTGTTTATCATTTAAATTGCCAATAATTTCTTCTTTTAAAACTTCTGAAAATCCTATTATTGAATTTAAAGGAGTTCTAAGTTCGTGTGAAATATTTGCTAAGAATTCATTTTTTGCTTTGTTTGCTTCAACAATTTTTTCATTTTGTTCTTCTATTTTATTGTATGCTTGTGTTTTTTCAAAAATATTATTTTCTAGTATTTTTAATTGCATTTTAAAAACTTGAGATAATTCTTTATCTTTTATTTGATAGGACATAATAGATGAATATGCATTAATAGCATTTATTTCATCTTCATTAAAATCATTATCTCTTTCAAGCAACAAAAAGCCAAATAAAGTAGTTTTTATTTTTAAATTAGTTACTAAAAATTTTTTATTTTCAAAATCCTTATCAAAAAATTTAATGTTATTTTTATCATGAAACAAAATATGTTTTATTAACTTATCATTTGCACCAAGTGTATAAATATTTTGACTGTTTATAAGTATATATAATTCATTATCAAATGGAATATCCTTTTTTATTATATCTATTAATACTTTCTTTTCTGTAAAATTTTTAAAATCAACAAGATTTATTTTATCCAAACTTAAATAAAACAAAGCACAACTATCAAATTTAACTATTTCATATAAATTATCAAAATAATCATGCAAATTTGCATCATTATAATTTAAATTATTTAACACATCTGATATTTTATTTAAAGTTTTTCTATAAATCCCCATAATCCAATTATAGTTATATTGAACTTGAAGTCAAGAATTTTTTGTTGTGTTTTATTTTTTATGAGAAGATAATAATGATATGGTAAATTATTTTAATGGAATGTAATAAAAATGTTTAATATAAAACAATTGATTGAAATAACAGAAGCGAAGAAACTTAATGATTTTAAAATAGATGAAAACAAAACTTTTGTTATTTCAACCGATACAAGAACTATAAATAAAAATAATGTTTATTTACCACTTGTTGGAGAAAAGTTTGACGGGCATTCATTCATTGAAAATGCAATAAAAAATTCTAATGTTGAAATTTATTTTACAAATAATGAAAAATATAATTTTAATAATGCGTTAGGATTGTTGGTTAAAGACACTAAAGAAGCATATTTAAAGCTTGCAAAATACTATAAGGACAAAATTAACCCAATAACTATTGCCGTAACAGGAAGTTGTGGAAAAACAACAGTTAAAGAAATGTTATATAATGTTTTATCTCAAAAATATAAAACTCATAAAACAAAACTAAATCACAATAATGAAATAGGGTTTGCACAGACTATTTTTTCACTACAACCTGATATACAAGTTTTGATTGTCGAAATGGGAATGAGAGGTTTAAATGAAATTGATTTAATATGTAAATATGCAAATCCGAATTATTCAATAATAACAAATATTTTAACGGCTCATATTGGAAGATTGGGAAGTCGAGAAAATATTGCAAAAGCAAAATGTGAAATTACTCATTATATGAAGGAGCCAAAAACTGCAGTTGTTAACAATGACCCTTTAATTTTAGAAAATATAACTAATAAAAGTATAAATATTTTGACTTTTGATATAAATTCTCAAAATTTGAATATAATAAAACAAGAAGAATCAAAAAGTGTATTTGAATATAAAAATAATTTATATAACTTGAATATTGAAGGTGTTTATAACATTCAAAATGCACTTCCAACAATAGAATTGGGATTATTATTAGATTTAACTCCAACACAAATAGCAAAAGGTCTAAATGAATATAAACCGATTGATATGAGATGGGATGTTGAAAAATATAATAATAGGAATTTAACAATAGTGAATGATTGTTATAATGCAAATCCTGATTCAATGAAAGCAGCGATAAAAACATTTTTTGATATATACAAAAATCAAAAAAATATTCTTGTGCTTGGAGATATGTCAGAATTAGGTGATAATGAAATTAGTTATCATAAAGAATTGGGAGAATATCTAAATAATTTTGAATACCATACTTTAATTACAATAGGAAATCTTGCAAAGTATATAAATAATGCTTCAAAAAATAAGAATAAAATACATTTTGATGATAAAAATGAATGTAAAGATTATATTTTTGATAAAATAAAAGAGGGAAATGTATTAATTAAGGCTTCACGGAGCATGGAGTTTGAAAAAATTTTAGATGGAGTGGCAAAATAAATGATATTAAGTATTATAGCTTGTTTGACTGCCATAGTTTTATCTTTATTGTTTGGTGTTGTATATATAAAGTTTTTAAAGGATAAAATGTATGGACAATATATACGTGAAGTTGGTCCTAAATCACATATGTTGAAAGAAGGAACCCCAACAACTGGTGGCGTTTTTATTGTGTTGGCTTCGCTAGTTACTTCAATAATCGTTTTACTTATGCAGCAAGAATCTACAAGCAGAGCTTTTATTATTTTAATCGCTTTTGTGTTTTTTGCACTTGCAGGATTTAAAGATGACATAAATAAAATTAAAAATAAAAGTAATGATAAAGGTTTAAAAGCTAGGGATAAACTATTTTTGCAATGTGCTATAGCTTTATTACCAACTTTATATGTGTTTTTAGAAGGATTAACAACTATAAATTTGGGTGTTTTTCTATTAAATCTAGGTTATGCTTATCCTTTATTTTCATTATTTTTAATAACAGGTGTTTCAAATGCAGTTAATTTAACTGATGGTTTAGATGGTCTAGCTTGTTCTAATTTAATATTTTCGTTTATTGCTTGTTCAATAATATGTTTGTTGTCAGGAAATATAGATATTGCTATAATTTCATCATCAATAACAGGAGCTTTGATAGGATTTTTATACTATAACAAACATAAAGCACAGGTATTTATGGGAGACACAGGCTCACTTGCATTAGGCGGTGTTTTAGGCACTATTGCTGTTATGGGTAAATTTGAATTGTTGCTCATTTTAATTGGTGCAATATATATGATTGAGACTTTAAGTGTTATAATACAAGTGGCATCATTTAAAATGTTTGGAAAACGAGTTTTTAAAATGAGTCCTATTCATCATCATTTTGAATTGTTAGGTTATAGTGAAAATCAAATTGTTATAGTTTCATCATTAATAACTCTTATTTTAAGCATTATTGCTATTATAATTTATATAAAGTTTTAATATAAAATAAAGATTTAGGGGAAATATGGTAAATAATAATCAAGAAGAAAAAGTACTTATTTTAGGATTATCAAAAACCGGAATTGCTGCAGCGAAGTATCTTGCAAAACATGGTGCAAGTTGTTTTATAACAGAATTAAACGAAAAAAATGAGAATAACAATGAAAATTGTTTATTTGATTTAAAAAAATTAGGAATTGAAGTTGAAATAGGAAGACATTCCGATGAATTTATTGAGAATGTAACTTATACTGTTACATCACCCGGTATTCCCCCAACATCTGAAATATTTACAAAATTAAAAGAAAAAAATATAAAAGTTATAAGCGAAATAGAACTCGCTTATAAAAATACAAAAACACCTTTTGTGGCAATTAGTGGGACAAATGGCAAAACAACAACAACCATGCTTGTTTCACATATTTTATCATCTATATATAAAGCACCAGTTTGTGGGAATATTGGTGTGCCAGCAGTTAGCCTAATTGATAATAAAAATGATTATTTAGTTTGTGAAGTAAGTTCGTTCCAGCTTGAAAATACAAGTGATTTTGCACCTCTTGTTGCTGTTTTTACAAATTTTACTCCCGATCATATAAATTATCACGGCTCTTTAGAAAATTATTTCAATGCAAAAGCTAAAATGTTTAAGAATGCAAAATATGCTATTTTTAATGCAAAAGACGACAAAATAAATGAGTTTGCGAAAAATTATAAAGGTGAAAAATTTTATTTTGATGATGAAAATTATAAAAATTCCTCATACATAAAAAATAACGCAATATATTTTAAACAAAACGATATTGAAGAAAAGATTATTGATATAGATGATATAAAATTGGTCGGTCATCACAATTATCAAAATGTTATGTGCTCAATAATTGTTGCAAAATTATTAAATATTCCGAATGAAAAAATAGAAGAAAAAATAAAAAGTTTTGAAAGTGTTGAGCATCGAATTGAACTTATACAAAATGTAAAAAAAGGAATTCAAAAATTTTATAACGACTCAAAAGCAACAAATCCCGAGGCAACAATGGTTGCATTAAAGTCATTTATTGGTAAAAAAGTAACTTTGCTTGTTGGCGGACGTGATAAGAATACAACTTTGGATGAGTTTTGTATTGATGTAAAAAAATATATAAATAATGTAGTTCTTTTTGGTGAAGCAAAAGAACGATTTTATAATGAATTAGAAAAAAGCGGGTATAAAAATTTATATATGACAAATAAAATGTTTGAAGCAGTTGACAAAGCAATTGACTTAAATGATGAAGTTGTGCTGCTGTCACCTGCTTGTGCAAGTTTTGATGAATTTAAAAGTTATGAAGATAGAGGAATAAAATTTAAAGAATATGTCACAAACAAGTTATCCTAAAAGATTAATAAAGAGGAAAAATTTAGAAGGTGTTGTCATTTCGAAACCTGATACAATATTAAAAACAGTTGTATACTTTCTTGTTGCAATAGGCATAATAATGATATTTTCATCATCCTCACCAAAGTGTATACAAGAAGGTGTGAATCCTGCGTCTTTTGCCATTAAACAATTTGTAGCCGCAATAATTGGATTATTTTTAATGCGATTTTTTACAAATTTTGATTACCGACGTTTGTTTCCACTTGCAATTCCCTTTGCGTGGCTTGTTGTATTTTTGTTATTTCTTGTTAAATTTACACCGCTTGGTGTAGAGGTAAATAATGCAAAGCGTTGGATGTCAATAGCTGGGTTTCAGTTTCAACCGTCTGAAATGGCAAAACTTTCAACAATAATGCTTTTATCCTGTGCTTTTTATAATAATACAAATCTTTTTGATAATGAAAAAATAACTAAATATTTTTTGCCAATTGTATTAATGATTTTATTTATTTTTGCACAACCAAATTTAAGTATGGTTATGTTGCTTGTTATAACAAGTATAGCTATGTATATTTGTGCAGGTGGTTCATGGCGTTTTTTGTGCTTTTTTATTGTGATGGGGATTATTGCTTTAAAATTAAAAATGAAAAAATATCAAGTTGATCGTCTTCAAATATGGCAAAATCCTGAAATGGACCCATTAGGAGCTGGGTATAACATAATACAATCTTTGATAGCTTTTGCGGTTGGCGGGTTTACAGGTGTCGGTTATGGCAATTCAAAACAAAAGCTTTTTTGGTTACCAGAGTGTCATACTGATTTTATATTTGCTGTTTTTGCTGAAGAATTTGGATTTATAGGATGTTTGTTTGTTATCGGGCTTTTTGCAACCTTTATGCATCGAGGATTTATAATATCGTCAAACTGTAATGATATGTTTGGCAAACTTATTGCATTAGGTATAACAATTTCAATAGGTATGCAAGCCTTTATAAATATGGCTGTTTCAAGTGCTATGATTCCTGCAACAGGTGTCCCAATGCCATTTATAAGTTATGGTAATACATCACTAATTGTATCAATGTGCATGGTTGGTATTCTTTTAAATATTTCTAAAAAACGACTGCGTAGGATAAAAAATTATTAGCATGAAAAAAAATAAAACAAATAAAAAAAAATATTTTATTACAGGCGGTAAAACAGGAGGACATATCTATCCTGCTTTATCTATTGCATTAAAATTATCTGAAAATGAAAATAACAAAGTTTTTTATATCGGGAACAAAAAAAATATGGAATATGAACTTGTTAAAAAATATCCTCAGCTTCAATTTTTGTCTATAGATTTTGAAGGAATGCCACGAAAAATAAGCTTAAAACTTTTTTTATGGGGATTTAAACTTATATTTTCAACTTTAAAAAGTATTTTTTACATTTTAAAATATAACCCCCATGCAATTTTTGGAACAGGTGGTTTTATAACATTTCCTGTTTTATTTGCAGGATATATTTTAAATAAACCAGTTATGATACACGATTGTGACACAGTTCCAGGGCTTGTTTCCCGTGTTGTAAGCAGATTTGCAAAAAAAGTTTCACTAAATTTTGAAGAAGCCAAAAAGTTTTTAAAGTGTAAGAATATAAAAATAAATGGTAACCCAATTAGAAACGAGTTTTTTATTGAAAACAATATTTATAAAGACTATAATTCAGATTGCCTTAATATTCTTGTTATGGGTGGTTCTCAAGGAGCTATCAAGATAAATGAAATTGCAATTAATGTGTTTCAAAAACTTATAAATCAAGGATATAAAATAAATGTTGTTGTCCAGACCGGTGTTAAAAATTATGAAAAAGCTTTAAAATTAATTGGAAATAAAAATAATCCAAAAATTACTTTAAAACCATATTTAGACGAAATATGGAATGAATTAAGAAATGCACATTTGGTTATAGGAAGAAGCGGGTCTTTAAGTTTAAGTGAAATATGTGCAACATCAACACCTTCAATTCTTATTCCTTATCCATTTTCAGCTTCAAATCATCAGGAAAAAAATGCAAGAGAACTTGAAAAAGCTAATTGTTCAATTTGTATTTGTGAGCGTGATTTGACTTGTGATGTTTTAGAAAAAGTTGTTGTTGATTTAATAAATAATCGTCAAAAGTTATTTGAAATGAGTAAAAATACTTCCAAATATTCAAAACCAAATGCATTGAATGATATTATTAATGAGTTTTTGAGCTTGGCTGATAATAACTATAACTAATTATTAATTATCCAATGGATTTTGAAGCATAATAGTTTGTTCTCGTTTTGGCCCCACAGAAATTATAGTAATTTTTACACCTACTATTTCTTCAATACGTTTTAAATACGTAATCAAATTTTGTGGTAACTCATTATAGTTTTTAATATTTGAAATGTCTTTTTTCCAACCTTCAAAGGTTTCATATATAGGCTCCAAATGTTTGTGGAGTGAAATGTTTGTTGGATAGCTTGTGTATATTTTTCCGTTTCGTTTGTCACGATAAGATGTACATAATTTTATTTCATCAAAAGTGTCAAAAACGTCAATTTTAGTCAGTGCAATTTGAGTAATGCCACTAACAAGAGCAGAATATTTAGCAACAACAGCATCAAACCAACCACAGCGTCTTGGTCGACCAGTAGTTGTACCAAATTCATTACCAATAGTTTGTATTTTTTTACCTATTTCATTGTCAAGTTCAGTAACAAATGGTCCCTCACCAACACGTGTAATATAAGCTTTAAATACGCCAATAATATCATCAATAACATTAGGACCGAACCCTGAACCTGTTGAAGCACCGCCTGCAATCGGGTTTGAACTTGTTACATACGGATAAGTCCCAAAATCAACATCAAGCATTACACCTTGAGCACCTTCAAATAGAATATTACCGTTTTTCTTGGCTTCAAGCAAAGCTTCTTGCCAGTTTTCACATATAAATGGTTCGAATATTTTAGCATACTCTTTACATAATGTTAAAATGTCTTCTTTTTTATACGGTTTTAATCCGTATACTTTTGATAAAATACTATTTTTTAAAGGCAATATTTTATCAAGTCTATTTGAAAGTTCTTCATCAAATAAATCTTGTACTTTCAAACCAACTCGTGCTATTTTATCAGCGTAAGTTGGTCCTATACCTTTTTTAGTTGTACCTATTTTATTTTCATTTTGATTAGCTTCACTTGCACCATCTAAATCAATGTGATATGGCATTGTAATTGAGGCAAGTGGGCTTAATTTTAAATTTGATAAATCAATATTGCGTGCTTTTAAATCACCAATTTCTTTATTAAAAGTTTCAGGATGGATTACTACACCTGAGCCAATAAAGCACTTTTTATTTTTATTTAAAACACCAGATGGTATCAAATGGAATTTATATGTTTCATTGCCAACAACAACGGTATGCCCTGCATTACACCCACCCTGATAACGGATTATAAAATTAGCATCCTTTGAAAGAATATCGGTGATTTTAGCTTTTCCTTCATCACCCCATTGCGCACCAACAATAACTACATTTCCCATTCTAACCTCATTATTTTTATTATTACCAATTTATTTTATTATAAATGGAAAAATAACTCAATATATAAAAACTTGGTCGGTTTTTGAATATTCAAAAACCGACCAAGTTAGAAAAGTTAAAAATTATTCTTCAACTTTAATCACGCTAACGGGGCAAGATTCAGCAGCTTCTTTAACACAATCTTCATTATTAGCTACTTCTGATTCATTAACAGTTGCAACATCTTCAACTGTAAAAACAGCATCACAAATTGATTCGCAAGCACCACAAGCTATGCATCCATCTTCAATAGTTACTTTCATTTAAAGTCTCCTTTTTTCTCATCATTTTCTACAATTTACAAAATAAATCATTTTGCTTTATTTATAAAATAACATAAATTAAAAAATATTCAAGTTTATATTAGGGCTATATTTTTTGAATAATATTTTTAACAAGCTTTTTAAATTGATATTTAACACGGTCAGCTGTTTCAACAACTTCATTATGAGATAATTTAGTTTTTGATAATCCTGCAGCACAATTTGTAATACAGCTAATACCAAGAACTTTTAAACCACAATAGTTAGCATAAATAGCTTCATTAACAGTTGACATGCCAATAGCTGAAGCACCAAAATTTCTAAACATTCTTATTTCAGAAGGTGTTTCATAACTTGGACCAACAACCCCAATATAGACACCATTTTCAACATGAATGCCTAATTCCTTTGCAATATCATTAGCTTTTTTAATAAGTTCAAGATTATAAACTTCTGACATATCAGGAAATCTTGGACCAATTTTCTCGTCATTTGGACCAATTAAAGGATTTGTACCAGTAAAATTAATATGATCATTAATTAGCATTAATGTTCCAGGCTTATAATTTTGGTTTAAACCACCTGCAGCATTTGTAATAATCAGATTATTTAGCCCCAAAAGCTTTAACACTTTTATTGGGAAAACAACGTCTTTAATAGTATGCCCCTCATAATAATGGTATCTTCCTTGCATAAATACGACATTTTTGTTATTCATTTTTACAAAAACTAAATTTCCTGCATGACCTTCAATTGTTGGTTTTTTAAAACCTGGAATATCGCTAAAACTTATTTTTATTGCATTTTCGAACTCACAAGCCAATTCCCCAAGTCCTGACCCAAGTATGCAAGCGGTTTCAGGTACAAAATCACCTATTTTTGCTTTTATATAGTTTAAAGTTTCTTCCATTTAATATAATCTCTCCATAATTTAAACAAACTAATTATAACATAAATTATGAAATATCTTTTTATTTTCATTTTTTAAATATTTTTATTTCATATCCTAAAATATCACAAATAATTTTTAATTCGCTAAAACATATTGGTTCATTTTTAAGTTTTAATGAAAAATTACTCGGTTTAAGCTTGAAATTATATTTATCTTTAAGAATTTTACACAACTTTCCTTGCGTTAGTCTATTCCTTAACAATAAAACTTTTATTTCTTCTTGTAAATTTATATCGCTTATCATTAAATTTTATATAGCTTGACTTTAATAATCAAATATATTGAAATATTTTCCCTATATATAAATATTATTCGCGATACACGAAATAAACTTTACAAAAGAATGGATAACTTTATGATGCAAATTATTATAAACTGTAAAAAATATGAAAAAAACTTGTTGAAATAAACTACTATTTAATTTGCGTTTTAATAGGTTTTTGTGAAATAAATAATAAACTTGAATAGGTAAGGTCAATATATGAACTTTCTTTATATATCCATTGTCTATCGGACACAATAAATTTTATTATGAATGAAGGATCCCAAAATTAAAAGATTAATATATAAACTTACAACGCTTGTACCTTTGCCGGTGTTTGATTTGTAAAGTTGAGCATTATGTATTTCTATAGGGGTTTAACGGGATAGCGGATTCGGTCCGTTGGTTTGTCTTGGATTTTCTTCAAGCTCAAAACACTTCGTCTGCTGTCATTTAGACTCGTTGGTTTTCCACCTTTTTCATTCTCCTGAAACCGTAGAAAATTAGAACGTAAATCCTAAATTTTCAAGCTGTTCAGGAACTTATCCACGTTAAAAATTATCATCCAACGTTTTTTTTAAATATATTCATTTCAATTTCACATTGATAAGATCCTGACAGAACCTTTTGTAGGCGAAACGAAGTTAAGCCGTACAAGTTAAGCTTTCCCTTTAGGGTAAACGAGTTTATGATGACGGAGGAGGGAAAAAAGAAAAAAATAAAACTACGTATTTGCTTCACCGCCAACTGATGGTAAAGAAAAAATATTTAAATACCAAAATTAAAAAACTCTTTTGCTTATTAAAAACAAAAGAGCTTTTTTAAATGAATAAAAATTTTAAATTTATTTAGCTTCCTCAATTACACGGTTTAAAGCCTCCAAAGCATCGTTTGGCAATTTATCAAGCCCCGCTTTTTCAGTTTCACGTGAAGCAATAAAATTAATTCTATCTTGCATCCGTTTAATAAATTGTTCTTTGTATTCTTTGTTGTTAAAAGAAGTGTCAAAACCATCAATATGCATAATTTGAATATCAGAGAAATTTTCCCATTTTTCAAATTTGGCATTTCCTTCAACAATCGCTTCAAGTATACCCAAAGTATGTTTAGGTTCAACTTTTTTACCCATAAATTCACCAGTGTTTAATATGTAGCAATCGACACCATCTTCAATCAACTGTTTGAACCGAGTATAATCCAATTCCAATGGATAAACACGAAATGGATTAGCATAAGGTTCAACAACTAAAGCATTTGGGTCAACACCTTTTGCAAGGCGTTCTGCAGTTGTTCTTTTTGTTGCAAGTGTTGCACCCATCGCTGAACCAAGTGATGCACCAGATAACTTCAACACAGGAGGAATGGTAGGATCTTTCATTAACCAGAAAATAGCATCAATAGGTTCATTAATACGGTCAACACGATTTGGAGACCACAATTTTGACTTAACAGCCCGACCGTTACCATTTCTTATATCTTCTGTTATTGATAACAATTTCCCGTCTTTTGTTTGGATTACACCATTATTTTGCTGAGTTAGAATATATTTATTGTCTTCGCAACCGATTGGATAATCTTGTGTTTTATCAAAATATGCTGGTTCTAATGCTATTGTATATTTGTCATGAACATTTATAATAAATGCATCATCGTGAAGTACTGTTATATCATACTTATTATTGTGTTTTGCGTGTGTTATTGTAGATTTTCCAGAACCTGAAAGTCCAAAAACTGCAGCTTGGAATGATTTTTGCGGAAGATTATAACGTTTCATACCGCCATGGCAAGATGCATAGCCATTTCGAGCTGCACATCCCCAAGCCAAAGTTAATGTACCTTTTTTATGTTCTCCGAAATATCTCATACCCAAAATAGCAGCACAGTTATGTTTTGGGTCAAAGAATGTTAAACCATATGGAAAATCAGGATGTGTCCAATTAGGATCAGAAAATATAAAAATGTCACCTTCAGGCAATTCACGTGAATTTTGATACATTTTTGCATATTCTTCATTTATATATTGGAAATTTAACATCCAAGAATACATAATGTTCTCAAAACCTTCAGGAATAAGCAAATGAGCTTTCACCATAAAATCTTCGTCAAGTCCGACATATACTTCTGTTCGATACATAAGTTTATCACGTGTTTGGTAACAAGCTTCACGGATTATTGGCAACAATGTTGGTAAATCACAATTTGGTTCACCTACTATTTTTCTTGCTGCAGCACATCGCCCAACCACTGTACCATCATTAAATAAAAGTTGATTTGCATTTTGCGGTAAACCTATTTTTTCAGGCTCAAAAATAGGCATCCCTGTAAGTTCAACAGTTCCTGGACTGTCTTTTGCAAGTTTGTATGCTTCAGAAACTGATTTTACCACTTCAACATTATTCCCATAAAAAGGTGCTGTGATTGTTGCTTTTGCACTTGAATAAAGTTTTTTTAACTCTTCACTTGACTCAAAAAATTCTTTTGTTGCCATAATTTTCTCTCCTAAATTAAATATATATAATAAGTGTTATATTAACAATATTTTTAATTATATTACACTATTTTTAAGAAAATTACCAGCTTTATTTTTTTTTACGCTTGTTGGATATTTTTAGAATTTTTAATATAAAAATCCCGAGCTTGTTGGTTAAATTCTCTTTGTTGTTTTAATTTCTTACGAAAATCATCAATTTTCTTGCCGAATAAATTCAAAATCCAACCGGATACTGTTCCAATAGCAAGAGATTTTATTGCATTATCCATTTTAGCCGCTGAGACAAAACTTACACCCAAACCTGCAATCAAAGGTATCCCAACAGTTAATGTTTTTGACATTCTTTCTTCTTGATCTTTTGATTTACATAAATTATAACCAAAACCTGCTGCTGGAATAAGGAAGAATAAGGTGTCACTTGTTGCTGATCCAACTGATAATTCAATAAATTTTTCGTATAAAAGCTCACTTTCTGTATTTACGGTCTTTGATAAACTGTTATTGGCATTTAATACCTTTTTTGCAAGTGCTTTATATTCTTTTGAATCTTTGCCCATTATAGTTGCAAGTTCTTCAAGTTGAGATTTTAAACCTTTATCAATTGTTAAATATTGTTTTAAAACAACATCACTTAATTCTTTTTTCTTTTTTAATATTTCAGGCAAATTAAAACTAATATATTTTTTATCTTTACCAAAAATCATTAGATGTTTTTTTATATATCCTTTAATTCCCTCACCTTTTTTATAATTAAAAATGTAATCCCGAACTATTTTTTTAGCACAGTCAAGTTTTTCCCTTGCAACATGGAATCTTTTATTTCTATTAACTTGCGAAAAACCTTCTTCAAATAAAGAATTTATTGATTTTAACGATTTTAAAAGCGAGTCTTTTTTTGAAGTTTCAATTTTATTGGATTTGGCTAAATTCTCAATAGTTTTTTCAAGTTCTAAATATGCAGATGAAAACTTATTACCTGATTTTGAATACATTGAATCAAGAGTGCCAATTGATAGTTTTTGATAAAAACTTTTTAAACCGTTTGTTATTTTTGATAGATGTAATTTATCCGTTGTTTCTTCAATTGCAATATCTCGAATAGCAACAGGATTATTTATCCATGGATTTATAAAGTCATTAATTTTTGTAAGAACATTAGTTGTTTTTTCTGTAACTTTATTTTTATATTTTGTCCAATAACTTAAAAATTTTTTATTTTTATAATCAAGATTATTTTTTTTAGCTTCTTTATTTAAAATATCAACTTTAGCTTTAAAGTTTCCTTTGCCTAAAAAAAATAAAAACCCAAGCCCCATTATAACTGTAGATCCAAGTCCAAGACCTAAACCTATTTTTTTCCTCAAACTTAATTTATTTTCTATATTACCAATTTGTAATTCATCATTATTATTTTGCTGAACGCTGTAAACATTATTATAATCAATTGTCAATTGATTATCGTTTTTATCTTTATTGCGATTAAATATTGACGATTGTTCGTTAAATTGAGGGTTATAATTTATTTGTCCGTTATAATTTAACATTTTTCACACATTTTTATACTCAACTATATAAAAAAATAAAAAGGTTAAAAATTGCTAAAATGTTAAGTTATTTTAATAATTTATATGCCAAATTTTAAATGTAAGGTATTAAATTTTATCGCTAATACTTTTAAGTTCATTTTTCATAAGTAAATTTAAAACAACAATTTCCGATAGATTTATGTCATCATCTAAATATATTGAAATTAAATTTAAAATAATTTTTCTAAACTTTTTAATCGTCCTATTATACATCCAATTTTCTCAAGATTAATAAGTGTTTAATTATCAAGTATTAATTTATGAAACATATGTAATTCACTTTCTTTGTATAAAATAAATTGTATAATAAAACAAATAACAAATCATTTAAGTATGATAGTATTTAAAATTGTAAACCAAAGCCCGAAATTTTAAGAATTTAAAAAAACGGGCATTTTTTTGTTTTGAATATTGGCTTT
The DNA here is from genome assembly GCA_944325065.1 of Candidatus Gastranaerophilales bacterium. Taxonomy (GTDB): domain Bacteria; phylum Cyanobacteriota; class Vampirovibrionia; order Gastranaerophilales; family Gastranaerophilaceae; genus UMGS1477. The sequence continues at coordinate 60,632 of CALUYS010000006.1, read as the reverse complement.
TAAACAATATTTTCACGTATAGCCTTAACAGCAGCTTGGACTCTATCTTCAACACACAATTTTTGAAGTATTGAACAAACGTGTGCTTTTGCAGTATGAACAGAAACAATAAGCTCATTTGCTATTTCGGTATTGCTTTTACCGTCGACTAAATGTTTTAAAACTTCTAATTCTCTTTCGGTTAGCTGTGCTTTAATGTTATCATATTTTGGTTTTGTTGATAAATTTGTATTTTCAGGTTTTGGGAAGGCTTTTAAAGCAGCATTCCGAACTTTAGGTGATAAAAAGCAAGCTCCTTTATAAACATTTTTTATTGTATCGGCAAGTAAATCAGGAGTGATATCTTTTAAACAATAACCAGAGGCACCACATCCTAAAGCAGCAGTAATTTCTTCATCACGTTCATGCGAAGTAAGCATAATAATTTCACATTTAGGCATAATTTCTTTAATTTTTGTTGTTGCTTCCAATCCATTCATACCTGGTAATCCTAAATCCATAAGTACGACATCAGGATTAAGTGATTTAACTTTTTCAATAGCCTCTTCTCCGCTTTGAGCTTCACCAATAACAGATAATCCATCAAATTCATTTAATACAGATCTTAAACCTACACGAGTAAGTTTATAATCTTCTACAATAATTAGTGATATTTCCTTTGTTTGAAAGTTAATTTGAGTAGCAACATTCTCCATTTTTCATTCTCCATAAATCTTAACTTAAATGACTAATAGAATTTTATGTGGATATGAATGAGAAATATATTCGACAGTCGGACATGTAAAACTTTACCATGTGGGGAATATTTCAAATTAATTATTACCAGATGTTGGATTATTTTTTATTTCTTTTTCCTTGTTATATTTTCTGTACTCAAGATAAAAAATAACAAATGAACCATATAATTCGATAATACTAAAATTTAACAAAGCTCTTTGAATATTAGAATTAAGTAATTTTGTAAGGACAAAATTTATAATATTAAAGAATAAATTATCTGGTTTAAAATTTTTTAAAATATTTTCGATAAAGTTTTTTATATTATTTTGAGTGTCATCCGTTTTTATTAAATTATTTAATTCTTTAACAATAGGGACCATAATGGAGGTATTATAATTTAAGTTTTCTTTCGCATCTTTATCATCATATTCTTTACAAAGAGAATTATTAATTTTTGGGATTAACCCAAAAAGAGAATCAGCAATTATATTAGTATTTTCAAAGTTATATCCTAAAGTTGCAAGAAATGAAGCAAATTTTTGGACATTAAAAAAAGATTTAAACGCAGGTTTTAAAGACAGTTTTTTTACATAATCGTATGAAAATCCTTTAAATGAAGGATTTTTTGATAATTTATTTTTTTTATTTATATATTTATTTGTGTAATAAAAAGTATTATTGTTAATTTTCATATTAATCTGTAATTATGACTGTTTCGACAATGTTAATTTTAACATAAAAGTAAATAATTATTAATTATAAATTTTTGTAAATTATATATTTGCAAAAAATAATATTTATAGTATATTATAAACTATAAGTAAAAGTTAAATTCTCGAAAGAAAATAGAATATAGGGAAAGTATGTATTCTATAATTTGGAGTGTTTAAAATAAGTTTAAAGAAGGTATATTATGGGAATCAAAGGTAAAAATGACAAAATGGTTGTATTGGCTTGTGAAGATTGCAAGGAGCGTAATTATACAACTACAAAGAATAAGAAAACAAATAAAGAACGTTTAGAGTTAAAGAAGTATTGTCCACGTTGTAAGGCACATACAAGTCATAAAGAAACAAAGTAAGGGTTGTATATATGCGCGCCTTTAGTTCAGTTGGTAGAACGTCGGTCTCCAAAACCGGATGTCAAGGGTTCAAGTCCTTTAGGGCGCGTTTTTTCAAAGTAATTAAAGGGTAAATAATGGGAAGTATAACTAAATTTGAGAAAAAGAATGATAATTTTGTTTCGCAAATGAAGGCTTATTTTAAGGGTGTAAGAATAGAATGGGGAAAAATTACTTGGCCTGAAAAAAGGCAAGTTTTTGTTGAAACGATATATGTAATTGCGATTGTATTTGTGTTCACATTGTTTATTTTAATACTTGATTTGGTTTATAAAGGTATCTTAAGCTTTTTAAAAATAAATTAGGAAATGGGTTTTTGGAATATGTCAACAAATAATAGCGAAAATAATAAAGAAGTAATAGTAAAAAAAGCTGACCGCGAGATTGAATTTGACGAAAATTTGGGCAAATATAAAAGTGTTGAGGTGCAATCTGCATCTAAAGTTCAGAGGAAAAAAACGTCAAATGATTCACTAAATGGTTCAAAAGAACCCAAGAAACGCTGGTATGTTGTTCATGTTTATTCAGGTCATGAAAACAAAGTTAAAGTAAATTTAGAAAAACGTATTGAATATATGAATATGGGTGAAAAAATCTTTCGTATAGAAGTTCCTCAAAAAGCAGTAACTAAAGTTCGTGATGGGAAGAAACACGATGTTGAAGAGAAAATATTCCCAGGTTATGTGCTTGTTGAAATGATTATGGATGATGATTCTTGGTATGTTGTTCGACATACAGCTGGTGTAACAAAATTTGTTGGTTCTTCAAAACGACCTATTCCGGCTCGAGAAAGTGAAATTAAGAAAATTATTCAAAGGACGCAGTCACAAACAGTTAAGGTTGAGTTGGATGTTAAAGTTGGTGATCAGGTGCGTATTGTTTCAGGTCCATTTGCAGACTTTATTGGTGATATTACTGATGTTTACCCAGACAAAGCAAAATTAAGAGCAAGTGTTTCTATTTTTGGACGAGAAACACCTGTTGAGTTAGAATATAAACAAATTCAAAAGGTATAATTAAATTAGAATATATTATTTTAGTAAATAAGCGTGGAAGGCATTAAAGTTGTTGCCGTTATTACCACGAAAGGAGACAAAAATGGCAAAAAAAGTAGTAGGCAAAATTAAATTACAAATCCAAGCCGGGAAAGCAAATCCGTCGCCTCCTGTTGGTCCAGCATTAGGTCAACATGGTGTTAACATAATGGAGTTTTGTAAGCAGTTTAACGCAAAAACTGAATCTCAAGCTGGTTACATAATTCCTGTAGTTATTGATGTATATGAAGATAGAAGTTTTTCATTTGTTACAAAATCGCCACCAGCTGCTGTTTTAATAAAAAAAGCAATAGGGCTTGAAAAAGGTTCGGCTGTTCCAAATAAAACAAAAGTTGGACAAATAACAAAAGCACAATTGGAAGAAATTGCTAAAACTAAAATGAACGACTTAAATGCGACTACCTTGGAAGCTGCTGTTGAAATGATTAAAGGTTCAGCACGTGCAATGGGAGTTACTGTAGTAGATTAATTGTGGGAGTTTTTGAGAAAAAACGTTATCACCACGAAAGGAGATATTTTATTATGTCAAAGTTGACTAAAAAACAGAAAAAAATACAAGAATTGATGGAAAATTTTAATCAACCTGTTGGTGCTTGTGAAGCGATAAAAAAACTTAAAGAAGTGTCAAAGGAAATAGCAAAATTCAATGAAACAGTTGAATGTCATATGCGTTTGGGTATTGATGTAAAACATGCTGACCAACAAGTTCGCTCAACAACTGTGTTACCCGCTGGTTTGGGTAAGACTGTTCGTGTTTGTGTTATTGCTAAAGGTAATAAAGTTCAGGAAGCTATTGATGCAGGTGCTGACTTTGCAGGTACTGAGGATATTATTGATAAAATCTCAGGTGGTTGGTTTGATTTTGATACATTGATTGCAACACCTGATTGTATGGGTATGTTAGGTAAGTTAGGTCGTGTTTTAGGTCCTAAAGGTCTAATGCCTAACCCAAAAACAGGTACTGTTACATTGGAAGTTGCCAAGGCTGTTAAAGATGCTAAAGCTGGTAAAGTTGAATTTCGTGCTGATAAGCAAGGTATGATTCACGTTCCTATTGGTAAAATCGAATTTTCTGAAGAAGATTTGGTGAAAAACTACGCTACACTTGCTGAGGCTATTTTGAAAGCTAAACCATCTGCTGCTAAAGGTGTCTATATTAAGTCAGCTTTCTTGACTACAACTATGGGACCAAGTATCAAGCTTGATGCTAAAAATATAGCTTCTGAAGTTAAAGAACTTGTTTAATAATAAAATAGTATAAGTATATTATTTTTTAAGTCGTTTGGATTTTTTTCAAACGACTTTTTTTTCAAAAATCTCACCTAGCATATAAAAAGACCCACATATTACTGTTAATATTTTATCTTTTGTTTCATTATTAATAATATTTAAAACTTCTGATTTATTCAGTATCTTCACAGGTTGAGTTATTATTTTTTCTAAATCACCTGCTTTGACTGCATTTTGACAATTAAAATCATATAAAAAAACTTTATCATTTGAAGTGAACAATACATTTACGATTTTTTCATACTCTTTTGTGTTTAAGGAACCGTATATAAATTGAATTTTTTTGTTTTTAAAGTAAAAATCAAGACTTTCTCTTAATTTTATTGCAGCATCAAAATTGTGTGCTCCATCTAAAATAACGTGATTATTTATAAATTGAAAACGATAATCCCATTTTACATTTTTTAAACTATCTTTTAGTACTTTTTGTTTATCATATTTTCTATTTCTTAATAAATTATCTTTTAAATATTCAAATGCTTTTAAAACTAAATTAAGATTTTCAGCTTGCCATAAGCCTAAAAGATTAAATTCATATTCTTCACTACTATTAATTTTAACATAGTTTTTGTTGTTTTTGAAATTTAATTTTATATCATTTTCATTCAAAATAACTTTAACATTTTTTTGAATGGCAATATTTCTTATAACGTTAAATCCTTGATTATATTTTGAAATAACAAGAGGAACATGTTCTTTTATTATTCCTGCTTTTTCAAATGCTATTTGTTCAATTGTATTCCCAAGACGGTCTTTGTGGTCAATTGATATTGAAGTTATAATAGTTAAAATAGGCTTTTTTACAATATTTGTTGCATCAAAACGTCCGCCAAGTCCTGTTTCTAAAATAACAACATCTACATTTTCTTTCTTAAAATACAAAAATGCTACAGCTGTTAATATTTCAAATTCTGTTAATTGTATATTGTTTTCTTTTGAAATCTTTTCGATTTTAAAAATAAGTTCGGTTAAATCATCTTCTTCAATATTTTTATCGTTTATCCGTATTCTTTCGCAATATGATAAAATATGTGGAGAGGTGTAAAGCCCGACATTAAGTCCGGTATTTTTTAATAACTCACATAACATTGCACAAGTTGAACCTTTGCCATTTGTACCTGCAATATGAATTATTTTTAAATCTTCTTGAGGATTATTAATTAGTTTAAGAACTTTTTCTATCCTGCTTAAACCAAGTTCGATATAAAATTTACCATTTTTATTTAGTATATTTATTGCTTCTTGAAAAGTTTTGTCCATAATAAATTATGTCTTTTTTTATATTTTTCTTTTGGAACAGCTTGGATTATGACTTCACAAAGTCTGTCAATAGGGTCATAGTATAATTTGTATACATAATCGTCAAGCATTTTATTAAGCAATGAAGGGATTTCAACAAAATGTTCAAAAGAATGATATATGCAAATTGCCATTTGGGGTCTGTCACGTTTGATTGTTTCAATTGCACCATTTAGTGCATTAAGTTCAGAGTTTTCCAAGTCCATTTTTATAAAATCGACTTTTTCAACATTATTTTCTGCAACAAATTCATCGATTGAAATGGCTTCAATATTAATAAAATCCCCTTCTTTGCTTAAAGTAATTGTGTTTGAAACATCTTTTACAGATGAACCTGTGTATGCTGCTTGGGAAATAGCTTTGAATTGCAAAGTTTCTTTTTTATCCCAAAGTGCTTTTTCAACAATCTTTATTTTGTCGTTTTTTGAAATTAATTTGTCCTCAAATTCTTTTTTGCACATATTATATAAAGGCTCAAAAGCATATATTTTTTCTACATTTTTAAATTGAGAGGAAAAAATAGTTGATATTTCTCCAGTATTAGCTCCACCATCAATTACTGTCTTTATAACATCTTTATTTAAATATTCACAATATTGTGGACAAATTTCATTTTTAAAATATTTTTTTCTTAATTTTTGATTAAAATCAAGCAGTTTTTTGTTGTTTTTAAATCCCGATAAAATATTTAAAAATAACATTTTATATAATTTTTGTTCATTTTTCGTTTCAAAAATTTTTTTTGATATTTTGTATTTTTTGTATAATTCTTCTGAGATAATAAAACCATCATTATATTTTGTAAAATCTTTATTTAAAAATATGATATTGTAGAAATTCAAATTATTAAGAATTATTTCAATTTTATTTTTATTTGTAATTGATGAAATTATTATATAATCAAATTCATTATTTAAATTTTCATATTCAAAAGGAGAATTGATTCTTAAATTATTAATTTTACCCTCTTTAAAAGAATCTAAAAAACATAAAAGCTGAATATCAGGTCTATAAATTTCCAAATTTTCTTTTATTTTTAAGCCTAAATCACAAGTTCCGTATATTGCAATTCTCGCATTTTCTTTGATCTGTGAAAATAATTTTTGATATTTATTTGGGAAAAAGCTCATATAAATTTATCTCCGTAAATATCTATATGAAATTAGTATAGACTATTATTATAATTTTTACAAATATATTATTTATTTTTAATTTATTAGCCATAGGGTTAATATGCAGATGATGGATAAGATTAATATTAATTTATACAATTTGGGAATATTTAAATATTTATATTTCGAATAATATGAATTTATAAAAAATTAATCAATTATATTTAAGGAGTATTTATGGATAAAATAATCACATCACAGGTTTGTGAGTTAAATCGACTTGAAAATCTTTTTATACAGCTTACTTATGCTAATTGTAATTTAAGATGTAAACATTGTTATATAACTCCACATAAAAAATTAGAAAAATCGGATTTTATATCTGTTGATTTAATAAAAAATACAATATACTCTAATGCAACAAAATCTGTTGAAAATATTTACCTTACTGGAGGTGAACCTTTGTTGCATCCTCAGTTTAATAATATATTAAGAATGTCTTTAAGAAAAACTAATACAACAATTATTACAAATGGTGTTAATATAAATGATAAAAAAGCACGTTTTTTTGCAAAAGTTGAAGACGAGTTTGACAATTCAAACTTGTATTTTAAAATAGGTATTGAACACTATGATGAGTTTAAAGTTGATGATTTAAAAGGACGTGGAATATTCCGTAAAAGTATAAATGCTATTATAAGTCTTTTAAAATATGACTTTTCTCCAATAATTTTATGTACAAATTATTATGATGAAAACGAAGAAAATTTACTTAATGGTTTTAATCAAATCTTAGCAAGATATAATGCTTATTTGCCAAAACAAAATGTTAAAATAATTCCTTATTATGATAAATCTAAAGTAGATGATGAATTATTGGAAATGGATTATAAAATTGACAATATTGATTGCAAAACAAGTCGAATTTTAACATCAAAAGGTGTATATTGTTGTAACTTTCTAGCAAATGATTATCGTGGTCGAAGTGGACCTGATTTAAACGAATTTTCAACAAAAACTTACTTAGAAGCACCATGTTGTAGTTTATGTTTGAAAAAAAATAAGAGATTTTTTACTGATTAATTTTTTTGTAAAAAATTTGTCCATGATTTTTTATTTGTAATATAATAAAAAAGTTATGTATAAAGAATTTCAAATATTTTGTGATTTTGATGGTACAATAACCAAAGAAGATACAATCGGAAAATTTCTTAAATTTTTTGCAAATGATAAATGGCTTGACATTGAAAAACTATGGAAAGATGGCAAAATTGGATCAAGGGAATGCTTAAAACAGCAAATGGAACTTGTGAGAACACTTTCTAAAAAAGAATTGGAAGATTTTTTTGATAGTTTAGAAATTGATGTAACATTTCTCGATTTTTATAATGAAATAAAAAAAAGAAATATTAAATTTACAATTGTAAGTGACGGATTTGATATCTTTATATATAATGTTTTAAAAAAATATAATATTGAAGGTATTAAGGTTTTTGCAAATAAACTTGAAAAAATAGATGGTAAATTTATTCCGATTTATGATGATAAATATAAATTATGCAAAAGAAAATCAGGAGTTTGTAAATGTAATGTTGTGGAAGTTGAAAGACTTGAAAAACATGATTTGATTTATATTGGTGATGGCTTGTCAGATGTTTGTGTTTCAGGTAAAATGAATAAAATATATGCTAAAAATTATTTAGCTATATATTTGAGTAGAAATAATATACCCTATATTAGATTTAATAGTTTTAACGACATAAAAATATAGTTAATTATATTATAAAGCTTTATAAATAATAAAAGGGACGAGGTAGAAGAATGATATTAAAAGAAGATGTAAATAATTTGACTGATGAACAAATACGTGAACTTGATAATAAGTATTGCTCATGGGGAGATACGGCACATTATAGCGAATTACCAAAAATATTTTCATCATGTAATGGATCATACATGTATGATAGTAAGGATACCCCATATTTAGATCTTCAAATGTGGTATGCATCTTGTAATCTTGGATATAAAAATAAGCGTGTAAGTGAAGCTGTTATTGACCAAATAAATACAATGCCAGGGATTGCACCAAAATTTATATATAATTATAAAGCTTTATTGTCTCAAAAAATAGCAAAAGGTATGATAAAAAGATTTGGAGAAAAGGGGCGTGTTCATTTCAATGTTGGCGGAGCACAGGCTATTGAAGATGCTATAAAAGTTTTGAGAAATTATACCCATAAAAATAGGCAGTTTGCATTTATGGGTGGTTATCACGGTCGAACAATAGGGGCATCTTGTATTACATCAAGTTATCGTTATCGTGAATCATATGGTCATTTTTCAGATAGAGCACATTTTGTTCCATTCCCTTATTGTTTTCGTTGTCATTATGGAAAAAAATGCGAAAATTGTAACTTCTATTGTGTAAAGCAATTTGCGAAGAATTTTGAAAGTGAATATAATTCTTTTTACGATAGAAAAACAGGAGATTGTGAATTCGGTGCATTTATTTGCGAACCATTGCTTGGAACAGGCGGATATGTTGTACCTCCAAAAGGTTATTTTAAAGAATTAAAAAAAGTTTTAGATGAATTTAATATAGTTTTTGCTGTTGATGAAATACAAATGGGACTTTATAGAACAGGAAAATTATGGGCTATTGAGCATTTTGGTGTTACTCCTGATTTAATCACATTTGGAAAGTCTTTAACAAATGGTTTAAATCCGCTTGCAGGATTGTGGGCTAAAGAAAAGCTAATTGCACCTGATATATTCCCACCAGGACGAGCTCATTCTACATATTCTTCAAATCCTTTGGGAACAAGAGCGGGATATGAAGTTATGTCAATTATGGAAGAAGAGGATTTTGAAACAAGTGTTAATGAAAAAGGTCAACTTTTTTTAGAGGGACTTAAAACTTTAAAATCAAAATATTCTGTTATCGGTGATGTTGATGGTTTAGGTCTTGCATTACGTATGGAAATAACTCAAACCGATGGATTTACTCCTAATCGTGAGTTATGTGACAAACTTCAAGAAGAAGGATTAAAGGGTGATTTAACTTATAAAGGCAAAAAATGTGGCCTTGTTTTAAATAATGGTGGTTATTATAAAAATGTTATAACATTTGTACCTTCTTTATATATTACAAAAGATGAAATAAATATGGCAATAGAACTTTTAGATCAATTATTTATGAGGTTAGAAAGATAATTGTGAAAAGTTCACCTGATTTAGACTTTGAGTTTATTTGTGAAAATAACAGATATAACAATGCCATATTACTTTTTCATGGATTAACAGGCAGTACTTTTGAGATGAAAAAATATGCACAACATTTACACTCACAAGGTTATGATGTTTTTGCATATTGTCTTCCAGGTCATGGTGAAGATACTTGTCAAATACGATCTGTTCGTTATTTAGATTGGATAAGTTTTGCTAGCTATAAATTTAAAAAGTTAAAGAAAAAATATAATAATGTATATTTGGGTGGTTTATGTTTAGGAGCTGTCTTAGCTCTTATCCTAGGACAAAAGTATAAATCTCAAGTTAGTGGTATAATTTCTCTTTCAACAACATTATATTTGGATGGTTGGACCATTCCTTGGTATAATTTTATGATGCCTTTGGGGTTATATACTTTGATTCGTTATTATTATACATTCCCCGAACGTGAGCCGTATGGTATAAAAAATATAAAAAAAAGAAGAAGTATTCAAAAGATAATGGGTAAAAATTCAATCGCCATGGATAATTACCCGCTCAGTTGCGTTTATGAACTTCTGAAATTATCTAAATTAGCTCGTAAAAATATGAATGAAGTAATATCTCCTATTTTAATTATGCATTCAAAAGATGATGATTTAACAAGTGTAAAAAGTGCAAAGTTTGTTTATAATAATATAAATTCAACAAAAAAAGAATTATTTATACTTAACAACAGCTATCATCTTATGTTATATGATAATGATAAAGATTTTGTCTTTGATAAAAGTGTTGAATTTTTATATAAATTAAAACAAAATAAGGAAATTATAAATAATGTTAATTAATTTTTTTATTATTATAAATATATTGCTTATTCTTGCATTTGTAGTTGCTCAATGTTTTTTAAAACTAGATAGACCTAAATTAATGGCTAATTTTTCAGTTTTGCTAACAGTAATTTTGGTTTTTTATCTTTGCTTAATTATGATAATTTGTGTCAAATCTTTTATTTTTAAACAATATTTAAATTTGATATTATTACCGTTTATTTTTATTCCGTTTGTGATTGGTATATTTGCAAATTACAAACGAATTAATTTTTATACAAACATTCAAAATCTTTTTTTTGTATTAAGTTTGATAATAGCTATCTTTTTGTTTAAATAGAAATGGATAAATATTGTATGGTAAAAGAAAAATGAATGTACTTGTTTATGGTTCAGGTGCTCGAGAACATATAATTGCAAAAAAAATTTCACAGTCAAAATTTTTGTCAAGGTTGTTTCTTGCAAACCCAAATGAGGGATTTAAAGATTTAGGAGAAATGGTTAAATTTTGTGATTTTTATGATTTAGCTAAAAAATGTAATGAATATAAAATAGACCTAGCTATAATTGGACCTGAAGAACCCCTTTCAAATGGTATTGTTGATATTTTAAATTCTTATGGGATTTCAACAATTGGTGCAAACAAACATTTTTCAACTCTTGAGTCAAGCAAAATATTTGCAAAAAAATTTATGAAAAAATATAATATCCCTACAAGTCATTTTGAAATAATAAATTCAAAAGAAGATATCGACACAAAATTTGTTGAATTTATAAAAAAATATAACCAAACAAAAATAGTTTTGAAAGCAGATGGTTTATGTAAAGGAAAAGGTGTTTTTATTTGTGATGATGTTGAAGTTGCCAAAGAAAAACTAAAAACACTTTTAAATGGAGAGTTCGGTGAAGCTTCAAAAAAAGTTTTGGTTGAACAATATCAAGAAGGTGATGAAATTTCACTTATCAGCTTATTTGACGGGAAAACTTTGTTGCCTTTTTTATATTCTCAAGATTATAAAAGACTGTATGAAAATAATTTAGGTCCAAATACAGGTGGTATGGGGGCATATTGCCCAGTAATTGTTGAAGATAAATATAAAAATCAGATTGATGAATATTTAAAAAAATTGCAAGAAGCTCTTATTTCTGAAAAAGCTGATTTTATTGGATTTATTTATAGCGGTCTAATCTTAACTTATAATGGTATAAAAGTTTTGGAATATAATATGCGTTTGGGTGACCCTGAAACACAGGCTTTGCTGACATCTTTGAAAACTGATTTCCTTAAAATTTTAATATATGCAAAGAATAAAAATTTAGATAAAATAAAATTAAAATGGAATGATAAAAAATCCTATTGTCTTGTAGTATCGTCAAAAGGTTATCCACAGCAACCTATAATTGGTGATGAAATATTAAATTTAAAAGAATTAAAGCAAAAATACAAAAATGTTGATGTTTATTTTGCAAATGTCAAAAAAAAAGAAGACAAACTTTTGTCCAATGGTGGCCGAGTTCTCTCCTTATGTTCATTCAATAAAAATGATATATATAAGTTTGTAAATGAATTAATATTTAAAAATAAATATTATCGCAAAGATTTATTTAAGGTTGAAGCATAAATTAAATCATTAGCTTCAATCTCAAGTGATTCTGCAATTTTTAATAATGTATATACACTAATTGTTACTTTTTCATTTTCAATTTGATTAATATATTGTTGTGTAGTGTTACACATATTTGCAAGTTGTTCCTGAGTTATATTAAATTTTGCACGATAAATTCTTATATTTTGAGCTATTTGACTTCTTAAACTTATTTCATCCATAAATTTTATTATAAAATAATTGTCTATTAATTTTTACTTGTGATATAGTTTATTTAACACTATATAATATGTTAAAAAGATTCAATTTGTTATAGTTATTTTCCTATACATGAAGAATATTCAAATGATTAATAAATTTTTTAAATAATCATAATATTATATTTATGAAAATGATATTAAGGAGTAAAAGATAATGCATGAATATATAAATGATTTAACATATGATACAAAAAAAGCACAAAAGTTTTTTGCTAAGAAACTTGCTTATTTAATAAGTCCAAATGAACTCTCTCAAAAAATAAATAAAAATGATGAAAAAATTATTTTAATTGATGTAAGAGATGAAGCTTCATTTAATGATGAACATATACCAAGTGCTATAAGTGTACCTTATGAACGTTTGGAAAAATATATGTCAAATTTGTCCAAAAATCAAATACATATTCTTTATAGTTATAATCAAGATTGTTTACTTAGTGCAAAAGCGGCATTAAAATTAACAATAAATGAATACCCGTCAAAAATATTAATGGGTGGGTTTAATATATGGAAAAGCTTTGGATATGATATTGAAGAAAGTTAGTTTAAACATTTTTTATAATATCTAAAATATTAATAATAGATTTTGAAAGGTGTGTTTTATTTGAAATATTTTTTTCAATAAGTTTAGCAAACTCACCTTTTTGAAAATCTCCTAGACACTTAACACGATAAAGTTTTTCCAAAGCTTCCACTTTTGATATATTTTTATCAATATCGGAAATGTTAATTTGAACAACATTTTTAAAATTTGAATTAATAGCTTTTTTAATAAGTGAAGATAAAAGCAAATCTTCAAATTCTCCAGTTTTAAGTATAATTATTTTATCTGATTTTCTAAGTTTTGATTTTAAAATATCATAAATAGTTTTTGCATCACTATCAAGTAAAATAATTATGGGAATTTTAACATAGTTGATATAATCAAGATAATATTTTGCAACTTGATTTTTGCCACCTGCTTGAATGAGTTCCACATTATTTTGCTCAAAATCGTAACCATAAACTTGTGCAAATCTTGGTAACAATAATTGTTCTGTTATCCCTTCGGTTAGTATAAGTTTTTTTGTTGTTGGTATATTTAGATTTAACCCTGATTTTCTAATAAGTGGTTCCAAAATTATTTTAGATTCAAATATTTTTTTTTCAAATTCATTTAAAATAAAAATTTGATTTAGATTCTGCATTAAAATATCTGAATAATTGTAATTAACCTTATATATTTCATAAATTGAGCTATTCCAAATTGTTTCAATAATTTGAACAGTTTCATTGGTATTATATAAAATATAGTGTTCCAAATTTAGCTTTGGAGATATCAAATATTTATTTATGATATCTAAATATATTTTTTTTATTTTTTGTGTTGGATTTTTAAATTTAAATAATTTTTTTAAATAAAATATAAGTCTATCTTCACATATAGGTTTAAATTTAATATTATTTATAGTTAAAGAATTCATGTTAACATAATACCATAAATTAACAAAACTTAATAAAGTTTAAAAAAAATAGCAATTTTTTTTATATTTGTGTTTAATACAAATAGTTAGGAAAAAGTTATGGTCAGTTTTACATCAAGTGTTAATAATAGAATAGGTATTGGAATATTATCAAATTCACAGAAACAAAATGTGAATGATAATAAAGAGCAGACTTCTTTAAGTTTGAGAAATTCATTATATCAAGATAATAAAAGTATTTTAAATTTACAGCAACAAAGAAATTATTATAGTCAGAGATATCCTAATTTATCATTTGGTAATGCAATAAATTTTGAAAATAACTTTGAATTAAATGATATAAATAATAAGAAAATGTATGATGTTGTCTTTAATACTTGTTCTCAAACGACAAAAAGTGCTTTAAAGTATTTACTTGATAAAAAAATATTATTTAATAGTAATTCAAATGATAAATCAACTGTTATAAGTAATCTTTATAAAATAGCAACAACAAAACGTGCCAATGGTTTATCTAACAAAGTTGTGCTTGATGAAACAATTAAAGAATTGGCAAATCCATTTTCTATTGAACAAAAGTTTGGCACTTTTTCAAGAAAAGAAGTAAATCAATTATTAAAAAATAAAGATAGTTTATATGTAAAAACACAAAGTGAAAATCCTATAAATAATAATATAAATGCTTATACTCTAAATCCTTTTTCAAATTGTTGTGTGGCAGCAAGTATGGAGTTTAATTTGGCAATTAAGCATCCTGCGGAATTTGCTCGTATGGTTGAAAATGTGACATCAAATGAAATGACAATATATAAAAAAGTCAATTTAAAAAGTATGTCAGATTCAATTATTAATTCAATAAATGATTTAGTTGATTTTAAGGTTGATTTTGAAAATGATAATTTAGATTATGTAACCGTTATGATGAAGCCAGATAAAAATGCAATTATAAGAGCAACAAAACAAGCAGCTTCAAAAAAACGTGGAGAAAGGTCTTGTATTGATGTTCTTCTTCAATCAACTTTCATGAGTTTGGGGACTCAGGGAACTTATAATTCTTTAACAGATACAAATGATAGCATTTTTAGTGCTGATGGTCGAGGATTAACTGCCATTGAGAAAAATTTTGTTGAACAAATTGTTGAAAATAAAAATAAAGTAACAATTACTTATCAAATGATTGATGAAAATAATATTTTACAGGATAAAGGCGATTATAAACAAAAAGTTGATCACTTGATTCAGTCATTAAATCATGACTCAAATGTAATTGTTGGAATTACTTATTGGGATAAAAATAATCGTGTTACAAATGGTCATGAATTAACAGTTGTTGGTTACAAAAACAACAAAAATAATGAACTTGTATTTATTTTAAATGATACTGATGATGAATATCAAAAGCCAATAGAAATGAAAGCTAAAGATTTAATTCCACGTATTCATCATGCTGGAATTCCAAGCGAACTATTATCCGACGAGTTTAAAAATATGGATTATCCCAAAGAATGTCTTGATTTTTATAATGAACATATAAAATATAAAACTTAAAAGTTTATTTATTAAATTTATTTAATTCTTTCATTTTTTTTAATTGATCTCTCAAACTTGCTGCACGTTCAAAATCAAGCTGTTTTGCAGCACTATGCATTTCTTTTTCAATACGTTTAATAAGTTTTGGAACATCATTTATATCAAGATTTAAGTTAGTCAATTCTTCAAAAACAATATCCTCAACACTTCGATAAGAGTTTATAAGTTGAAGAAGGTTGTTTTCAATGGGTTTGATTATTGTTTTTGGAATTATATTATATTTTTTATTATAATCCTTTTGAATTTGTCGTCTAAATAAAGTTTTGTCAATGGCATCTTTCATGCTATCGGTAATTTTATCAGCGAAGAGTATAACTCGTCCGTTTGCATTTCTTGCAGATCTTCCTATAGTTTGAATAAGACTTTTTGAAGATCGTAAAAATCCTTCTTTATCAGCATCCATAATAGCAACAAGTTCGACTTCAGGCATATCAAGTCCTTCACGCAGTAAATTTACGCCTACTAATACATCAAAATTGCCAAGTCTTAAATCACGCAATATTTCAACACGTTCAATTGATTCAATTCCACTATGAAGATACTTAACTTTGATATCAAATTTTGATAAATAGTCAGTTAAATCTTCAGCCATACGTTTTGTCAAAGTAGTAATCAAAGTCCTATATCCATTTGATGTAGTTGTCTTTATTTCATCCATTAAGACATCAATTTGGTTTAAAGTTGGATAAATTTTAATATCAGGGTCAAGAAGACCTGTGGGACGAATAATTTGGTCAACTTTATTTTGAGAAACTTCAAGCTCAAAATCTCCAGGTGTTGCAGAGACAAATATTTTTTGGTTGACTTTATTCCAAAATTCTTCAAACATCAAAGGGCGGTTATCTACAGCACAAGGCAGACGAAAACCATAATCAACCAACACTTCTTTTCTTGATTTATCGGCATTATACATTCCTCGCAATTGTGGCAAGGTAACATGTGATTCATCAATTACAAGTAAGAAATCATCTTGAAAATAATCAAGCAATACACTTGGAGCACTCCCTGGTGGTCGTCTTTCTATAATCCTTGAATAGTTTTCAATTCCATTACAATATCCCATTTCTTTTATCATTTCTATATCATAATTGACTCTTTCATTTAGTCTTTGTGCTTCTAAAAGTTTATTTTGGCTTTTTAATTCAACAAGTCGATTGTTCAATTCATTTTTGATTAAACCAATAGTTTCATCGACATCATTATCATATGACAAATAGTGAACGGCAGGATAAATTATTAGTTTATCCGGTTTCCCAAGGATTTCACCTGACAATGGATCAATGCGGGTTATTTTTTCAATTTCATCACCAAAAAAAGCAATCCTATTTATGACTTTTTCAAATGTTGGCATAAACTCAACAATATCACCTCTTGCTCTAAAAGTTCCAGGTTTCAGCTCAAGGTCGTTACGAGAATATTGAGTGAAAACTAAATGTCTTAAAAAATCATCTCTATTTAAATTATCAGTTGTATTTATTGTAATTGTTCCTTTATAGTAACTTTGAGGTGTCCCTAAACCATAAATACAGCTGACTGATGCAACTATTATTACATCTTTTCGTTCGTATAAACTACGAGTTGTATTATGACGTAATCTATCTATTTCTTCATTTATCATTGCACTTTTTTCAATATATGTATCCGTTCTTGGTATATATGCTTCAGGTTGATAATAGTCATAATAACTTATAAAATATTCAACAGCATTATTTGGGAAAATTTCTTTAAATTCGTTATATAACTGTGCCGCAAGTGTTTTATTATGAGCTATAACAAGGGTTGGTTTTTGTATTTCTTCAATAACATTAGCGATAGTAAACGTTTTACCGCTTCCTGTAATCCCAAGTAGTGTTTGATTTTTTAATCCATTATTTAAACCATTTACAAGTGATGCTATTGCTTTTGGTTGATCGCCTGTTGGTTTAAACTTACTTTCTATTTTAAACTTATTATCCATTATTTTTTTCTTTTTGTTCTAAATAATTTATTATATCAGCAACTTTTTTTATATTTTCTTTTATAACTTTTTCTAAACCACATCCTTCAAAGAAAAAAGTACGTTCATCTACAGCTGGATATTTGCGACAAAAAGTGGGGCGATCTTCATATATTTGACATTTTTTATCTTTTTTTAAGTAACGACAATGAAAAAAAGTGACTTCATTTTCATTTTTATTAGTTGTTTTTAATATCATATCGACAAAATGTGAATTGACCTTCCTAGCTTCATCTATTGTCTCAAAAGGAACAAAAGTCGCAAGAAAATCATTAGCACTATTTACAATATTATAAGGAGCATTAGTTTCATTATTTGCAACCTTTAAAAGTTCATCGTATGTTAAACAACCTCGTGCTGTTCCTATTTCACAACATTTTCCACAAGCTTTGCAATATCCTTCAGGTATTTGCATTAATTTTTCAACTTCTTTTACAAAATCTGTCATATTGTTAAATTTTCTTAATATTTATTATTTTTTAGGCATTATTTTTTTTCTATTTGTTTTTACTTATATGTGTAAATATTTTATAGAATGTGATTATGTATAATATATCATACCCTAATTTTAATAATAATTCTTTTTGTTATAATAATCAAGTTATACAAAATTCAAAATGTATCCCCAAAAAGAAACAAATGAGTTTTGGAGAAAATATACAAAATGAATTAACAACAACTCAATTACCAAATCAAAAAACAGTTTATGTTCCGACAAAAACACCCAATGGAAATGGGTCAGGTGTAAATATAATTATATATAACCCTGCTGTAGTCCCCGGTAATAATACAACTTTTAATAATCATTATACAGAAAGTCCAAAGTTAAACTCTATTAATGAAGAAAAATTAAATCAAACTCAAATGCCGACATTTGAGAATGAATCTCAAAATGATAAAAATATATATGACAATTTTAATGATAATGATAATGAAAATATAACTCCAGAAGAAAACAAAAAACAAGAAAATTTTGAAGAAACTAAAAATAATAATGAATTAAATTTACCATCTTATGATAATGAAAAAGGAAAAGTTGAAACAAAAGAATTAACTTTGTTGACTGATGAGTATATCAAAACTTTGGAAAATTATTTGAGAAATGATAATCGTGATATTAGAACTCAAGGGATTGAAATGTTAGGCAAATGTTTTCGTGAAGATAAATCACGTTATGATGATGTTGCATTAAATAATCTTTTAAATTTAGCTCTTCAAGATGTTGAACCACGTATTAGAATTCTTGCTATGTGTTTACTTGATACAAAAGATGCTAAAGGTGATGATTTAACTTATGATATATTAACTCAACTTCAAAAATCAACAGCATATGGTGGAGAAGAAGCAAAAATGGCATCAAAGGTTTTACTTGAAATGAATACTCAAAAAATACAAGTTACTCAAAATGATAAAATAATTCAAAATGAGGTTGATAATAATGGCAAATAAAAATCTTTTTAGTTCCTTATTGTCCACTATTACAACTATTGGCTCATTAACTATTATGGCATCTTGTGGTTATGATGCATATAAAAATGCAAAAAATTCAGCAAATGCAGATGTATCTGAATTAAACATGCAAAATCAATTTAATAATCCAATAAATGCAAATATGTTAATAAATAATCCATATCAGTCAGTATCGTATTTAAGATCAAACCAACCTACTAATTTACAAAATTTATATGCTAAAACAAAAGGTTGGTTAAAAGGTGCTATTAAATCATTATCAAGTAATTTTCTAACTTTAAGTCTAGCTTGTTTAGGTACAATTTTTAGTCGTAATTATTTGGGGAAATTATTTTTTGTCGGGTCAATTACTTCTTTTTTAGGTAAAAATCTTTTTAATGTTTCAAAACCTTCAAATAACCCGTTAGGTAGTATTATGTTAAACAATAATCAAATTCCATATTCAAAAATATCAAACGTCCCTATATCACCTACTAATTCAAATGTTTCTTATTTGAATCCTGTTAATGTATATTCAAATATGCCAGTTTATGGCTCTCAAATTATTAGCCCTGCAACTCCATATATCCCAAATAATTCACCATATATCCCATATCAACAACAACAAATTAGATTATTTTAATAATCTTTTATAAAATATTGGTCTAATTATCAAAAATTGTTTATAATAATTTATATGAGTAAACAATTTAAATATATTTTTATCATAATATTTTTATTATTTATTATCTTTGAATTTTCATATCTGTATATTTTCCCAAAGTTAATAAATAGCAATGTAAATAAGATAATAAAAATTTTTGAAAACAAATCAAATGTTGTCTTAAATTATGATAAATTTAATTTTAAGACAAAATTAGATTTTTCTTGTTCTTTAAATATTGACAATTTAAATATAAAAACAAAACAAAATATTAATATTTTAAATTTGGAACAAACAAATTTTGAATTTTATCCTTTAAAAATAATATTTAAAATTGTTGATTTAAAATCATTATATATAAAAAATCTTAAACTAAACATTAGTCGAGATAAAGAAGGTTTTTTTAATTTTATTAATATTCCATTGAAATCAACAAATTTAAAACTTAAATATGATAATATTAATGTTAATTTATTTAATTATGATATAAGTTTTAATGATAAATTTTATAATAATAAAATATGTTTTAAAGGTAATAAACTTTTAGTAAATAATTATAAATCAAAATTTTTAAAAGTTGAAATTGATGGTAATTTAAATATAAATAATAAAAATACTATTTTTGATTTTGAGCTTGCTTCAAAATTGCCATTAAATCAATATTTTGATGATGAAAAATTCAGTTTGAATGGCTATATAAAAGGTTTTGATACAAAAGTATTAGTAAAATATTTTCCTAAATATCAAATATATACAAATGGAGACTTATTTGTTAAAACATTAACAGATAATAAAATAAACAAATTTAAACTTTATATTATTTTAAACAAGTTTAAATATGAAGATGTAATTTTAAAAGATAAAACTAAAATAATTTCAAATGTTATTATAAAAAAAGACGACTTATTTGTTGATAATTTAAATATTAATAATAATTTTTTAGATATATTACTATCGGGAAAAATTAAAAACATATCTTATCAAAAGCCATTTTTTGATTTAAATTTAAAAATCAATGATTTGAGAGCAGAAAAGCTAATAGATATTTTGCCTCAAAAAATAAATAATATTCAGTTTGAACCAATCGTTAATTTAAAAAAATATAAGATATATAGTAAAATAAATGGTAATGTTAAGATTCAAGGGAAGTATAATAAGCCAAAAGTTTATGGAAGTATTCTTGCAAGTGATTGTTATGTGGTTAAATCTTTCCCTGATGTTCCAAAAGCAAAAGTGGATATTAAATTTGAAGGAGATACTTTTAATTTAAATACAAAAGTTTATACAAGTAAGAGTGAATTTGTCAAAATTTTAGGATTTTCAAAACTGTATGACGATAAAAGTGGGGAATATAAAATTATCTCAAGTAATAATGTCGATTTAAATCGAGCTATGGTTTCACTTATACCTATAAAAAAAATAATAGGATTTAAACTTGGACCTTTGCCTTATATGAAAATAGATGGATTTGGGAATATTAATTTACTTGCAAAAGGAACATTAAGTGAAAGTTTTTTATATGGTGAATTTAATTTTAATAATTCAAGTGTTGAATACGACACAATAAATGGAATAATAAAAAATGCAACTGGTAACTTAATTTTTAATGGTAAAGATATGCATTTTGAAACGAAAAAAGCATATATTGAAAATAATGAAATAAAAGTTAAAGGCGATTTTACAATATATAGTGACGTTAATTTGAATATATCTTCAAGCAATCTTGATGCTGATGTTGCTAAAAACCTTGTTGTCTTGAGTCAAGGGTTAAAAAAATACTCTCATAATTTTAATTTAATAGCAAAATTAACAAAAAAAATGGATATCAATTTATCACTCTATGGAAAAATTGATGAAAACAAAGGTGAAAACTTAATTGATGATTTAAATTGCAATTGTGATATAAAAATGAAGGATAATGATGTTTATCTCACCTTTTTAAATAATCCTATTAATGACTTAAATGGTAAAATACAATATAAAACTTATGACAAAAATAAAGAAAATCTTATAATAGATTTAAATGGCAAATTTAATAATGATAAAATAATTGTTAAAACAGATATTAAAGATAATAAACAACCTATTATTATTGAATCTTCTAATATTAATTTAAATAGTTGTATTAAAGGAATGAATAAGTCTTTTCTATTAAATCAGTTAGGTCTAAAAGATTTTGCTTTTAAACTTTTAAGTCAAATTGGAGGTAGATTAAAATTTAAGCTAAAATATTATGGCAATATTAGCAATTTTGATTTAAATAAATTAGTTGGTAGATTTGAATTTTTAAATACTATAAATGAAAATAATTATCCTTTAAGAGCAATAAGTGGTAAAATAAAACTTGATAAAAATATTTATGTTAATAATTTAAAAATTAATGCCCCTGCTGATTCAAGTATGTTTATTAATGGAAATATTAATAATATATTTCAAAAAAGAAATATAAATTTATTATTTGATGCACAAAATTTTGATTTAAGCTTTTTAAACAAGTATAAAGATTTAAATTTAAAAATAAAAGAGTTGGATAAAATATTTAATGTTTATGAAAATTTTAAAGGTAGTTGTAATTGCTGCTTAAAAATAAAAAATGAGAGTGTAAATGGGGTAATAACTATAAACGATCTTCGTTTTAATCATAGTATATTAAAATTTCCAATTGTTATAAATACATCAAATATTGAAATGATGAAAAATAGAATAATTATAAAATCACTAACTGGTGAAATTGATAAGACGCCTATATTTTTAAAATCAGAAATTAGTAATTTCTATAATCCATATATAAAAGGGTATTTTACATTTAAATTAACTGATAATTTAGTAACAAAAGCTATAAATTCTTTTATGGTTTATCCTTTAAAAGTTAAAGGAGATATAAATGTACTTACGGATTTTGTATTTTATGATAATAATTTAAACATTAGTCCTATTTTGAGATTAAATGAAGGATCTGATATATCTTATATGGGTGCAAATATAGGCGATGAAGATTATTTACGTGAAATTAGAAGTATAATATTATTTGAAAATAAAAAAATTGATTTAAAAAATTTAGAATATTTAAAATATGTTAAAACACAAAATAACAAAAAAAATCCGTTAAAAATGATTTGTATAAGAGGAAATATTTTAAATTATAAAGATATTAAAAATGTATATTTTAATAATATTCATATAAAAACAGAAAAGCCTTTAAATTCCAGATTGTTAAATATTATCTTTAAAAAATCAATATTTAAAGAAGGCATTTTTAATTGTGATATAAAATTAAATGGAAAAATACAAGACCCTAAAATTGTTGGGTATTTAGATATACTTAATGCAAATATGCCTTTATATGGAACAAAAATAAAGACTTTAAATATGCAATTTAAGTCAGACAATTCAATAAATATAAACTCAAATGGTTCAACATTAAATTCAGATTTTGAATTTGATACACATATAAAGAATAATATAAATAGTCCATTAAAAGTAGATAGTTTAAACTTTCATTTAACAAATTTAAATCTAAGTGAAGCAATAAATTTTATATCAAGAGCGACAAATTCCCAGAAAAGAGAATTTAATACAATTCTCGTTTCAAACAATATAGACGATATGAAATTTAAAGCAAATTTTGATAATATAATTATCGAAAATGCAAATTTGCATATAGATAATGTATTAATACGTAATGAAATTGGTAAAAATTTTCTTGCTAATTTAAAAAAGGATAATGATGGTATTTTCAGAATAGAAAAGCTAAGAATAGAAGGTCTTGGTGGTAATTTGTTTGGTCGTGTAGATTATAATTTAAAAACAAATAAAATAAATACAAGTTTAAAGTTAAATAATTTGGATGCAAATATGAGTGCAAAATTTTTACTTGATGTAGAAAATCAAATACAAGGCAGGTTAAATGGTGATGTAAATTTAATAACCTCAGGGGAAACAGAAGAAGAACGTATAAAAAATTTGGATGGTGATATAAATTTTGAAATAAATGATGGCAGGCTTCCTAAGTTAGGCTCATTGGAGTATTTATTAAGAGCAGGGAATGTTATAAAAAGAGGTCCTTTAGGGTTAACTATAAATAATATAATAGATTTAGTTGTGCCCATTAAAACAGGTTATTTTGCACGTATAAAAGGTAATCTTATTATAAAAGATTCTCAAGTAAAAGATATAAATATATATTCACAGGGTGAAAATATGAGTGTATATGTAAATGGTAACTATAATTATATTAATATGGATGCAAAAATGAACGTGTATGGGAAATTATCACCAAGTGCAATATCATTGTTAGGTCCAATAGGAAATGCTTCTATCAGTTCATTATTTTCAATAATTGGAAAAGAATCAATTTATGATGATAATAATTTAAAGAAAATTCCAACACTTGTAAAAAACGATAAAATGGAAGCTTGTCGATATTTCGAAGCTGTTGTTGATGGTGATATAAATTCAAATGACTATGTAAAATCATTTAAGTGGATTGAAAATTAAGAGGAAAGAATTATTATTTTAATTATGAGGAAAATATTTTATATTTTAATTTTAATAGCTATAAATATAACATCTTTTGCAACTGCAACTGATTATATAAAATTATATGAACAAACAAACAAAGTTGATTTTACTTTTTATAATAATATTGATCCATATCAGGATGAGGATAATTTTCGCTATGCATATTCGCCCTATCCTTTATTTAGGACATCAACTGACTTATATTTTAAAGATACAATGGTCCCACATGGTTATTATATTTTAACCCCAAGACATTATAAAAATAGGGATATTGTTTTATTTAAAGTAAGTGGCAAAGTAAGTTATATAATTCCAGCAATTAAAAAGGAACCTGTTCCATTTGGATTTTATGAAAAGAATATACCAAAGGTAAAAAAAACAAAATGGCAAAAATTCCACGATGGATTTTTTGAAAAAATGAACAATTTTTTTAAAAGTTCACGAAAAGTGACACCTCCAAGTGCTTTTATTACAGCTGAACGTTATGAGCATAAATATCTCTTAGTAAAACTTTATTATGCTGATGATATTTATGTTATGTTGTTTAATCTTATTGATAAAAATAAATATTAATCTTCTTGCAAATTTTTGTTTACAAATATTAATGGGTGAATTCAAGAAGCAATCGCAACACTATCAAGTGCAAAAACTTCTTTAGTTGGAATATAATCAAGAATTTTTATCGGTCTATTGTTAATCCAATTTTCGACATACACATTTTCCCCCTCTGTTATTTTTTTTATATTTAGAGAACCCACATCCATTATCATTTCGTATACTTTTAATAGTTTTTCGATAATGTTTCATTAGACTACTTATCGAATTGGATGTGGTGTTAGATGTCTTTTTAATCGTTTTTTAATAATAGATTTACAAGTTTAATTATTTACCATCACTATTAAACAGCTTGATTATTTATTTCTTATTCTTCTTGATTCTTCCACTAAGTGTCTTAGTAATAAATGCGATAATTTATTTCTGAGGAATATTAATATTTTAAGTTATTTTTAATAAAATTTTGCATCTAACGTTATTAAAAAATATTGATTTTCTCGTTTTTATGGGATTACTTACATTTATTTTAGGCTCTAATACCTGCCTAAAAAATTATATATTTGCCTTTGTAATAAATATCTCCTTAAAAATTTAATTTTTTTGTATAGCACTTGAAATGCTTCCTAGCTCTTTTGTTATTTTTTATTGACAATCCTTCGTCTTGAAGTATTATTTTATTATTTCAACTGGTTTGCTAGAACTTAAATTCTCTAAAATTGTTTCATCCTTGCTATCTTCTTTTCTTGCTATCCTAATTTATTTTAGGTGATAGTGTTTCGATTACTTATTGAATTCAATTTATTGTATTTGTAACATTTTGTTAAATATATTTATATTAATGAAATTATAGATTTTTTATTGTTTTAAATATTATATAAATAAATAAATAAGAAAAATGAAGGGCATTATTAATGAGTGGTATTGATAAAATTGTTCAATCTGTAGTAAGACAAGTTGATGTTGAAGATGTTACAAAACTAGCTCAATCAAAAGCAATTAAAGAGGTAGTAAGTGAAACTACCGGTGAGATAGGTGAAGCTCTTGCAAATGGTTTAAGACAAGAAAGTTCTGATGTTGCATCAACAATTATTGAAAGTCAAGCAAATAGTATAAATAAAACAGGAGGTTTTTTTTCAAGACTTTGGAGTAAAATATTTCATTCGGCGAAATCACAAAATTCTTCATCATCAAATGTAGTAAGCAAAACATCAATTCAAACAACAGCTGAAGACTTACAAAAACAAATTGCTCAATATCAAAAACAAATTAAGACGTTGAAAAATGAAAATAAAAATTTAAAAACATCTTTAAAATCATCAACAAAAGAAAATTCTAATTATAAAAAAACAATTAAGTCTTTTAGACAAAATACAACAATTCAACAACAAAACCAAGTTGATGTCGATTGTATGAATTGGTTTCAAAAAATGTTCAGTTCAAAATGTAAATTTAATTGGAATAATTTTAAATGGGAAGTTTGTTAAACAACTTCAGATATAGTAAATGATTGAATTATAAATCAACTAAAACCCTAAAACCTAGACAAAGTAAAAAAAATTGGTTTTAGGGTTTTAATTTTAAGAGAAAATAGAATACTCGGGAACATTATATAACCCAAGAAAAACAATATTCACAATAAACGAAAAATCGCAAAAGCTCAAATAAGAAATGAAATGCATAAAACAACAGATAGAATTTCTAAAAAAAAGTTCCCAAGCAGGAGTTAAAAGAAGTAACTTAAAATTTTGAATTTATTGATTTTACATCCTATTCATCATTCGATGTCTTTTTTTTTTATGTGCTTGTTCAAGAGTCAATCAAAGTAGTTATTACTATAAAAAAACACAAAGAAAATCTTGCTAGAAAAAAATTTAATAATCAAAAAAAGCTTGCAAGATATAGGACAAGAACAATGAATTTAGAAAGTTAATATGGAGTTACAGTAAAAAGAAAATAAAAATATACAATGAATTAAGAAATATCATACTAAAACTTTTGTTTGTAAATAAAAGCCCTAAAAAGAAAGATATTAAAACAGAAAAAATAGTTTCATAAAAAGATGTAAAATATCTAACAATATCAATAGTATTGAATGTAATTAAAAAATTAAAAACAAAAATAATATTATCCAATCAATTTCTAGTAAAGGGAAATTATATAGATAATGCTTCTATAGAAAGCTCCTTTGGGCATTTATAAAATAAGATTGATTACAAAAATTGTAAAACGTTTAGTGAATTAGTTGAAAAAATAAATGAATATATGTATTATTACAATCATGAAAGGTATCAATGGAACAAATTAAAAATGGCTCCCGTTGAATACAGGAACCATTTGTTAAAAGTTTCTTGAAACACCTTTTTTACTTTGCTAGGGTTTTGGGTAAGATTAAATAAATCTTTTTTTATATATAATTATTTTCTTCAAATTTTTCAGCACAAGTATTAATAAATTTTTGTACATCTTCACAAAGTGTTTCTTTTTTTAATTTTTCCAGAATCTGTTCTTTTGAGCCTAATGATATTATCATTGAAGCACTACTCTTTTTTGATGGGGTAGCAACTTTTATTTCCATAATTCTTTCTTTAGGATACTTTTTATCCTCATTAGGTCTAATTACAAAAACTAAATTGCCAATTTTATCACTAACAAGTTCTCCAGCTTCTACATTTTCAGATACTAAGGAAAAAGAACCGTATTCAGGAATTTCTCTTTCTGCTCGTGCATATAACCTTTCAATTGTTTTTTTTAAAGTATTCATATTTGTTTTCTCTATTTTAATTGACGATACTGATTCTGTTATTCTATTATTAATATTGGGGAACATTAATAAACTCCTTTGATTTAGCTCTTTTATGCATCATGTTTTTTCTTGAGTGAATCATATGACAATTCAGGACTTATATTAATAGGTAATGAAGGTTGTTCGACAGCCTCACCACGCTCTTTCTTGCGTGCCCAATTATATAAATTGGACAAATATATATTATATAGTTTTTTTTGATCTTGAGTCATATTACTTACAATTGCTTTTAACTCAGGATATTTAGTAGGTTTCCCCAAATCAATATCATAATATAAATGTTCAATTTCTGCAAGTCTTTGTATTTCTTCTCCTCTAATCTGTAATTCACCCTGAATTCCATTTTTTAGGATAACCATCATTTGAGTTGTTGTATATCCTGATTTTTTTATTTCTTGACCTTGAAATCCAATAAATTCTATATCGGGATATTTTTTTTTCATTGTTAATTGAATTTGGTTTACTTGCTCTTCTGAAAAATAAGGTTGACCATTTTCTCCTACATAATTATGAAGGATTGTTACTTTTAATTCATCTTTATTGATAAGATCACATAACTTATCGACTATTGATTGGATCTTTTGTTCCTTACTTACAACTAATCTCCAACCTATTGCATCTCCAACGTTTGATAATGCTTGTTTATATGAAATTTTTTCGGTTGGGTTTTTAAACACTCTTGTTAATTTAGCTTTTATTGATGTAAGGGTTTTTACACGAGATGAAACTTTTCCCAAAATACTAAATTGCTCTTTTATTAAATCATAATTGTCACTAAAGTATTGATTGGCATATGTATAAATTCTTTCTGAATATTCATCAAGTGTTTTTTGCTGTTTTTTTTCTGGATTATTAATAATTAAATACTTTGCTTTGTAATGATTAAAAGTTGGTACTATATATTTTTTATCTTGTTTAGATTTATTTAATGTTAATGTTTTATATTGTGACTTTTTATAATTAGATCTAATAGAAATTAGATCTTTCTTAATTTTAGAAATATTTATACTCATATTGTTTCCTTTTTAAATTTCGGCTATTATTGGCTAGTTAATACTAATTGAAAAATGAAAATAAAGCACAATAAAAAAGAAGCTTTTTCAAAAAAGCTTCTTTTTTATTTAGTTATTTTTATTTAATATTTGAATAATTCCAAGCATCTTGATTAGGCGATTGTACTTGACCTATTTCGTGTGTCATTTCTTTAGAAGCTTCACCGTGAGCGATTGGTTTATATATACGGTTATAATATTCAATAACCATTCTATCGGAGTTAAAATAAGCTTCAGAAGTACGTATAGCTTGACGCATCAAACGAGCCCATTCAAGCTTATTATGATAGTATGTAGGAATAATTTGATTTTCCAAAATATTCATAATACAATCGTGGTCTTTCCAATGACGTTCTTCCCAAGGTATCTCATCGTCAAGTCCTGGATATTCAACGGTATAACCATTAATACCCGGGAAAGTACCTTCAACAGTCCAACCATCATAAATAGAAAAATGTAATGCTCCATTCATATTAGCAGACATACCTGAAGTACCAGAAGCTTCTAACGGACGAAGTGGTGTATTAAACCAAATATCAGATCCACGTTTCAAACGTCCTGATAATTCAAGCTCATAACCTGGTAATACAACAACATTTTTCAAATCATGCGACATATTTAAAATTTTATTAAACATCTCACGACCCATAACATCATCTGGATGAAACTTACCAGCAAAAATAAGTTGAACTTTATTTTCGTTTAATAACTTAGTAATACGTTCTTTATCCATAAATATAAGCCAAGCACGTTTATAATCAGCAAAACGACGTGCCCAAGTTATTGTTAAAACATTAGGATCGAATCTTTTACCCGCTGTATCTGCAATATATTTAAATAATTCCTGTTTCATTTCAAATTTTGCATCAAGCAAATCATCAAATGTTTTCGCATTTTTCATACGTTCATCTTGCCAGTAATGTAGATTAACAGCATTTGTAATAGCTCTTATAGGACAACGTCCTTCAACCCATTCCCACATTTTATTTGCAACCAAGCCGTGAAGTTGAGAAACAGCATTTGCAATCCTACTCATTCTTAGAGCTGCGACAGTTAATGAGAAATTTTCACCACCCAACTCAATAGCTCTTTCACGAGAACATCCAGCAAAAAAGCCACCTTCCATTAACGTATCAACCCAATGAACTTCATTGCCTGCAGCAACAGGTGTGTGTGTTGTAAATACTGTCTTTTGTTTTACTGCATTTAAATCACCATTGTATTGACGCAACAATTCAAAGGCAGCTGGAAGTGCATGACCTTCATTCATATGGATAACATCAAAATCCAATCCACAAGCTTGTAACACACGAACACCACCGATACCAAGTACTGTTTCTTGTGCTATTCTTATTTTTTCATCACCATCATATAACCTATGTGATATTTTACGTGCCCATTCACTATTACCTTCAATATCCGTTGTTAAAAGATATACAGGACAAGTGCCAAACAATGATGGTTCAACACGATAAGCTTTAACCTTAACCTTTTCTCCAAATGTATCAATTTCAACTTCTACATTCAAATCTGTTAAAAAGTCATAATGCTTACGAATATAAGCAACTTCAACATTTCCTTCATGATCAATTCGTTGATCATAATAACCATATGACCACAACATTGTTACACCAACCATTGGCATTTGTAAATAACCAGCTGATTGCATATGTGAACCAGCTAAAAACCCTAAACCACCTGAATATGTACATAGTGATTGATCCATGGCAATTTCCATTGATAAATACGCTACTTTTGGTAAACCCATACTTTCGTTCCCTCTTTTTATTTTACTAACTACGTAACTAATTGTACTTTGCTATCATAATACTAATATAACATAAATACAAGACTTTATCCAAAAAAAACATCTTTTTAAGTCGTTTTTTGAACTTTTTAATTATAACTTTAAATTTTTTTTTATTCAAGTTTTTATATTTTAATTTATAGTAAAAAAAATTAATATTATTTAACTTACTCTAGCCAAATTAAAAAAATTATGATATAATCTAAGAAAATCTGCTAGGTTAATAAATTTATATGTGGTAAAAATAGGAGGGACGCTAATATGTCAAATTCATTAAACGTAACTGATTCTTTAAAATTAAGAAATCAATTAAAATGCCAATATCAAGATGATTTTAATAAATATTTAAAGCGTCAATGTGTTAAAACAACATTTAATGGACTTGAAATTGAAAGCTTTAGCTGGTATCGAAAAGTTTTAGGACTTAAATAATTTTTAATTTTTATTTTTACTTTATTTTGAATCTTACCCAAAACCCTAGACAAAGTAAAAAATGTTTAAAAGGTTCTTGTTGAATACAGGAACCTTTTTTAATTTGTTCTATTGAAACATTCCGTTGGTGTAATTATATATAATTTCCCTTTCCTAGAAATTGATTGGATCATATTATTTTTGTTTTTAATTTTTTAAGTTCATTCAATGCTATTAACATTCTTAGATGTTTTTGCATCTTTTTATGGAATTATTTCTATTGTTTTAATTTTTTCAGGTATTTTTCTTTTCTAGCAAGATTTTCTTTGTGTTTTTTTATAGTAATAACTACTTTGATTTACTATTAAACAAGCACATAAAAAAAAAGACATCGAATGATGGATAGAATACAAAATAAATAAATTCAAAATTTTAAGTTACTTCTTTTAACTCCTGCTTGGGAACTTTTTTTAGGAATTTTACCTGTTGTTTCAACAATTTCATTTTTTGTTTGAGCTTTTGCGATTTTTCGTTTATTATGAAAGTTGTTTTTCTTGGGTTATATAATGTTTCCAAGCTCTTTATTTCCTTTTAAGAGTCTTTCTATTCCAAAAGGTATCATGAATTTATTTTCAACAAAACAAACATTTTTTATGGTTGTTCTTGACCTATAGTATATTTACATCTATTTCTGCTTTAATAAATACTTGCAATGGAGATAAAACCCTAAAACCATTTTTTTTTACTTTATCTAGGTTTTAGGGTTTTAGTTCCAATTTTATACCACATTTTTTATTATTCTGTTATTATATTATTATGAATATATTATTAACAGGTTCAGGTGGATTTATAGGACAAAACCTAAAAAAATATTTATCTTCATATTATAATGTTTTTTCACCAAGAAGCTATGAGCTTGATATTACAAATACTGCCGCTGTCATTAATTATTTTAATAACAATAATATTGACTTTATTATACATTGTAGTTCAATTGGTGGTGTTCGAGGAAAAGAAGATGATGAAAATACTTTATATGCCAATTTAAAAATGATTGATAATCTTATTTTGGCTAAGAAAAAAGAAACTAAAGTTATTACTTTTGGCTCAGGTGCTATGTATAACAAATCAAGGCATTTAAAAAAAGTCAAAGAAAATGAAATTGGGAAAAGTATACCTAATGATTTATACGGTAAATCTAAAATGCTTATTGCACAAAAAATTCAAAATCGTTTGGATGTTTTGTGCTTAAATATTTTTGCTTGTTATGGATACAATGAAAAGTCGTCAAGGTTCCCAAGTTATGCTATAAATCAAAACTTAAAAAAACAAGATATTATTATTAATCAAAATGTTGTCTTTGATTATCTTTTTATTGAAGATTTAAATAAAATTGTTGAACATTTTATTAAGTTTGGTTGGGATAAACAAAATATTATTAATATTACACCAATAAAAAGTATAAGTTTACTTGAAATAGCCAATATTATTAACAAAATAAGTGATTATAAATCCAGTATTATTATAAAAAATAAAGTTTTAAATTTTGAATATACAGGAGATAATAGAGAGCTTTTAAAGTACATTACTGATTTTGAATTTACAACTTATGAAGTTGGGCTTTCAAAATTATTTAATTTTATAAAAAATGAAATTATTGTGGTAAAATAACAATATGATTTTGCAAGATGATTTAGCCAATAAAACAATATTACTAGCAGTGACAGGTGGAATTGCTGCTTATAAAGTTCCTAATCTTATTAGGCTTTTGAAAAAAAGGGGGGCAGATGTTATTGTTGTTGCAACTTCAAACGCTTTAAATTTTGTTACCAAACTTACTTTGCAAACAGTTTCAAACAATAAAGTTTATGTTGATGAATTTGATACAAAAGATTTTGATATAGAACATATTTCACTTTCAAAAAAAGCAGATTTGCTACTTATTGCACCATTGAGTGCAAATACCTTGAGTAAAATCGCCAATGGAATTGCAGACAATCTTTTGACATCCATTGTTCTTGCTTTTAATAAGCCTATTATTCTTTGTCCTGCAATGAACACTAATATGTGGAAAAATGCAATTGTAAAAGACAATTTAAAAAAACTTAAAAGTTTTAATTTTACTATCATTGAACCTGTTTCAGGTTTACTTGCCTGTGGAGATAGTGGAATCGGTAAAATGAAAGATGAAAGCGATATTGTTGATGATGTTATTTCTATTTTAAATTATAAAAACAAATTTTTAACAGGTAAAAAAGTTTTAATAACAGCAGGAGGAACAATCGAGCCAATTGACTGTGTGAGGTTTATCACAAACAAAAGCTCTGGTAAAATGGGTCTTGCTCTTGCAAAACAAGCTTTATACCTTGGTGCTTGTGTTCATTTGATTAGCACTTTTGAAGTTAGAAATCCTAAATTTCAAATTACTCAAGTTCAAACAGCACTTCAAATGCAAAAAGCAGTATTTGAAAATTTTAAAAAAGCTGATATTGTTATTATGGCTGCTGCTGTCAGTGATTTTAGATGTCAGAACCCAAGTGAGCAAAAAATTAAAAAAAATAGTTCAGATTTGACTCTAAATCTTGTCAAAAATCCTGATATCTTAACTCAAATTTCAAATGAAAAACACGAAAAACAAATTGTTGTTGGATTTTGTGCTGAAAGTCAAAATTTAATTGATAATGCAAAAGACAAAATAAAAGCTAAAAATTGTGATTTTATTGTGGCAAATGACATCTCTAATAAAAATATAGGCTTCAATTCTGATCATAATGAAGTTTTTATTATCGATAAAAACCTAAATGTTGAAAAAATTGAATATAATACAAAAGATAAAATTGCTTATGAGATTTTAAAATATGTTAGTAAAAACTATTAGAGAAAAACTTGAAAATTTTGCACCTTTAAATTTAGCAGAAAGTTGGGATAATTCTGGGTGGCAAATTAAAATTGATGAATCTATTGATATTAATAAAGTTTTATTGACAATTAGTGTTACATTAGATGTTATTAATTTTGCTATAGATAATGATTATAAATTTATTGTTGCACATCATCCTGTTATTTTTCCAAATATAAAAAAAATCGATAATAAGATTTTAATAAATGCCATAAAAAATAATATTCAAATTTATTCACTTCATACTAATTTAGATAAGATTGCAACTTCAAAAATTTTTGCTGCTTTATTTGATTTTAATAATATTATTAATATAAATGACTATGTTATTGTTGAAGAAGATGCAAATATTGATATAAACAATTTAATATTTAAGATAAAACAAAAACTTTGTATTAAAAATTTTATTTCTTACAATTTTAACCCCTCAAAAAAGTTTTATAATAAAGTTGCGTTTTGTGCAGGAAGTGGTGGTGATTTTATTTCTGAGCTTGATGACAACATTGATTTATATATTACATCTGATATAAAATATCATCAAAGCTTAGAAAAGCCAAATCTTACAATTTTTGATGTTGGACATTTACATAGTGAAAAGCCTGTGTTAAATTGTTTAAAAAAATTAATTCAAAATGAAAATTTAGATGTTAAAATTTATAATGAAATATCAAATGCTAAAATCATTTAAATATATTGTTATTTTTATAATTTGCTTTTTTATTATTGAATTTGGGAATAAGGCATATAGTTATGAAACATGTATTATAACTTTTCCTTATGGAACTTGGAATACTATATTATATAAAAAAACAAACAAAGAGTCAATTGTTCAGTTTATATTAAACACTCAAAATAAATTTAATTATAACGAAACCGTAATTTTTCATGGATATAAAAATAAAAGTTTAGATGCAAATAATTTACTTCTTTTTCTATTCAATAAAGCTAAAAAATATAATGAAAAAATTAAGTATGTTTCTTTAAAAGTGTCAAATGACGATTCTATGATTTATTGGTGCGGAGAAAATAAATATACAAAAAAACAACAATGCGAAATAGTTAGAACTGCAAAAAGTTATGAAGGTTTAGTTTCAATGCATTATATTATATATGATTATAATCGGTTTAATAAAGTTTATGAGTATTGGATTGATACAATAAAAAACGTAAAAATATACTATAGTTATTTTCGCTGGGATAGAATGATGAATAAAGCTACAACATTTGAATTGTAGTATAATAATTTTATGAAGATAAATAAGCTTGAACTTGTTAATTTTAGAAACTATAAAAATTTAAAACTTAACTTTAACTCAAATAAGATTCTTATAATAGGTA
This sequence comes from Candidatus Gastranaerophilales bacterium, assembly GCA_944325065.1. Taxonomy (GTDB): domain Bacteria; phylum Cyanobacteriota; class Vampirovibrionia; order Gastranaerophilales; family Gastranaerophilaceae; genus UMGS1477. The sequence goes on along the minus strand of CALUYS010000006.1, from coordinate 25,584 downwards.
AAAATGCACAGGGGAAGACAAATATACTTGAAAGTATTTATTATATGTCATCATTAAAGTCACTTCGAGCTCAAACAGAAAAAGAACTTATATTATGGGGTGAAGACTTTGCTTCAATACGATTAAATTTTAATAAATCAGATATTAATTCAAAACTTGAGCTTATTTTAAATCCACCTAAGAAAAAAATATTAAAAGTAAACGATGTTAGAAAAAATAAATATTCGGATTTTATTTCGCAACTTAAAACCGTTAAGTTTCAAGTTAATGATTTGCTTCTATTGAGAGGAACTCCTGAAAATCGACGTGATTGGCTTGATTTAGCTATAAGTCAAATTTATAGTGCTTATTATGACAGATTAAGTAAGTATGATAAAATCCGTCAGCAGAAAGTAAATTACCTTAAAAATTCAAAACTTTTAACTTTTGATCCAAGTTTATTTGATGTTTATAATTCCCAAATTGCAATAGCCGGTAGTAATATTTTATTTTTAAGGTTAAAATTTTTAAAAGAGATTATAAAATTTGCTAAAATTACACATAATAATATTGCATCTAATGAAAATTTAGCTATTATATATAATTCAACTGTTTTAGGCGACATTTATATTGATGAAAATTATGATTTGCCATCAATAAATGATATTGTTGATATATACAATCAAAAACTTGAAGAAAAAAAAGAATTAGAGCTATTACGACTTCAAGCATTGGTTGGCGTACATCGTGATGATATTTCATATTTTATAAACGATGTCGATTCAAAAAAGTATGCTTCCCAGGGACAGCAACGTACAATAGTCCTTAGTTTAAAATTTGCTGAAGTTAACTTAATAAAAAGTAAAACAGGCTATAACCCATTGTTGCTTTTAGATGATGTTTTAGCAGAATTAGATGATATTCGCCAAAGCTTTTTACTTAAAACTATTAATAATAATATTCAGACAATTATAACTGCAGTTGATGCGCTTCAATTTGATAAAAAATATCTTGAAAATGTTCAGATATTTAACATAAATAATGTTGCTTAAGTATTTTTACAGATGTATTATTTTTGTAATTTGTTATAATAAAAAAAACAGTTTAAGTTATATATAATGGACTAGAAATGTTTAAGTAAAGTTTAAATTCACCAATGTGGACTGACTTTATTTTCTTGTTGTGTTTGAATCCAACAATTATTTTTTATTATAAGTTAAAAGAAAGGATTTTATATGAATCAAAACGCAATACCATATACATTTATTCCAGGGACAAAAGCAAAAGCTTCTGAAGTAAATGCAAATTTTACATTTATAAAAGATAAAATTGATGAAATACAAACATCAATATCGTCAACATCAGGTGAGCTGGACACCTTTATGACCGACACTCAAAACGATATACAAAGTCTTCAAGATACAAAATGTGATAAAAAATTAAATGAATCAGGTTTTATAACAAATTGTATAATAGAAGCTCCGAATGGAGTTGTATCTTATTCAGGTAGTAATGTAACAGCATATAGCGGTTTAAAACTTTTGATACCTGATGGTAAAAATGATGATGGCAGTTTTAAAAATCTTGAATATACTTTATCTGAGGATGTAACAAAAGATTTTTCAAATACAACTATAAATGGTGCCTTATATATTGATAATTCAGGTGTTTTGTATGCTTATGCAAGTGAAAGAGAAGGTACATCTATTGATAGTAGTTATAGTGGAGTTTTTTATAATACATCAACAAACTATATTAATCCTGTTACTTCAGGTGTTATTGATGAAACTAAAAAATTATGTCGAATTGGTCAAATAAAAATAAATTCAGGAACTATAAATTATTTTCTCAGTTATGCACCATTAAAACTTTATCCATATAATTTATGTAATTCAAGCCCAAACACTATCTCAAGTGCATCGAAATATAAACCTATGGTGGTTATTGAGAATTATTTTAATATAAATAGTGGATATTTTATTTTTAGCGATGGGCTTAAAGTACAATGGGGGCTTTCTTCTTATTTACCTATAAATTCAGAAGAAGATGTCTATTTTTTAAAAACATTTACTTATAATGTTTATCGAGTCTTTTTGCAACGTTTTAATGCAACCGCCAACTGGACACCTCAGGCAAAAAATTTTAGAACTAACTGCTTTAGAATTGCAAATAATGGTTCCGATGGAAGTCAATCTAACATCCAATGGCTTGCGATAGGATATTAGGAATAAGGAGGAAATTATGAGTTATTATTTAAATTATCAAAATGATCAAGAACGTATGGATTTTATAATTAATTACAATCATAATAATGGATATAAAATATATGAAATTTTAGAAGAAAAGAAAATATGGGCACTTCTGCCAAATGAAATATGGGATGAAACTAAAAATCAGCCTATAGTGGATTCAAATTATGAGTTAAGACTACTTGATGAGGCTAAAAAGAATAAGCTTAATGAAAATATTAAAAAACGTGATGAACGTTTGAATGCAGGAATTATATATAAGAATATTATTTTTGATTCAGATACTGACCAAAAAGTTAATTTATTAGCAATGTCAAGTTTTATGGACGATAATGATACTATAATTTGGCTTGGAAAAGAAAATGACCCGCTTAATTGTACAAAAGAAGATTTGTTGAATATTGGAAATATAATTGCTCAACTTACTTCAGCTATTTGGGGTAATGATGGTCTTAATCAGTATTATATTAACACTATAAATGATTGTGAAACAATTGAAGAAGTTAACAATATTATTATTGATTATGATAATATTTCCAACCCTTTGTTAATTTTGAATAATAATGATTAAAGTTAAATGGAGTAAAAAACAAATGAATTTAAAAAATGCTATAATTAAATTATTTTCATTAACCGGTCCTTCTATTATAAGGCTTATACAAAGTAAAGTAATACCGAATTTAAAATGTAAAGCATATGAACATTTAGATAGCTTTGTTGACGATAGAATCGAGGATTTATGTAATTTAGTTGAAAAGGCCAAAAAGACAGATGATGACATCAAGAAAAAAGCACACTTAGAAGGTTTATCGCTTGGTTGTCAAGCTTTAAATGTTATTGGAGTTAAATTAATTGAAGCTTCAAAAACTATTTTAAGTGAAGTAAATAAAATATAATAATTAATTATAAAAGGCGGCGGATTCTTAAGAATCCGCCGCCTTTTTATTTTCTTAATTTTAGATTTAACCTCGACTGGCAATTGTCCTAGCTGCAAGAACACCAGATGCAGATGCTTGGATTAAACCTCGTGTAACACCTGCCCCGTCACCAATACAAAACATATTTTTTACACCTTGTGTTTCTAAATTATTTGTTAATTTGACACGAGCAGAATAAAATTTAACTTCAACACCATATAAAAGTGTATACCGAGATGCAACTCCAGGTGCTATTTTATCTAATGCATAAAGCATTTCAATGATGCTTAATAATTGACGATATGGAAGAACAAGACTTAAATCACCGGGTGTTGCACAAGTTAAAGTAGGTGTAAGAGTGCTAGCTTTAATTCTTTCAGGAGTTGAACGTCTTCCATCAAGTAAATCACCAAAACGTTGAACAAGCACACCACCTGATAACATATTTGCCAAACGTGCTATATGTTGTCCATAGGCAATAGGTTCTTTAAATGGTTCTGTAAATTTTTTGCTTACAAGTAATGCAAAGTTTGTATTTTGTGTTTTTTTATTTGCATAACTATGACCATTTACTGTTGAAATACCGTTATAATTTTCCATTACGACTTCACCGTGCGGATTCATACAAAATGTACGAACTTCATCACCAAATGTTGGGGAATGATATACAAGTTTTGATTCATATAACTTATCTGTAATAGGTTCCATAACAGCAGCTGGTAATTCAACACGAACTCCTACATCAACAGCATTATTGACCATTCCAATTTTATTTCTTGCAAATTCTTTTGCTAACCAATCAGCTCCTTCACGTCCTGGTGCAACTACAACATATTGAGCTTCTATTTTGTCACCATTTGATAATGTAAAACCTTTAATTTGTTCATTTTCAACTATTAAATCGCAAGCTTGTACATCTGTTAAAATAGTTACTTTTTTATCTAAGAAATCTTGCATAGCTTTTAGAACATGTAAACTACGTTCTGTTCCAAGATGTCGAACAGGAGAATGTACAAGCTTTAATTCTGCTAATGTCGCAGCTCTTTCTATATCTACTGATAGACTTCTATCATTTCCATATACAACATTGGTCGCTCCAAATTTTAAATATAAATCATCAGTATACTTAATTATTTCATTAACATGAACTCGATCCATATAATCAAGCAAGTGACCGCCAACATCAGGTGTCAAAGTAAGCTTACCGTCGGAAAAAGCACCACCACCGCCCCAACCGCATAATAAACCACATTTTTTACATCTTGGACACTTCTGATAACCTTCACGAAGTAAACAAGTTCTTTTTTCTATTCTTGAACCTTTTTCAATAATAATTATCTTCCATTCAGGCTTTATTTTTTGGATTTCCAAAGCTGTAAATATGCCCGCAGGTCCTGCACCTATAATTGCTAAATTGTACATTACAATACTCCACTTGTCATCTTTTACTTATACATAGTACAAAAAAAATAACAAAATTACTTTAAATATTAAAAAAAATTAACATGTTTAAAAATAAAACACTATTCTATAACTTTAATATTTGCAAGTTGTGGATTTAAAAGCTTTCTTCCATGTTTATCAAATTGAATTGAAAATAAATATTTATCATTACATTTTAATATTTTTTCAATAGTGCCATTACCATATTTTTTATTGTATATTTTATCGCCTTCTTTAAATTTTGTGTCAGATATATTTTCATTTTTTTCTAAATCATCAATACCTACAATAGGTATGTCATCATTTTTTGAATATGGAAGCTCTTCATCGATATTACTTTCAATTTCACTTGTAATTATATCTTTTTCTTCATCTTGATTTTCATTTTCAATTATTATGTTTTCTTGGTTGTGAACTTCAATATTTTCATTAATATCACTAATATCATTAAGGTCATTAATATTATCTAAATTATTTTCTTCTGGGATGTTATTATTTACATCCAAAACATCAAGTAGATTTAACATATTTGAATCAAGTATATCATTTTCATTATTTTGTTCAAATTCGTTATTTTCATTAGAAACATTAGGTTCATCTAAAATATTATTATTATTTTCAATATCGATATTTAAATTAGAGGTATTATCAATGCCAACACTTGAAGTTACAATATCTTTATTATTACTAGGTTCAATATAAGCTGTATTTTCAATAATATTTTGATTTTCATTTACGGAATTTTGAATATTTGGATCAATTATTTCTTCTTTGTTTGTTTGAAAATTTTCTTTTTCTAAATCTATTTCATTTTTTTCATTTTGGGTATTATTATTTATTACTTCTTCTATAGTCATATTCATAAAAGATTCTTTTTCATCATTAGAAACATTTATATTTTTTTCATCAAAATTTTCCATATCAAACTTACTTGTTTCAAGTGGTTTAAAATTTTGATAGTTTTCATTTGAAAAATAAGCTAAAGAACCACGTTGCATAATCGTGTCGACATCAGCTTTTATTTGTTCGTCAATTAATCTTTCACGTTCAAAATCAAATTTCTTTAATTTTAAAATAAATGGAATATCATAAGTTTCTTCACCATCAATAATATATTCATTTAAACCAAGTTTATGTATAAATGAGCTATACGTTGCAAAATCTTTTGAGCGTTGTTGTTGTTTAAATAAAATTCCGTTTGAAGATGAAGTTTTTATATAAAAATTTTCTTTATATAAATAATTAGTGCTCAAAATAGGCTTGATATATTTATTTTGATAAATTTTTTCTAAAGTTTTTTTATTTGAATTTATATCATCAAGTATTACGACGAAATAACAATCAGTATTTATGCTGTCAATAATTGAATTTAAAACAAGTTTTTTCCAACTATCATCAACATGATAAGTATTTATTATTGTTACATTATTTTCTTCAATATATTTATTTATTATGGAAATTTGAGATTCATATTGTGCAAAAAGGTTTTGGCGAGAATATTTTATAAGTTTATTTCGAAATAATCCCATTTCAGGAAGTTTTGTTTTTGCAAATTCATCTTCAATAACTTTTTCTAAAGTTTTAAATGGTAAGAATTTATTTTCTAAAGTTCTTGCATAACTTTGAAGTTCAAGTAAAATTCCTTCAACAATAATTCTGTTTTCATAAGCACCTAAACCGATATCGTTTTGAATAATATAGTCAAAAGCATCTTCATTAAAAGGTATTTTAATATCTTCGCCAAGTTTTATGTTTTTTGCACATTTATTTTTAAATCTACTTTCGAAATCAATAACAACAACTTTTTCATTAAGTTCATTTAATGTTTCAATAATATTGCTATTAATTATTTGTGTTGAACGTTTATTATCACATTCAATATAAAAATTGTTATTGAGTATCTTTAAATCAGTTTTCAAATCAACTTTAGTATTTAGAAGATTACCCCAATTTATAACTTTTTCTTTTTTACGTATGTGTTTAACTATATCAACAGGGTTTAAATATTTTAGTTGTGATGATTTTGATGGAACATAACCATTATATGTCATTACACTATTGGTTTTAGGGTTATAATTTAAAACAAACTTTAACACTGCAATATTGCAGTCTTCGTATCGTGATGTTTCGATATTAATAATTTGAGCAAAAATGATTTCGTTTGTATCTTGAACAACCAAAAAATCTGATAACATTAACTTTTTGTCATTTAAAGGTGAATATAATATTCTCGCTAAATCATTTTTTATATCTAATATTTCCATATTTTTATTATCTTAGCTCAAATCAACTTACTATTGTTCATTCTTTTAATTATACAAAAGCCATAATAAAATTACAAACTAATATAAACTTATGTTAATTTTTTTCAGATTTAGTTATATTTTCTTCTAAAGCACAAATGGCATCATAAACTACTTGGTTGTATGGAACATTTATATTATATTTTTTTGCTAAATTAATAATAGTTTTAGAGAATATTTCCACCTCTGTTTTATTATTATTTAAAATATCTTGCAACATTGAGGATTTACCGTCTGGTATCATTAAATCTAAGTATTTTAAAGCATCAGGAATTAAGTTTTGATAGTTTTGAACTCCCATTGCTTTTGCAATTATGCTTACCTCTTCAAACAACTTTAACATAAGATGATAATTTGCACCTTTTTGTTGAAAAATTTTGTAAGACGCTCTTGACAAAGCAGATGTTTGGTTTAACCCGACATTCATCATAAATTTACAAAACCTTGCATAATTTATGTCTTTTGGAATTTCATAAGTAATGTTATTTTCCTTAAAAAAGTTTTCAACATCTTCAACTTCTTTTTTTAAATTATCGTTTAATGTTCCAAATATAATGTTACCAATACCGTCAAAAGTTATTTTTCTGTCCAATCTTGTTGAAGTATGTCCAACAAAATAACTATACAAAACTTTAGCATTGTTGTATTCCTCTAAAATTTCGTCTTCACTTGTAATACCATTTAATAAAGACATTATTACTGTTTCTTTTTTCAAGAAATTTTTTATGTTTTTTATAACCCATTTTAATCCGTTACTTTTAACAGCTATAATTATTAAATCAGCTTTAAAATTTTCATCATTTTGTGGCAAAATATAATCAAAATCATAACGTTTCTCGTTAAAATCAAGTCCGTTTTGTTTGTATCTTTCAAGCCTTGCTGTGTCAACAAGAATTTTCAAGTTACATATATTATTTTCTAAAAGTTTAACTGCATAAATACTACCAATTGCCCCTATTCCACATATTAAAACATTTTTTATTTTCATTAGTTTTCTCCCTTAAAAAAATTTTTTTCATCTTCTTTTTTTATAACAAGTCCGCATTTTGTGCAAGCTAGGTATTTTTTTGTGCTATCAAGAGGCAAAAAAAGATGATTACATTTGATATATTCTTTATCTTCCGTATCAACTGTTTTTTTCTTTTTCCTATTTGTTAAGAGTTTATAAACAAGTTCAATAATATACATAATTTTATAATAAACTTTTTACTGCCAAATTCAAATCCTTGGCTTTGAAAACAAAATTACCCGAAACAAGAACATTTGCACCTGCTTGTTTTACAAGTCTTGCCGTTTTGTCATTTATCCCGCCATCAACTTGAATAAGGATATTATTTGGTGCGTGTTTTTTTACAAATTCAATTTTAGGAAGGCAAAAATCCATAAATTTTTGACCTGAAAACCCAGGTTCAACTGTCATAATCAAAACCATGTCAACTTTGTCAAAATATTTTTCAATAAGTTTTACATTTGTTTGGGGTTTTATACTAATTCCAACTTTTTTGTTAAAATTTTTTATTTGATTAATAACGTCAGATGTTTTATCTTTTGTTGCTTCGTAATGAAAATTGATTAAGTCACATCCACATTGAGCAAACTTTTCAATATATTTATGTGGATTTTCAATCATTAAATGTGCATCAAAAAAAAGGTTTGATTTTTCACGGATACATTTTATTAAAGTAGAACCAAATGTTATATTTGGTACAAAATGTCCATCCATGATATCAAGGTGTACCCATTTTGCATTAGATTTTTCAATTTTTTTTAATTCATAATCTAAATTTGAAAAATCAGCTGATAATATAGATGGAGATATAATTATATTTTTATTAATCATAATTTTTATTCTTCTTTGATAAGTTTTAATTTCAAACAAGCTTCATAAGCTGCTTTAGATTGGGCTTCTTTTTTGCTTTTACCAACACCATGTCCAAGTATTTTATTTTCATATTCAACTTGAGCTGTAAACTCACAATTGTGAGCTACACCATTAATTTCAACAATATGATATATAGGCAAGTTTTTATTTATGCTTTGAGTATATTCTTGAAGAATAGTTTTAGCATTATATTTTTCATAATTACCATCGATTTCAATAACGTCATTTTTATATAATTTAATTAAAAATGAGTTCACACTATCAATTGATGTTAATAAATATAAAGCTCCTAATATTGCTTCAAAAGCACAAGCAAGAGTGGAGTTTTTATTTCGTCCTTGATTTTTTTCCTCGTTATTACCTAAAAGTATATATTTATCAAGATTAATTCTTCGTGCTAATTTTGATAACATTAAATCACTTACAAGTGTTGCACGAATTTTAGATAATTCACCTTCTGAATAACTTGGATATAATTTATACAAATAATCACTTGCACACAACTTTAAAACTGCATCGCCTAAAAACTCAAGTCGTTCATTATATTGGTTTTCATCAAATTTTTCTTCATTTTCCTTAATATAAGAACTGTGAGTTAATGCACTTTTAATAATGGATATATCTTGAATTTCTGAGAAATTTATTAATTTTAAAAATTCATAAATTTTTTCATTATTATTTTTTGACATAATATTTATACTTTCCAACATTTATCTTTATTAATAAAATATTTTAAAAAGATCAAATAGATAATGTTTATCAATAACTAAAAATTTAAAATAATAATAAGCTATTGGTGCAGCAAAAATAAAGCTATCGCACCTATCCATAAATCCGCCATGACCAGGCAATGTGTTGCCTGAATCTTTAACACCAGCATCACGTTTAATAAGTGATTCTGATAAATCACCCAATTGTGCTGCACCAGAAATAATAATTGATGCCATAAAGCTATGATACCAAGGTAAATTTATAAACCAACCAATTATAATGCCAAAAATAATAGCAGTAATTGTTCCCCCAATTGAACCTTCAATTGTTTTTTTAGGGCTTATAACAGGAGCAAGAGGTTTTTTACCAAACTTGCTTCCACAATAATAAGCTCCAATATCGGTAAAAATAACTACAAAAAACGTTAGCATTAAAAACCCTAGTCCATCATTAAATACAACTCTCAATAAACCCATTCCATCGGAATTAAGCTGGCGTATTAATATAAAATGTACAGGCATGAAAGCACAATATATTGCACCCAATACTGTTGTTGCAACATTTGCGATATAAGGTTGTTTCCCTTTAAATAAAACCGAACAAAATGCCAAAATAGTTCCCAAAGTTATTATAAACAATATTGCATCGTATTTTTTTAGTGCAATTAAAGCTATAAAGGCTGCTTCATTAAACAAAATTATATTCAAAGAAGGCAAAAAACCTTTATGTTTTAATATATCAACATATTCCTTTGTCCCAAAGAAACAAACAATGGACACAAGTATAAGCAAAGGAATACCACCTGTAATTGCACAAAACAGCACAAGCAACCCAAGCACTATTCCTGTTACCACTCGTTTTTTATTTTTATTTAGTTTTTCAAGAATATCCTTCATTATTTTATACGGTAAGAACTTCTTTTTCTTTTTCGCTTACAAGTGTTTCTATATTTTTAATAAATTTATCTGTCACTTTTTGGATTTTATCATTTGCATCACTTACGCTATCTTCTGATAAATTTTCTTCTTTTTCAAGTTTTTTAACATCATCGATTGCATCACGACGGATGTTGCGAATGGCCACTTTAGCATCTTCTCCAATTTTTTTTACTTCTTTAACCGTTTCTTTTCGTTTTTCTTCAGTTAAAGGTGGGAATGTCATTCTTATTATAATACCATCGTTATTTGGTTGAACTCCTAAGTCCGCTTTAATTAAAGCTTTTTCAATTTCTTTTAATATAGTTTTATCATATGGTGAAATAACTAAAGTGCATCCATCTTGAACACTAACTTGAGATATTTGCCTTAAAGGTGTTGGCACCCCATAATAATCAATATTTATACGCTCTAAAATAAGCGGATTAGCACGTCCTGTCCGAATTGTTGTAAATTCACGTTTCATTTGTGCAATTGCTTTTTCCATTTTTTCATTCATACTTTTAAATAAATTATCAATTGTCATAAATCAATCTCCTACAAATGTACCTATTTCTTCACCTTTTATAACCTTACATATACTGCCTTTTTCCTTAAAATCAAAAACTATAATAGGGACTTTGTTTTGTTTGCATAAATCACAAGCAGCTGTATCCATAACTTTAAGTCCTTTCATAATTATGTCATCATAACTTATTGTATCATATTTTTTTGCATTTTTATTAGTTTTAGGATCATCAGAATAGACACCGTTAACTCCATTTTTAGCCATAAGCATGGCTTGAGCATCTATTTCAGAAGCTCTTAAAGCACTTGCAGTATCAGTTGTAAAAAATGGATTGCCGGTACCTGCTGCAAAAATTACAATTCTACCTTTTTCTAAATGTCTTATTGCACGGAATCTAACATATGGTTCTGCTATTTGATTCATAGCTATTGCCGTCATAACACGAGTTGATACATCCATACTTCGCAAAGCACTTTGAAGAGCAATGGCATTCATAACTGTTGCAAGCATCCCCATATAATCACCGCTTGCTCGGTCAAGCCCTATTTTTGCACTATTTTTTAAACCACGAAATATATTGCCCCCTCCAACAACAACAGCAATTTGTGCCCCTAAGTCATGAGCTAGTTTTATTTCATTTGCTATCATCATCACTGGTTCATTAGAAATACCATATTTTTCATCTCCCATTAAAGCTTCACCACTTACTTTAAGTAAAATCCTTGTATATTTTAAATTCCCGTCCATATTAACCCACTATAAAATATTCTTTTATCTAATTTTACCATAAAAAAATAATAAAGTCAGAATATTTTGTTTTTTATAAATTAGTTGATTTAGCATGTGTTTTTTATATAATAATAATATGCTGATTAAAGAAACCAAAACACATGAAGTTACAACTGACGTTGTAATATTTACTATAAAAAATAGCAAACTTATGGTACTTCTTGTTCGTCGTGCCAACGAACCATTTAAGGGACGTTGGGCTATTCCTGGAGGGTTTATTAGGTTATCTGAAGATTTAGATGCTGCTGCTTTGCGTATTTTGAAAGAAAAAACAAATGTTCAAAATATCTATCTTGAGCAGCTTTATACATTTGGTGATCCGCTTCGTTATCCTAATTCTCGTGTTATTACCTGTGCTTATTTTGCTTTAATACGTTCTGATGATTTAGAATTATCATTTGAAGATTCAACGCAAATTACTGATGTCCAATGGCATAAAGTAAATCAACTTCCTTCACTTGCATTTGACCATAAGGAAATTATTGAATATTCTCTAAAACGTATGCGGGAAAGACTTGAGCTTTGTCCGATTGCATTCCAACTTCTTCCAAAAAAATTTACTTTGACAGAACTTCAGTATTCTTATGAGCTTATTATGGGTAAAAAACTTGACAAACGAAACTTTCGTAAAAAAGTTCTATCTTCAAATATTGTTAAAGAACTTGATGAATTCTCAAAATCAACCTCAAAACGCCCTGCAAGGCTATATTCTTTTGATAATATAACTCTTAATTCAAAACGTGGCCATTTCTTTAGTTAAACATTAAAATCTTTTTATTAACTTTTTGTAAACATTTTTAATTCAAATAGCAAATTATTTTTTGACATGTTTTATATAAATGTATATTTTCTGTATAAAGTTAATAGGAGGACATGAGAGATGAGAATTAGCAACATTAATTTTGGAGTAACAAACAAACGTAGCTTCTAGAGTAAAAAGAGGTATGAAGCAAACAACAAGTTTTGGCATGAAGATGAATATGCAAAACCAGGCAGTAATAGATAATAAAAATACATCTCAAAATTTAACTTTAGTGCCTTTAAATGCTTTAAGAAGTAAGTATAATTTGACAACAAATATTGCTAATTTAAACAAAACAAAAGTTATAAGTTTTAAAGGTATTGATGAATGGAAAAAATTGGCAAATAGAAATCCAGCAATTAAATCTTTAGCACAATTACAAGGTTTTGCAGTTGCAACTGGTGCTTTTGCTGGTTTTGTACCTAGTCGCCATATTTGTAGCGGCTTTACTATAGGAATGATTAATGCCATAAATGATTTATTTTGTGATAATTATAATGACTATGGTGCTAGAGGAAATTTAAAGAAAGCTATGTATGCTGTTCCCTCAATTGTTACAGGTATTGATTGTTTATGTGATAAGTTAAGCACTTCAAATTCTCAGGCACTTATGACAACAGCAGCTGTTACGGCTGCAACAGGCGGTAATGTATTAATAGGTGCTGTAGCAGGATTAGTTTCAAAACTTTCAGCCGAGGAAAGAAATAGAATTGCAACAAATGTTGGTATTGTTGAAGGTTATGGTGCAGGGGTAATTACATATTTAGAATATAGAAAAAGAAATGGTGGTGACAGCTCATCCGGTTCTGGAGGTTCAGGTGACTTGATGAAATTGCCTGAAGTTAAAAGATTAAATTCGCCTGAGGATGTTTTAAATTATTTTAGAAATTTAGATGAAAATACTTTTAATAAATTTATTGAGCTACATAATGCAATGAATAAATTTTATATACCAAGACATTTGGATATAGATGATACTTATAGACTAACAGATGATAAATCAGGTTTTTTTGATAAAAAAATAGTTATTAAAGTATATGATAGAGTAAATGATAAAGTTCTTCTTGATAAAAAATATAAAAAAGATTTTGGAACAAGTGAATGGGTTGAAGATAAGCCAATATCACAAAATAGATATAGTGGAGGGTATTTATGCAATTAATAAAAAATATTAATTTAAATAATAATTATCCTTCAAAAATAAGTTTTAAAGACAAAGAAAATAATAATAATTATGATATTTTAAACAAAAAGATAATTAATAATGAAATCTTTGAAATGCGTGAAAAAGCTAAACAAACAAATCACGGATATAATTATTTAGGCATTTTAAGTATGGTTCCTTTAGCTTTATTATGTCAAGGAGATAATTATAAAAAAATTGAATGGAAATATATGCTCTTTCCTGCAATGTTCCTTGCATTTTTAAATATAATTACAAGACCTTCTACATATAATAAAGAATACAAGGAAGAAATGACTAAAAATGCATTAAAAAAAGAAAAGTTGTCAACCGATATCCTTTTTTTGTCAGTATTGCCTACGATGGAAATAATGCGTCATACTTTGAATGATAAAATGAAAACAAAAGAAGCTAAAACAAGAGGTGCATTGGGTTTGGGCTTATCACTTTTAACGGGTATTGCCTTAAATTTCCTAAAAAATATAAATATTAAAGCCTGTGAAGATGAAGTTAATAAGCTTAAAAAGACTACTAAGGCGGCATAATAGCCGTCTGCCTTTCAGGCTTTGCAATTGCTGCTACCACAATTTCAAATATTGCTACTTGGAAAAATTTAAAAAGGATAATAAAAATAAATATAGTTGAAAATATTCATAACAAATACATATGCTTTTAGCTAGAAATCTAAATCATTAATAAAGCTTCTTCAACAAGCTTTAATTGTGATGTAATGCTAGCATCAACAACGCCTGATGTAGTTTTGACAATAACTCCGCCTTCTACTACTTCATTATCTTCAATTACATTCACTTTTGCTTCAATATTATTTATTTTTATTATTTCACTAAGTTTGTCTTTGACTTGATTTAAATCGTGTTTTGAAACAATAAGGGTTATTTTGTGCTCATCTTTTGAAACTTCACCTAAAACCTCATTAATCATATTTATTATTATTTCCTTATTTGTTTCAAGTTCGGTTTTTATTATTTTTTTAGCAATATTAAGTGAAATAGAAAGTATGTCATTGGATAACTTATCATAGGCATCTTCTTTAGCTTGATAAAATGCATTTAAAGCATCTTTAAATTGAGTAAGGTCGTTTTTAGCACTATTAATACCTTCATTATAGCCGTCTTCAAATGCTTGTTTTTTTATTAAATTAGCTTCTTCAAAAGCTCGTGAAACAAGATTACGTTCGTCTATTCGACGATATCCACGTCTTCTATCACCCCTGCGTCTTTCTTCACGCTGTTCAAAGTCAATTTCATCAAGGTTTATGCCACCAAATTCATCGTCTTCTTCATTAACTATTGTTTTTTCTTCAACAAAATTTGATTGTAATTTATTTTCGTCATTTATCTGAGTTTGTTCTGGTTTTAACGTT
Organism: Candidatus Gastranaerophilales bacterium; assembly: GCA_944325065.1. Lineage (GTDB taxonomy): Bacteria > Cyanobacteriota > Vampirovibrionia > Gastranaerophilales > Gastranaerophilaceae > UMGS1477. Next base: position 10,499 of record CALUYS010000006.1, on the reverse strand, counting down.
ATATCACTATCATTGTTAATATTTATTTTTTTCTTTTTTTTCTTAATAATCATGCAAATTTTTCTCTCATATGCTTAGATATTATAGCACTAATTTGTGACGGTAAGCTTGGTTTTTCATCATTTAAGATATCAATCATGAACTTTTGTACATTTTCTCGTTCATTATCAATAGCATCCATAAATTTATTTTTATCAACATTTTTTATTATATCAGCTAAAAGTTTAAACTCAATATTTGCAACATCTTCAGGTTTTGGTTTAATAGGTTTACAAAAAGTTTTTTTAATTTCACATAATTGTTTCATAAGTTCTTCTTGTTTAAATGTTTTCTCTAAGTCAGGCATTTCTAAATATTCATTCAATATTTTATTATCAGATTCAGAGAATTTTTTCACTATTGCATCTATTTTATTTTTAGGAAGTCGTTTTAAAACAATAGCAAAGCTTGCAAGTTTGAGAAGTTTTTTATCTTCAATAACTTCACCATATTTTTCTTCTTGCATTTGTTTTGCCATTTGATCAATATTTGATTGTTTTAAAGCACTTTCGGCAATATCCTCAAGCAGCATACCCCTATCTAAAAAGTCTTTAATAGTGGCTTCAAAAGTCTTTTTAACATGTGCTTCAACAAGCATTATAATCTGATCCTGATTTAGTCCACGAATTATTGACTGTTTAGCTATTTCAAAAATAGTGAAAGCTATTTTTTGTAGTATGGATTCACGATACTGTATGGGTAAATTTGCACGTAATATATCAATTGATTTATGGAATGTCCATTCTCCAATAAATTGAACAATCATAAATGCTTGTTCAGCAGTAAAATTTAAAGAAGGATCGTCATTTAAAGCATTTCCTGCAAGGGTACAAAATTTATAAATAATATCAATAATAAATTCACGTTGTTTATCTTTAATATCCTTAGGTATAAGTTCACAAGCCTGACTTGACAGTTCTTTTGAAAATTCTTCGTATTGAAATCCTTCAATTGCCATTTATTTATCCTATCAAAACTTATCTTTTACTTTTCTATCCAACTTTTAATATTTTCTTCTAGTTCATCATCTTCACTATCAAGAAGATCTGAAGTTATATCTTTAAGCATATCATCGACTGTTTGAGGTGCATTTGTTCCTCCAGAATTAAAAGTATTAGCATTCATAACAGCCATTTGTTGAGGTATCTGAGCTAAAGTTTTTTCTTGTTCTTCTTTAAGTTTTAGATTTTCTTGTTCTAATTGTGCTTGTTTTGCTTTTAATTCTCGAGTTTCATTACCAAACCCTTGCATTATTGCTTCTTGTTGTTGAGTCCATTGGGTTAACATTTTCATTTGTTCTTCTTGTTCTTTTGATGATTTGTTTATTATTGAAGATAATATACCTAATCCCCCAAGTAATCCTCCTACAAGTAAAACGATAGCGATCCACCACGGGTTTCCTGATTCGTCAGGTGTAGGGAGGCTTGTTGGTTTGTCCTGTGCTAGATATGGATCAGTGGGGTCTGAAAATGCTATTGTTACATTTTCAACTTTTACTTTTGGACTAGCTGCATCAGCAACAAGTTGCTTAAACTCTTCAAGTGTTATAGTTGGTGGTATACGACCTTCTTCAACAGTAACAGCTATTGATATTTCTTCAACAACACCTGATTTTATATATTCATTAGTTTGTGTCTTACTCACTCCATATTGGGTTTCTTTTGCAACACGAGAATAGTTTCTGTTCTGACTTGCACTTGACCCTGTTTGCGGCAAGCCGTTTGGCACGTATAAACTAACGGCATTGACACCTGAAGAAGAATCTTTTGATTGATCTCCAAGTCCTTCTTGAAATATCTGCTCGCTTGTTGTAGCTTTATTTATTGGGTCGTATGTAATACTTTGTCTTTCAATTGGCACCTCTCGCAATGATGTTGAAACAGTTACAACATAATTCCCTTTACCTAACAATCTGTCCAACTGTGCTTGTACTTTTGATTGCATATATTTATCATTTTCTTCAATTTTTGCAAGCCTATTATCATCAGCACTTTCGATAGTAGTGTATACATTACCGTTGGTATCTGTTATTGAAATATTTTCATGTGTTAACCCAGCAACAGAACCTAAAAGTAAATTTGTGATAGCTTTCACTTTTGTTTTATCAAGTCTTTCACCACTTGGAATAGTCAGTTGAACAGTTGCAGTCGTCGGTTTTTGCATAGAAGCAAACATTGATTGCTCAGGTATTGATATAAAAACACTTGCATTTTCAATAGGTGGTATTTTGCGGATTAAGCGAGATAACTCACCGTTAACTGCACGAATTAATCGAATTCGTTTGTCTTCTTTTGTAGATGTAAAATCACCTTTATCAAAAACTTCTAATCCAACATTCTGATCCATTAATCCGCTTTTTACAATAGCAAGCAAAGCTCTATCTCGTTCGGACATTTTATATTCGGATAAATATATAGTCGATTTTGAACCATCCATTCGTCTTTGAGCATTTATTCCTTCACGAGCAAGTAATGCTTGTATTTCAATAGCTTTGCCTAAATTTTCAGTTGCCAATAAATCAAGTGGCTCTTTTATTGTGGCTTCTTTTTTTATTTTTTCACCACCTTCTCCACCGCCATTTCCACCACCGGCAACCAATACTATGACTAAAATTAATACGACAACAAGAATAACAACACCTGCTATTATCCCAATCATTACGCCTTTATTTTTTAGAAGTTCCTGAAAATTCATATATTATTTCTATTTTTTATCCTCAAGTCTTTATCTTATTTTTTCTCCTACTTTTATTATACTATGTTTTTTTTAAATATGGTGTTTATAGTTGAATTTGCATTATTTTTTCATACGTTTGAAGTACTTTTGTCGCTGCTGTTGTAGCAATTGTTATCCCCATATCAGCTTTTGATAATGCAATCATGACATCATGAATATCATGCTCACTTGAACCTCGCATAATACTATTTAACATCTCATCTGGTGCATTGAGTTCTTCATTGATACCATTTGCCATATCAGTTATAACATCTTTAAAGCTTACTTTTTCGCTTTCGTTTATCATATTAAACGAATTACCATTACCTGAAATATTGCTTATATGACCCGTTTCAATATTTTTTCCAAATGAATTAATACTATTTGTAAACATATTTCTCCTTTATTTATTTTATTGTTTTTTATCAAACTTCAATATTTAGTTTTTGTATTTTATTATTCTTTTAATTATTTTTAATATCCTTTGGACGGAGCAACTGTTTTGGATTTACTCCACGCTCACAGAGTCTTGCCTTTTATGCTTTGCTCAAGTCGGTTCTGTCTTTTCGCTATCCAGTTTCGCTTCGCTTCATCCATCCGCAAATTCGCTTTGGTGGTACAAAAGCTATACAAAACAACCAACCTCTTGCTTGTCATAGCTGTGCTAAACCCAACCTAAGCAGCCTAATTAAAACTATTCATTCAAACGGATGGTCGTCTGATAATTTTTTATTAAGCACCCCTTATTCCAAGTTGGATATGGTTGCCATTTGTTGCTTATTTTCGTTATTTCTTTATTCTCTTGCATTTTTTCTTTCTTTCTTTTTTAGGGGGAGAAACAAATATATTTCCTTGTTTCTTTTAACGCTACTTTATTTAAACTCCTATTATAACCATTTGAAATAGCTTACTTATATTTTTTATAAATAATTCGCTAAAATATTTTTCACATAATTTTGAGTTTCTTTAAAAGGTGGAACGCCTTCATACTTATTAACGTTTCCAGGTCCTGCATTATATGCTGCAAGTGCAAGAATAATATTGCCATTATATTTATCTAACATTGATCTTAAATATCTAGTGCCACCTTCAACATTTTGAATAGGATCATAAGGATTGATAACCCCCAGACCTTTTGCAGTCTCTGGCATTAATTGCATTAAACCCATAGCGCCTGCTTTTGATGTTGCATTAGGGTTAAAACCTGATTCTTGTTTGATAACGGCTTTCAATAGTTTTTCATCAATATTATATTTTTTTGCTGCATGTTCAATAATTGTCATTATTTTATTTTTAGCTAAAGTCTTTTCAATATTTTGGGTAGGACCCAGTCTATTTAATGTTGAAAGTTCTCCAAATTTAAAATTATTTGATGTTTTGAAAGTTTGTGGTTTACTACTTTTCAAAACATCAAAAAAATTAGCTGTATTATTTGGTATGTTTCCATTTGCTTTATTGTTATTTTCAATAGTATTGGTATAGGTAGTTAAAGCCATAGCTCGCTTTAATGCGGCTTCACGACCTGATGAATCTATTAAACTTTGAATACGTGGTGAAAACATTTATTTTGACTTTCCTAAAATTAATTTAATTATTTATTTCCCTATTTCAACAGCCCTTTGTGCCATTGCTTTGGTAATGGATATTATCGCTAAATTTGCTTCATAAGCTCTTTGTGCCATCATTGCATCTGCCATATCAACCATGGGATTTACGTTCGATGAACGAATATATCCATTCTGGTCGGCATCAGGATGCCCAGGTTGATAAATTTTATCTCCTAATGTCGGATCTTCAACAATACCACCAAATGATACACCTCCACTTAGAAAAGGTGCTTGTCCACTTGAATTAAATGTCTTATCTTTCATTGTCCCCAAAACATTTGTAAATGATACTTCATCTTTAGAATTTATCAAAGGAATTTTTCTTACATAATTTGGTGTATCAATGTTTGCTATATTTCTTGCATGAATATCTAACCTTTTACCATGTACATCAAGACTTTGTGCTCCAAGTTCTATTGAATCCCAAATACCCATATGCATTTATCTCCTTTTAATACTTTTATATTCTACTATTTTCCAACGTTTATAACTGTTCTCATTTGTGAAATTGTACTTGAAATGTTTCTTACTGCCATCGCATATAAAAGTGAGTTTTTTTGCATTTCTACTAATTCATTTGCAGGATTAACTTTTTCATTTGAACTTTGCGTTAAATATGGTGACGCACCAAGTTTATTTGATAATTTTGTTTCAATCGAATTTGATGCACCATTTAAATATTGTGAAAAATCAACATCCTGCCTTATATAATTTGGTGTGTCTATATTTGCTAAATTAATACTTATTGCTTTTTGTTTTTGGGAAATTAAATTTAGCATTGAGCCAACTTTATCTATTCCATTAAAACTATTCATAATTCTCTACCTCTTTGTTTTTAATTTAATTTTAATTTTGGGTTTCTATTGTCTTAAATTTATTGATTTTGTATACATGTCATCAACAACTTTTAACAATCTAAAGCTTGACAACATGGATGCGTTCATACGCATAATATCATATACACTTTCATAAATGTCGACATTTGAACGTTCAATACAACCTTGTTTTATTTTATTATGCTCCTTCTGTAACATTGGCTCACCTGATTCTTCAGTAATATAATACTTATTATATTCACCCTGTATCAGTCCTTCACTATTAGGAAAAGTTACAAGTGGAATTTTGCCTATAACTTCTTTAGGTTTATCTCCATAATATTCAACATAACAAGTTCCATCTGATTCAATTCTAAAATGTTCATAATTAACAGGTAATTTTATACCATCACCTACTAACCAACCATCATTTGTAATTAAATTTCCTTCTTTATCAAGTTTAAATGATGCTTCTCTTGTATAAGCTACATCTCCGTTAGGAGAAGTTACTGGGATATATCCTTTACCCTCAATAGCTATATCAAAATCACGTGAAGTTTGTATTATAGAACCCTGCGAGTCATAACGTCTAGTTATACCTTTTATAAAACCATCTTCTGATATTATTTGATCAAAAGATACAGATTTATATCCATTTGTATTATAATTCGTTAAATTTGTTGCCACTTGTGCAAGTCGTTCAAATTGAACAACTGAATTATTTAACCCTCTTCTTATTATTGCTTGTAAATTATATCCATGTGACATTTAATTTTTCTTATGCCTTTCCTATTTCTGATATAACCTTTGATAAATTATTACTTTGTATTATAAACATTTGTCTATTTGCATCAAAATTTTTACTTATGGGAAAAATATTAATAAATTCTTCTTGTAAGCTTACATTTGAATACTCTTTATATCCTTGTTTTAAATGAGGATTTACAACAGCTACATTATTGTTAGACACTACTGAAATAGTATCAACATAATCTATTTCATTAGTATTTTTGTTATATATTGAAATTTTACCACTATCATCAATTTTAATGTCTTTTAAATCTTCAGGTAAAAAAGGTAATTTTATTGCATTCCCTGCTGTTGAAAGGACTTTGTCATTTGAAAGAGTCAACAAATATCCTTCTTTATTTATTTTAAAACGACCATCTCGACTTAATTTTATTCCTTCATCTGTTAAATGTTGGAAATAGCCTTTTTGAGTAATGGCAATATCTAATGGATTATCACTAACTGCAATACGCCCAACTTCATCATTTGTAGTTTGAGCAAGTCCTTTTATTCCTAAAAATTCTGTAAATGATGAGATTACAGCTTCTTGTCTTTGATATCCTACTTTATCAAAACCTGATACATTATCATTGTGCATATTAAAACGTGCTGTTGCAACATGCATGGCTCTTAAACTTGATACCATACCATTTTCTATATTGTTAACTTTACCTTTTAACACCATAATATCGCCTCAAAGATTATAATTCTCTTTTAATGATATCGACTTTTTTGTCAAAAATATCCATAAATATATCTAAAATACTCTATTTAAAGTATTTTTTTTATATTTTCTAAATACAATTAAAAATATTAAAATTAATCTGAAAAATTAGCAAAAAACCGTCTTATCATCCTAGCAAAATTTATACTATAATTTGTTTCATTTTTATTTTGTGAAATAGTTGCTTTTGTATATGCAGTATAGTCATTATCCTTTGTAACAAAACCTAATTTTATTTGTTTTATTTTACTTAAAACGCCATTTTTTAAAATATCTACATCAAAATCATCCAGACTTGAATCAATACTACTTAAATTCAAAATACCAGCATCTTGTTTTAAAAGAATGGAAACTTTTGGTGTTTTATAATTACTATAACTTATTGTTTTTGCTATTTCATAAACATCTGATAAAATATCTTTGGTTTCTTGAGGAGTTTTATTACCTGTAAAAATATCAATACATTTCAAATCATTTTTATACCGTTTATCATTTACAAGATTACTTACAACGTTTTTTCGATATTCTTTAATATCCTTTGGGTTATCAAGAACAATATTTGGATGATAGGAATTTTTTACTTCCCAAGTTTTTTTCCACCAAGATGAGATTTTTTGTCTCAAATTAGTATTATTCAATAGAAAACCACTACCAATTACAATTATTGTAACGATGGCACCAATAACTCCATATATAAAATTAGGATTGTTCCCCACTTTATTTTTATAACTTAACATAATATTTTGAGGCACTATAAATGGTTGTTGTGGGGTTTGAACTTGTAAAATTGGATACTGTTTGACGTTAGGAGTCAAGATATTATTTTTTGAAGTGTTGTCAGTATTTTTATTTTTGTTATTTGAACTATTTTTACTTTCAAATTCAACACTATTATAAGGTTGATAATCTATTTTTGGAACCATAGGATAAAAATCTATCATTGACATTATAATTATTTTAATGCTTGTAAAAATGTTTTTTGCTAGTTTTGAACAACAATATTAAAAAATTGTAACAATTAAATTTTGTTTTTTATTTTATCATTAAAATAATATAAATATATTAAAAATGAAAGAGAGATATTATGGATAGATTTTTTGGAATATTTGGTATTATTTTTATTTTATTATTAGCATTTTTAATGTCGAATAACAAAAAAAGAATATCCATAAAAACAATAACAAGAGCATTTTTGCTTCAATTTTTTCTTGGAGTTTTTATTTTGAAAATACCACTTGGAATAAAAATATTTGAAACTATAGGTGGGTTTATCCAAAAAATTCTTGATTTTGCAAAAATAGGTTCAGATTTTGTTTTTGGTCCATTAACAAGAAACCCAGAAAAGCTAACAGAACTTTTTGGTCAAAACTCTCATATATTTGCATTACAACTTATGGGAGCTATGATTTTTATGATGGTTTTGGTTAATATTTTGTATTATTATGGTATAATGCAAAGAGTAGTGGCTTTTTTGGGTAAGTTAATGACTAGACTATTAAATGTTTCAGGTGCTGAGGCTTTATCAAATTTGGCATCTTCATTTGTAGGTCAAGTTGCAGCACAGTCTTTAATAAAACCATATTTACCAAATTTGACAAAATCGGAGATTCTTGCTTCGATGACGGGGTCCTTATCATGTATTTCAGGAGGAGTTATGGCTATTTATGTAGGTATGGGTATCCCTGCACAGTATCTTCTTGCTGCTTCGATAATGGCAGCTCCAGGTGCTTTAGTTATATCTAAAATTGTATACCCAGAAATTGATGTACCTCAAACAATGAATGATATAAAAATATCAAGAAAACGAACTCACGTTAATGTAATTGATTCAATTGCAATGGGGGCACAGGAAGGAATGCGAGTTACAATTAATGTAGTGGCTGTTCTAATAGCACTTGTTGCTTTAATTGCTATGATAGATTGGTTTTTGGTAAAATTTGGGTTATTTTTACATCATGCTCTTCATTTTAATCAAATGTTTTTAGGGTTTGATTTAACAAATCTTTCTATGAAAATGATTGTTGGTAAAATTTTTGCAATTTTTGCATATCTTATGGGTGTTCCATTTAATGAATCAGCACAAGTAGGTGCGTTATTAGGAGAAAAGTTTATTTTAAATGAGACCATTGCATATATTGATTTAGTTTCAATAAGAGATATAATAAGTGAAAAAAGTTTTGTTGTTGCCACGTTTGCTTTATGTGGTTTTGCAAATTTAGGTTCAATTGCAATACTTATAGGTGGTGTCGGAGAAATGGCTTCAAATCAAAGAAAAAATCTGTCACGATTGGGTATAAAAGCACTTATATGTGGAACTTTTGCTTCATATATTTCAGCTTCTATAGCAGGAATTTTATTATAACAAAAAAAAGACTTGAAATTTTTATTATTTTAATGGATAATTAAAATAAATGGCAAGGTAGCTCAGTTGGTGAGAGCGCACGGCTCATACCCGTGAGGTCGAGAGTTCGAATCTCTCCCTTGCTAATAAGTTATCTTTTTTTTGTATATATTTAATTCTCCTTTAGTTTTTTATAAATTTAAAGGAGTTTTTTTGTAATTTAACAACCACCTTGATATAATTTCACGACCAGATTAATTTGTACGAATAAAATGATTATTTTGGTATAGTCCAGTTTCGTTAATATTAAAAATTTACAAGCATACTTATTTTAAATATTTATCGAGAATTGCTTGTTTTTTAGCTGGTATTGCATCAATTTCTTTTTGTAATTTTTCTATTTCTTCTTCTATCGGCATAATTTCAGTAACAATTCTTTTTTGCTCCTGTATTGATGGAACGGGTATTTTTATGTTTCCAATTGTTTCTGGAGCAAGTTCTATTTGCCCACTTTGTCCGGTTGCCATTTTTTCAATATTTTTAAATCCAACAAAATAGTATAATTGATACAATGCATATAATGGTAATAACAACTCTTTGTTTAATCTGCAAATAGCAACATGACTATCTACAAAAAATTTACCATTTAAATTAAATAAATTAACTCGCCCAGCAGTTCCAACTCCGGTAGAATTTATTAACAAATCACCTCGTTGCAATAATCTTTCATCAATAATCATAGATTTATCTGCATAATATTTTTTAGAAAAATCAAATTCTTTCAATCCTCTTATTTGTCCCGACTTTAATATTTGAATATCAGATTTATATGAATACTTTGGCGATTTTCCTCTTTTTACAGGCATCAATAAATATTTATTTAATTTTTCTTCCTTTGCATCCGTTTTTAACACTTTAGCTATATTATTTTGTAAAATATTGACTTTGTCTGTATTATTTTTACTAAGGTTTTCTAATGCTAGTATTTCTTTAACAATTTCTTCTTGAATATTCATTGGAGGAAGTGGAAGTTTTTTGGATCTTGCAGACTCAACACCGATAAACGGCTGTCCTTTACCACCTTTATCCCAAAAATTTTCATTATTAATTATTTCAAATATATAATTTCTCAATGAGTTTTTAAAATCGGTTATTACTAACGTATTTTTTATTGCAGTAAATTTACCATCAGCTTTGAAACATTTTCCACACCTTGCTCCTATAGCGGAAACAATTATTGCTTCAGTATCATATTCATATTTTTCAACATAACCATCTTGCCCCGAAGCACTAAATGCCTTATAACCCTCATTTTTATAAATTTCTTTAGTTAAAGAAGTATTACCCCAGTCAAGTTTTGCTATTTCATTAAGTTTAACCTGCGGATATTTGCTATCAATTTTTAGTTTTTTTTTAAAGTTAAGATTAATTTGTTTATCAAATGTTTTTAAATCAAATGACATTAAATC
>CALUYS010000005.1 GCA_944325065.1 Candidatus Gastranaerophilales bacterium | reverse complement strand
ATGGAAGCAGCCATTTCAAATCTTGTTAATGAAGGTGATAAAGTTCTTTCACTTGTAATTGGTAATTTTGGTGAAAGGTGGGCAAAAATTGCAAAAGCTTTTGGTGCAAATGTCGAAACTATTTCTATGCCATATGGACAAGCTATTAATCCAGAAGAATTAAAACAACGTCTTGACAAAGATGTAAATAAAGAAATAAAGTTTGTAACATTAACTCATAATGAAACTGCAACAGGCGTCACAAATGATTTAAAATTATTATGTGAAATAATAAGGAACCACGGTGCAATTTCTATTGTAGATGGAGTGACAAGTGTTTGTGCAATGCCTTTAAAAATGGACGAATGGGGTATTGATGTTCTTGTTTCTGGCTCTCAAAAAGGATTTATGATACCACCAGGACTTGCATTTTTATCATATTAAGTTTTAAAAATTTAATATTTCTTAAAAAATAAATAGAAAAAAGCAATATTTTTAAAAAGAATTATTTTATATAATTGTAGTAGTATTCTGGAGTATGCATGATTCATAGCATATCGCAATTAAATTTAAAAAAATATCATAATAAAATGATCTCTAGACAAAATGTCACTTGTATGAAGCACTTTATCTCAGATACATATATGAGAACTGGCACAAGAACAAAAGCCCCATCTAATGGTTTCATAACATTCCTTAAAAATTTAGGGCTTTCTTGTTGTGGAATTTTTACATCTTTCCTAGAACCTTTGAGTTTAGATAGGATGTATAACAATAAATCTTTAAATCTTAATAGGAAAGGACTAAAAGAAACAAAGAAATCTTCAACCCCAGTTTCAAATCATAGATCCCAAATGGAAGAACCAAAAGAAACAAAAAAATCTTCAACCCCAGTTGCAAATCATAGATCCCAAATGGAAGAACCAAAAGAAACAAAAAAATCTTCAACCCAAGTTTCAAATCATAGTTCCCGAATGGAAGAACCAAAAGAAACAAAAAAATCTTCAACCCCAGTTTCAAATCATGGCCCCCGAATGGAAGAACCTAAAGAAGAACATGCGAGCAATTTTAGAAAAATAGATGTTGTTAAAGCAAAAACTATAGAATTTATTGCACCATTGAGTAATAATCCTATAGATTTCATTGATGAAATTTGGAAGGAGTTTGAAGAAGTATTTAAAAATGCATCTGGAACTGACGGTTTAAAGAAAATAAGAGAATTTCTAAACCAACCAAAAGTGTTAAATCGGCTTGCAGCAAATAGGAATCCTAAAATGAAGGAATTTATTCAAAATTATAATAAAAGTTGGATTGACAGCTTTATTAAGTCTACTTCTAAGGGTGTTTCTTATGATACGTTATTTAGCTCTATAAAAGAACGACATGGATTGTCAGATAAAGTAAAAATGGAATTTGAAGAATGTTCAAGTGACTCCACATATGGTTTTTATACTTATAGCACTAAAACAGTCGTTATAAACAAATTATTAAAAGAAAAGAATAATCGCACAGAGATTATTAACACAATATTTCATGAGCTTACTCATGCGAAACAATATGCCCTACTTGAAAAATACTTTAATTTTAATGACTCTATAAATAGTGTTAAATCTAATGCAGACATAAGTTCAATTGATAAAGCTGAAGATAAAATAATGTTTTTGTCAACTTTACTATCACAATTACAATATGATTATACCTTCACTAATGGCTGCGATCCAACAAGTACAATTCAATTATGCAACTATAAAGAATTGAATCACGAAGTTGAAGCATTTGCTGTCGGGGATTACGCTGCAGGTCAGTTTTAAAAAAATAAAAAAACCAAACAAACGGATAGCTTGTTAAAGTGATAAAATAATGATAAAATAAACTAGCATATTTTATTGTTATGGAGTTTTAACATTTATGAAATTATCACAAAAAATACCTATTTTAATACTTGCATTAATTGGTATTGCATTGACTATAAAACTTGGAATAATATATTGGGATGTAAATTATAATGAATATGCATTGCCAAGTTTTTGTTCAGTCAATGACTATATTGATTGTGATGGAGTTGCGAAGACAATTCATTCTCAGGCTTTTGGCATTCCATTATGGGCATGGGGTCTTTTCTTTTATTTATTTGTAATAATGTTGTGTTTTGTTGATAAATTAAAGAAATATAAATATTTAAAATTTTTGGAAGTATTCAAAACTCCAAATACATATATTTATTCACTTGGATTGCTTGCATTTGTTATATCAATGCTCTTAGCTATTGTTTCAATATATGAAATAAAAAAAGTTTGTGTATTATGTTTTGCAACATATTTTATAAACTTTCTTATTGCAATTTTTGCACGCACTCAAGGTAGTCGTGTTTTTGGCGATATAAAAACAAGTATTGTTGATTTCATTGATGCAGTTAAGATAAAAAAATACTTAATTGCATTTTTATCCGTTGCCTTTTTGGGCATAAGCTTTTTAATATTTACAACAAAGACATTAATATTCGTACCAAACGTTAAAAAGATAAAATCAATAGAAGCATTTAAAAACGTAAAAGGCAATCCTTATAAAGTTGGTGGTAATGTATTGGGAGATCCAAATGCAAAAGTTGTAATTCATGAATATACGGATTTTGAATGTCCACACTGTAGTATCTTAAATATTATGCTTCAACGTGTTGTAAGCGAGCTTGATAATGTCAAAGTCATCCATCATAATTTTCCCTTAGATACACATTGTAATTCAAAAATTGGCGTATCTATACATGAAAATTCTTGTTTTATTGCAAAATATGCTATTGCTGCTGAATTTCAGGGTAAATATTGGAATTTGAACAACTATTTATTTGAATATAAACCAAATAACGAAAAAGACATTTTGCATTTTGCAAAACAAGCAGGTCTTGATATTGAGAAACTAAAAAAGGATGTGGCATCACAAAAAGTAGCTAAAAAACTTGAAAAATCAATAGATGAAGCATATAACCTTAAAATAATAGGCACCCCAAGTATTATAATAAATTCTAAAGTTTATACAGGTATTATGCCCTATTATGAACTGAAAGAACTATTGCTTAAAAATGGGGCTAAAGAGAAAAAATAAAGAATAAAAAGAATAAAAAATTATTCCCTCTTTAAAAATTCTTTAACTATATTATCAATTTCATATATAAGTTTGATGAAGTTAAGAGTATAGTATTTTACAAATATATAAAATTATACCAATAACATTTATAGATCCAACTTTTTTCAACTTATTTAGCTTGCATTATATTTCCTTTCTTTCTTTCTTTTTTCTGTTTATTGTATTGTTTTACTTTGTAACAAAATAAAGAAATTAAATGTGTTAGTTTAAGATAATAAAATTTTGTTTATAATTATTTAAATTATTTACATTAAATTTTAACAACACACTTCTTATTTTCACAAATGCAGATTATAATAATAGTATCAATATTATATAGATTTTTATGAAAAGAAATTTAGCAAATTTTATTTTAATATTATTTTTTGGTTTTCAAGCTTTATCTTCAGATGCTGTTATTGTAATCGAGGAAACAGGAGAATTTGAAAATCCTGTTATTATTGATTATAGTCTTGATGGTGAGATTAATCAAAAAGAAACACAAATTGATAAAATTATTGAAGGTACAATTGAATCAAGTCTAGTTAATGAAATAAAACATGAGCTAAATCCTATATTTTTAGAGGAGCGTGTAGATTCAATTGACAATATAAAATCATCAAAACGAGAATATCAAGGTTCGGTTACAAAGATAGGAAGTGAGCCTTTTCACTTGAAGGTGCCTGCTTTTAATATTGATGGGAAATTTATAAAAAACGTTGATTTAGGTTTTGGTTATCAGGGTAATTTGGCTTATGATTGGAGAATTGATAAACAATTTTCGTTTTATGATGCACCTGATACTTGGGTTTCAACTATAATAAATTTTCAAGATAATAAGACATCATTTACCTTTTCAATGGATCCTGTTCCTGAGTCAAGTGATGATAATTATTTTGTTGATGCTATTTCAAATTTTTATTTACGATATAAAATCAATGAAAATCAAACACTAACACTTGGTCGAGCAAGAAGTGGTGTTGGGTTTGAGGGTAAACTGTCAAAATTGAATCAACTCTTTATTGATAAAGCACAAATTGGTGACTGGTATAGTGATGTTCGTTCAGTTGGTGTGGTTAATGATGGAAGTTATAAATATTTTGACTATCAAGTTGGTATATTTAATTCAAATCGTCAATTTTTACATAGTTACGATGGATTAGATTTTAATAGTTGGCTTAGTTTTAAACCATTTGCAGGGAAAGAAGAAAAATATGGCAATTTAGTTGTAGGAACTGGCATAAATGCGGGGAAAAATCAGACAAATTATGCCACCTATGGTACTTATGTTGGGTATTCATATAAAAAATTTCTTGCTAATTTTGAAGCAGCTATTGCAAACAAGTCAAATGGTGAAACTTTTTTAAACACTGATTCTTATGGTTTATATACTACATTAGGTTATAATTTTACCCCAAAGCTTCAATTTGTAACACGATATGATTTCTTTGACCCTAATTGTAAGGCAGATAATGATTCAATTGTAAAATATTCAGCTGGATTAAATTATTATTTTCATAAACAGCATTTAAAATTTAGTTTAAACTATGTTTTTGAAAATCACGAAAGTGAACAGGACATAAGTAAAATACTATTTTTAACCCAGTTCGCATTATAATTATTTGTGATTATTTGATTTATAAATATTTTTCAAGTTTAAACCAATAATAACAAATTATTTTAGTTTAAACATATATTGAATTAGTACAGACAATTTATTAAGTTTGTATAAAAAGGTATAACTAAAAATATTGGAAAAAATTATTTGAGCACAAAATAAATTATTATAGATTGTTATTGCTCCTACTAATGCCTAATTTTTATGGTATTATAAGTTGGGTTTTTATTAACTCAAATCCTTTAGGTGTATTTCGATTAATATTTTTAAGCATTGTAATAATTCTATGAATAATTATTTTTAGTGTAATAAATTATAAAATACGGTTGTACATCAATAAATATAGAAGTGAAAATTAAATTTGATAAATATATCATGCTATAGTGTTTATAGTTGTAAGCACTATGTTAGTTATAGATATACCATTCTTTAAAAATACAAAATAAATTTAATTGCATAATCTCTTATAAATATGAAAGTTTTACAGGTTTGGACAAGCTTATATTAAAAATTATTAGTTAGATTAACTTTTTGGTTTTACCTCTTTATAATCCTGTACAATATTTATGTCAATTTTATTGTCAAGTTTACAAAACCATTAAACTAAAGATATATTATTGGTGTGAAGTTGTTATTATTTTTATTTTATTATATTAAGTTATAGAAGTAACAAAGACTAATTAAGTAAATTTTTTAAAGAAACCAAGTATTTAAATGGGAAATATAATTGCACTTATTATAATACATAATAATTTTAGGTTGGAACCGATATTTAATGTCAGTAAAATCAAAATATATTTAGATTTACCAAACTATTTTAAATTTTACTGTTTTTATATATAATTAAATTATAGTATAAAGGGTGAAATATGTGTATTAGAGAAAGAGCCGAAGAGAATGAATTAAGGTTTTTGAGCAAATATGCAACAAAAAGCAGCGAAAGCCAAGGTCGGGATATTGAAGAGATGCCTTGTTCAATTCGTATGTGTTTTCAGCGTGATAGAGATAGAATTATACACTCAAAAGCATTTCGTCGATTAAAACACAAAACTCAAGTTTTCTTCTCACCTCAAAACGACCATTATAGAACCCGTATGACACATACTTTAGAAGTATCTCAAATTGCAAGGACGTTATCACGTGCGTTGAGTTTGAATGAGGATTTAACAGAAGCAATAGCATTAGGACACGATTTAGGGCATACACCATTTGGTCATAGTGGTGAACGTGTTTTAAATGAACGTATGAAAGATTTGGGCGGATTTCGACATAACGAACAAAGTTTTCGAGTTGTCAAATATGTTGAAAAATTAAATTTAACAAAAGAAGTCAAAGACGGTATTTTGACCCACAGTTGGGGATTGAAACCCATTACTCTTGAAGGTATGGTTGTTCAACTTGCTGATAAAATTGCGTATTTAAACCACGATATTGAAGATGCTATTGAATCAGGTTTAATTGGCGAAAATGATATGCCTGATGATTGCCAAAAGTATTTTACAACAAAACGAAAAAATAGACTTGCTAAAATGATAAATGATGTTATCGAAAATAGTATTGATAAAGAAAAAGTTGAAATGTCACAAGAATGTTGGTTCTATTTAAATAAGCTAAGAGATTTTATGTTTGAAAAAGTTTATTTAAATAGTGAAGCTAAAATTGAAGAAAATAAAGTTGAGGGAATTATTAATCAACTTTTTGACTATTATTTAAGTTATATAGATAAAACAATAAGTGAGAAAGAAGATATAATAAAATTTGCGGTTTGTGATTATATTGCGGGTATGACTGATAGATATGCTGTTTGTAAATATGAAGAATTGTTTATTCCAAAATCTGCCCAAAATAAAAAAACAGATGAACAAATATTTAAGCTAATTGGAATAAGTGATATATATGCAAAATAATGATTATATGCGTGTAATTGAGCAAATAAAAGATAAACTTGATATAGTCGATGTAATTAGTGAAAGTTTAATATTAAAAAAAACAGGTAACAATTATTGGGGGCTATGTCCTTTTCATAATGAAAAAACACCTTCATTTTGTGTTAATCCACAAAAACAGATATACAAATGTTTTGGCTGCGGAGAAGGTGGAGATGTCTTTTCATTTATTATGAAAACTACAGGTGCAAGCTTCAATGATATCATAAAAGAATACGCTTTGAAATTTGGCATTGAACTACCCATAACTTTCAACAAAACTTATGATAATAAAGATAAGAAAAAGGAAATATACAAAGTTTTAAATGAAGCAAGTGAACTATATTGCGATATGCTTTTAAACTCAAAAGTTGGTATAAAAGCATATGAGTACTTAAAATCAAGACAAATAGATGATGAAATAATAAAAAAATATAAACTCGGTTTTGCATTAAATGAATATGATGGTATTCAAAAAAAATTAAGTTATATAAAAACTGAAATATTGAAAGATGCTGGTTTAATTATAGAGCGTGAGCGTAATTCAAGTTTAATAGATAGATTTCGTAATCGTATAATGATCCCTGTATTTAATGAAATGGGAGAAGTAGTTGCTTTTGGAGCCCGTGCAATAGAAGAAAAGCAGTCTCCCAAATATTTAAATTCACCAGATACGATTGTTTATAATAAAAGCAAAATATTGTATGGATTATATCAGGCAAAAGAATCAATAAAAGAAGAAGATGGTGTTGTAATAATGGAGGGTTATTTTGATGTAATAAGTGCACAAATGGCAGGTATAAAAAATTGTGTTGCAAGCTGTGGGACATCTTTAACATTAGACCATGTTAAACTTATGTCAAAATATACTCCTTCAAAGCGAATATATATGGCTTTTGACTTGGATAAAGCTGGGAAAATGGCAACCAATCGAAATGCAAATATAATAAAAGAATCATTTAGGGTTCTTGGTGAAATAAAGCAGTATGATGAAAGCTATACAACTTTAAATAATAATAAATATGTATGTGAATTGCGTGTAATAAATTTACCAGATGGTAAAGACCCCGATGAATTTATAAGACAATATGGAGCTAAAGAGTATAAAAAACAAATATTAAATGCTCCTTTATTTATTGATTATCAACTTAATACTATACTTTCACAAAAAAGAGATAATATGACGCCTCAGGAGAAAACTACAATTGTAAAGCAATTAATTAAAGTATTGAGTGAAATAAATAACGAGATTATCTTATATGAATATATAAAGATATCGGCAAAAACACTTGATATAAACGAGGAGAGCTTGTATAAAGAGTTAAAGAATGATACTGTTTATGAAGAAGTAAATTATGAAGAAATGCAAAGAAATGTAAAAAAAACACCAAATATTGAAAAAAAAGCGCAAAAAAATTTACTTTCGGTTTTTATAATGGATGAGAACGTATTAACGTTGAATGAATTAAGTGTAATCATGAAGGATGTTAATTTTTCTGATGAAATCTTAAAACAGATCAAAAATACGATTGACAAATTAGCATGTAAGGTAAATAATGTAAGTGAACTTCAAGAAAGATTATATATAGAATATGCACAGAATAATGAGATAAAAAATATATTGAGTGATTTGGTCTATTTGTCAGAAAGCTATAAAGAGCTATCTGAAAAGGATTTGTTAGGAATAATATATGAAAATATTAACAAAATAAAAACATCCGAGACAAAACAGTTAATTGCAGATTTAAAAAAAGAATATGCATTAGCTAATGATGATGAAGCGAAGCGTCGATGTCAATTAAGGATACAGGAACAGATAAAAATAATGAGAACTGGAGAAATTAAGGTATGAGTAGAAAAAAATCTGATAAATCAATAGTGTCTGTAGTAGATGAAGATATTGTAAATGATACAGATGATTTATTTGATGGAGAAGACAGTCCTTTATCAACTGATAATATAGATACTATAATAGGTGCTGTAGCTGTGACAAAATTAGATAGTGTTGCATCTATTGATTCGTCTTTTGATAGTGAAAGTGATGATTCTACGCTTGAAGAAGAAACATCTGAGGAAGATGAAGAATCTGGAGATTTATCTTTACCTCGAGGTATATCAAGTGATGATCCTGTTCGTATGTATTTACGAGAAATAGGTAGAATAAAATTATTAAACGCAGAAGAAGAAATCCAGCTTGCTCAAAAGATTTTATCAGGGGGAAAGGTTGGTGCAATAGCAAAACGCAAGCTTGTACAAGCAAATTTACGACTTGTTGTAAGCATCGCTAAAAAATATGTAGGTCGTGGGATGTTATTTTTGGATTTAATCCAAGAGGGAAATTTAGGTTTAATTAGAGCTGCTGAAAAGTTTGATCACGAAAGAGGTTATAAATTTTCGACGTATGCAACCTGGTGGATACGTCAGGCAATAACTCGAGCTATAGCAGACCAAGCAAGGACTATAAGAATTCCTGTTCATATGGTTGAGACAATAAATAAATTAAAGAAAATTACACGTAAGCTTGCTCAGGATTTGTCACGTAAGCCAACTGAAGATGAGCTTGCAATGGAAATGGGGATATCAGTACCAAAGTTAAGAGAAATTGTAAAAGTAGCACAGGAACCTTTATCTTTGGAAACACCAATAGGTAAGGAAGAAGATTCTCGTCTAGGTGATTTTATTGAAGATAAGGATGCAGATGCACCTGTTAAAACAGTTGCACATGAATTGCTTCGTGAAGACTTAGCTGAAGTTTTAAGTGGATTATTTCCCCGTGAACGTGATGTCCTTCGCTTACGTTTTGGAATGGATGATGGTCGTCAAAGAACATTGGAAGAAGTCGGTCAGTTATTTGGGGTTACACGCGAACGTATTCGTCAAATTGAAGCAAAAGCTTTAAGAAAATTAAGGCATCCTAATCGTAGTAAAAGATTAAAAGAATATATTGAAACTTAAATTTTTATTATACAATAATATAATGAGCCTTGAAAAATGCTTAAATTGATAAAAACAGGGAGAAAAAGGTTATTATCAAATTAAATTAAGAAAGGCATTAGCACTAAAATGAACATTGACAACAATAGCTTTTATGACAGGACTAATAAGTATCCTAAAAAAGGCAAAAAAGAAAAAATTAAAATAAATATGGCTGAAGTTGATATTGAAATGAAAGCTATAGATATTTATAAAAATACTAAAAATTATAATATAAAAACTAAAAATTTAATTGATTTTATAGGTAGGTAAATACCTACCTTTTTATATATAATATGGAAGGGGAAGTTTATGAAAATAGCCGGAATTACAAATTTTGTTCCAAATACTTTATATGGAGCAAAAAAAGCAAGTAATGTGAAAAAGAATAATTATCAAAATACTTTTAACACGTCACCTTTAAATAATTTATCACAAGATAAAGTCTCTTTTGGGATGAAAGGTTCAGGCAAAGTTAATGATATAAGAGATTTGCTTAATTATGTTGGGCGGGATAATGCAACTAAAATCTTGAGAACATTGCAAAAATGTAGATATTCAAAAGCAGATATTTTAAAGTCTGCTAAAACTAAAGTTTTTCATAAAGATGGTAGATGTTTTTTAAAAAATATTAAATCAATTGATACCGATGATAAATTTCGGGGTAATTGTCGTGAGCTTATGTTAAAAGCAGGTAAAGAAATACAAGAAAAATGTCCTGATTTAAATGTTTATAGTATGGGTGTTTTCAATAAAGAATATGGGATGATGCATTGTATATTGGCAATAACTCAAAAGGATTCGTATGAAGATAATGCTATTAAAACGCATGTTTTAAATATAGATAATGATGTTTTGTTGGTTGATCCTTCATTTCGTAGTTATAAAATGGGTGTTTATAATCCCTATGCTTCAGACATTTGTCATATTGATGATGAAATACAAGTTGAACAAAACCAAAATGGCATGGTTGAATTAGAAGTTAATTTACCAATTATACTTGGAAATTATGCAGATATAGCTACTGATTTAAATCTACCACAAGTTAGTCAAAAATTTGGAGTTAATGCTAAACCTCCGTTACTTGTTATATACAATAATGGTCGTCAAGTAAAAACCGCAATGGCGAGTGTTATACAAGATAGAGATGATGAAATAATACAATTTACTGCTAAAAATTTAAAACCTTATACTAATAAATTTATAGCAAACTTATAAAATATTTTTGATATAAAATATTTATATGGAAAAATTTGTTAATTATTTGAATAATCTAACGATAGAAGACTATAAAAGTAAAGTTAATTTACATATTCATACCAGTTGCTCCGATGGGAAAATGCTTCCATCGGAAGTAATTGAGTGTGCAAAAAAACATAATTTTGAAATTATTTCAATATGCGATCATAACACTATAAGTGCATATTATGATGAAACTGTCAAAAATTATAAAAATATGATAACAGGTGTTGAATTTGATTCATGGCATAAAGGTGTTTTAATTCATATATTAGGTTATAATATTGATATTAATAATGAAAAATTACTTTCCTTGTGTGCCAAAAATAAAAAAGAGACAGAACTTGATGTTATTAGATTATTTAAAGCTTTTCAAAGGGGACCTAAGAAAATTATTGAAGCTATACACGATTCTGGTGGAATTGCTGTTTTGGCACACGGTGCTTGTTGTTGGGCTATAGATATAGATAGTTTTGTAAAATCTCTTGTTGATATTGGGTTGGATGGATTGGAAGTTTATTACCCTTATCGTCGACATCGTGGGATAATTAAATTTCATAAAACAAAAACATTAGAAAAATTAAGTGAAAAATATAGACTTATCAAAACAGGTGGAACAGATGCTCACGGGTTTAGCTTATTTTAATATTTTTTAGTTTTATTATATAATATTTCTTTTTTATCCTTATTTTCAAGTCTTATTGTTTCAATCTCATATAATTTTGGGTCAACAGTGTTTATATTAAATTTATTATATTCATCTATATTTTGTTTTTCAAATTTAATATCACTATTTAAAATTATTTTTTTATTAAGTATTTGATTAATAGCTTCAAGTTGTTCATCTCGAAGAACCTTTTGTGATTGTTTTGACATTTTTAAGATTGAATTTTGTATATTTGCATTATTTGCTTCAAGTTTATTTTTATTTTTTAATACAATAATTTCTATTCGTCGATTTAGAGCTTTATTTTTTGGTGTATTATTTTTAACCACAGGTCTTGTATGTGCAAAACCAACAGCAGTAAATAAATCAGGAATGAATTTAAATTTATCAATCATATAACGAACAATAGTACAAGCACGAGCTGTTGAAAGTTCCCAATTTGATGGATACTGAGGACTATTTATTGGTTCTGAATCCGTATGTCCTTCAATACGAATTAAGTGAAGCATAAATTTTTTGCCTATCAATGCTGCGATATAATCAAGTTTTTTCATAGCATCTTTTGATAAAGTTGCACTTGCCGGTTCAAAAAGAATATTTGAATCATTTAAGGTTATAACAAGACCGCGGTTGTCTATTTTTGTTGTAACATTATTTAATCCTTCATTTCTAAGTTTTTTTATTTCTTCTTGAATTTGTTCAAATGATTGTTCTTCGTATTTTGGACTTATATATTCCATAAAAAGAGAATCAATTAAAGCATCATTTGCACCTGATGAATCAATAACATTTTTTCCGCTATCTTTTAGAATAGATTGCTCACCTTGCAAAAAAGAAAAAGACTTAAAGGCTGATTTTATAGCATCTTGTAGTTTTGTAAATTCGTTTATATTAGTTTGTGCAAGGGCATATAAAACAACAAACGTTGCGAAAAGTAATGTCATAAAATCAGCATATGATACCAACCAACGTTCAAGATTTTCATGTTCTTCATGTTTTTTTTTCTTTGCCATAATTTTTTATGCTTTAGTTTCATTACTTTCTTTCAAGTGACTATCCAACACAAAGGAATTTAGTTTACGCTCAATTAATGCAGGTGATTCTCCTGCTTGAATAGCCATAACTCCTTCAATTATAAGTTCTTTTAATACAAAAACTTTTTGGTATTTAAATTTTAGACGTGTAGAAAATGGAATAAAAATCAAATTAGCACTCCCAACACCATAAACTGTTGCAACAAAGGCTACTGCAATTCCAGCACCAAGTTTTGACGGATCTGATAGGTTTTGCATAACTTGAATTAGACCTAAAACTGCACCAATAATACCAATAGTTGGTGCAAAACCTCCTGCAGATTCCCAAACTTTTGAGGCACCGTTTATTTTTGCTTCAAGTTGTGCAAGTTGATTTTCAAGCATACTTTGTACAAGTGTTGGATCTGTTCCATCGGCTATAAGTTCCAAACCAAAACGAAGAAGATTGTCATTTGCATTTTTTGCATCTTTTTCCAATGAAATAACACCCTCTTTACGAGCCTTTTGGGCATATTGTATTATTTCATCAATAGTTTCTTCAAAATTAACCTTTGGACCTGCAAAAATATCTGTCACCATAACCATGGCATCTTTCATTGTTGGGACGGGAAAACTCATTATCACAGCTCCTGCTGTACCGCCAAATACAATAAACGCTGCTGTTATCTGTATTAGTTGACCTATGTTCCCTCCTTCAAGAGCCTGACCGATAAGGATACATACGATACCAAAAAAAACACCTATTACTGCACCTAAATCCATAATTTATACTTTTCTTTATTCCATACTATTTTTCATATTCTATTTAACCATAAATACTTGAAAAATTACTCATTTAAAAAGCTGAAATTTAATATTTATAATTCTTTACGGCTCTTTGGATATCACGATTTTGTGATTTTTTTGCCAAATCTTGACGCTTATCGTAAAGTTTTTTGCCTTTTGCCAATCCTAGCTCTACTTTTGCAAATCCATTTTTTAAATATACAGAAAGAGGGATAAATGATAAGTTATCTTTTTTTAATTTGCCCATTATTTTTAATATTTCACGTTTTGTGAGTAAAAGTTTTCTATCTCGATTTTCAGGATGATTGTATCTATTTCCTTCAACATAATGGCTTATATGAGCATTATATAGCCAACATTCATTGTTTTTATCTATTTTGGCAAAACTATCTTTCAGGTTTATTGAGTTTTTCCTTAAAGATTTTATTTCCGTACCATATAAAACAATACCTGCTTGATAAGTTTCAAGGATGGTATACTCGTGGTATGCAATTTTATTTTTTGATATTAACTTTTGACTTTTTTTATCCATTATGAAAATATCCTAAATGTTTTTGTTTAATTTGTCAATTTGAAAAATATTTGTGCATTATTAAAGAAGTTTTATCCAAGTCATTTTTATTTAACCCAGGATAAACACCAACCCAAAAAGTATTTTTCATAATAAAATCAGTGTTCGGAAGAAGTCTATAATGTTGTTCATTTAAATATTTTGAGTTTATAATTTTTGAGTTCCCTATTTTTAATTCTATTTCGTTTTCAACAAACATCGGCTGTCGAAGCATGTTGCCTGCGAAAAGCTGGCGAGTTCCAATTCCATTTTCTTCAAGATATTTTACAAGTTCTTGTTTTGAATATTTAGGATTTTTTCTTACAGACAACAAAAATCCAAACCAAGAAGATTTTGCGTTTTTAGATACCTTTGGTAAAATCAGATATTCCTGCAAATCATCAAGTTTTTGAAGAAGGTACTTTGCATTTTCTTCTCTTTTTTTTAAAAATTGTGGCAATTTTTTCAATTGTGACAGTCCAATAGCAGCCTGAAAGTCGGTGATTTTAAGATTATACCCTAAATGTGAATATGTATATTTATGGTCATATCCAAAAGGCAAGTTACCAAGTTGCATATTAAATCTATTTTTACAAGTGTTATCAACTCCTGGTTTACACCAGCAATCGCGACCCCAATCTCGGTATGACATAATTATACGGTATAACTGAGGGTTGTTTGTTATTAATGCACCCCCTTCACCCATTGTAATATGATGTGCAGGGTAAAAACTAAATGTTGCAATGTCACCGAATGTTCCTGTTTTTTGACTGTTATATGTTGCTCCTAAAGCATCGCAATTATCTTCAATTAGCCATAAATTATATTTTTTTGTTATTTTTTGAATAGTTGCTAAATCAAATGGATTTCCCAATGTATGAGCAACGATGATTGCTTTTGTCTTTTCGTTTATTGCTGCTTCTATTTTTGTTGCATCAATATTATAAGTTTCAAGCTCAACATCAACAAAGACAGGAACAAGCCCATTTTGGACTATTGGATTGACAGTTGTTGGAAACCCAGCTGCCACTGTTATCACTTCGTCACCTTTTTTTAATTGCCTTTGACCAAGTTTATGAGAAGTTAAACTAGAAACTGCAAGCAAATTTGCACTTGAGCCTGAGTTTGTAGTCAAAGCATATTTTATGCCCATAAATTTGGCAAACTCATTTTCAAATGCGTCATTAAATCTTCCAGTTGTCAACCACATATCAAGAGAAGCTTCAATAAGGTTAGCTAAATCTTCTTCATCTAACACCTTACCGCTTGCTGGGATGTATTTTTTCCCCTCTTGAAAAAACTTATTTTTTTTTGTTTCGTTAAAATATTCTTTTGCACTCTCAACTACTTTATTGCGCAAATTTTGTTCCATACTATATTTTCCTCATAATTTTTTATTTGATTTAAAGTAAAGTTTAGCATATCATTATCATTATTTTGATAATAATTTTTATACCAATCAACTGTTAATTGAATTGCTTGATTTGCATTATATAGAGGTCTCCAATGAAGTTCTTTATTTGCTTTTTCAATATTTAACATAAGTAAAGTTGCTTCATGTAAATTATCAGTTTTATTATAAACAACATTCCCTTTCTGGTAACACTTTATAACTTCATTAACAACATCTTTAACTTTTAAGATAGAGTCTTTGTTTGGTCCAAAGTTATAGCCTTGGGCATATTTGTTTTTTTCTTCATATAGCAACATCCCGAGAAGTAAATAACCTGAAAGCGGTTCCAAAACATGTTGCCAAGGTCTAACAGCATTTGGATTTCTTATTTCAATAGGTTTATTGTCATTTATAAATCTGATACAATCAGGAATAAGACGTTCAGAAGCCCAATCTCCACCTCCAATAACATTTCCAGCCCGAGCAGTTGCCATATAATATCCGTTTCCCAAAAATGAGCGGCGGTAAGATGATGACATAATCTCAACACAACCTTTTGAAGAAGAGTACATATCATAACCCCCCATTGGCTCATCTTCACAATATCCTTCATTCTTTTCTTGGTTTTCATAACATTTGTCAGTTGTTACATTGACAAACGAAACAACGCTGTTTGACATTCTTGCCGCTTCAAGAACGTTTAATGTCCCTATAACGTTTGTTTTGTAGGTTAGCTTAGGCTCAAAATAAGACAATCTGACAAGCGGCTGTGCTGCAAGATGAAAAACTATTTCAGGTTTAAAAAAATCAAAAGTTGCTTGCAAGTTTTTTTCATCAAGTATGTCACCATAAACTGTTTCAATTTCCTTTTCAATTTTTAACTCTTCAAACATTGAAGGGGTTGTATTTGGTTTTAATGCATATCCTAAAACATTTGCTCCTAATAATTTAAGCCATAAACCAAGCCAAGACCCTTTAAAACCAGTATGTCCTGTTAATAATATTTTTTTTCCATTATAAAATTCTTTTAACATTAAGAAAACCTTCCTGTCTTTTTTATATATTATATAATAAAAAGAGAAGATATTTTGTTGTTACACTAATTGTTTCTTTTTTTCACTTATTCCAAACAGCCCAAGGTGCAACATCATTTTGCCACATATTTGTCAAATCTATCTTATCACGCAATGTATCCATTGGTTTCCAAAAACCCCTATGCTTATATGCATTTAATTTATTATTTTTAGCAAGGTTTTCAAGTGGTTTACGTTCAAAAATAACATTGTCGTTATTTTCATCAATGTAATCAAACACCTCATTTTCGCAAACAAAGAATCCACCATTTATCCAACTTTCATCGCCTTTAGGTTTTTCCATAAATGAGGTTATGACATTATCATCTTTAATAACTAAAGCTCCAAAACGACCTTGAAGTTGCACTGCTGTCATTGTGATAATTTTTTTTGAAGATTTATGGCATTTTATTAAGTCTTTTATATTGACATCACTAACCCCATCACCATAAGTAAGAAGAAATGGTTCTTTACCTAAATATTTTTGTGCTTTTTTAATACGAGATCCAGTCATTGTATCTTGTCCGGTATAAAGCATTGTTACTTTCCAAGGCTCATTTCTTGTTTTATGTACTTCAATGGTGTTATTATTCATATCAACAGTAACGTCAGAATATCGGTTATAATAATTAATAAAATAATCTTTAATAATGTGAGATTTGTAGCCTGTTAAAATAATAAAATCATTAAAACCATAAAAAGAGTATATTTTCATAATATGCCACAATATTGGTTTCCCGCCTATTTCAACCATAGGTTTAGGTTTCAATTCAGTTTCTTCGCTTAACCTTGTGCCAAGCCCACCTGCTAATATCACTACTTTCATATAAAAATATCTCCTAATTCTTATTATATTTATTATATAATAAACATAGGAGATATTTTGTTTTTGGGGACTATGTGTTTATAAACTCAAAGACATTGCTATCTCGTTCCATGACCTTTCTTCTTCTTCTTTTATCCTTATAAATATTTGCCCAATTTCATTAAGCCTATCTTCATATTCTGGGTTGTCACCAAAAATTTTGTTCAAAACTTCCATCATATTATCTTGAAGCGTACAATGAATTTGATCCTTGTTCCTGAGTTGTCCGTATAATGTGTCAAGATAAGTGCTATTAAGCTGATTAAGATTATCTTTAATTTCTTCATCAGCATTATTTTCAAAAAGTTTATTTAAATCTGACAAATTATTTATAGGTAAATTAGACCATGCATATTCGGAGTTTATAGTTTGTGTTCGTAATGCACTAAGATAAGTTATATTAAGCTGCTTAAGATTATCTTTAACTTCTTCATCAGTATTATTCTCAAAAAGTTTGTTTAAATCTGACAAATTATTTGTAGATAAATAACTCCGTGCATTTTGGGCGTTTCTGGTGTGTATTTGTAGTGTGTTAAGATAAGTTATATTAAGCTGTTTAAGATGATTTTTAAGCACTTCATCATTACTATTTCCAAAAAGTCTATTTAAAACTGACAAATGTTCTATAGGAAGACTTTCTAATACATTGGCAGCGTTTATGATTTTTGTTTGGAAATTGTTAAAATAAGTTCTATTAAGCTGATCAAGATCATTTCTGACATTATCATTATTGTTAAAAGTTTGATTTATTATTACCAAATCATCTGGAAATAAATAATTAAATACATATTCGGCGTTTCCAACTCGTTCTTTTAATTTGTTAAGATATTTTATATTAAAATTGTTAAGATTATTTGTAATATTATCATTATCATTATTCTTAAAAGCTTTATTAAGATCTTTTATTTCTTTAGGCTTTATTGAATTTGAATCTAAGATATATGGTTGATTATCAATAATGTAAGCGTAAGAATATTTTTCAGCATTTGGTGCAAAGTTAAAATCACTTAATATATGTTCCCAAGCTTCTTTTGTATTTCTCGTAGTATATAGTTGATATTTTATCGTTTCTGAAAGGTCAGGTTCTACTTTATTCTTTGCAAGTGGAGTATTTAATATTACATCTATCCTTTCAATATTCGCAGGATTTATAAGATCATTTTCAGAAGTCTCAATTTCAGTAATTTGATTTCCTTTATAACTAAATCCTACATTTTCTTTGCTATTTTTAGGCATATAAATAATCATTTTGCCTTTCTCTATATATGATTCTGCATTAGCTTGATGAATACACCACGATTCACAACTATGAGTTTGTATAACTTGGTATCTATTTTCAAAATTAGTTTCATCTTCTTTTGTTTGAGGAATAGTAATTAAAGAACCTATTTCATTACCTTGTTCATCTGTAACCATTTCTTTGTCAATCCCCCAATTTTTAAATTGACTTTGTTGATATTCCATAACAGCCTTTTTATATGCAGAATTTAAACCAATTTTTCCCATTTTGTCTTTTATATTTTGAATAGTTGTATTAAAAATAGTTTGATTTAATGGTACTGAATAAAAAGAATAGTCTTTAGACTTTCTTCCCTTTTCAAAAAGAGTTTCAAAAGTCGTTCTTAATTCTTCTTTTGAATTTATTAATTCAATAGGTAATTGAAGACTATTAAATGCTTCCTTTTGTTCTTTTATTATTTTCTCAGAATCCCCTATTATATACTCGGGCTTTGTTTCATCAGTTTCAGTCTTTTTAAAATTATCGCTATCAAAATATGTTTTAATATCATAATCTTCTTTTACTTTTAATTTATTAACACCAAATAGGTTTTTTAAATTAGCGAGAAGCTCCTTCCAATAAGCTTTATTTGTTTTATTACATTTTATAAATTCTTTTAAACTACCTATATTTCCAATAGATCTATTAAACTCAATCCAATTTTTTAATTTAATTTTTTTTAAATCCTCATCCGACAATGATGCGTTTAATTTTAATGCTAACATCTGTGCATTTATTTGATTTTTTTGTTCTTGAGTTAATCGATGTTCTTGATCCTCAACCCATTGAGGTAAAAAATATTGTTTCAAAGCTGCAGGCAAATAATCAACATTTTTTTCCGTTATAGTTTTTATGCATTGGTAAAAAAAATCTGGTGCATTACCAGATTGCATTGCAGTATAATGCAAAACCGCTGGAGTTGTTTTAAATTCTTTTGCAATACCCTTAACGTCTTTTGCTAGCTCTTTAATTTGTACGGCAGCTGGTGGTGCGAAATGTCCTCTTACAATGTTAAAACTCATTTTAATAATCTTCCTTTCTTCCTTTTTTCTCTTAAATTAATTTGTTATGTTTGTATAAAAACCGTGATTTTAAAATTTGCTATAAATATAATAGTTAATTAATAAAACTTTACAAAACAAATATGGTGAATTCAAGAAGCAATCGCAACAATATGAAGTTAAAAATCTTTTACTTTAATTCTTTTATTTAATTTTTATATTTGAATATCTTAATATTCTTTTAATTATTTTTTACTTTAAAAACCTCATATTCATTATCTCTTTTTTATTTATTTTTTACTGTATCTTAAATTAAAGTTTGCGATTGTTTTTTTAACTTATGCAAAATCAAAAGCAATAAGTATTAAATTTAACACTTATTGCTTTCTTTATTTATTATAATTTGTGTTTTCTAATTTATGAACATCCAGAAAATCCACAATTTGTGCAAACGAAACAACCTTCTGCCATGTTTATCTTGTTGCCACATTCTGGACATTTGCGTTCATAATTGTTTTGAATATCAATTTGATTTTCACTTGATACAAATTCTTTAATTTTTGGAGTGTCTTTTTTTTCAAGATTCATTGGTTGGAAATGACGAGAGTTATTACGATAAACAGTAATACCTTTTAAGTTTTCGTCATATGCAAGGATGTATGCATTTTTAATATCTTCAATAGTTGCGTTTTCTTCGAAGTTAATTGTTTTAGAAACAGCATTGTCTGTGTGAAGTTGGAATGCACTTTGCATTTTAACATGCCAATACGGTGAAATATCATGTGCTGTTACAAATATTTTCTTTGCTTCACTTGGGACGTTGTCATTGTGCAGAATTGTGCCATCTTGCAAAATTTGTTTCATAAGACTTTCAGAATAAAAATTGTTTTCTTTAGAATAGTTATTAAATATATCATTTGCTTCAATCAACTCTGTTCCATCCATGATATTTCGCATAAAAACAAGACTGAACAAAGGTTCAATACCGCCTGAGCAGTTTGCGATCATAGAAATTGTTCCTGTTGGGGCTATACATGTTGTTGTTGCGTTTCTGATGCCATATTTTTTAATTTCTTCATCAAGATTTTTCCAATTGTCATCGTTTATTAAACCTTGAGATTTCCCTTTATACTTATTATATAAATAATTTTTATTGTCATAAACAGAGCCTTTGAAGTTTTCAAATCTACCACGTTCTTTTGACAATTCAATTGATTTAAGTTTTGAATGGTAATCTATAAATTCCATAATCTGACCAGCAAGTTGAGTTCCTTCTTCTGAATTATAACCAATACCAAGTTTCATAAGTAAGTCAGCCCAGCCCATGACGCCTAAGCCAATTTTACGATTATCTTGAACCATCTTTGAAATTTCAGGTAAAGGATAATTATTAACTGTAATAACGTTGTCCAAGAAATGGATAGCCAATCTTGTTACTTCTTTTAATTTATCATAATCCACAACAAGCCCTTTGCTTGTTTCTTTAACCATAAGCCCTAAATTTATGGAACCTAAATTGCAAGCTTCATATGGAAGCAATGGAACTTCCCCACAAGGGTTTGTTGACTCAATTTCACCAATTTTTGGAGTCGGGTTGTCTTTGTTTATTCTATCAATAAATATAATCCCAGGTTCACCTGTTTGCCAAGCATGTTTAACAATTAAATCAAACACTTTTTTTGCATTAAGTTTTACAACTGATTTTTTAGTGTTTGGATGAATTAAATCATAATCACTATTTGATTTTACAGCATCCATAAATTTATCTGTTAAAGCAACTGAGATATTAAAGTTATTTAATTTTGTAATATCTGATTTACAATCTATGAAATCAAGAATGTCTGGATGATCAACACGAAGTATACCCATGTTTGCTCCACGTCTTGTTCCACCTTGTTTAACTGCTTCAGTTGCAGCGTTAAATACTTCCATAAATGATACCGGACCTGATGAAACTCCCATTGTAGATCTTACAACATCATTTTTTGGTCTTAATCTTGAAAATGAAAAACCTGTACCTCCACCTGATTTATGAATTAAGGCAGTATTTTTTATTGTTTCAAAAATACCTTCTAATGAATCATCAACCGGTAGTACAAAACAAGCTGAAAGTTGTCCCAATTCACGTCCTGCATTCATCAATGTAGGACTATTTGGGATAAAGTAAAGGTTTGTTATCATATCATAAAATTTTCTTGCAGTTTCGCCTTTTTGAACTTCACTTGCTCCAAATTTTAAATCACCTTCTGCTATTGCATTTGAAACTCTTACAAATAAATCTTCAGGTGTTTCAATTGCATTTCCTTTATTATCTCTTTTTAAATATCTTTTTTCTAAAACTTTTATTGAATTATTTGATAATTTTAATTTATTTTTCATGTTTGTAATCAACTTATTACTCCCCTCTTATATACTATTTTTCAAAATCTTTTGTTAATGTATTTTATATTTTAACCTACATATAATATTTATAAAACTATTCATGACATTTTTGTAACATTTTGAAACTTATATTTTATGTATTATAAATTTTTTAACAAAATAAACTATATTAAGCCAAACTAGTGCTAATAAAAATTGAATACGTTGATAAAAATTAAGACCTACAAATACATCAAAAGTATTTTTTAAGCAATTATTATAAACTAAACTATTATATTTAAATTCTGTTGCAATAGCAGAAAAGAAATTTGACTTTTGAGGTTTAAAATTGTTAATAACAAAATTTTTTGTTTTTTTATCTTTAATATACTGACAAGTATTAATAAACCCAACAACCCAAAACATATTTTGATAATAAGGATGAGCATTGTTAAATCCACGAGTATAATCTTGAACAATTCTGTCTGGAGTAACAATTTGATGTTTACATATATGTATAGCTCCTTTTTTGTTAATTATTGAAATGGCTAAAATTAAATGAGGAAACATATTTGAAATGTTAAACACGATATTTTGCATTACATCATTTGTTATGTTTTCTGTTTTATAAATAGCTGAAGGTAGAAAAGTAAGTTGACGCAAAATTGTACCAAGATTTTCCTTTTTTTCAATGTCATACCTTGAAGTCAAAATGACATCAGCATTGTTTTTTATACCTTCAATAACTTCGTCAAAAAACTTGAAATCATAATTATCATCATCACATAAAACCCAAACATATTTTTTTGAAGAAATTTCAAAAGCCTTTGCAATGTTAGCATTGCCACCTATATTGCGATTATTAATCACATGTTTTATATTGCTGTGATATTTTGAATATTCATAAATAAGCTCACTTGTTCCGTCAGTTGATTTGTTATCTAAAATAGTAATATCTAAACCTGATAAAGGAGAGTTTGAAGTAAAAATTTGTTTTAATGTATTTTCCAAATACTTTTTACGATTATAAGTTATAAGAATTATTTCTAAAATATCGTTTAAATTAAACGTCATCAAAGTTCCTTTATAAAATTTAAACTAAAGTTTTATTAACAATAGGTGCAATTTGATATATTTTGGATAAGAGATGTTCAAATTGAATAGGGTATAAAGATTGAGCACCGTCACATAAAGCAATTTCAGGATTATTGTGGACTTCAATAATTAAACCATCGCAACCGCAAGCACAAGATGCCATTGACATAGATTCAACTTTATCACGTAAACCTGTTGCATGAGATGGGTCAACAATAATTGGCAAATGTGATATTTTTTTGACAATTGGAATAGCCGATAAATCAAGCGTATTACGAGTCATTTTTTCAAAAGTACGAATTCCACGTTCACATAAAATGACTTTTCTATTTCCACCTGACATAATATATTCAGCAGACATTAACCATTCTTCAATTGTTGAACAAAGTCCTCGTTTTAAAACTATAGGACGGTCAATTTTTCCAAGCTCTTTAAGTAAAGTAAAATTTTGCATATTTCTTGCACCAACTTGAAAAATATCAACATATTTTAAAAACATGTCAATATGAGAAGCGTCCATGATTTCGCAAGTGCAAGACATTTTATATTTATCACAAACAGTACGCATAATTTTAAGACCTTCTTCGCCAAGACCTTGAAAAGCATAAGGAGACGTTCTTGGTTTAAAAGCACCGCCTCTTAAAATTTTAATCCCCATTTTAGATAATTGTGAAGCAACTTCATCCATTTGTTCTAATGTTTCAATACTGCAAGGACCAGCAATTATGCCAAAATTGTTGCCACCAATTTTTACGCCATTAACTTCAATAATTGTATCAGATGTTTGAAATTGACGGCTTACAAGTTTATAGGGAGATGTAATTTTTATAACTTCACTCACACCATCAAGAAGTTCAATATTGCGAGGATCTAATTGCCCCTGTCCAACAATTCCTATAACAGTATGCAAAGCACCTTTAGATAAATGTGTATCAAATCCTTTATCTTTTATATAGTTAATAACATCATCAATTTGAGATTGATTTATATTTTGGTTCATTACTACAAGCATTTTAAATTCCTTTATGTATTTTGTTAATATTATGACATTAAGTATAATTTAAAAATAAAAAAAATAAAATTTTTCAAATTATTAAGTGTTTTATTTACAATATATAAAAAATGGTGCAAAAGCTTACTACGCTTGAAGTTAGACCTAAAATCTTTACTACGCTATAAAATAAAACTTTTTTATAATATGTCTAAAAGTCTTACTAATCAAGCTTTTTAAAAAATGTAAATGAATATTAAAATTTTAAAAAAAAATAAAAAAAAGACTTGACATTTAAAATAATGTATCGTACTATATAGAAGTGGACATTAAAGTGTATGATTTACACTAAAGAGGATTTAAAATAAATAAAATACATATAATTAGGTCGAAATATTAACAATTTAATAAAAAAGGAAATTAAACTCCTAAATATTAGCACAAATAAAGACCATTAAGATGCAGAAAACAACCACTCGAAAGAGTGGATTTTTTTTATTTCTGAATTTAAAAACGAAAAAATTAAAATAAAACTTTTTACATATTTTTTATCAAGTTATTATATACATCCAAATATTTTTGTGCTTTTTTTATATCATTAAGTTTTTTATAAGTGAATGCAAGATTGTAATATATTTCAGGTATATTTTCATTGTGTTTCAAAGCATTATGATATGATTTTTTTGCATATTTATAATTACCTAACTTGAAATATGCGTTCCCTAAATTAAAATAAGCGTATGAAAAATCAGATTTATATTTTATTGCATTTTTATAGCAAATAATGGCATTATTTATCTGGTTGTTATCTGCATATAAGTTTCCAAGGTTATAATATGCTTTATAGTATTTCTCATCAAGTTGTATAGCTTTTTGAAGAGAAAAAATAGCATCAAGCGGTTTTTCATAATCAGCCAAAATATTTGCCATAATAAAATATGCAAGTGCTGTTTTATTTTTATCTTCAACATTATTTAGCATATGAAATGCAAGTTCATATTTATTTTCATTATATAAAACACAAGCTTGATTTATTATGTCATTAGCAATGTCATCTTGCGTTTCAATAAGTTTTAAATTTTGTCCTATTTCAAGCGTTTTTAAATCGTCATAATTATATGAACCACTAAGAACGCTTCTTAACTTTATTGCTCCATATGCGTTTGAACAAGAGAAGCAAAATAATATTAATAATAATAAAAATTTTTTTTTCATTTTAATTGTATTATATAACATTTAAAAAACAAAAATTTATTCTTTGATAACAATTAAATTATTTATTATTTTCATACTACAAGTTGGTAAAACAACATCGTTTAATCCATTTTGTATACTTATAATTTTTCCAGCTTCAAGTGTTACTTCTTCACCTTTATAAATAAACTTATAATCAGTTTTTCTATCTGAACGTATTGTTATTTTATTCATTTTTTAATACTTTCATTGTATCTTTATAATCTAATTATATTATATAAGTAATTTTAATACAATGCAAATAAATTTAATATTTTTTAATAATTCTATACAAAAGTAGCAATTTTTATATTTAGAAGTTTTAAAAAATTATGAATGTTGACCTAATAAATGCTACAAAAGAATCATATAATAATCGTTTAAATAATATTGAACGAAAAAAAGCATATTTAAAAAATAATCCACTTTCTTATGAAGAGGAGAAAAAGAATCTTCAAAGAGTTGACAATTTATTAAATGCGCTTGATGTGATTGATGATTATTCATCAAAAAAAATTGATGAGACAAAAAAGGCAAGTTATTTTTTTTCATCAGTTATTGATCAAGGGCTTGGTTACTTTGGAACTATTTTAGGAGCAATAATAGGTGAGCTACCTTTTGTAAAAAAATATATTTCCAAATTAGCTGCTAATATTGATGTTGGTACTGATAGCATAGTAAAAAAGACAAAAATAAAAGGAAAATTAAACACTCCAAAAGGTGAAGCTATTATAACAAACACTTTGCCCATACTTTTAGGTGCTCTTTTTGGTTTTTTAATTTCAAATCCAATTGCAGGTTTATTTAATAAGTTAAATGAAAAAATATATAAAAATGAATTTAACGATATTATTTTAAATGAACTTAATGATCCCAAATACTTTGCTTTGCTTAATGATGAACAACAACAAAAAGTTGAGTATTTAATGCGAACAAAAATATCAAATCGGGATATTAAAAACGAGTATAAACAACATCGGTTTAATGTTTTTAATGATTCGAAAGCGATTTTTCATTCCGATGAAGATGAGGACATTATTGATAAATTTAATCTAAATACTAAAAAAACTAAAAAATCGTCTATAAATCATCTTAATAATGGAAAAGAAGACAAAGAACTTTTACTTGATGCTATGGTTAAAATTGAAGAAGATAGTTCAATTTATTCAAAAAAAGTTGATAGAATGACTAATATATTATCACTTACAGCCGATATTGTAAGTATTGTGGGTATTACTAAATCAGGATTTGATTTAATTACTTCAAAACTTTCAAAAATGTCAATTAAGACAAAAATTTTATCTTTCATTTCAGCTTTTCTACCTTTAGCTTTTGCTATATTGCTTAGTTATATAAGTAAATATATGGAGGCAGAAAGTGAAAAATTAGGTCGATTTGTAGCTAAAGAAAATCTAAGGCATAATCCAGAAGCTTTATATTATGTAGATGACAAAAAATATGCAAATTATAAAGAAGAAGCAAAGTCTTCTTTTAAATCAAAAGGATTTTTTAAAGATATAGTTGATATTTATAATGATTATAAAGAATACACAAGATTTCATTCAAGATACAAAATTGAAAATCGTAAAAGACAAATAGCTATGAGTCAAATTGATTTAGATAAAAATCAATTAAATAGAGCAAAAATGTTTCAAAAGAATACCTTTATGGTGTGTGATAATTTTTATAATAAAAAATATAATATTAAAATGAACTCCGATGAAAAAAAGAGTTTATTAAATGATCTTGCCTCATTTTCAATTAATACAATAGCTCTTATACTTGCACCTTTATTTATTTCCCTTAACTGGGATAGTCTAAAAAGTTTTACAAAAAGTTTAACTGATTATCGTAAAATGGATTTAAAAGACATTTTTAAAGGTATAAAAGCATTTGCTCCTTCTTTATTGGCTGTTATTTTACCTTGTAATATCCTTTATAATATTAAAAATAGATCAAGTGACAATAGCCATAATTATAATCGTGAAGTAAATTCATATATTACTAAAAATTTGGATAATATTGAGTCTTTTTTGTAAATGAATATATGAGTGTATAAGTCTCGAAATTATAAGGGAAAGCATAAATTATGCAATATTATAGCTTGGTTTGTTGTAACTTATTTTGCAAATAATGATGAAATAATAAGATTAACATTTAAAAAAATGGAATATAAAAAAATAAAGAAAGTAAAAATAAAAGATAAAAACTTAAAAGATAGGTGGATTTTTATCATTTTTTTGAAGATTGTTATAATAATAAAAAATAATATTAATGTATTTTATTTAAGAAAAATATCTTTGTTCATATAAGCTTAGTTATTCATATAATAGTATTAACTTTAAATGATTTTGTTTTTATAAAGATAGAAAAATAAAGAGTTTAATAAAAGTTAACAAATAAAAGGTATCAATTAATATATTGTAGTTTTATGTATAAAATTAGTAATAAATTGAATATATTCTAACAAAATAAAAACAAAAAGTATAAAAGCATGCAAAAAGGCTTAATAAAAATGGTTTTCGTTAAAAATTTGTGCTTGATTATAATTTTTTTTTGAAATAATATATTGATATAAAGTAGAATAA
This sequence comes from Candidatus Gastranaerophilales bacterium, assembly GCA_944325065.1. Classification (GTDB taxonomy): domain Bacteria; phylum Cyanobacteriota; class Vampirovibrionia; order Gastranaerophilales; family Gastranaerophilaceae; genus UMGS1477. Next base: position 53,693 of record CALUYS010000005.1, on the reverse strand, counting down.
AAGAGGTTAAGGGTGTCAAAAGACGTAATAGAATTTGAAGGAACAATATTAGAATCATTGCCTAATGCGATGTTTCGAGTGATATTGGAGAATGATCATGAGATATTGGCACATATATCAGGTAAAATAAGAAAGAATTTTATAAGAATATTGCCAGGTGATAAGGTGAAAGTTGAGATGACTCCGTATGATTTAACCCGTGGGCGTATTACATACAGATTGAAATAATGAAATAAATATAAAAAGATAAGAAAAAGGGAATTAAAAATGAAAGTTAGAGCCTCAGTAAAAAAAATATGTGACAAATGTAAGACGATTAAAAGGAAAGGTGTTTTGATGGTTATATGTGAAAACCCGAAGCATAAACAAAGACAAGGATAAGTTTTTTTAAGTAAAACATTTAAGTAAAGGAGAAATATAAATATGGCAAGACTTGCCGGGGTAGATTTACCTCGTAACAAAAGAATGGTGATAGCATTAACTTATATTTATGGCATTGGTAAAACAAGAAGTGCCAAAATATTGGATGCAGCAAACATATCATACGATTTGAAGACAGATGAATTAACAGATGATGATTTAAAAAAGTTGCGTGATGAGTTGGCTCATTATTCAATTGAGGGTGATTTAAAACGAGAAGAGTCACAAAATATAAAACGTTTATCGGAAATAAATTCATATCGTGGTTTGCGTCATCGTCGTAAGCTTCCGTGTCGTGGGCAACGAACAAAGACAAACGCGCGTACCCGTCGTGGTAAGAAAACTGGGCCTATTGCAGGAAAGAAAAAATAGAAAGACAGGCAAATAAAAAAATAATTAAAGGAGTAATATAATAAAATGGCAAGACCAACAAAACAAAAGAAAAAAGAAAGAAAAAATGTGCTCACAGGTGTTGTGCATATTCAATCTACTTTCAATAATACAATTGTTACTTCAACTGATACGCAAGGTAATGCAATTGCTTGGGCATCAGCAGGAGGATGTGGATTTAAAGGTGCTCGTAAAGGGACTCCTTTTGCGGCACAAAGTGCAGCAGAGATTGTTGCTAAAAAATCAATAGATCAGGGTATGAAAAAAGTTGAAGTTTATGTAAAAGGTCCAGGATCAGGGCGTGAAACTGCGATACGTGCAATACAAGCAGCTGGGCTTGAAATAACTATGATTAAGGATGTGACCCCAATCCCGCACAACGGATGTCGTCCGCCGAAACGTAGAAGAGTGTAGTAATTTAATTATAAGAAAAATAAAAGGAGTCAAAAATTGGCGAGATATAAAGGACCTACAAATAAGTTATACCGTAACTATGGTGTTAAAGATTTATCAAATAGAAAGTTAGTATCATCGTTGAGACAAAGTGCTTCAGGTCAGCATGGAGCGATGAGAAAGAAGCTTTCTGATTATGCAATTCACTTAAAAGAAAAGCAAAAAATACGTTATACATATTTGGTAAGTGAAAAGCAATTTGCGAAGTATTATCATATGGCGGCACGTAAAAAAGGAGTGACTGGCACGATATTGTTACAGTATTTAGAGTCAAGATTGGACAATGTAGTTTTTCGTGCAGGTTTTGCGATAACACGTAAGCAATCGCGACAAATGGTGAACCATGGGCATGTGCTTGTAAATGGGAAGCGTGTAGATATAGCGTCATATCTAGTGAAGCCGGGAGATGTTATAACATTTAAAGCAAAGAGTTCTGATTTTATGAAAACGACTTTAGAATCGATTGATATGGCTATTGCTCCTGAGTGGATGGCAATTGACCGTGAAGCACAAAAAATAGTATTTGAAAGAATACCTGAACGCGATCAGTTGGATCCTGATTTTAAAGAGCATTTGGTAATTGAGTATTATTCTAAGTAGTTTTGAATTAGGAGAAGAATTAATGGATTTAAAGATAAAATGTATAAATACGACTACTGATTCGGATGGTTCGCAGTATGGTAAGTTTGTGATCGAGCCATTAGATAGAGGTTTTGGTACAACAATTGGTAATTCGCTTCGTCGAGTATTAATTTCATCATTGGAAGGTGCAGCTGTTACTTCAATGAGAATTGAAGGGATTACGCATGAGTACACATCAATTCCTGGGGTTGTTGAAGATGTTATTGATATTATGTTGAATATGAAAGGTTTAGTATTCAAGTGTGAAACAAGTGAAGCACAGCATATAAGGTTAGATGTTGATAGGTCTGGTCCTGTTTTGGGGGCTGATTTAAAGTTGCCATCAGGTGTTAAGGTGGTTAATCCTGACTGGTTAATATGTACAATTGCAGAGGGTGGTGAAATTCACGCTGATATAATTGTTGAAACAGGAAAAGGATATATAACAAATGATGTGTTAAAAGACAACAAAGGTCAATTGCCGATTGATATGTTACCAATTGATGCAACATTTATGCCAATTAAACGTGTAAGTTATAATGTTGAAGCAGCACGTGTTGGTGATTCAATGGATTATGATAAATTGACTTTAGAAATATGGTCAAATGGTAGTATCGAAGTCACAAGTGCTTTATCGCAAGCAGCACAGTTGTTGATAGAACAGTTTAGTCAAATAGCTTCAATAACTGGACAGCCGACCTTGTTTAATGATTCTTCATCGTCTGATATTATAGATGAGCCGCAAGTTGAAGCAGCACCTACAATTACCATTGAGGATTTGGAGTTATCGGTTCGTGCTTATAATTGTTTAAAGCGAGCTAGTATAAATTCTTTGCCGGAGTTGTTAAAAAAATCAGAGCATGATTTATTAAATATTAAAAATTTTGGTAAGAAATCATCAGATGAGGTTATTGAGAAGTTACGTGAATGTGGGCTTGATTTAGCTCCAAACCCTGAAGGATTTGATTCATCATTAGTTGAATAGTTTATAAAATAGAAATATAGATAAAGGATAAAAAACAATGAGACACCAAACAAAAAAACATCAATTATCAAGAGCGCAAGATCAGCGTAAAGCTTTATTGCGTTCATTGGCAACTCAATTGTTTTTGCATGGCGAGATAAAGACAACGATGGCAAAAGCAAAAGCTTTAAAGTCATATGCAGATAAAGTTATTTCGTTAGCAAAAAAAGGTGATTTAAATTCACGTCGTATTGCGTTGCGTTATATATATGATATTAAAACTAACCGATATATGGATGTTGAAACAAAAGCGGTTGTTAAAGAAAAAGTTGAAGGTAAAAAACTTATGGAAGAAACAGTTTTAAGAAAGTTATTTACTGAAATTTCAGGCAAATATGCAAACCGTAACGGTGGATATACACGTATTTATCGTATGGTTAATCGTCGTGGAGATAATTCTGAAATGGCGTTAATCCAATTAAGTTAGTTGCAAAACTATGTCAACACGATATAAACTTATAGTTGAATATGTGGGGACAGATTATTTTGGCTCACAAAGGCAGCCAAAAGTTGATACAATACAGTCAAAGCTTGAAGAAGCTCTTTGTACATTGATAAAACAAAACATAAGGATAATCTTATCAGGCAGGACGGATAAAGGTGTGCATGCTGCTTTTCAGGTTGCACATTTTGATTGTGATAATAATATTATTGATAAAGGTTGTTTTTTGCGTTCATTGAACGGCATATTGCCAAATGATATATGCGTAAAATATATTGAAGAAGTTTCAAAAGATTTTCACGCACAAAAAAGTGCAAAAAAAAGGCATTATTGTTATACTATTGCCAATCGAAAAATAAGATCTGTTTTTGATAAACACGTTTTATTTTACCAAAAACCTTTGAATGAAAATAGGATAAATCAAGCATTAAGTTATTTACTTGGTTTACATGATTTTTCAGCCTTTAAAGCAAGCAATACCCAAAATCCTGCAAAAGTTTGCAATATGTATGAAGCGAAATGTGTTCGAGAAGGAGAAATTATAAAAATACATTTTGTTGCAGACAGATTTTTATATAAAATGGTAAGAACAATCGTTGGTACTTTGATTATGATTGAGCAAAATTCTTTAGACCCGTCGAAAATGAAAGAAATTCTTGACTCAAAAATAAGACAAAATGCCGGCAAAACAATCAGTCCCGATGGACTTACATTAGTTGAAGTTATATATTGATATAACTTTGATAAACTAAACACAGAAAAGAAAAATATTAATGGAGGCAATATAATGAAAACTTATTCAGCAAAGCCTCTTGAGGTTGAAAGAAAGTGGTATCTAATTGATGCAAATGGGCAAACATTGGGTCGTTTGGCTACTACAATCGCGAATATCTTAAGAGGAAAAAATAAACCACAATATACACCAAATGTTGACACTGGTGATTTTGTCGTGGTTATTAATGCTAAAGGTATTACAGTTACTGGTAAAAAAGAAACAGATAAAATTTATTATTCACATAGTGGGTATCCAGGTGGTTTAAAATCTATCAGTTTTAAAGATTTAATGGAAAAAGATCCAAGAAAAGCTATTGAAAAAGCTGTAAAAGGTATGTTACCACATAATACTTTGGGTTCACAACAGTTTACAAAATTAAAAGTATATGCTGATGATAAACATCCACACGAAGCCCAAAAGCCGATTGTGTATAATGAAAGTGAGGTAAAATAATGCAAGATAACGAAATTATGGCAACAGGCAGACGTAAAACCTCAATAGCTGTTGTAAAATTAGTTCCTGGTAAAGGTCGTGTATTTGTAAATGGTAAAACTTTTGATGGTTATTTTGGCAATCTTCCTATTTTAGAAATGATGGTTTATCGTCCTTTGGCTTTAACTGATAATCAAGAAAAATACGATGTCAAGGTTAAAGTTTTTGGAGGTGGTGTTTCATCGCAAGCTGGTGCAATAGCTCATGGTATTTCTCGTGCTTTACTTAAAGCTAATGAAGAAAACAAAGCTCTTTTACGCTCTGAAGGTCTTTTAACTCGTGATGCTCGGGTTAAAGAACGTAAAAAATATGGACGTAAACGTGCACGTAAAAGATTTCAATTTTCAAAACGTTAATTTATTTACAAAAATTATGTTTTCCAAAATTTCCGAATGTTTGCAAATGTTCGGAAATTTTTGTATACTGTTATTATATCAAATATGTAATTTTAATTATATGAATTGTCCTAATTGTAATTCTTGTATGATAATAGTTGAACGAGAAGATATTGAGCTTAATTGGTGTCCTTCTTGTCATGGTTTTTGGTTTAGTTTAATTGAGTTAAAATTATTTGCTAAAAAATTTAATGTTCAAAAAAATCTGCTTGAATTTTTAAAATCTATTGATTTTAAAACAAAAGAGGAAAAACGCCATTGCCCTAAGTGTTTTAATCTTATGTATAAAGTTGATGCAAATGGAATTGTGTTGGACAAATGCATCAATAATTGTGGGCTCTGGTTTGATTGTAATGAGTTGTCAAAGTTTATTAATTCCTTCTCAAATGATAAATTGGTAAACAACTTTACAATAAATTTTTTAGGGGAGTTTTTTAATATAAAATAAAGGAAAGTGAATTTTTATGACAAATTATATTGTTATTATTGCCGTTATAGTCATTATTGGTAGTATTATTTACATTTATAATAGCCTTGTTGCAAAGAAAAATGCCGTTCAAAATGCTTGGTCGCAAATTGATGTACAGCTGAAAAGAAGAGCGGATTTAATCCCTAATTTATTGTCTTCTGTTAAAGGATATATGGAACATGAAAAAAGTGTGTTGGAAAATGTTATAAAAGCAAGAAATTTGGCTTTAAAATGTGATAATAATGATATAAATTCAAGAATAAACTTTGAAAATAAATTATCTGGGTCTCTTTCTTCACTTTTAGCTGTTGTTGAAAGTTATCCCGAGTTAAAGGCAAATGAAAACTTTTTACAATTGAATGAAGAGTTATCTTCAACAGAAAATAAAATCGCTTTTGCTCGCCAATTTTATAATGATTCGATTATGTTTTATAATAATGCACTTGAAATGTTTCCAAATAACATAATCGCTTCATTTTTTGATTTTAGACGATATAATGAATTTAAAATACTTGATGAAAAAGACAGGGAAGTGCCAAAGGTTAGCTTTTAAATGATATGTGGGAATTAATAAACATAAATAAATCAAAAACATTTTTATTTGTTTTTTTAATGGCATTATGTTTTGGTCTAATGTCATTTTGCCTTGCAAAAACTTTTGAATATTATAACATCAAGTCATATTGGGTATATATATTTGTTTATTCTTATTTCTTTATAACTTTATATATTGCAAATAAAAAAGCAAAAAATATATTTTTAAAATTATCGAATGCAAGATATGCACATCGTGCATATTATCCAAAATTGTATAATATAGTATACGAAATGTCGCTTGCTTCGGGGTTAAATCCTGTTCCTGATATTTATATTCTTGATGAAGATTCTCCAAATGCTTTTGCAAGTGGAAAAGATCCAAAAACTGCTTCAATAATTGTGACAAAAGGTTTGCTTTCAAGGTTAAATCGTGATGAACTTCAAGCTGTTATAGCTCATGAAATTTCGCATATTATAAATCGTGATATACTTTATCTTTTATTTACATCTTGTATGTTAGGCTCTATGGTCTTTATTTCTGATTTAGCAATAAAAATGATAAAGGGAAGTTTTTCAGGTAAACGTTCTTATAAAAATGGGGGAGCAATTATATATATAATTCCTTTTGCGTTAGTATCTATTTTTATTGTTGGGTTATCAAAAATATTTTATTCTTGCCTATCAAAGAAAAGAGAATACTTAGCAGATGCTTGTGCCGTTCAATATACAAGAAATCCTCTTGCTTTAGCTAATGCTTTAAAAAAAATTGATGAAGAGCAAACATATTTTGTTAATACCAATTCAATTACTTCATCTATGTTTATTGTAAACCCTTTTAATAATCAAAATGAAACACATCCGCCTATTGAGAAAAGAATTGAAATTCTTTTAAAATTAAATTCTTGCAACATTGCAGCGTACAATAATTCATATCAAAATGTGTTGGGTAAAAAATCAAATATTGTAAGCAAGAAAATTATAGAAAAGCCAAATTATAGCAAAATCATTCCAATTGTTGCAACGGCGGTTACAAATCAAACCATTAATGATGAAATTTTAAATCATCGTGAAGCTTATGATACGATGTTAAAATTAGAAAACTATATTTTTATAAAATGTGATTGTAACACAAAATTAAAAATCCCAAAAGAATTAAAAGGTCAAAAAATTCCTTGTCCGCATTGTAGGAAGTTACATTTAATAAATTAATTTGTTAAGTTTGTATATTTTAATTATAATGTAATTATGGAAAGTAAAATATATATACCTTTATATCGCAAATATCGTCCGCAAATGTTTTCTGATGTTGTTGGTCAAGAGCATGTTGTAAATGCCTTATCTAATGCTATAAAATTAAAGAAAATTGCACACGCATTTCTTTTTTGTGGTCCTCGAGGTACAGGTAAGACATCTATGGCAAGGATTCTTGCAAAATCTTTAAACTGCATTAATGGACCTACTTTGACACCTTGTGGCAAATGTCCAAGTTGTCTTGATATTTTAAATTCAATTCCAAAAGATGTCATAGAAATAGACGCTGCAAGTAACCGTAATGTTGAAGATACTCAAAATATTTTGGAAAAAATACAATATGCTCCGGTCAACGGGAAATTTAAAATATATGTTATTGATGAAGTGCATATGTTGTCAAATCATGCTTTTAACGCACTTTTAAAAACACTTGAAGAACCGCCAAAAAACGTCATTTTTATCCTTGCAACAACCGAAGCACATAAGGTTTTGGAAACTATTATTTCACGTTGCCAACGTTATGACTTTCGTCGGATTCATATAGCAGATATTGTAAAGCGTTTAAGAGATATTTCAGATATTGAACAAATCAATATAAATGATGAAGCACTTTACATTATTGCTCAAAATTCAACAGGCGGAATGAGAGATGCTCTAAGCTTGCTTGACCAGTTGTCTATATTAAACGGGAATTCTGAGAAACCAATTGACCCAAACGTTGTAAATGAGCTTTTGGGCAAAATTTCAATCGAAGACCTTTATGATTTTACAAATGAGATTTTATCAAATAATGCTGAAAAACTTATTGAAAAAATTCACAAAATGTTCGATAAAGGCATGGAACCATTAAGGATTGTCAACAATTTGATTGAATATTTTCGTAATCTTCTTATTATTAAAAATTGTAAAAATATTCAACAAATAGCTGAATTAACATTAATTGATACAAAAAATATTGAAAAAATACAAACTCAAATAGAAAATTTAAGTAACGAAAAAATTATTTACATTATTGAAAAATTGTCATATTATTCACGTGAAATAAAAAATGTAACCAATCGATACTTATGGCTTGAGTTATGTATTATTGATATTGTATCAGTTGAATTTAATAGTATTTCTGATTTAGTTCAAAAAGTAAATAAACTTGAAGCATTTATTCAATCGAACGGTTTTAATGAAAATACTTATATTCAACAACCGACTATAATAAAACCTTCATTTGAAGATTTGAAAAGTCATAATAATGTTAAAATTCAAAAAGAAAATATAAAACCAGAAAACATTAATGACGAGGGAATTGATGAAGAAGATAAACTAAACAAACAAAAAATGGGGAAAATTATTGTTCCAAATAACACTCAAAATGATAATTATCATTGGCGTGATTTACTCAAAAACATTGATTCAATGCCAAGTCGTGCTTTTTACTCAAGTTTAGCTCATCCTATTTCATTGTCAAAAGAAAAAGTTGTTATTTCATTTAATAAAGAAATATTTGTAAAACAAGCACGTGATAAAAATAAAAGTCAGGCTTTTTATGACGCTTGTAAAAAATATTTTAGTGTTGAAAATATAGAAGTAGATGTCAAGTTGAAAAATGATATTCATAATGAAAAAATAAATTTAAATGAAATATTAGAAGAAAATGAAAAAATATTACCTTCATCAGTTCAAGAACAAGAACAAAAAAAAGAAAAAGAAATAAGTCAAAACGAACTTGATACATTTAAAGAGGAACTTGGTATATATAATGCAACAGAAAAAAAAACAAAATCAACTTCTCAAAATGTAAATTTATCTGACCAAGAAAAAATGATCGTTGATTTATTTGATGGAAAAATAATATCATAAAAATATTTATTGATTGTAATTCAAGTTTTTTCTGTTGCACTGTAATCTTTGTTATTTTTTTTCCCCCCCTCCCCACGGCTTTATCCTAAACTTATTTCTAAAGCTGTTAAATTGGTAATTGTGCATTTTAATATTTTTTGTTTGTGGTATATCTTATTCAAACGGGGAATCTATAATTTTGAATAAAAGAACATAAAAAAGTTTTATCTAAAAAAAAAACAAGTAATATTATTAGAAATCAATAAAAAAGCCGTGCATTCTACCTATCGAGAGATATTAGCATAATTAACAAACTAAAATATTTACTTTTTAAAAATCATACACCCACAAGTTTAGACCATTTTAGTGCTGCTTTATTTCTAACCTGACACGGTTCAATGGCTTATGCCGTATAAAGTTTAAACTATCAACAACATAATAGTTCAAGATAATTATGTAAATAGCTGCCTCACAGTAGTCTCTGCACCCCGCATTAACTTCGGGTCAAGGGATTGCAATTCCCCGTGGAGCACGGCTTAATTATTATTTTACATTAAATTAAGTTTTTTAGCAATAAATTTTATTGAGAATCATTAAATTCGTTAATTAAATATAAACTGTTTTTTGCTTCTTCATGATTTGGGTCAAGTTTTAAAACTTCATTATATTTTTCAATAGCTAAATTAATATTACCATTAAGTTCATTAATAAGACCAAGATTATATTTAACTTGACAATCGTTAGGGTTTAATTTTTCAGCTATAGTTAAATGTTTAATAGCATTGTCAACATCTTTAATTTTTGAATATAAAATACCCAAAGTAGCTTGAGCTTGAGCGTTTTCAGGTTCCATACTTATTGCATCAATATAAGATTGCTTTGCATCATAAATATTTTCTATTTCAATTTGAAGATCTCCTAATGTCATATAATATTTGGCAACATTTGGTGCAAGTTCAATCGCTCGTCTAAATTGCTTTTGGGCATCAAAATAATTTTTTATTTTAAATCCAATAAGACCTAAATTATAATATATTTCAGGATTTTTATCATTATAAGTCAATGCTTGAGAAAATTTTTCAAAAGCTTCATTTAAATTATCATTATCGGTTAAATAACTGGCCCAACAACAATAACAATCACTGATAGTTTGTTTTAAATATAAAATATCAGAAGGATCAACTTCATCAAGAAGCTCGTTATATAAGTTTATGGATGTTTGAAATTCATTTATATTTAAATATGCACAAGCTAATGTTTGTTTTAACTGAACATCTTTTGGATTTAATGTTAAAGCTTCTTTAACGATATCAAAACACTGATCAACTTTATCAGTGTTAATAAAAGTTTTAGCCTGAATATTTTTTATATAAGCTATATCAACATCATCAAGAGTCATGCATTCTTGACAGTATGCTAAAACAGCATCATAGTTTTCAATTTCAAAATACAAATTAATTATTTCTTTATATAAACTAAAATCATCAGGTGAAAGCTCAATTTGTTTAGATATAACTTCACAAGCTTTTTCATTCATATGAAGATTAGTATAAGCAATTTTTAAAAACTCAAGTCCTTCAATGTCATTTTCATCAATATTTAAAATTTTTAAAGCATATTCAGCTAAATTTTCCCAATTTTTAATATCCATATAAATATTACAAATTGTATGTAGAATGTTAAAAATTTCATCACGATTATTTGAATACTGTATATAATTTAAATACATTCTTAAAGCACTTTTCTTTTGTTTTGTATAATCGTATAAATATCCAAGAGAAAGCAAAGCATCTTCATTTTCATAATTTATCGATAGAACTTTTTTAAAAGCAGCTATTGCTTTAGCATATTGACTTAAAGCTTGATAAGAAAAACCAAGTATTAAATATGCATCTTCATTGCGTCTATCACTTTTTATTACAAGATTTAAGTGATGAATAGCTTCATTATAATTCGAAAAAGTTTCATATAATGATTTTGCAATCAAAAACCTGAGTCTATAGTGATGTGGGACTTGAGAAAGGTATTTTTTTGCCATTTTATAAGCTGCATCATATTGTTTATTATCGATTAAATTTTTAACGTGTTCATATATTTCATCTTCTGAAACGTTTAAATCAAAAGATGAGATATTTTCTATATTTTGTGTAAATATATTTTTTGACAATATTATTAAAATTATTATAAAAATAATTAAAATAATAAATAATAAACTATTCATATGATATAATACCTCATATTTAATTATACAATATTTTTGATAAGTATAAAAGGTCTTATAAAAGGTTATGAAAAAAATAATTGGAATACCAATTTTAATATATTTTCTAATTTTCTTTAATAACAATATATGTTTTGGTTTGTCAGAATATGATGATTTTAACCAAGCTGATAATGCCTTTCAATATGATAGACCGGTCGATAATAATGCTTATGAAAAAATAATTAATGATTATAAAAAAAAACAAGAAAAAAAAGAGAATAAAATAAAGAAAAAAAATAAATATATAGATCTCCCTGAAAATCAAGGTAATAGTGAAATGTCAATATTTATGGAAACATTAAAAGAGCCATTAACTGTTTGTTTTTCCCAAAATGCATATGTTAATGAAACAGGAGATAGAATACCAATAGGGTATTATAAATTAGAAGCTCAAAAAGTAGATGAAAAAAAAAATTTGTATTATATAAATTTGTTTCAAGGACATAGACTTATAGCAAAAGTACCGTCAAATATAACAGATAATGATTTTGGAATGGAAACTGTTAATTTTGCAAAAGTTATACCTGATGATAATAAACATTTAAAGATTATTTATGGAAGTTTAAAGGTAAATCTTGAAGCAAAGGTAGTTTTAGAGTAGAATTATTTTAGGAAAAGTATATAGGTAAATATAAATATGGATTCAATGGCAAAAATTTTGATAGTGGATGATAACCCTAATTATTTAGGTGATGCTTTGCCTATGTATGGTTATGAAGTAGATATTGCGAAAAATGGTGTTGAGGCTTTGCATAAACTAACAACATCAGGTCAGCAAAATGGCAAGTATGATCTTGTGCTTTTGGATGTAATGATGCCAAAAATGGATGGTTGGCAAACATTAAAATATATACGTAATAATGATAAAATAAAAACTATTCCGATAATTATGATAACAGCAGTTAATGAAGAATCAAAACAAATTATGGGATTAAAGACAGGAGCTGATGATTATATTACTAAACCTTTCATATTACCGAATCTTCTTGCACGTATTGATGCAGTATTACGTCGTAGTAGTTGGAATAAGAAAACAATAAACGAACAAAATATAAATATACCCATTGATGTTGATATTGAGCAATTGACAAAACGTGAAAAAGAAGTGATAAGTATGTTAGCTCAGGGTGCGAGTAACAAAGAAATTGCTGATAAATTATTTGTTCGTGATGTTACAATAAAGACACACTTAAATGCTATTTTTAAGAAATTAAAAGTAACAAATCGCACTCAGGCTGTTTTACTTGCTATACAATTGGGTATTATAGAAAAGGAAGATTTATAAAAGGAGTTTTTAATGGGTAGACAATTAGAAAAAGAAAATTTAGTTAATTTAATTATGACAAATCCTGAAAAGTTTAATGAAGTTAAGGACGATGAAACAAATTTAGCTGAAACAGATTTTTCAAATTTAACCTTAACTGATGTTGATTTTCAGGATGTAAATCTAGAAGGTGTAGATTTTCGTGAAGCAACTTTAACGAACATAAATTTTCAAAATTGTGATTTAACTTCATCTAATTTTTCACATGCGACTATTGTAGAATGTGATTTTTCAAATGCATTATTAAATGGCACCAATTTTAGTTATGGGACAATTGAATATTCTAATTTTCAAGATGCTGATTTTGCAGGAGCTATTTTACTTGAATCTGATTTTTCAAATTCAGATTTGTCATCAAGCGAAAATTTAAATGCTTCACGTTTTGATGAAACAACTATATGGCCTGATATTGATAATCTACCTCACGATTTTGACACATCAATAAGTCGAGATTTAGCTTCAATGCAAGATGATGAAGATGTTCAGGAAAGTATTTATTAAACCTTACTTTTTTTATGAATATCGATGAACTTATAAAGTTTTCCTTGATAAACCAAGACGCAGTTTTTGATTATCCTTGGAAAGATAAAAAATATAAAAATATTCCAGTTCTTCGCAACAAAAAAAACAAAAAATGGTTTGCTTTAATTTTTGAATTAGAGCAAAAGCTTTATATTAATTTAAAATGTAAGCCTTATGATTCATGGATTTTGCAAGACCAATATGACTTTATAACTCCAGCATGGCATATGAACAAAAAACATTGGATAAAGGTTGAGGTGAATAAATCTCCAAAGGATTTATTAAAAAATTTAATATTAAATAGTTTTAATCTAATAAAATAAGCGAACAAAATAAATCGTTCGCTTATTTTTTTATTGTGTATTTTTCAATTATGGATTAATATCTTTTACAGATAGAGCTATGCGATGTTCGTCAGGTGTAAATTTTTTAATTATAACATCAATGATATCGCCTGTTTTATATAAATCAAATGGATTTGGATTTTCTCCGACCATTTCAGCTGAGGGTAACAAAGCTTCAACTCCTGGGAATATGTTAACAAACGCACCAAAGGATGTAACTTTGTTAACAGTCCCTTGAATTTTTTGACCTTCTTCAAATTTTTGTTTTACTTCTTCCCAAGGATTTTCAGTCATACGTTTTAAAGTAAGACTAATACGTTTTAGGTCATAATCTATTTTTAATATTTTAACATCGATTTTTTCGCCTAATTTTAAAATATCAGAAGGGTGATTAATACGTTCCCAAGAAATTTCAGAGATTGGCAAAAGTCCGTCGACACCATTTATATCAATAAATGCACCAAAATCAGCAAGACGAATAACTTCACCATTAATGATTTGGTCAATTTCAAGATTTTCAATAACATCGTTAACAGCAGCTTCTCTTTGTTCAACAACTGCCATTCTTTGAGATAATATTAATTTGTTACGCTTAGGATCAGCTTCAAGTACCTTAGCTTCAAGTTCTTGACCAATAAGCCCGTCAAATGGAGCTCCCATACGTAAGTGGCTTGAAGGTATAAAACCTTTTAATTCCATAACATCAACTATAACACCACCTTTAACGCTTGATAAAACTTTTGTACGAATTGTATCATTATTTGCTTTTGCTTCGGTTAAAGCAGCCCAAACTTGAGCACATTCAACACGTTTTAATGATACCAAAATTTGGTCATCATCATTATCACTTATCTTTAAAATATAAACATCGTGTTTTGAACCAATTTCAAGTAATCTTGCTGGGTCTTTTTCAATATTGTTTGTTATTTCTCTATCAGGTAAAAAAGCTTCTGTTTTAGCACCGATATCAACAAGATACCCGTCATTTTCACGTTTCAAAATACATCCTTGAACAACCTGAGCAACATCAAGTGATTTTTCAAATTGTTTATTTAATAACATTTCAAATTCATTATTAATCTGATTTTTTTCCATTAATTTCGTCATATTTTTTAATTTATCTCCTTTCAATATTTTCTCAACTCTAAAATAACATTTTCAATGATATTATCTGGCGTAGATGCACCAGCTGTCACACCTATATTTTTTGCATTATTTATTACATCTTTATATAAATAGAGCTCATTTTGTGATTCGATATGAATAGTATTTGTTAGCTCTTTAAGTATTTCAGCCAAATGAGTTGTGTTTGCACTTTTTTTACTTCCAACAACAACCATAAGATCTGATTCTTGAGCTATATTTTTTGCTTCGTTTTGACGAGATGTTGTTGAAGGACATATAGTATTAAAAACACGTAAATCTTTGACTATTGGTATTAAATAATTCACAGTTTCCTTTAAAAGTTCTAGTTTTTGTGTAGTTTGAATAACAACACCTATTTTTTTATGTAATTTTATTTTTGCTTCAAGTTCTTTTAATTCGTTTAAATTTGACACAACAAATATTTCATCATCTTTTGAATATTTTTGGGCATTAGCTTTTATAGCAATAACTTCAGGATGGTCACTTTTCCCAAGAATAATAAGCAAAAAGCCATTTTGCACAAGTTCTATAGCTTTTTGCTGTACTTTTTTAACATCAGGACAGGTCATATCTACAATTTGGGTATTTTTAGACATTAAAATTTCAAATACATCTGGTGTAGCTCCATGACTTCTTATTATACAAATATCTGATATATCCTCAAAATCATTATCACTTATTGTTTTGATACCAAGATTTTCAAGTTCACTTATAACATTTTGATTATGTATAAGTTCGCCTAATACGCAAACATTTTTAGTCGGATTTTCAGATTTTAACTTTTTAGTTGTTTCAACAGCTCGTTTCACACCATAACAAAAACCTGCTGTTTTAGCTAATTTTATATTTTTCGACAAATTTTTTATATTCCAATCTTAAAGCCTCATTTTAAAATTAATTTCAAAATGGTAATATATTTATAACATAAAAACATATTTATAACAAGTAAATATAAAAATATAAAAAAGTTGCAAGTATTTTTTGTTTTTGTTATCATAAGACTGTAAAAACTTGCAAAAGTCTCAATAAGTGCCTGTAGCCCAGCTGGATAGAGCGTTTGGCTACGAACCAAAAGGTCGGGGGTTCGAATCCCTCCAGGCACGGATTTATATAGAAAGCTTTTAGGTAAATTCTAGAAGCTTTTTATGTATGTATTTATTCTTTTGTAAAGATATTTGAGTTAAAAGTTTAATTTTTGGGAAATAATGCAAAGCATATAGTATAATATTATTTATTTTTATTGCTATAAGTAATTATATTGTGTTTATTTGTTTAATTTATAAAGTTTTTATATCATATGTTAAAGTTGCAATAAAAATTTTTCTTTTCTTTTAAGTTTTTTTAATCAATATTATGAAATAAGATAATAATATTTTGAATTTAGTAAATTTTTAACAATATTTCTCTTTTTGATTATCATATAGTATATATAATAAGTAAGTGAAGAATTAATTAAAAAATAAAATGCAAAAAAAATAAGTTAGAATCCCTACAATAATTAATGCGATTGTTGAAAATGTAATTTGTATTTGTTTTCTTTTTTCAATACAACTTGATGTACCCATAACATGGCTTGAAGCTCCTATTGCAATGCCTTTGGCAATATCGCTTTTTATTTTAAAGAATTTTAAAATGTCATGTGAAAATATTGCACCAAATAGTCCTGTTAAAAATACAATACACGCTGTAATTTGTGGTATCCCGTGAATTTTATGTGATGTTTCAACAGCAAGCGGCGTTGTTATTGATTTAGGTAAAAGTGACATTATAATTTCTTTGTCTAAATCTAATATAAGACCTAATAAATAAACAGATAATATCGCACTTATTATAGCTATTATAAAACCTATATATATAGCTCGTTTATTTTTGGAAAGAAAATGTAAATTATTATACAATGGATACCCAAGTGCAATTGTGGCCGGACCAAGTAGCATTGTTAATATGTTTGCACTTTTATTATATTCTTCAAATGGTATATTAAAATATTTTAGAAATATTATTATAAAAATACCTGAAAGTAATATAGGCGGAAGTTTTTTTGTATATTTTGATATCTTTTTCGATATAAGAAAGAGAACAAGTGTCAGGATAAGCCCCCAAATTTGAAAAAATATCATTTTATTTTTTTACCTCATATTTGTTTTTTCGTTTTGATAATCTTACATATTTTATTATTGTTTCAACCGTCAAAGCTGTCAAAATAAGTACAGTTATCGTACTTATAATTATTATCAAAATCAACTTTAATAAATCGTCTTTTATAATGCTGTAATATGAAATTATTCCGACAAACAGTGGGATGAATAATAAAGGCATATAGTTTAATATTAAGCTTATGCAATCTTCAACATACTTTTTGTTTATTATTTTATATTTTAATAAAATCGTAAAAATAATAAGTCCTAATATAGCACTCGACATAGGTATATGTGTAAATTTGACAATATAATTTGAAATAATCTGAATAATTAATATTATTATAAACCCTATTATTATTTTAAAAATTTTTGTTAACATTTTATATATGATTTTTTATTTTAAACCTAAAACAAGTTTACCATGAAAAATAAGAAGATAATAATTAAAGAATAGAAAAATACATATAGAATGTTTATTTGAGTTATTATTTTCTTATGCAGGTTTTTAATGATAAATTATTTATAAATCCAATAAAAATTATAAAAGCTTTTGATAAGAAAACATTTTTGGAAGCTTTTTGTTTAATTGAATATTATAAAAAAAGTAACTTTTATTTAATAGGATATATAAAATATGAAGCATACAATTTTCTTCTTGAGATCAATAATGATTATAAATCTAAATTACCGTTATTATATTTTGAAGTTTATAAAAAATATCAAAAGTATAAATATGATATAAAAGGAAATGAAAAAATTCATATTGTAACAATTGAAAATATTGATAAAAATAAATATATAAGTAATATAAATCAAATAAAAGACTATATAAAAAATGGAATTACATATGAAGTTAACTATACATATCCAAGCACAGTTTATACAAGTTCTTTTACTGATTTTGAATTATTTAAATTTTTACAAAAAAAACAAAAAACCGAATATAATGCTTTTATAAAAAATGAATATGAAACAATATTATCATTTTCACCTGAATTATTTTTTAAAATAGAAAATAATAAAATAACAACAAAACCCATGAAAGGAACAATAAAACGGGGAAAGACAAAAGAAGAGGATTTAAAAAATATAAACTTTTTGAAAAAAGATGAAAAAAATAAAGCTGAAAACGTAATGATTGTTGATTTACTTCGAAATGATTTAAGTAAAATATCTAAAATAGGAACTGTTAAAGTTAATAAGTTATTTGAAGTTGAAACACATCCGACCGTTCATCAAATGACTTCAACAATAAGTGCAATTATTGATGAAAAGGTCGATTTATATAATATATTTAAAGCTATTTTCCCTTGTGGTTCAATAACTGGAGCACCAAAAATTTCAACAATCAAGGTTATTAAAAAACTTGAGCAAAATGAACGTGGCATTTATTGTGGTGCTATTGGAGTAATTACACCTTCCAATGTCATTTTCCAAGTGCCAATTCGCACACTTTATAAACAAAATAAGCAAAAGTATTATAAAATTAATACAGGCGGAGCCATTGTTTGGGATTCAACCCCTGAAAATGAATGGGAAGAAACAAAATTGAAAAAGAAATTTTTAAAAACAGATTTTGAACTTATTGAAACTATGAAAGTTAAAAATAGAAGAATTTATTTAAAACAATTACATCTCAAACGTATAAAAAAAGCAGCAAAAAAGTTTAGATTTAAAATTAATAATAAGCTTAATAATTTAATTCCTAAATATGATTATTGTATAATGCGAATTTTGATGAATAAATGTGGCAAATTGAAAATTGAATATAAAAAAATAAACGATATGAAAACAAATATAATAACATTAGCAAAAAATAAAACTAATACTAATAATGTTTTTTTGTATTATAAAACAACAAACCGAATGTGGTATAGTGAAACAATGTCAAAAATTGAAGAAAATAAAATCTTTGATGAAATATATGTAAATCAAAAAAATCAAATAACTGAAGGTGCAAGAAGCAATATTATAATAAAAAAGAATAATGTTTATTATACACCATCTTTAAATTGTGGATTATTAAACGGCTGTTTTCGACAATTTATATTAAGAAAAATGAAAGTTATTGAAAAAAAGTTATATATTGATGATTTAAAAAATGCAGATAAAATATTTTGTCTAAACTCAATTCGAGGTATATTTGAGGTAAATTTAGAATTATGATAATTATTGATAATTATGATTCATTTACATATAACATTGTTGAGTATGTAAGAATTTTAGGTGTAAAACCAAAAATTTTTAAAAATGATGAAATTGAAGTTAAAGATTTAAGAAATTTAAATTTTTCTTCAATAATAATATCTCCAGGGCCAGGAAATCCACTTGATGGTGGTATTTCGATAGAAATAATAAAAAAATTCTATAAAACAAAAAAAATATTAGGAGTTTGTCTTGGACATCAAATTATAGCAATGTATTTTGGAGCTAATGTTATAAAATCGAAAGAACCATACCATGGTAAAATATCAAAGATTTATTTTGAAAAAAAAGAACCTTTATTTATATCTTTTAATCAGGGATTTAATGCAACTCGTTATCATTCACTTATTATTGATAATAATTCAATAAATAGAAAGATAAAAGTAATAGCAAAAACAAAAGATGGGTTAATAATGGGTATTAAAATTGAAGGTTATAAAGTTTATGGTGTTCAATTTCATCCTGAATCCATTTTAACAGAAAATGGCATAATGTTAATAAAAAATTTTATTGAAATATAAAAAAGAACGACTATAAAAATAGTCGTTTTTTTTAGCCATTTATACGTTAATATTATTTTTTCAAGAAATCAGGTATATCAAGTATATTCCAACTATTTGATTCTGATTTATTTATTGGTTTTATGTTATGAGTTTGAACATTATTTGTTGTTTGTTTGTTTGCAGTATTTAAAGCTTGATTAGTATTTTGAGTTGAAATAGACACTGAAGATATATTTGATGATTGTGCATTAAATGCATTTTGGAAGAAATCAGCTGCACTTAGAGGTTTAGTGCCTAAACTATTTTGTAATCCTGAAATATCTTTATTACGAGAATCCGTATTTTTCATTTCAAATCCTGTAGCAATTACAGTAATTTGAATTTCACCTTGAATTCTATCGTCAATAACAGAACCAAATGTTACGATGGCATCATCAAGAACAGCATCGTGAATAATTTGTGCAGCTTCGGTTACTTCATGTAATGTCATATCAGGACCACCTGTAACATTCATAATAATACCTGTAGCACCATTTATTGAAGTTTCAAGAAGTGGTGAATTTATAGCTTGTTTAGCAGCTTCCATAGCACGTCCTTCGCCAGAACCACGACCTATACCCATTAGTGCTGATCCGCTTGATTGCATAACGGCTTTAACATCAGCAAAATCAACGTTTATAAGACCTGGGACTGTGATAATATCAGAAATACCTTGAACACCACGAAGTAATACTTCATCAACAACCTGGAATGCTTCTCTCATTGTTGTTCTGCGTTCAACAACTTCAATAAGCTTATCATTTGGGATAACAATTAAAGCATCCACGGTTTCTTTTAACTTTTCAAGCCCTTGTAAAGCTTGATTCATACGACGTTTACCTTCAAAACCAAATGGTTTTGTAACGACACCTATAGTTAAAGCACCTAAATCTTTAGCGATACTTGCCACAACACTTGCAGCACCTGTGCCTGTGCCACCACCCATGCCTGCTGTTATAAACACCATATCAGAATCGGCAAGTGCTTGCTGGATATTTTCTCGTGTTTCCTCAGCTGCTTTCTCTCCAACACTTGGATCACCACCTGCACCTAAACCTGCTGTTAATTTATTCCCAAGTTGGATTCTATTTTTTGCTGCTGACATTTCTAAAACTTGTGCATCTGTGTTCATTGCCCAAAAGTCCACACCAGCAAGACCTGCTTTTATCATGCGGTTTATTGCATTACCGCCGCCACCGCCTACACCAACCACTTTTATACGTGCAGGTGATGGTAAATTTGAAAAATTTACACTTCCTGGTCTTTCATTATTTTTCGCACCAAATAAGTCATTACTAAAGTTTTCCACGAGTTTATCCTCTTTTTTTATTTTTTTTTGACTAACATTATATTTCTTTTACCTTATATTAAGTAAAAAATATTTAAGAGTAAAGTTTTTTACGTATTTTATTACTAAAAATTAATATATTGTAAAATTAGTTTACATAGCTTTTTTATATTTTATTTTTAAATATCAAAATATATTTGAAAATGAAATAAAATAATCATTTATTATGTCGATTAGTATTGGCATTATCCACATTAAAATAGCAACACCAAAAACTGGCTTAAAAAGAAAACTTAATTGAAACACGTTTATCTGCGGTGCTGTTTTAGATATTACACCCAAAATGATATCTTGCCCCATTGTTGCAAGTAAAACAGGTGAAGCTATTTGAAGCCCCATATATAATAAATTTGATGTAATTTTTATAACATTTGTTAATTCAAAAACTTTTGTAAGTGGAAACTCGTTAGTAAATATTGGAAAAATTTCAAAACTACGTAATAAGGCATTAAATAACCAATAAATACCTCCAACATGAATAAATAATAATACAGCTATTAATGAAAATAACCTACCCATTAACGAAACCATACCTTGTGTTGTTGGATCCATGATTTGAGCCGATGATACACCCATTTGCATATTTATCATATCTCCACCTGCTTCAACTGCTAAAACTATACAATTTGCCATCCAACCTAACATTGCTCCAAAAACAAAATTTAAAATACTTTGTAATAATATTGATTCACTTGATACTATTTCATTTGGCTTCAAAACTATTGTTAAAATAATTGCAATAATAAAAACAAATGAAAGCTTTATCATCCCTGGAATTTCTTTACGGTTAAATACAGGTGCAAATCGCACAAAACCAAGCAATCTTATAAAAATTAATATCCCATAGCTTAGCATACGGTTTATTTCAGGAAATATTAAACCAAAGTTTTTTAATATTTCATCCATATACTATCAAGCTCCATGTCGTTTAAACCTTCTTGCGGGATAAATATTGATGGTTTGTCTATTTCAAATAATATATCATCTTCGTTTCTTATCTTATTGTGTCTTTTTACATATATTATACATTCAAATTTTTTATCATTATTAAACTCAAAAATTAATTTTCCACTTCCCAATTCTTTTCCATAAAGTATAAATTGATTTTTATCATTATTTAAAGTTGCTATTTTTTCTAACTTTAAAATTTTAGGTGTTAAATTTTTATAAGCTGATATGTTTTTGTCGAATAAAATAATATAGGATTTATTTATATTTATATTATATTCTTTTATTTCATTTAACTTTGCATAGACAAAGTTATTTTGCTTAAAACATATAATTAAGCAAAATGCAAATATAAAAAATATTTTGTATGTAAATTTATAATTCACTATCAAATTTATTGTCCTTGTCTATTTTTTAATATTTGTTTCCATTCCATAATATTTGGTGTTGGATTTTCTTGTCTGTTACTTTTTATATTTTGCTCTTTTTCTTTATCAATACCATAAGGTATTTCATTTATAGATTTATTGAGTTCACTTGCTTTTTCATCACTATTTATAAAATCAGGTTTTAGGTTTTTACTTTCAACCTGAAAAGGTTTTGTGTATTTAAAATAATCAGAAGAAAGAACAAAACTATCATTTTTGGGGATTATATTAAAAGCAAGATTTGTTCCTTCTAAAACAAGGTTGGTAAGAAGTTTCATAAATCCTACCCCAAAAATTATGATAACCATAAAGACAAGAAGAATTTTAGGAGCTGCTGCGATTGTTTGCTCTTGAACTTGTGTTACAGCCTGAATAATCCCTACAACTAAGCCAATCCCTGCAGCAGTTAAAACGCAAGGCATTGATATCATTAACATTATTGCAAAACCTTTTGCTAAATATTCACCTAATATTAATTCCATTTTTAAAAGCCTTTCTCGATTTTTAATTAAAACTTGTAACAAGACCTTGAACAATCATTGCCCAACCGTCAACAGCAATAAATAAAAGTAGTTTAAATGGTAAAGAAATAATTGTTGGAGATAGCATCATCATACCCAAAGCAAGTAGTATATTTGCAACAATTAAGTCAAGAACAATGAATGGAACAAAAATTATAAAACCTATTTCAAAAGCTGTTTTTAATTCACTTATTATATAAGCAGGTGCAACTTCCCATATGGAAATATCTTCAGGTGTTTTGGGTGGTGTTTTATGATTTAATGATATAAAATATTCTAAGTCTTTTTCACGTGTTTGTTTCATCATAAACTCTTTTAAAGGTTTTGAACCTTCTTGTATAGTAAGCATTAGATTACCTGTTTTATTATATGGAACTGAACCCATTTGATACATTTGTTGAAAAACAGGACTCATTGTATAAAAAGTTAATATTATTGCTAAACCAAGTAAAACTATTGCAGGTGGAACTTGTTGAGTACCTAATGCTTGTTTTAATATCGAAAAAACGATTGCATAACGTAAAAAACAAGTCATACAAGTAAATACTATTGGTAAAAATGAGAATAAACTCATCACCAAAAGAAGTTGCAAAACTGGATTTAAATCTTTTATTACACTTTCCATTATATCATTACCTTATATTTTTTAAATTATAATCTTTGAATAAGTTCACGGAATACGCTTTTTTCTTTTTGTACACCATCATCAATAGCACTTATATTATTTTTTATTTCTGTTTTTTTTAAATCATTTAATTCGTCTATAAACATTCTATCTTGAGTTTTGCTTTCCATTACTTTTTTTATTGTAGTTTCTGGTTTATTTTCATTAAGTTTTGATAAAAATGTTGTATTTTGAATATCAGATGCAATTAAAAATCTTTCACCATCAATATTTATAACGTGAAGAGTTTTTCTTGGGCCTAAATTTAAACTTGATTCTATTTTTAAATTATTATTTGAATTTGAATTATTTTGTATTATTGCCCGTTTAAAAACCATTAAACTAATATAAATAACTCCAACCATTGCCATCAAATAAACTAAAAAATTTAAAATATAAACTTTCATATTATTCTCCTATATTTTTTTATATATCTTCATCATCAACATCAAAATCTGAATAATCAAAGTTTTCATCATCATCATTATTATTACTATCTTCTTCTACATCGTTGTCTTCTTCATTATTATCATCTGTAATTATATCTGAATTTTGATTTTCATCTTTTATTTCCATATTGTCCTTATCGTTTTCGATATTTGTTTCTTCTTCTTTTTCTGTAATTTTTTCTTGTGGATTATTGCTAGAATTTGAATATATTTCATTTATTTTTATCCCATACTTATCATTTATAATTACAAGTTCGCCATTTGCAATAATTTTATTTTCTACACATAAATTTATTTTATTTTTAAATACATCAGCTATTTCAACAACTTCACCTTGATTAATACGTCTTACCTTGCCTAATTCAAGTTTTACTTTTTCAAATTGTGCTTGAACATCAACTAAAATATTATCCCAAATGTTATCGTTTGCCATTAAATTATCCTTTCTTTCAGGTATATTATGTTCATAATCGCTATCATCATCGTCTTCATCATTATTTATAATAAGTGTAGGATCAGGGTTTATTTTAAATTTGACTTTCTCATCTTTATTAAATTGTATTGTCATATTTTCTAAATTGCTATTTTCAAGTACCAATATATCTTCAACATCAAGTTGGTTTATATCTGCAATTTTTAATTTTGTATTCCCGACTATAATATCAACATTAACTTTATTTTTTTCAAATAAACTCAAATCAAAATTTATACTATTTTCATCATTTAATTTAATTTTTAAAGATTCATATGGCATAATTATAATTATGTTCCCTGTTTTATTGCCAATTTTTGTCAAAAATACAAGGTAAAAATATTTATCATCAATATTTTCATCATATTTAAGTTTGTTTAGTTCTTCTTTTTTTATAAAAAAGTCATTTATGCTATTTTTAATTTCACAATTAAAAGTTGTTAAGATTTTAATTTCCAAATCTGTTAAATTGTCAAAATCAAATTTTTTTTTAAAGCCTAAAGCCATATCAAGCAAAATTTTTGAAATATTATTTGATAATTTTACAACACAAGTGTGACGTTTTGAAAGTTTTAAACGAGTTACTAAAAATTGTTTATTCAAAGCTAAAAAATTTGGCTCATCACTTAAAGATAATAAACGACATTTTGCATCAATTTCCCAAAATGTCTTAAATGCACTTTCGACTTTATTTTCAAAATTATGAGCAAACCATTCAAAAGCTTTATATAAATTTATATCTAAAGGATTATTGAATTCCTCCATTTTATAATTCTCACCCTAACCCAAGTCTTATAAAATTATATTTATACAGCTATTATCATAATAAATTTAATAATCTTTTCAATCATATAGATAGAGTATTTTTATTTATAATAGTTAAAATTGTAATAAAGTTGTTTATAGTTATATGCAAGCTCAAAACCGTTTTCAATATACATGTTAAGTGCACAATGATGATTTGCTATTGATGTAACATTCAATTCTTTTAAATTTAAAACACGATAAATATATGCTTTTGCAATTTTACTTAAAGTATTTTTAACAAGCAAGTTTCCATATTTGTTACCTCGATATTGAGGTAATATAGCAACTTGGGGGATATTTGCTATTTCATATGTAGTTAAATTTGCTAGGCATATTCCAACAACTTTTTCATTATCAAGCAAAATACTACATTGATTTGGCAAAAATATTCCATATTCACTATCAATAATTTTATTTAGTATATCACGTGTTCCAATTTCTGTTTTATAACGACTATCATATAAAGCATCTTTCTCAACACTAAAACAAACGTTCAAAAGCTTTGCAACTTGAGAAAAGTAATTATTATTCCAAACATCAATTCTCATTCCATCTTTTAATTGAGGCTCAAAATGTGATGCTTTGTATATTTTATCTTCATTTTCTTCATTGAATGGATAAATATAAATAGAATTTTCAACATTTTCAAAATTTAATTTTGTTAATACATCAAAGTACTTTTCTTGCACACCTATTAACGGATATGAAATTGTTTTTTTTATTCTGTCTTCTTTTAAATTTTTTAAAAGTTTATTTATAAGTAATTCAACTTTATTTTGATAATTATCAAAATTAAACATGTGAATTAAGTTTATTTCAACACAATAATTTGCCATCATAGTATAGATTAGAAAAGCAATAGGTTGACCACTTTCAAGCAAAACAATAGATTTTAAAAGTCTTGATTCAATGCATTCAAAAAATTTATAAAAATCAACAGGCTCTGATTCAAAAGCATAATTAACTTGAGATTTGTTAAAAAAATCCTGATATATATTAAACATAACATTTTTATGTGATGTGGTTACATTTTCAACATTATATATACGAATATTAGTCATTTAAATTCCTTTATATACATTATCTAAATTTATAAATTTAACATATGTTCCATTTTTTTAACTTTTGTTTCCATATATTTATGATTAAATTGATTGACATAAGCTTTTGTTGGTATTCTTTCAACGATTTCCAAATCGTAACCTTTTAAACCGATAATTTTTTTGGGGTTGTTTGTAATCAAATTAAATTTTTTAAAGTTTAAATCAAGTAAAATTTGAGCACCAATTCCATAGTCACGCAAATCTGGTTCAAACCCAAGAGAGACATTAGCTTGCACAGTATCTTGTCCTTCATCTTGAAGAGCATAAGCTTTTATTTTGTTAATTAATCCGATTCCTCTTCCTTCATGTTCTTTAATATAAACAAGAGCACCGCGACCATAATCTTGAATCATTTTTAAAGAAGCGTGAAGTTGGTTGCCACAATCACAACGAAGGGAATGAAAGATATCGCCTGTCAAACATTCACTATGCATACGAACGAGCGGAATTTTATTTTTATCTTCATTTTCAAGAACAAGTGCAACATTTTCACCGCCTGTAATTTTATTTTTATATCCTATGATTTGAAAATTCCCAAAAGGAGTAGGCAAATTTGCTTGTGCTTCTCGTGTTACAAAACGTTCTTTTTTTAGTCTATATTTTATTAAATCTGCAACAGTAATAAATTTAAAATTGTGTTTTTGTGCAAATTCGAATAAATCTTCACGTCTTGCCATTGTTCCATCTTCTTTGACTATTTCACATATAACAGCACAAGGTTCGAGTCCTGAAAGTTTAGCTAAATCAATAGATGCTTCAGTATGACCTGTACGTGAAAGAACTCCACCCTTTTTTGCTATCAGAGGGAATATATGTCCTGGACGACGTAAATCCTTTGGTTTCGTGTTTTTATTTAACATTACTTCAATAGTTTTTGCCCTATCGTAAGCTGAAATACCTGTTGTAACACCAAATATTGGGTCTGCATCTACACTTTGACAAAATGCTGTGCCTTTCACATCTGTATTGTTTGAAACCATTTCACTTAAGTTTAATGTATCGGCTCTGTCTTTTTCAATAGATACACAAACAAGACCTTTACATTCGCTTATCATAAAATTAATTATTTTTGCCGTAGCAAATTCAGCTGCTATAATCAAATCACCTTCATTTTCACGATTTTCATCATCAGCCACAATAATAGGTCTGCCTATTTTATAATCTTCAATTGCTTCTTCAATTTTATTAAATTTGTTGTTTCCCATTTGCTTAAAACATTCCTTTGTTTTCTATTTATATAAATCCATACTCATTTAATTTGTTATAATCAAGTTTTTCTTCTTTTTTATTTAAGTTTAGCATATTTTCTACATATTTTGCCAAAATATCTGTTTCAATATTAACATAATTTCCAATTTCTAAATATTTTAAATTAGTTTTATCAAGTGTATGGTGAATAATGATGGATTCAAAATATTTATTTTTTTCAATATTTGAGATTGTTAAACTTATTCCATTTATACCAATAGACCCCTTGTTGCAAATGTATTTGTTTAAGTTATTATTTGGCAATTCAAATTTAAAAATAAAAGTGTTCATATTTTTTTGAATTTCAACAATTTTAACGATTGTTTCAACGTGACCAGTCAAGATATGTCCATCAAGTCTTGAAGACAGTTTTAATGCTCTTTCAAGATTTACCTTGTCATTGATTTTGAGATACTTTAAATTAGTTATATTAAAGGTATTTTGAGCCCCAAAAAAATATACATTACTATTTTCAAAATTTTCGATAGTCAAACACACACCATTAACAGCAATGGAATTGCCTATTTTTAAGTCATCAAAGGGTGTATGACACAATATATTGAGCAAATAACCATCATTAATTTTGTTAATACCATTTACAACACCAACTTGTTCAATCAAGCCTGTAAACATATTAAAATCCTTAAGTTATAAATTTTCAGGAGAGGTAATAATTCCTTTTATAGCACTAGCAGCTGCAATAGCTGGTGAACTTAGATAAACTTCACTATTAACATGCCCCATACGACCCACAAAGTTTCTATTTGTAGTTGAAATTGCTCTTTCTCCTGCTGCCAGTATACCTGCATGTCCACCTAAGCATGGACCACAAGTTGGTGTTGAAACCGCTCCACCAGCTTTAATTATATCTTGAATATAACCCATTTCAATAGCTTTTAAATAGATATCTTGCGTTCCAGGGAAAACAATCAATCGTACATCAGGATTAACTTTATTACCACGAAGTATTTCAGCAGCTATTTTTAAATCAGACAAACGACCGTTTGTACAACTACCTATAACAGCTTGATTAATTTTTATTTCTCCAACTTGTGATATAGGTTTTGTGTTCTCGGGTAAATGAGGAAACGCAACCTGTGGTTCAATATCCTTAACATTATATTTTATAACCCTTTCATAACTTGCACCTTCATCGGATTTATAGAATACACCTTTTCTCAATTCTCTATTTTCAAGATATTTAGCTGTTTTTTCATCAGGTTCAATGATACCATTTTTGGCACCTGCTTCAATAGCCATATTACAAAAAGTAAATCTTCCATCCATTTCCATATTGCGAATTGTTGACCCACCAATTTCCAATGTTTTATATAAAGCACCATCAACACCAATATCACCAATTAAGTATAAAACTAAATCTTTTGCACTAACCCATTTATTTAATTCGCCTTCAAACTCAACTTTTATAGCTTGAGGTACTTTAAACCAGGTTTCACCAGATGCCATAGCACAAGCAAGGTCCGTTGATCCAACACCTGTTGAAAAAGCACCTAATGCTCCATAAGTACAAGTGTGAGAATCTGCACCTATAATTAAATCACCTGCTGTCACAATCCCACTATCAGGCAACAATGCGTGTTCAATCCCCATACGTCCCACTTCAAAAAAGTGCTTTATACCCATTTCCTTTGCAAATTTACGAATAAGATTAACTTGTTCAGCTGATTTTATATCTTTATTTGGCACAAAATGATCAGGCACAAAAACCACACGTTCTTTGTCAAATACTTTATTTACACCAATCTTGCGAAATTCATTTATAGCAACGGGTCCTGTTATGTCATTTGCAAGTGTTATATCTACTTTTGCTTCAATCAAATCCCCTGCTTTAACCGATTCTAAACCTGCATGTGTGGCAAATATCTTCTCAGTTATTGTCATTTTTGTATTTGACATAGTTCAATCTCTCCTTTACTTGTAAACTTTTCTTAGTTTACTACAATTTGTTTCTCAATACAATATTTTGTTAAAATTATCCTATTAAAAAAGTTATAATAAAATACTAGATTATCTTTATAATTATACATATTTTCGATATAATAAAATGGACAATCAATGTGGTATAAACTTTCTAAAGTCCACGAAATGAATAATTTTTAAGATTTAGCTGTTACAAAAAAAGAGGATAGGTTTTTGTTAGGGCAAAAAAAGCGAGACCGGATGGTGACCAAACTGAGCCGACTTGAGCGAAACACAAAAGGCAAAGCTTTTTGAGTTTGGAGCAAATCCAAGACATGTCAATTGCCCCCCCTAAAACCTCCTTTTTGGATAGTTCAATCTTTTTTGAGAGTTTATTTTTCCAAAAAATTAATGTATATAATAAACATCTAACATGTCATGCTAAATTTATTTAAGCATCTTATTAATGTTAAGTGGATACATTCAATGAAAAAAAAGTTTAATGATAACTTTAAACGCAGGTAAAACCCTGAACAAAACAAAATCTATTTTGCTTAACATAATGGTTTTTTAAAAGTACCTACCAATCCACTCACCCTATTTTTATTCCTTGTATTTTTGAATCCTTTTTTATTTATCACGTTTTTTAAAAATTATATCATAATCCAAAACATCAAGTATCTCCTCAACTTCTCTAAATTTTATTGTATTTTTTATAAGTTTTTGAGATAAACTGTTTATCGTTATATTTTTATTTTTGTTTAAGGCTAAAACTTGTATTATATTTGTTAAAGTAGTTTGCTCCTGAGCTAATAAAACTTTAATTCTTTTGCGAATACTCATAAATTCTTTTCTCCAAAAGAACATTATATCTTTTATACGAAAATTTGACATTAAATAAGAATCATTTTACAATTATCTTAAAATAACGAGAAAATTCTTATAAAAATAATATTGTACTTTAATAAAACTTAATATACAAAAAGGAGATAACAATGAAAATAAAAAAATATAAAAAAATTAAAAATAATATGGATAAATTTTTGAATGATATAAGTCATGTGCAAGCTATGGCAAATATATTGCAGTTATTAATTGAAGATGAACCAAATGCTAAACATGTTGATATTGTTTCGTTATCAATTATTTTAACTCAACATTTAAAAATAATTAGACACAATATTTGTGATATTCGAAAAGATCTTTTTGGTTTATAAATAAAAAATTTAACTTTTTTCAATTATTTTGTTCTTGACTAAGAGTAACTATCAAATTATAAAATAATAGTATATATAAATTTTTTTTATAATTAAGAGGGAAAATATTATGATTATTGAGAAAATTAATGAACCAAATGATTTAAAAAAGCTTACAATTGAAGAATTAAACAATCTTGCTTGTGAAATGAGACAATTTATAATAAAAAAAGTTAATACAACAGGAGGACATTTAGGGCCCAATTTAGGAATAGTTGAAACAACAATTGCAATGCATTATGTTTTTAATTCGCCTGAGGATAAAATAATATATGATGTTTCACATCAATGTTATCCTCATAAAATTTTAACTGGAAGAAAGGAATGTTTTACAAATTGTGATGAATATTTTAAATATTCAGGTTATACATCACCAGAAGAAAGTTGTCATGATTTATTTAAAGTTGGTCATACTTCAACATCAGTTAGTCTTGCATTAGGTGTCGCAAAGGCTCGAGATTTGAAAGGTGACAAAGGAAATGTCATTGCACTCATTGGTGATGGTTCATTATCAGGGGGCGAAGCTTATGAAGGTTTTAATAATGCTTCTTGTCTTAATGGCAATTTGATTATTGTTGTAAACGATAATGATATGTCAATTGCTGAAAATCAAGGCGGTTTGTATCAAAATTTAAAACTATTGCGAGAAACAAATGGTGTTGCAGAGCTTAATTTCTTTAAATCTTTAGGATTTGATTATCTTTATGCTGACGATGGTAACAACATCCAAAAAATGATTGATGTGTTTAAAAAAGTTAAAGACAGCAATCATCCTATTGTTGTTCATGTGAAAACTCAAAAAGGGCATGGGTTAAAATGTGCAGAAATAAATAAAGAAATGTTTCACTGGATTTTGCCAAACACGTTAGATGATAATAATGAACAAATTCAAAATAATGGGAATGTTCCAGAAAATTATAATTCCATAACAACTGATTTTATACTTAATAAAGCAAAAGATGATAAAACAGTTGTGGCAATCACGCCTGCAACTCCAGGAGCCTATGGTTTTAATCACGAATTTAGAGAAAAATTAGGTGAAAATAAACAGTATATTGATGTAGGAATAGCTGAAGAACATGCTATTGCCTATGGTTCAGCTCTTGCAAAAAGCGGTGCAAAACCGTTTTTAGCAGTGTTATCATCATTCATTCAAAGAACTTATGACCAGCTTTCACAAGATTTATGTTTAAATAATTCTCCAATAACTCTTCTTATTTACTGGGGAGCAATAACAAATGCTGATGCTACTCATTTGGGTATTTTTGATATCCCATTGATGTCAAATATCCCAAATCTTATATATCTTGCACCAACAAATAAAGAAGAATATCAAGCTATGCTTGAATATGCATATAAACAAACAGCTCATCCGCTTGCAATTCGTGTGCCTTTTGGGGAAATGGTTTCATCGGGTCAAGTTGATAATACAGACTATTCAATTTTAAATAAATATAAAGTTACAAATAATGGAGAAAAAGTTGCCATTATTGGACTTGGTAATTTTTATCATTTAGGTGAGAGAGTTGCTAAAAATCTAAAAGAAAAGCATAATATTAACCCAACAGTAATTAATCCAAAATTTATTACAGGTGTTGATGTTGAACTTCTTGAAAGTCTAAATGCTAATCATAACCTTGTTATAACACTTGAAGATGGTGTTATTGATGGTGGGTTTGGAGAAAAAATAACTCGGTTTTACGGAAATTCAAATATGAAAGTTTTAAATTACGGTGCAAAAAAAGAATTTACAGATAGAGTACCTTTAGATGAACTTTATAAACGTTATCGATTGACTCCTTTGCAAATTGTTGAAGATATTTTAAAATATATTTAATTTTTATGTCACAAAAAAGAGAGAAGCAGATTTATTTTTTTTGCTTCTCTTTTTTTAATTTTAACACTATTTTTTAAACTACTATATTTTGACGTATTTTAACTGCACCATTACATTTAATAGCAGTATCTTCTTCCTTATCCATAATAATTTCACCAACACTATCAGCTTCAATAATTCCAGATTTTGGATTTTTGACTGACATTATATTGCCTATAATTTGACCATCAACATCTGAATATTCAAATGATAAATCGGTATTTTCCATTGTACAATCAATAAGTTTTAAATTTTTACAATAACATAAAGGCTGAGTTCCTATAATTTTACAATTAACAAATGTTAAATTTTGGGAAAACCAACCTAAATATTCACCTTTTACATAGCTATTTTCAACAAGTATATTTTTACTGTGCCAAAATGCATCTTTTGTATCTAAATAAGAATCTTTTATATTTAAATTTTCAATATATTGAAAAGAATATTTCCCTTTCATATTTAAATTTTTTATTTCAATATTTTTTGAATCAAAAAGAAAATATTCAGAGATTATATCTGTATCATATATTTTTAAATTATCCGATTTCCAACCAAATTCTGATGAATTAATAGTGCATTTTTTAATTACAATATTCTCACACTCACGAATACATTTTATTCCATTAATTTTAGAATTTTCAATCTTCCCATTTTTAGAATACCATATAGGAGCTCTTGTTTTTTCATCCATTTTTGAATTTATAAGTGAGAAGTTTTCACCGTGCCACATAGGATATCGAAGAGAAAAAGAACAATCAATAACATTATAATTTCTACATTCTTTTAAAATAGATTCTCCATCCATTTGTCCTTCAAATTTACAGTTTATAATTTGTACATCATTAATATTATATAATGCTCTTTCTGCATCAAATATTTTGTTTTGAACTAATTTTTTCATAAATAATCTCCTTTATAATATTCTTTCTATTTATTGTATTTTTAAAATCTAGTTGAGATAAAATAATGGCTAGAGTCATAAGAAGACATCCTAATACTTCGTTAAGATTTAATTTTTCATCAAGCAAAACTATCCCGCCCAAGACAGCAAAAATCGCTTCACTACTTAATATAAGCGTTGCTAAAATAGGTTTTACTGCTTTATATCCAAATATTTGAAGTGTATAAGCCACACCTGTTACAACAACACCAGCAAATAGTAAAGGTTTGTATCCTGCCATTATTGAAGTTAAAAGTGGGGTCTCAAAAATAAACATAAAAGGCAGAGATAAAATACCAACAGTTAAAAATTGTAAACTTGAAAGATTAATTGTACTGCATTTTTTAGAATAATGGCTTAAAACAAGCAAATGTATTGAAAAGAAAAATGCACTTATTATTAAAAATATATCATAAAATTCAAATTTTAAACTTTCTTTTACACATAATAAATAAAGCCCTATAACTGAAAGAATTATACTTAAAAGAACATTTGGCTTTATTTTTTCTTTTAAAAATATGGAGATAATAGGTACGAAAATAATATATAAAGACGTAATGAACCCAGCTTTGCCCGCTTGGGAATATATCATTGCATACTGGTTAACTGAAAGTGCAATAAAAAGTAATATGCCTGAAATTATCGAACCTTTTACAAGGAGAAATTTGTGTGAATGATTTTTTTTTTGTGAGTATTTTTTATTATTAAATAAAATCAAAGGTAAAAGGCAAGCTGCACCTAAAAAACATCTTATTGCATTAAAAGTAAAAGGTCCCATATATGTCATACCTGATTTTTGGGCAACAAATGATAATCCTGCTATAAAAGCTGAGATAAATAAGCATAAATTGCATGTAAAAAATAATTTTTTTTGTGATATTTTCATACTTTTCAAACTTCATAACTTGTGTAACAATAATAGTATACTCATTGATAGTTACTCTAAGTCAAATTTTTTGTTAAAAAAGTTAAATAGGATTAACATAATGTATACAATTAAAGAAGTTGCAAATAAACTGGATATATCAGAGCATACCCTTCGTTTTTGGGCAAAAATAGGTTTATTTCCGTTTATAAAAAGAAATGAAAATAATATTCGTCTTTTTTCAGATGATGATTTAAACTGGGTCAAAATAGTTAAATGCCTTCGTTCGGTGGGAACAGATAATAAATCCATAAAACGTTATATTGATTTATGTATCGCAGGAGACTCGACTATAAAAGAACGTTATAACATAATTCAAAATACAAAAGAAAAAGCACTTAAACAAATGAAAGAGATTAAAAAACAATTAGAATTACTTGAATATAAAGAAAATTTTTATCAGAATTTGATAAAAAATAATTTAAAAGATAGTTGGAATCCGATGAATAATAGTCTGGATATAAATGAAACTGCTTGTTAAAAAAATTTATTTTGATAATATTTCATTTAAATCATTAACTGGCGTAGTTATTGTTGAGATATTAAATTTTTCAACTAATATATTTAAAACATTTGGTGATACAAATGCTGGCAAAGTTGGACCAAGTTTAATATTTTTTATGCCTAAATAAAGAAGTGTTAAAAGAATACATACAGCTTTTTGTTCATACCAAGATAAAATAAAAGATAAAGGTAAATCATTAATATTACAATTAAGAGCCTTTGCAAGTTCAACACCGATTTTAATTGCACTATAAGCATCGTTGCATTGCCCCATATCAAGAAGTCTGGGAATACCATTTATTTCACCTAAATTAAGATCGTTGAATCTATATTTCCCACAAGCAAGTGTTAAAATTAAGGTATTTTTAGGAGTATGTTTTACAAATTCAGTATAATAATTGCGCCCTGGTTTTGCACCATCACATCCGCCAACTAAAAATATATGTTTTAAATCACCTGATTTAATAGCTTCAATAATTTTAGGTGCAACTTTCAAAACAGTATTATGACCAAAACCAACAGTTAAAGTGTTACCTCCATTTATACCTGTTAGTTTTTTATCTTCTTGGTATCCACCAAGTTCTATGGCTTTATTAATAATTTGT
Source organism: Candidatus Gastranaerophilales bacterium (assembly GCA_944325065.1). Lineage (GTDB taxonomy): Bacteria > Cyanobacteriota > Vampirovibrionia > Gastranaerophilales > Gastranaerophilaceae > UMGS1477. Next base: position 18,090 of record CALUYS010000005.1, on the reverse strand, counting down.
ATAAAATCTTTATTTTCATCAATATGTTTAATTTCTGGATAGGAAACAATAGATGTTGTAAAGACTCTATCTTTATAATTTTCTTTAACTGGCATTATGCAATTTGTTGTAAATAAAATTGGAGCAGGAATATTTTCGAATTCTTTTTGTTGATTTTGCCAAGCAGTCCCATAATTACCTTTAAGGTGGGAATATTTTTTTAATTTTGGATAGGCATGAGAAGGCAACATTTCACTATGGGTATAAATATTGATATTCTTATTTTCTGTTTATTTTAGAAGTAATTCTAAATCGTGTAAATCATGACCTGTTACTACAATAAATGGACCTTTTTCTATAGTTGTACTCACTTTTGTAGGAGTTGGATCCCCATAAGTTTGAGTGTTTGCTTTATCAAGCAATTCCATACATTTTAAATTAATTTCACCTGTTTTTAAAACTAAGGTAAGCAAGTCATTTATTGATAAATCTTTTGAAATAGATGTTAATGCTTCATAAAAAAAGTCATTTACTTCATCATCAGAATATCCTAAAACATAAGCATGATGAGCATAAGCTGCTATTCCTTTTAAGCCAAAAAGTACTAAAGATTTCAAACTACGTATGTCTTCATTTGTTTCCCAAATATTTTTTATATCAAATTTTTTATCATGATCTATATGTTCTTTTACATTCTCAATATATCTTTTTATAAACTCATCATCAAAATTCACATTTGTAATGGTAATAAAAAGACCATCTATAATAAGTCTTGTATTTTTATCATTTTTCTTCAAGCTATTTGCAAGTTCAATTAATAAACTTGTCAAGTTATCTTGCAAATTTGACGTTTGAGGTGTTTTCCCACAAACACCATATTTTGTACAAGCCTTACCATTTGAAGTTTGTTCACATTGAAAACAAAACATATGTGCCCAATATTTCCTTTCGTTATAATAATTACTGTTCATTTAGAGAATATTTGTCATTATAAAAAAAAGATATATATTTGTAAATAATTATTTTATATTTTAATTAATAAGAATTTACTATTTTCTAATGCCAAAACTTTATGTTCTTCATCTTTTTTAAATAAAAGAATTTCATCTTTATTTAAAATAAATTTTTCTGCGTCAAAATGCATTTCGATTTTTCCTTCAATAAGATAACAAGCAGCATCACAAATTGATGTATGGGTATCAATAATTTCATCTTTTTGTAATGCTATAATTGATAATGAGCTATTGTTGTTTTCCATTAAAACATTACGTTCAAATTTGTTGTTTTCATAACTTACTAAATTTTGGGCTTTTAATATATTATAAAACATTGTGCTCTCCTTATTTTTAATTAAATATTACTTTGAATAATACATAATGAAAATTCGTCAATTGGATAATTTATGGGATTATTCCTCAGTAGAACAAATAAAAAAATGCAATTTAAATTATAAAATTTAAAAACTCTAAAATAATTTTTTTTATGCTTTATATTTTCTATAAAATTATCTTATATTATATGTTAAAATACCTAAAATTGCTTCTATTTTATACAAATGAGCAATATCAATTCTGTTTTCAAGAACTATTGGTAAAATAAATACCGAAAATGGTAATAAATTTTATTGTAAAAGTTCTTTTAAATATTTTTTTATTAGTAGTTATAATTTATTATTTATTTAATCTTGCCACTAATACATCAATTGAACTTTTAAATTAAGTTTTATATTTACTATTACAACATTATATATTTATCACTAACATTTTTAGTAGTAAAAGTAGAAAAATTTTCATCTTATAACAAATAATAGTTTTGATTTATATTAAATCCTGTAGATTGTTGAATAAGTATTATGCTTGTTTAGAATTCCATTTTTGTTAAAATTTTGGTAAAATTTCAAATATTATCTTTACTTTTTTCACAAAAAACTTTTTGTAATTTTTTAATTTTTTTTTATTTCAAATATTTTTTAGAACATTTGAAGAAGTTTTCTTTGGCAACATTTATTAATTAAATTTTAAATATTTTTTGATATTCTAATGCAATACTATATATTATTTCCTTTATTTATAATATTGAGATTTGTTAATAAATATAACAAAAACTTTCTTTAAGTAAAGAAAGCACTAACTCTGGGGCGGAAGGATTCGAACCTCCGAATGCCTGGACCAAAACCAGGTGCCTTACCACTTGGCGACGCCCCAATATTTAATTTTTACATCATTATTATATTAAAATCATAACTTAATTGTCAAGTTAAATTTTAATGCATCCAAAAATAATCATATTTATTAATATATTGGCTCATAAGAATTTTTATGTTTTTTGTAAATACTATAAATAATTATTTAAGGAGATAAATATTAATGGATAGAGCCAATTCAAAACATCCAAAATTAATAAAAGATATTTTACTTTTTATTAAAAAATTTAATGAAAAACCTTTACCACCAATCGAGGATTATAAAAATTTACGTGAGATGATTGATTTTGTTCAAAAATCAGAAGAAGGTGATGATATTGAGGATTGTATAATAAATGACGTTAATCTTCCAATTGGCTTTGACAATAATTTACCTGTTCGTATTTATAGACCTCAAGATACTAATGAAAAAATTTTACCTATAATTTTGTACCTTCACGGCGGTGGTTTTGTATCTGGTTCAAATAATAGCTATAATAGATTTATTAGAACTTTAGTGAACAAAACAGGATGTGCATTGATTTTCCCAAGTTATAGCCTCTCACCTGAAAATAAATTCCCAAATGCTTTAAATGAATGTTATCAAACTTTAAATTATTTTTATGAATATGCTTTAAATTATAATTTAAATAAAGATAAAATTGCAATTGTTGGAGATTCTTCAGGGGCCAATTTAGCTGTCTCCACAAATATTCAAAACATTGAAAATAATAGATTCATTTTATCTTTTATGGCACTTCTTAATCCTATTACAAATTTAAGGCTTAAGGGTAAGTCCATGAAAGATTTTAAATATGGTCCATATTTAACAAAAAAAGATATGAAAAAATATGTTTTAAGTTATATCTCAAAAAAAGAAGATGTATATAATAAATATGTGTCACCTTATTATGCTAGTGACTATGTCTTAAAAAGATTACCTGATACTTTTATAATCACATCACAAAATGATCCGTTAAGAGATGATGGTGAATTATTTGCATCAAAGCTTATGAATCTTGGCGTAAATGTTTTATGTGTAAGATATTTAGGAACTATACACTCTTTTATGACAATTAATGCATTAAAAGATACATTTATTGCTAAAGCAGCCATAAATCAATTATGTAGTTTATTAAAAATTAAATTACAATAATTATTTTTTTGTTTTTGTTAAAATTATAATTATGATTTTAACGATTGATATTGGCAATACAAATATAACTTGTGGAGTGTTTTATAATGATGAATTGTTTTATAAAACGTCTATTGCTTCAAAAAATATTGATACAAGTAGCTATTATCTTTTTTTTGATAATATAAAAAAAATGTATAAAGTAAACTACATTTATATAATATCAGTTGTTGATGAACTTAATAACAGAATAAAAAATATCCTTGAAGAAATTTTTAATAAGCCTATAAAAATAATTACGAATAATTTAAATTTAGGAATCAAAATTGATTTAAAGATACCTTCTCAACTTGGAACAGACAGGCTTATAAATGTTTATTATGGGAAAAATTTATATAAAAATAATTTTGTTATTGTAGACTTTGGCACAGCTACAACATTTGATGTTGTTGATATTAATGGCAATTTTATTGGTGGGTTGATATCTCCTGGAATTAATATATCTTTAAAGGCGTTAAATGTCTTCACTTCAAAGCTACCATTAGTTAATATTTCCTCAATAGGTAATATTATTGGAAAAACAACTGAAGAAGCTATTCTAAATGGTGTAATTTTTGGACATGCCAAAATGGTTGATGGAATAATTTTTGAGCTTAATAAAACTTTAGACACAAAATTAAAAACCATTGCAACAGGTGGATATTCAAATTTAATTGCTAAATACACAGACACAGGTTTTGATTTAATTGATGAAAATTTAACTTTAAAATCTTTATATGAATTGCATTCTTTATTTGCAAAGAATATTGTTTTATCTTAAATGAAATGGTATAATAGTCGTAAAAATTATCATAAAAAATATAAGTAAAGAGAGGAAATTTTTAGAAGATGAAGGAATTTAACATATGTTTGCTTCCAGGTGATGGTATAGGATGTGAAGTTGTTAATGAAGCTAAAAAGGTTTTAAGTGCCATTGAAAAGAAATTTGGTTATAAGTTTAATTATAAAGAAGAATTAATTGGTGGTATAGCTTATGAAAAAACAGGTAGCCCATTGCCTCAAATTACAATCGATAGTGCAAAATCATCAGATGCTGTTATTTTAGGTGCAGTTGGTGATTGGAAATATGACACTTTGCCACCGGAAGTGCGTCCTGAAAGAGCATTGCTTGGTATTCGCAAAGCATTAAATCTTTTTGCAAATCTTCGTCCGGCTTATGTTTTTGACGAACTTGTTTCTTCTTCAACTTTAAAAGAAGACATCATTAAAGGTGTTGATATTATGATTATACGTGAATTAACAGGTGATGTATACTTTGGTGAACCAAAAGGCGTTGAAATTATTAATGGCGAAAAAACAGGTTTTAATAATATGATTTATAAAGAATCTGAAATAAATCGTATTATGCATGTTGCTTTTAAAACAGCACAAAAACGAAATAAAAAATTATGCTCAATAGATAAAGCAAATGTTCTTGATGTTTCTCGTTTATGGAGAGAAGTAGCTATTGAGGTTGCAAAAGAATATCCGGATGTAGAACTTTCTCACATGTATGTTGATAATGCAGCTATGCAGTTAATAAGAAATCCTAAACAATTTGATACAATTGTGACAGGAAATATTTTTGGTGATATATTATCAGATGAAGCATCAATGTTATCAGGATCTTTAGGTATGCTCCCAAGTGCAAGTTTATCAGATGGCAAAACTCCAAGTTTGTATGAACCAATACACGGTAGTGCTCCTGATTTAAAAGGTAAAAATGTTGTTAACCCAATCGCAACAATTCTTTCAACCGCTATGATGCTTGAATATTCTTTTAATGATAGTGTTGCTTCAAAAGCTGTTTATGAATCTGTTAAGAAAGTGTTAAAAGAAGGCTATAGAACACCTGATATTTTTATTGAAGGAAATAAAAATGTCTCAACCTCTCAAATGGGCGATTTGATTGCACAAAATATTTAATTATCAAATGTAAAATCTTCAGGCAGAATTTCATAAAGTTCTTTTATAATTTTTACAAGCGAAATATCAAGTCCTTCCGACATACGAAATAATGTTGAAAATTGCGGGTCTTTTATGCCTTTTTCCATGTCAGCCCACATGGATTTTGTCATGCCTATTTCTGCAGAAATTAGGGAAATAGATTTTTTTCTTTCAAGTCGGTATTTTTTTATTATTTGACCAAGAGTTGTTTGTAATTCAATTTTATTTTTTTGTTCTTGCTTCATAATATTTTTAATTTTATTTGCAAAATTAAAAATATCGTGCTAATATTAGCACAATGAAAAATCATATTTTACAAAATATTATTGATATATTGAGGAAAAAGAAAAAATTAAAGTTTTATTTAACTTCAAATCCTCTTTATAACATATATAAAAAAAAGAATGCAATAAATGTTATAGGTGATTCCCATTGCAATTTCTTTTCAGGAAATGAGCAATTAGCATATTTTAATTGTCCTTTGGAATATGGTATTAATAATTGTCAGGATAAATTTAATACATTTAATACATTTCATGTTGGACCGGCTCTTGCTTATAATTTAAACAAGTATAATACAAAAACAAAAGCACGTGAAAAAATTGAATATCTGTTAAAACATAATATTATAAGAAAAAAATCAAAAATAATATGTTGTTTTGGAGAAATTGATATAAGAGTCCATGTTTTAAAGGAAGCACTCAGGCAGCATATGGATTACAAATTGGTTATAGATAATATAATAGAAAATTACCTTAATTTCTTGTTATCTTTAAAAAAAAGGAATAAAATTTATGTATGGGGACCAATACCTACACAAAAAGATAATAGTCCAATAAATCCTGAATATCCTTATTTTGGAGATGAAATAACACGAAATAAAGCAACGTCCTATTTCAACAATAAACTTGAAGAAGTTTGTATAAAAAATAAAATTGTTTTTTTGTCTATCTTTAAAAATCTTATAAATGACAATTTTACAACAAAAGATGAGTTTATTGCTGATGGGTGTCATTTATCACAAAAAGCCTGGGTTTTTGCACAAAAGGAATTAGAAAGCAAAGGGCTTTTATAATTTCTCTTTTTACTTTTTATCATAAACTTTAATTAAATGATAACCGAATTGTGTTTTTATAGGGTCTGAAACTGCATTTATTTCTGTTTCAAATGCGGCATCTTCAAATTCTTTAACCATTTGTCCACGTCTAAAGTAGCCTAAATCTCCACCATTTGCACCTGATGGGCATTTTGAATATTTTTGAGCTAATTCTTCAAAACTTGCTCCTTCATCTATTTGTGATTTTAAAGCTTTTGCTTCAGATTCATTTGATATAAGAATATGACTAGCTTTTACTTTTGTTATTTCATCCATTTTTGCATAACCTTTCTCTAATACTAATGGTATAAGTATAGTAAAAAATATTATTACTGTAAATAAGATTTTTGATATTTTTTTCAAAATGATTCTCCTCTAATTTTTCTATTTCAATAATGTAATTAAGATTTTATCATGATTTTCATAAATCATATTGTCCAATTGGGCTATTTCAATACTATTAGAATTAATGGGTTTTATTTTTGATGCTTTTTCATAAAATTCATAAGCTTTTATTTCTTCTGCTAATTTATCATAAAGTTGTGCCATCACATAAATTACTTCAAATTTTTCTTTATAATAATTTTTATTATAGATTTTTTCGAAATATTTTATAGCTTTTCCATATTCACTTTCAAAACACAAGCACAAAGCAAGGTCCAAATTGGCTCTTGAGTCTTTTGGGTTTATTCCAATAGCTTGTTGAAATTTGCGTCTTGCATCTTCAAGCTTGCCTTGTTTTAAAAAAACTTCCCCTTCTTTTATAAACACTAAACCTAAGTCACCTGTATTAGCTCGAACAGGATTGCTAAGCATTAATATTAAATATAAAATTAAAATTAACATGTGTTTCATAATTTATGTTAATATAAAAATACAACATAATATTTTTTGCTATACTATATGTAAATTTTTTGTAACAATTCTGAAGGGGTGTCAAATATTGATTGAGTTTATTTTCTTATTTTTATTAATTTCTTTTTTAACTTTAACAACCACTGGATTTTTTCTATATAAATTTATTAAAAATAAAAATATTAAACAATATTTAAAAATAAATATAGAAAATCTTAAACTTGATATTAAATACTTTATTACATCGTGTATATTTGTTATTTTTATTTTGTCAATCTCTCTTTTTTTCCCCCTTGCATTAATTTTTAATCAACTTGGATTTGAATATTTATTATGTATAGTTTTCTTTATATTTATTATATTTTATATACTTATTTATACATTTTTAAAACGTATCATTACTTAAGAAATTTAAGGGTTAAAAATATATGGATGTTTTATTTTCAAATTTTATAAATAATTTTACAAAAAACTCATTTTTAGAAGCAATAGGTCTAGTTTCTTGGTCTTTACTTTTATGCTTTTTAACATGTACAATGGCATATGTCTTTTTTAAATTAACTAAATTTGTACAAAAATATATCTTAGTAAAAAATGATATTGATATGTTAAATAATCAACATTCACAACAAGCAAGCATTTTATACATTTTATTTTTAACTATAGTGTTTGTTCCATTTATTTTAATTTTTGCATTAATACCTTATTCGAACGGATTTATTATATTAAATTCAAATTTAAGTTCGATTATTTGTTTGACTTTTTTACTTTTATCGTTTGCTTCAAGTCTTTTTTTACCATTATTTACAATTCATCCAAAGAAGATTGATTGTATCAAAAATATATTTAAAGCACTTATATTTTTTATTCCTTTAAATTTTTCAATTTTATCAATTATAATAAAGTCAAGTAGTTTTAATCTAAATGATATTATAATGTCACAAGTTTATAATAGAGGTGTTTCAAATTGGTATCTATTTAATAATCCTTTTGGTTTTTTAGTCTTTTTGCTCTCAGCGGTATTTATTATGAAATATATTTATATGAATAAAACTAATAGTTGGAATAATTATTTTAATATTTTTTTTCTAACACTTATAACGTTTTTTGCCGTAACGTTGTTTTTAGGCGGTTATTTTCCTCCTTTTGATTTTTATTTTACAAATTTATTTAAGATAGAGTCAAAATTAATAACTTTTCTCATTTTTATTGAGCAATTTATTTGGTTAATTTTTAAGTTTGTAATTTCGGAATTTGCTATTATACTTTTATACAAAAAAATATCAAAATATGACTTTCCAATAAAAAAAGTAACGTTTGTTTTAAGTGCAATTTCAATATTAAATTTTGTTATAATATCAATTTTTAAGTATTTTTCAACTGGTGGTTTTTAGTTTAAAGGATAATTATTATGTTAATTCTTGACTCATTTATATTTTATTTTTTATCAATAATTTTAATTATTAGTTCCATTTGTGGCTGTTTTGCTAAGAATCTTTATTATGCAACTATTTTTTTATATATTTTTATATTTGGGTTATCATTTATTTCATTTGCAATGAGGACTCCATTAAATGGTATAGTTTCAATGCTTTTTGGATGTATTTGTTTAGTTCTTTTAATTATGTTTTCTCTCTTTACTATAAATCCAAATATAGAAAAGAAGCCCGATTTAAAGTTAAAAAAAAATATTATCTTTTTCATAACTACATTTAGTTTGTTCATAAATGCTTTAGTATTTGTATTAACTAAACTTAAAAATTCCAGTCTTATTGAATCAAAGATACCCTCAATAGGAGTTGAAACTATAACAACTGTTTCAAATTCTTTATGTATTAGATATTTTATTATTTATTTAATTATACCAATTTTATTTTTATCAGTTTTAGCAGCAGGTGTATTTATGATGTTTTATAAAAAGTACAAGCCAAAGTAAAGTTTATAATTTCATCTGATGCAAAGGCGGCAGCGAAATACAAACGGAACCTATGAATGAGCGACGTAAGAGTTTTCGAAGAAAACTTCACGGGAGTTTTAAAAAAGCGTAAGTCATCAATTCGACTTCAACGCCAAAATCGAGGAAATATGTAAAAAAAACGTTGTATTGGTGTGAAAGACAAAATAATTATCTGAAAGGACATTATGATTAATAATTTATTCAACATAACTTTATATCATTATATTATTTTATTTTTTATTCTGCTTTTTATTGCTATATCAGGTATATTTTTAAATAAAAATATAATTAATAAACTTATATCTTCAATAATTTTTATAAATATATTAAGTGTAAATTATATAGTCTTTGCAAATTATGTTGACGGTATAAATTTAGATGGAATGGTTTTTGCAATTATAATATTACTTCTTCTTATTTTAAATGTTATACTTGCTTTATCAATTATATTATGGATATATAAAAAAAAACATAACCTTGATATTAACAACGAGGAGAAAAATCAATAATGGAGTTCTTTATAAATAATATAATAGTAATAATATTTTTGCCAATTTGGATATCATTTATTATCTTTTTCAATAATTTTGCAGATTTTTCTCACTCCAAAAAACTTACGTATTTTATTACATTTTTAAGCTCTCTTGTAGGTTTTATTTTTTCTTTAGGGTGTTTTTATTACTTTATTTCAGACCCTTTAAAAACGTTTGAAATGAATTTGATGTGGTTACCTTTTAATGATTTTTCAATATCATTTGGGATTTTAATCGATAAATTATCCTGCCTTTTCCTATCTTTATTTTTCTTTATAAATCTTATAGTTCAAACTTATTCCTACCACTATTTAATAAAAAATACAAGTTTTCATATGTTTTTTATAATACTAAATTTATTTAATTTTTCGATTGTATCATTTTTGTTAAGTAACAATCTAATTCAAAGTTGCATATTTCTAATACTAATTAATGCGATATGCTATCTTTTTAATAATTTTTCATATAATACAATTGATGTATCAAACAAAACAAAAAATATTTTCTTATTAAATGGATTATCAGATATTTGTCTTTTTTCTTCTATTGTTTCGTTTATTTATTTTATATTAAATTATTCTCAAGAAACAGATGTGTCATCTTTATTATTTATAAATTTACCAATGATATCATTGAACATAAACTCTTTTGTATCCAATAGTTTCTATATTTCCCTTATATCATTATTTTTAGTTTCAATAATAATACGCTTAGGCATTATCCCTTTTCATTTAGGACCTTTAAGTTTAAATAAAAGTATCTCTTGCTTTAGCTCAATTTATATACCAATTGTAATTTTATCACTTCCAATATTTTTATTTATAAGAATATTGCCAATATTTTCATTTAATGAAAACATTTTTAATTACCTTAATTATTTTATAATATTATCAAGCATAATTTTTGCAATATGTGCAATATACCAAATTAGATTGAATAAAGTTCTTATTTATCTTGCATTATCAAAATTTGCAATTGTTTTTGTAATTTTAAATCTTGGATACTTTAACCAAGCCTTATATATAACAATTTCTGATGTTATTACTTTTACACTTTTATTCTTGATATCAGGACTGGTATTATACAATTTTAATTATTCAGATAATTTAAAATATATAAAATTAAATTCAAAAATTCCACTTTTATGTTTTTTAATTGGAATAATGTCGTTATCAAACTTATTTTTTGGAGGATTTTTCTCATTAAAATCAATTTCTTATAATTTGTTAAACGATAAAAACATATTATTATTGATAATACTTAATCTTGTTTCATTTTTGGTTACTTTTGCCTCTTTTAGGTTGTTTTTTATTCTTTATAATAAAGATAAAACATTTGATAATAAAAGTAAATGGATAAAATTACCTATTGTTGTTTTGACAATATCATTAATATTTTTAAGTTACTTTGAAAAATATTTTACATTTGAACTTTGTAGTATAAAATTTAATCTAATTTCTAAAATTTATATAGTTTTTAATGTTTTTGCAATTATAATAACATATAAATTATCACAACAAAATTCTTTAATAAACTTAAAACCCAAATTAATACAAAATATTGCAATAAACAATTTATATGCGAATGATTTTTTCTTTATTTTTAAAAGAATATATAAAGTTTTATGTAAAATAATAAATATAAAATCATTTTGTATATTTAAAAAAAAAATAGTAAAAGAGAAGATAAAACAATATGATTGAAAAATTTTTGTCAATAAAAGCACTTATATTAATTCCGATAATCGGTTGTATAATAATTTTATTACCTTTTTTCCCAAAAGATTCAAAGGTAATAAGAAGGTTTGCAAAAGGTGTATCATTTATAAATCTTTTATATGCAATATGTTTAATTGCCTATTTTAACCCTGAATTGTATGGAGTATCATATGAAGAAACATTTAAATTTGGTACTTCGCAGTGGCTATCTTGTATGGGAGCTACGTTTACATTTTCTTTGGATGGATTTTCAATATTATTTGTCAATTTAACCTGTTTTATAACATTTATTGTTTTATGCTTCAGTAAGTACTTTATTACAAGTAGGCAAAAGTTATATTATTCTCTGATTTTAATTACACTTTCAGCAATATTAGGTTTGCTTTGTGCAAAAGATGCAATTCTTTTTGTTTGTTTTTGCGAATTACAAATTGTTCCTTTATATTTTTTAAATACATTATGGAGTTCAACATTTGAAAATACAAAGAGTAAAATTAAATTTTTCGTAACATCATTTTTTAGTGTTTCACTTATTTGTTTGGCAGTGTTGCTCCTTGTTTATTATAACTTTAAAGTTACTAATAATTTAACCGCTAATTTACAGAATTTGAATATAAATGAACTTATTTATACAAAAGCTTTTCAAACGTTCGTTTTTATATGCTTTTTAGTTGGTTTTTTATTGCGTTTGGGTATTTTTCCTTTCCATAAATTATTTATTGATAATATAAAAAATATCCCTATGCCAATAAGTACCTTAATGTTGACCTTTGAGCAAATAATAGGAATATATGGATTATATAGATTTAATTTACTTATTTTCCCAGAAATATTTAGACTTTCTTCAATGTATATTATTATATTGAGTTTAATAAATTTAATTATTTCAACGACAAAAGCATATATTGACACAAATATAAAATCTGTTGTTACTTTATTTTCATTGTCAAATGTAAGTCTTATATTGATATCAATGTGTGCATTGAATGAATTTTCAATAAAAGGAAGTATAATATATACTATATCAAATGCTATAATTATAACTGGTTTGATGACAGTAATAGCTGCAATTGCAAGAAAAACAAATAATCAACTTGAATTAAAAGATTTAGGCGGGCTTGCAATAAGTATGCCAAGGCTTTTTAATTTTGCTGCAATAATAAGTTTTGCCCAAATGAATATACCTTTTTTAATATCGTTTGCAGGCTTATTTATGATTATGATAGGTGTAATAAATATGGATATTGGCACAAATTGGTTTGCGGTTTTGTCTATGATTATTATACTTTTATATGTATTTTTAAATTATATCTCAACGTTACGTTTTTTAAATAAAATTTTTCTTGTTAATTATAATGACAAATATAAAAAAATTAATGATATATCTATAAATGAATTTAGCATACTTTTATTGATATTTATAACAATATTGTTTTTTGGTGTATTTACAGGAAGCTCTATAGTAAAAACTGTAGAAACATTCACAATTATAGTTAGTGATTTATTCGGAGTATAATAAAATATGTTTTTTAAAGATGTTATAAGTGCATTTTCAACTGAAATTTTATTAATGTTAATTATTTTTATAAATATGTTCTTATCACTATTTATAAGAAAAAAACATCATAAATTTATAAAATATTTTTCAATAAGTTCAATTATAATAGCTTCTTTATTTATAAGTTCAAATCAAGTTGATCCCCCATATTATGCTTTTAATGGGAATATAATATCAAATAGTTTTTCAATGTTTTTTAAAATACTCATACTTTTATCAGGTATCATGGTTGCTTTTTTATCAAGAAATTTTATAAATCGTATCCGTAATAAAATTTTTGAATATTATAATATGCTTATTTTAGGCATTTTAAGTGGTTTAATAATTATAGGTTCAAATAATTTTATATTGCTATTTATAGGTTTGCAGATGTTAACGTTAACATTATGTTTAATTTCAAGTTTTGTTCGAGGGATTGAAATAAAAGAAATTATTTTAAATTATATAATAAGAAATATTTTATTTGATGGTATATTCTTATTTGGGGTTATGTATTTATATTTAATAACTTCAAGTTTTAATTTTAACGAAATTTATAACTATATAAATCAAAATTTAGATAATATTGGCTCAACAATAAGTTATATAAATATGATTATATCTATATCAGTTATATGTAAAATGTTAACTATAAACGGTAATTTTTATAAAAATAATAGTTATTCAAATTGTACTTTTATAACAATTTTTATACCAATATGTTATTTAAATGTATTAATAAAAATGTCACTAATTATGAAAACTTCATATTCATATATTTTTGACATATTTTTATCACTTTTATCTTTATGCATAATTTCATATGGAATTTATCGTGTAATAAAATCAAAAAACGTAAAAGAATTTTTTGGATATAATTCTCTTGTAAATATGGGTTTTATGTTGACAGGGTTGTTAAGTACATTAAATGTATATGGTATTTCAAGTATATTATATTATTTAATAGTTTACATTATAACAAATATTGGCTTATTTTCAGGTTTAATATTTTTTAACGGTTCAAAAAATATGCATAATCTGACTGATTATGAAGGTATAATATACATAAGACCATATTATACATATGCTTTAACTATATGTTTGCTAAGTTTTGCAAGTATTCCTTTATCAGGTGGATTTATTTCAAAATTATATCTATTTTCAAGTTTAGTACGTGGTAATTATTTGTATATTACACTATTAGGTTTAATGTTTTTATTAAATTTATGTTGTATCTTTTATTCATTAAACCTAATAAAAAGTTTTTTTATGAAAAAGCCGCCACAAAAAAATATATGCAATAGATCTGTTGCACCAAAAGTATTGTTATATTTATGTGCATTTTTAATATTTATGTTATTTTTCTATTCAAACACATTAATTCAATTATGTCAGATAATAGCATATGAAATGTAGTATAAATAATACAAAATAAAAGCTAAAAAATTAGTTGCAAAAAAAAAATGACTATTATATAATAAAAAAGGCAAATAAATGGGAGCGTAGCTCAGTTGGTTAGAGCGCTTGCCTGTCACGCAAGAGGTCGCGAGTTCGAGCCTCGTCGTTCCCGCCATTTTAAAGACACTTTCGGGTGTCTTTTTTAGTATACTCACTCCTAGTTCGATTATATTATGTACAAAACTTACTCTTTTATAACTACAAAACTAACCGCTGTTGACAAAACTGTACTGTATGCAGTACAATATAGTTATGAATAACTATGAGATTGAATATCTAATTTTACCAAATGGTAAAGCTCCGATAATTCAATGGTTAAATTCTTTAGACAGTATTACAAGAAAACGTATAAATCAAAGAATACTAAGAATCGAAGATGGTAATTTTGGAGATTTCAAAAAATTAAATGATAATATTTCAGAATTACGATTTAACTTTGGAAAAGGTTATAGAGTTTATTATACAGAAGAAAATAATAAAATAATTTTGTTAATAAATGGTGGTGATAAATCTAAACAATCTAGAGATATCGAAAAAGCAAACGAACTTCTTGAACAATGGAGAACAAAAAATGACTAGATCAAAATCTTTCAATAAATACATATTAGATGATTTAAAAACAGATGACGATATTAAAGAATGGATTAATATCGGTTTTCAAGAGTTTTTGCAAGACAATGACTTAAATGCTTTTGTAAAAGCTTTAGAATATGCTGTAAGAGCTAAAGATTCTATTTTAGGAATATCTAAAAAAACTGGGATATCAAGAAGTAATCTTTATGCTATTTTTAACGGAGAACAACAACCTCAATTATCAACAGCCTTAAAAATCATTAAAGAACTTGGATATACTGTTCAAGTTGCTTAAATTTACTATAGAGGGATAGATTATTTGTATAAATTCGAACTAACAGTTCGAACCTAGAAGCGTTATTGTCGCCATTTAAATCAAGAGCCTTTTCAGAGGCTCTTTTTTGTTGCCCTGATGAAGTTTCAAAGAGTCTAAAATAGTAATTATAAGTTTTAACTTGGTAATTTATATTTGTGAATAAATTTTATGACAATAATATAATAAATTTAGAACAGGTTTTAGTTTTTTAAGTATTAGTAATATTAAAAATACAAAACATAATATTTCAATATGTAATACAATAAAACTTGCTAAAATATTTAACTATAAATAGATATAATAAAAATTTGTTTTTAATATATAATTAAATATATGATTAAACAGATAATTCCTATTGTACTATTAACAATTTCAAATATATTTATGACATTTGCTTGGTATGGACATTTAAAGTATAAATCATCACCTATTTTTATCGTAATTTTAATAAGTTGGCTAATAGCATTTGTAGAGTATTGTTTTCAAGTGCCTGCTAATAGGTTAGGGCATGAATTTTTTAACGCTGTACAATTAAAAACAATACAGGAAGTTATAACCTTGTTTGTTTTTAGTGTTTTTTCTATTTTATATTTAAAAGAAGAGTTTAAATGGAATTATTTATTAGGTTTTATATTAATTGTTATTGCAGTATTTTTTATATTTAAAAAATAGTTTTATTTATACATATGCATAATTTCATTTACTTTGTCTAATACAATTTGGTTTTTGATTTGAACTTTTTTATTGCCTTCATCGATAATTTGTTTTAACATATCGATATTTAAAGACAATTCATTTCTTTTTTGACGGATTGGTTCAAATTTTTTGTTAATGAGACAAGCTAGTCTTTTTTTACAATCACGACAGCCAATTTCAGCATTGTGACATTCTGCTTTTACCTGAGTTAATAATTCTTGATTATCTTTTGCAAAAGCTTTGTAATATTTAAATGCTACTTGGCAGTTTTCAATGTTACCAGAGTCTGTCTTTTTTATTCGATTTGGATCGGTTATAGCTTTTAGTATTTTTTCTTCTGTTGTTTTTTCATCATCAGAAATTTTGATATCATTATGAAATGATTTGCCCATTTTTTGCCCGTCGATGCCTAAAAGCATTGGGACATGAGTTAAAAGAGGTTTAGGTTCAACAAAAAAGTCAGTATTATAGATATTGTTAAAACGTCTTGCAATATCTCTTGTAATTTCAATATGTGCTATTTGGTCAATGCCAACAGGTACATATTGAGCATTAAAAATTAAAATATCAGTTGACATTAAAACAGGATATCCGATAAGTCCATAGCTTACGGATGAGGTGTTTTCTGATTTATTCCTCAATATTTTAGCCATATCTTTTAAGGTTGGGTCACGTTCTACCCAATTTTGAGGTGTAATCATGCTTAAAAGTAGATGTAGTTGACATACTTGAGGGATTTTTGATTGTACATATATAGTTGAAACATTAGGGTCTATACCGCAACTTATCCAGTCCAAGACAACATCTATTATATTTTGTTGTAAATCTTTTGTATTGTCGTATTTTGTAGTTAGAGCATGTAAATCAGCAACACCAAAATAACAATCATAGTTTTTTTGTAAATTAACCCAGTTTGACAAAACTCCAATGTAATGTCCTAGGTGTAATTTACCTGTGGGTCTCATACCTGACATAAGTGTTTGTTTCATTTTTTGTTACCTTAAATTTAAATAAATATCCGCTAATAACATTATACAATAGATTAAAACTTGGTGTATAATTTTTTTATGATAAAGTTTTTAAAGAATTTACTAGTAATATCAATAGGTGCAACATTAGCAGCTTTTTCTTTAGAGTGTTTTTTAGTTCCCAATAAGATTATTGATGGAGGGATAGTTGGTATTTCAATGATGTTAAGTACCGTAAGCAAATATCCTTTAGGACTTTTTACATTTTGTTTAAATTTACCTTTCATATTTCTTGCACTTCAACGTTTTGGGAAGACTTTTGTAATAAATACTTTTTGGGCGATAAGTATGTTGTCGTTGTCATTATCTCTATTTCATCATCATGTGGCAACAAATGATGCCATTTTGGCAACTGTTTTTGGCGGGGTAATTTTGGGTTTAGGTGTAGGATTAATATTAAAAAGTCAAGCAGCAGTAGATGGTACTGAGATTATTGCAATACGTTTGACAAAAAAATTGGGTTATTCTGTAGGTGAAATAATTATGTGTATTAATTTATTTATTTATACACTTTCTGGTTTTTTATATGGTTTTGATCGTGCTATGTATTCTATATTAACTTACTTAATTGTTTATCGAGTTATTGATATGGCTATTGATGGTTTTAATGAGGCAAAATCGGTGTTTATTGTTACTGATTATTCAAAACTTATAGGCGATGCTCTTTTAAAAGAGCTTGATAAGGGTGTAACTTATATTGACGCTGAAGGTGGCTATACGGGAAAACCTAAACGTATTGTTTATTGTGTTATTTCTCGTATGGAACTTGTCAAGTTAAAATCCTTAGTTCATGAAATTGACGAAAATGCTTTTATTGCAGTTGAAAATGTCCATGAGTTTGAAGGAAAAAGATATAGAAAAAAATAACAAAACTTGATACTAACTCAACTTTATCCTGAAAGATAAAAAACATAAAAATTAGGGTTTTAAGTGATTTAGATCTTTTAGTATATGGGTTTGTAACAATTTTATATCACAAATTAGAATAAAAGAATTTTAGGATATATTGTAACGAAATATTAACTTGTTAACGCTTGTAAA
>CALUYS010000004.1 GCA_944325065.1 Candidatus Gastranaerophilales bacterium | reverse complement strand
CGAATTTGTTTGTTTTAGGTTTTATATGACGGTTTCCATTCCTTATTTTTTTATCTTCACTCACCAACGTGGATTGAATTCTTTTGTCACCCTCAAATTGTTTCAGGACCTATCCAATGTTGTATTAATATTTATATCCTTCTAATTATCATATTACCATCCACCGATAGCAAATTCCTGAAATAAATTCATGATGACATGACGTTTTTTGCATTCACTTGAAATTCTATTTTTTCATCCTTTTATCTTTATCGTGATTTTATTCCCTATTCACAGTATATGACAAAAATAAAAGAATTGTCAATACTTTTATTGTAAACTTTACACTTTTTAAACTTAGTACATAAGTCCTATTTTTTCAAGCTGTTGGGGATTTTACCCACGTTTAAAGTTATCATTAAACGTCTTTTCGTTAAATACATTCATCCCACACTGCTTAGATGCTGAAACGAGTTCAGCATGACGAGGAGAAGGGTGGTGTAGGTGGGGGCATAGTCCCCCTTGCATATATCTCATTTAGCGAAAAAAGGATTGTTAAAGGAAAACAAAAAAACAATGGTTTTTGCAAGGGTACAAAAAGTTTGGGAATATCAAGTTTGGACTTCAAAGCTTAGAATGTGCCGGGGGGTATAAAAAAAGTTTCGCCACCAACCAATACTTGTATTTTTTTTTGAAAAGTTTTATAATAAAATTATCCCCTATGGGGGGATATATAAAAATTACTAGAAAAGGACAAAAAATATGTGCAATGTGTCAAATCATAAACAAAATAAAGCTGTTATTAACAGAATTTCAAGAGTTTGCGGACACTTAGGGTCAATAAAGAAAATGATTGAAGAAAATCGTGATTGCAAAGAAATTTTAATACAGCTTGCGGCTTGCAAACAAGCAGTTAACAATATTGGGAAAATATATTTAACTGATCATATAAATCATTGCGTCAAAAATGCAATTAATAACAATGATCAAGCAATCATTGAAGACCTAAATGATATAATCGACAAGTTTATAAAGTAAATAATAACTGGAGAATAAAGTATGTTAAAAGAAAAAATCGACAAATTGAGCACACTTCCCTATGTTGCAGTTTCAGGTGTTTTCTTGATTTTAGAATTTATTTTAATGTTAGGTAAAATCAAGCTTGTGATTAATCCTGTCTTTATTACAATTCTTATTTCAGGCATCCCGATGTTCTATTATGCTATAAGAAATATAATTATAAATAAAAAAATAACAGTTGCCTTACTCATTTCAATTGCAATTATTTCATCAATCTTTATAGGCGAATATTTTGCAGCAGGCGAAATAGCATTTATTATGGCATTAGGCGAACTATTGGAAAATTTTACAATAAAACGAACAAATAAGGGAATAAATAGACTTCTTTCCATTTTACCTAAAAAAGCTTGTATAGTTAAAGATAACAATGAATGTTATGTTGAATTAAATGAAGTAAGAATAAATGATATTATTCGAATAAAGGAGGGCGAGACAATCCCATTTGACGGAACAATAATAAAAGGTTCAACTCAAATAGACGAGAGTACTATTAATGGAGAATCTTTACCAAAAGATAAATTTGAAGGTGATATCGTATATAGCGGCACTATAAATGGTTTATACGTTATAGATATTAAAGTTGAAAAATTAACTAAGGACTCATTGTTGCAAAAGATGATTGAGCTTGTCAAGGAAGCTGAAAAAAATAAAGCTCCAGTTGCACGCATAATAGATAAATGGGCTGCTTTTTTTGTTCCAATTGCATTATTACTTGCAATTTTAACATATTTTATAACAAATGATATATCACGTGCCGTAACAATTCTTGTTGTATTTTGTCCTTGTGCTCTTGCACTTGCTACACCAACTTCAATCGCTGCTGCTATTGGTCTTGGAGCTAAAAATGGAATAATTATAAAATCAGGTGCTGCTTTGGAACAAATGGGTAAAATAAACATTGCAGCTTTTGATAAAACCAAAACTTTAACTTATGGAACTTTAGGAATTAGCAATATAATTTTATTGGATAATACTATTAATAAAGATGACTTTCTTAAATATATAGCTTCAATTGAAAAACTTTCAAACCACCCCATCGGAAAAGCAATTTATAAGTATGCAATTGATCGAAATATAAATCTTTATAATAATATTGAAAATTTTGAAAGTATTTTAGGAAGAGGAATAAAAGCCAAAGTAAATGATAATTGCATTTTATGCGGCAATATTGAATTTATAAATGAAAATAATATTAATTTAGGTCAAAACTTAAAAGACGAAATAACAAAATATTTAAACGAAGGTAAAATAGTTATAATATGTGCTATAAATAATATTATTAAAGGTATAATTGTCTTAAATGATATTATTAAACCACAAGCTTTAAATGTTGTTAATTATTTAAGAAATAATAATATAGATATAGCTATTTTAACAGGTGATAATATAAAAACAGCCAATTATTTTGCTAAAATATTAAATATAAAAAATGTATATGCAAATTTAATGCCCCATAACAAAGTTGAACTTATAAAAAAATATCAAAGTGCAAATAAAGTTGTACTTATGATAGGTGATGGAATAAATGATGCAGCATCTTTAAAAATGGCAAATGTTTCAGTTTCATTTGCAAACTTAGGAAGTGATATAGCACTTGATGCTTCAAATATTATTTTGCTTAATGATAATTTAGAAAATATTATATATCTTAAAAAACTTTCAAATATGACTTTAAAAACAATAATTTTTAATATAATTCTTTCAATGGTAATAAATTTTATAGCCATAACACTATCAATATATGGGATATTAACACCAGTCACAGGAGCATTGTGGCATAATGCAAGTTCATTATTTGTAGTGTTAAATGCTTCAATGTTATATAATAAAAAAATAAATTTATAGATAATAAAAAAATATTGAACTTTTTGTAACAAAATTCGTTTTCAAATATAGATATGTTATAATATAAAATTAATAATACCAAAATCGATTATAATATATAGAACTGAGGAAAATTTAATGGCACCAGTTATATAAAAAAGGAGATTGTTTTTATGAAAAAAAAATTTTTAAGCATATGCATACTAAGTACATTTATGTTATTAAATGTAAACATGATAAATGAAGCATTTAGCCAACCTTCAACAACAAATCAATCATCACTTCAAGGTTCAGTTATGGTTATACCAAGTGGCACAACAATTACAGCTATGACACAAAGTGAATTAAGTTCAGCTTATTTAACGCTTGGACAAAGTATAAATTTGACATTAAATCAAGATTTTTATTATGGAGGCAAACTTGTAGCACCTTCTGGTTCGGTTGTAAGCGGTAATGTTATTCAAGTAAAAAAAGCAACTCATGCTGGAATAAACGGGAATTTGAAAATCAGATTTACACATATCACAACAACAGGTGGTCAAATTATACCAATATCAGGCATGATAAAAACAGAAGACAATACAGGTTTACTTGTAGGTTCAACAGCAAAAGATACAGCTGTTGCCTATGCAAAAGATGTAGCTGTTGGGTCAGCAGTAGGAGCTTTAGCAGGTGTAATAATATCACCAATGGCAGGTGGAAAAATAGGTAAAGGAACAGCTCTTGCAACAGCTGTAGGTGCTGGTGGCGGTTTGGCTAAATCAGTATGGGATAAAGGTGTTGATGCTATTGTTCCTTCTGGATCACAAATAAGTATTATTCTTGATCAACCTATTACTTATACCCAGAGTAACCGATATTAATAATACAATCGGGTGATTTAAAATTAAGTTTGTGTTATATAAACTTAAAGTACTATAAATGAATTAGGTTATTATATGTTTTTACCAAAAAATGAAATAGAAGAAAGTATAAGCAAAGATAAAAATGAATTAAAGGGGAATGTAACGGTTATTATTAAACCTCAAGATAAGGAAATTCCATTAAAAAAATCTATTCTTATTTCAACCGTATTACATCCTTTAGTTGTGTTTTTAGCTTGGGGATTAACAACATTACTAATATTATTGGGGATAATTGTTCCAATATTCAATAAACCACAATTAAAAAAAGATATAACGTTTACTTTAGTAACAAATCCTGAAGCAGTTCCAATAAATAAAAACACAAAGAATCGTTCAGACAGGAACTCACAAGCAGGTGGTAAGCATGACCCAACAAAACGAGAATCAGAACCAAGGCCTCAAGCAGCAGCTGCAAGGCAACAACAAAAAGCTTCACAAGCAAAACAACAACCAAGTCGACAACAAAAGTCTCAGCAACAAAAGCAACAAAATAAACAAACTGTGCAAAAACAACAAAATAAAGTGCAACCCAAACAAACATTAAAACAAGAAACAAGAAAACCAATAGAAGCACCTAAGCCAAACAAAATAGCGACTTCGCCTCGTCCAAGCGTTGTGCCTAAAAATAAGTTTGCTATTGAAGTTCCAAAAGTCAATCCAAATAGCAAATCAGGAGTGCATAGTGGACCAATAGCTTCAAGCGGAGCGAATAAAACAGGTAAGCCATCTTCGATAAATGGAAGTGGAAAAACGTCATCTGGATCAAATATAGGTCCTGTATTAATGCCAAGTCAAGGTGGTCGTTCATCAAATGGAGCTTCATCACGGGGGAATGGACGTTTTAACTCTGGCGGTTCTTATGGAAGTGCAGGTAATGCTGGAAACCCTAGCCCTGGAAATCCAAAAGGTGCACCTGGTATTGATGCTATTCGTGAACCTGATTTTGGACCTTATATGAAAGAAGTTGAACGTCGTATTAAAGCAAACTGGTCACCGCCAAATGGAGGACAAAGTAAAAAAGTTGTATTATTATTCACAATAGCTCGTGATGGACGTTTATTATCGTTAAAAATAGCTAAATCTTCAGGTTTTAAAGCAGATGATGATGCAGCAATAAGTGCGGTTAAGCTTACAGCTCCATTTAGACCTCTGCCGCCTGAATACAAAGGTTCAAGTGTCGATATTAATTTTACATTTGACTTTTATGCTTCAAGTGCTAGAAGATATTAATAAGATAGATAAAAAGGATGAAAACAAAAGAATTAAAAAGAAAATCAATAATTGCAACCCATTCGCAGGCGCGAGTAATTATCACTTAACGAAACAATGTCAGACAGCCGTCTGTTTGAGCGCGAAGCGCGAGTTAAGGCTGCTGGGGTTGAGTTTAGTGAAAATACGAGCGACAAGTCGAGTTGCGGTTTTGGTTACTTTTTCCACAAAAAGTAACCCCGCCCGGAGGGCATAATAATATTAAATTTAATAAAATAATCCCCCACATTGGTGGACAAAGATAAAATAATAAACACACGGTAGTACGTTATATAAAAAAAGGAAAAGGATGAAAACAAAAGAATTAAAAGTGAATACAACAATGGCAACCCATTCGCAGGCGCGAGTAATTATCACTTAACGAAACAATGTCAGGCAGCCGTCTGTTTGAGCGCGAAGCGCGAGTTAAGGCTGCTGGGGTTGAGTTTAGTGAAAATACGAGCGACAAGTCGGGTTGCGGTTTTGGTTACTTTTTCCACAAAAAGTAACCCTGCCCGGAGGACATAATATATTAAAATTTAACAAAATCATTCCATGTTGGTGGATGAGAACAAAAATAAACACACGGTAGTACGTTATATAAAAAAAGGAAAAGGATGAAAGCAAAAGAATGTGAAAGCAAATACTAAAAAGCATCATATCATCCTAAATAAAAAGGAAAAGAAAAAAAGTAGTATAATAATAAAAGAAAGAGGATAATTATGGAATTATTATTAAAATCAATTGAAATGGATTGGCCTGTATTATTGCCGATATTTATTTGTTCAATTTTGACTGTTGCTGTAGCTATTAATAGATTTTCTTATTACAATAGCAATAAACGTGATGTTGTACAGTTTATCCCTAAACTTCAACGTGAATTATCAAAAAATGATTTAAATGGTGCACAAAATTTAAGTATTCAACTTGGCGGTGTTTTGGGGGAAGTTACTGAAGAAGCAATTCGTATTTTTAAAGAACAGAAAGAAGGTTTTTCCCGTTCATTTGATATAGCTTCAAATTTGGCAACTCGCAAACTTGAAAATCACTTGACAATTTTAGGAACAATCGGTGGTGTAGCACCATTTTTAGGGTTATTTGGTACTGTTGTTAGAATTTTGTTTACATTTCAAGATCTTGCTTCAGCTGGTAACCAATCAGCTGAGGTGGCAATGGGTATTGCTTCAGCTTTAATCGCTACAGCTTTTGGTCTTGGAGTTGCTATTGTTGCTGTTATATTATTTAACCTTTTTCAATCTACTGTTAAACGATATGAAGATGATTTTCAACTTATAAAATTATTATTCTTAAGTTTTGTTGATCAAAATGACGACACAACTACAAATAATAATGCAGCATTTCAAGGTGCACAATAAATAAAAGAATCAGGATAAATTAAATTATGGCATTTAAAAGTTCAAAAAATGACAAAATGTTTAATGAAATAAACATTACACCGTTGACTGACATATTTTTAGTATTGTTGATTATCATGATGGTTGTTGCTCCAACTTTTCAATCGAATGATAATAGCATTAAAGTTCCAAAAATAAATAGCGGATTATCCGTTGAAAATAGTTTGGCAACTATTGCAATAACTAAAGACGGTAGTTTCTTTATAAATGGGAATTCAATTAGTGAAGATAATCTGCAAAATGAACTCGAAAAATTAAAACCTAATTTAGAAAAAAAAGAAGTTATAGTAAGAGCAGATATTCAAACTAAATCAAGTGAAATTATGAAAGTTATGAAAGCTGCTACAGGTGCAGAATATGAAAAATTAACAGTCGCTGGTGAACCTTTATCAAAAAAAGAACAGGATGAATTATTACAATGAGAAAACGTGAAACATTTAATGAAATAAATATTACACCATTAACTGACATATTTTTAGTGTTGTTGATTATTATGATGGTTATTGCTCCAATGCTTGATACACAAGGTTTAAGTTTAGAAGTCCCTGATTATATTGAAGCAAAAAGTATAGCTAAAGATAAAAAAATATTAAATGTTTTAGTCAATAATCAAAACCAAATAGTAATTGATGGTGAAGTTGTTGAGGAAAACCAATTACAAAGCAAATTAAAAAACTTAGCAAATGATTATAAAGATGGCATGCTTATTCAAACTGAAGATGAAGCAACACATGGCACTGTTGTTAAAATTATGGATTGTGCTCGCAATAGTGGAATTTTAAATATTTCATTAACTGAAGTTTAATAAAATTTCTATTTCTTGAATACAAACTCTTTTAAGAATTTACCAGTTAAACTTAAAAAATATATAAACAAAGGTAATAGGCAGGATAAAATTTCAAAATTATTTATTCTCTCAATTTTGGTTTGTAATTGCTTGGAATTTTTACTGAAAAATGTTTTTGATAATTCTTTTGCTGTATTTGATGCTATACATTCGTTATACATTTCAGGTATTTGTAAAATTAAAGCAACATTGTCAAATGATAATAAATCTAAAACTTCACCACAAACTCCAGCTTTTTTTGATAACTCTAATTTACCATTATTATTTATAACATGTCCAAGTTCATGAAAAGCATTTAATTCATCATCCTCTTTTAAGTAAATTTTATTCTCGTTCTGAGAAAATTTTGAATTATTCTCATTTGAATCTTGACAAATAACTCTTGTTAAACTTGAAATATAAATAAATGCTTTTCTAAATGCATCTTTACATTCTATTTTTTCTTTATCTGTTAAATCTTTTGAAATAATTTCCTTCTTTTTATCAATTGCTTTATGTATTAATATTTCACTTAATTTCTTTAATATTGATAAAGCTATAGACTGGCTAAAATTTAATAAACTTTTTTGGGAAAATAAGAATATTAAACAATCTTTATTAGGAAAGTTTTTAAATAACGACCTTATTGCATCAATAATAAATAAACCTGATAATACAAAAAATCCAGCTTTAATTTTTTGTGGATTATAAAATATTCTTTCGCTTTTATGCGAAATTAAACTTTCAGTATCCTTATAAATTTCTTGTGGTAAAACTTTTGTCGTATCCAATAATTTTAAAGATACTTTTGATGGTATAATATTTTTTGTTTTGTTAATGTTGTTAAGCATAAAATGTATTTTTATATATATAATTATAATATAAATAATCTAAAATATTATAACATAAAGCTTAGATCACTTATGTTCTTATATTAATATTTGATTTAAATCATTATAAATTGTATTATAATTAATAATGATGGATAAATAACGGAAAAATCAAATGAAAAATAGCAAATTAGCACATTTTATAAAAAATATAAATAATTCACATAGTTTAAATACAATTATAATATTTACAATGTTTGCAATTATATTAACATTTATATTGGCATCGAAATATATCATTTTCCAAAAATTAATCAATAAAGATGGTTTAAGTAAACGAGAAATTGTTGCAAATAAAACAATTGAAGTTGTTGATACTTTTAAAACAGAGCAATTAAGAAAAGAAGTTGCACAAAAAGTTGAACCAGTATTGGTACCAGCTGAAGATAATTATATAATGGGAAATCTTGTATCGCTTATTAACAATATTCAATCAATTCGTGATAATAATAATTTAAGTCAAAATGAAAAAAGGAATAAAATTAATATATTAATTGATTTATCTGATTATACAAATAAAAATTATGTAATAAACTTTTTTATCTCCGCAAGTGATGAAATGTATAATAATGTAACAAACAGTGCAAAAGATATTTTAAATAGTATATTAAAAGAAGGATTGAATGAAAAAGTATTTGAAGAAAATAATATTAGTAAGATTATTTTCAAACATAGCCAACAAAATTATTCAAAAGCTCAAATACGTATAGTAAATGCATTAATTGAACAAGTTATAAGACCAAATATGATAGTTGATGAACTTGCAACTGAAATAGCAAAAAAAAATGCTGCTAACTCTGTTAACCCCTATATTATAAAATTTGAACGTGGTGATAAAATAGTTTATAAAGGGGAACCTGTTACAAAAGTTAAACGTGATGCTTTAAGAAAAGCTGGATATAACGTACTTGAACTTAATTTGATTGGACTTATAGGAATATTTATATATGTAGTTTTATCGATATTTATATTTTTATATTATTTATACACATTTGATAAAAAGTTTGCTAAAAAAAGTTATTTTTCAATAATTGGTATACTTGTAATATTTTTAACTACACTTGGTACAATAATACCAGATAACTTTTCGTTTTATTATTTACCAGTTCCTGCTATTGCAATATTACTTTCTATTTTTACTAACGGACGTGTTGCAATGTTTGTATCAATATTATTAATAATGGGATTGGGAATAACACTTCAATTACCAAGTGAAAACCTTATAGTATTTACGGTTGTTTCATTAATTTCATCAGTAATAATATCAAAAATAAAATACTCTCGACGTGTTGACTTAATAAAATCAGGTTTTGAAATAGCAATATATATGATAATAATCGTCAGTATAATAAATTTAATAGAACGTTGTATTATTGATATCTCACCAACTGTGTTAATAAATGATCTAATAGCTTGTATGGTTACAGGAATATCAAGCGGGATATTGGTTTTAGGTTCAATACCAATGTTTGAAAGCATATTTAAAGTAATTACACCATTTGGTTTATCAGAATTGGCTGATCATAATCAACCATTATTAAAACGACTTCAATTTGAAGCACCTGGGACATTTGCACATTCTCTTGCAATGTCTAATATGGCAGAATCTGTTGCAGAAGCTATTGATGCAGATCCTATTTTAACAAGGATAGGTGCTTTATATCATGATATTGGTAAGCTAAAACGACCATTGTTCTTTATTGAAAATCAAACTTATTTTGGAATTGAAAATCCACATAATAAACTTAACCCACGTTTAAGTAAAATGGTTATTATGGCACATCCACGTGATGGTATTGAACTTGCAAAGGAATATAATTTACCACCTCAAATTCAAGATTTTATAACCCAACACCATGGTGAAACTCTTGCTGCTTATTTTTATAATCAAGCAATAAAAGAAGAAGGTATTGAAAATGTTTCAAAAGAACAATTCAGATACTCTGGACCAAAACCCAATTCAAAAGAAACAGCAATTGTTATGATTACAGATGCTGTTGAGTCAGCTTCTAGAACATTAAAAGAATATACTGTTGAAGAAATAAATACACTAATACAAAAAATTATCAATGATAGATTAACAGATGGTCAATTGTCAGATAGCCCATTAACTTTAAAGGATTTAAAAATAATTTCCTCAACTTTAAATAGGCTACTTCGTGCAGCACACCATAAACGTATAAAATATCATGAAGATATAATAAATGAATTAGAGAAAAAAGAAAATTCAGCTCTTAGATTGCCTGATTTTGATCAAAATAATAATGAAAGTAAAAATAATGACTAAGTTAAATATTTTTATTGAAACAGATTTTGAAGAAAATAATCAAAAAAAAATTGATGAAAATGTTTTAAACACAAAAAAAATATTAACAAACACAAAAAAAATGATGAAATTTGTCTTAAATCAGGAACAAATTATATTAAATAGTTGTCTATATAATCAAGAATATAAAACTTTGTGTTTTGATATTGTGTTTTGTGATGATAAAAAAATACATAAAATAAATAAAGAATATCGTAATATTGATACACCAACAGATGTCATAACTTTTGCTTTATTTGCTGATACTAACGAAAATGAAAGGTTTATATTCGAAGGTGAAATTAATTTAGGAGAAATTATCATCTCATATGATACAATGGAATATAATGCCATAAATCAACCTCACATTATTGATAATAATTCATTATCAATAATAAATGAGTTATATTTTTTAATAAGTCATGGAATATTGCATTTATTAGGTTATGACCATAAAGATGAAAAAAGCTATAATGAAATGATGTCGCTTCAAAAAACAATAATGAGTGATATTATCTAGAGTATGAAAAAAGGAAAATATAATGTCAAAATTTTCAACAAATAACTTTTTAAAAAGTATAAATTTTGCACTTCGTGGATTAAGATTGATGATTAAATCACAAAAAAATTTTCGTCGCCAATTAATTTTTGCTTTTTTTATTTTTATTTTTGCGTGGATTTTAAAATTTAATTATCTTGAATTTTGTATAATAATTATATCAGTTTCTCTTGTTTTATTATCTGAGATGTTAAATTCAGTAATTGAATTCACAATTGATTCATATACAAAAAATAAATATTCAAAACTTGTTGAAATGGCAAAAGATATGGCAGCGGGGACTGTCTTATTTGCGACAATGATTTCCACTATATTAGGTAGTATTTTATTTGGTCATAAAATTATTTTATTATTTGCATAAAAATTAAATTTGTAACAATTTTTTAACACTTGCTATATTTATAGCAAGTATTTTTATCTTTTTGCGTTTAATATTGTAGTAGCAGTAAATGAGGTATATCTAATGAGCAATTATTTGTCAAACAGTATTATATCAAATGTAGGTTCAACTTTCAAAAGACATACAACAAAAACTGTTCCATTAAATAGAGGAATAGCTTTTAATAAAAAATCACATAAACTAGAAACAGTTATAAAAATACCAGTAGTACAAAAGTTAACAGAGGTGCCAAATCAAACTTGGGTGGCATATACACTTTCAAATAAAAATCACGCTGAAAAAAGAGCAGAAATATTTAGATGTCAACAAGAAACTGGTACAATATCTAGAACCATTATGCAAACTTTGAAACGCGGCGGCATGGTTTCTGGTGACAAAGTTAATAAATTTGCTATTGGTATTGATTTTTTAGTTCAAAACAAAAAAAATGTTACTTCTCATATGATAAATACTTTAGCTGATGGAGTTCAACAATTAACTTATCAAATTTATCTTTTACAAAGACAGGATCAAGACGTTGACTCCACAGATATCAGTGCTTTAGCTAAAGGGATTGATACTTTGCTCACTAACAAACCACAGTCTGATCCTAGTGGCATGGTTGGGGTTTTAAATACTGAAGTTATAAAGTTAACTAATAAAATTAATGCTTTACAAGGACCGAATCAAGACGTTGACTCCAAAGATATCAGTGCTTTAGCTAGAGGAATTAATACTTTGCACACTTACAATCCAGGGGCTGTTTCTCTTGCCATGGTTAATGGTTTAGCTAAAGGGATTGATACTTTGCACACTTACAATCCAAGGTTTGTTTCTCGTGACATGGTTGAGGTTTTAACTAAAGAGATTAAGAGTTTACAAACTAACAATCTAGAGCCTGTTTCTCGTGACATGGTTAATGGTTTAGCTAAAGGGATTGATACTTTGCACACTTACAATCCAAGGTTTGTTTCTCGTGACATGGTTAATACTTTAACTAAAGGGATTGATACTTTGCACACTAACAATCCAGAGTCTGTTTCTCGTGACATGGTTAATGGTTTAGCTAGAGGAATTAATACTTTGCACACTAACAATCCAGAGTCTGTTTCTCTTGACATGGTTAATGTTTTAGCTAAAGGGATTGATACTTTGCACACTTACAATCCAGGGGCTGTTTCTCGTGGCATGGTTAAGGTTTTAACTGCTGAAGTTACAAAGTTAAATGATAAAATTAAGGCTTTACAAAGACAGAATCAAGACGTTGACTCCAAAGATATCAGTGCTTTAGCTAGAGGAATTAATACTTTGCACACTGACAATCCAAGGTCTGTTTCTCTTGGCATGGTTAATGCTTTAGCTAAAGGGATTGAGAGTTTACAAACTAACAATCCAGAGCCTGTTTCTCTTGACATGGTTGAGGTTTTAGCTAAAGGGATTAAGAGTTTACTTTCACAAAATATAAAAAAAGACCTTTCTTTTGAATTAAAAATTTTATCAATTGAAACTCTAAAAAATATTGAGAGCGATTTTCTCTCTCGCTCTATAAGTCAAGATAATATAGGCAACATTCTAGGAAAGTATAGAACGTTGTACGAGACATCAATCAATATCGATAAAATATTATCAGGTAAGGAACTCAACAAATACAATAATCCTAAATTCACCAAGAATGAGCAAGGACTTAATAGCCAATATTATTATAAAGCATTAGATGGGGAGATTTGTAGCACTATTCATACAGCTCAAGAATTATTTAATTTTATGCAAAGTTTTAAAATATTAGGCGACTTTTATGATAGTATAGAAAAATTATCTAAAAATGGTAAAGATTTACAATATGATCTAAATACTGAAAAGATAAGAAATGATGTACGTGTTGCAACGCCAAGGAATGCACTAAATCGAAATAATCCTCTTGTTAAGGAATTCAGTGCTATATATAATCTTACTGCTGCGGCGGAACGGGTTACTAAAGATACAATAAAGTGTAATGCGGAACTTCAGGCAACGTTTCCTTTAAAGGAACTTCAGGAAACGTTTCATTTGGATGTCAATGCATATAAAAATTGTTTCAAAGCAGTTACAGATAAATTAGCGAAACAGTTAAAAATAAACGCAACACTTAACGGATTAAAGTCTCTTCGGGATATTCAAGATCTTCTAACCTCAAATCTAGACTCATTAAAAAAAGAGGAAAGAACTACTTTAGCTACAGATAATATAACTGATATAAATATCTTTATTGAAAACTTTAGTAAAGCAAAAGGAAGGAAAAACAGTACTATTGAATTAAATAATAATAAGATAACTTTAAAGGAAAAAAAAGATGAAACTGTTACTATTAACATCTCAGACGAAGAAACAAAAAAGCAATTTATAGAATTATTAAACAATATTAAAAATACTCTATGTAAAGGTAATGGTAATACTTATGCAACACTTGTACATATTGCACATAGAATATTGCTTAGAGCTCCTTTAAACCAAATTACAGAACACAATGGAGCCCCTAAAGCTAAAGAGAAAATAACTATAATTAATTGCCAAAACTTAGTCAAAGCTAACGAATTTGTTAAAAAGCTAGGAAATATACTAAAAGCTGTAAATGAACTCAATATAAGAAATACTGAGATTCATGAGTTTAAAGTAGACGAGCAAACCTATTACTTAACTGCTTGTATAGATGCAAAAAAAGGGAAATACGAACATCAAACATTTAATATATTTTATAAAGACGAGGAAAATCAGGAAATTTATAATTTAAATCTTAATCCTCAAGGAGGTTTAATGACATTTATTGACAATATTAAATTTTCAGACAAAGAAAAATATATTGAGGCTAGATTCCCTAAACAATAAAATAAAAACATTCTTGACAACACAAAAACATTGTATTATTATTAACATAATAAAAACAATACTATAAATAAAGGAGGGAGAAATGTTAAAAATCGGTAATAATAAAAACAATGTTAGTTTTGGAATGAATAAGACTAAGATCTGTAAAACTAAATCTGGATCTACTGGAACATTAAAAGCTGGAGAAAAATTAAACTCTTTATCAAAAGATATATTTATAAGCAATATAAAAGAAGGTAAATCTATGAATAACAAAGAAAAACAAGTTAAATTATTAAACGACTATGTTAATTATTATATAGATTTTGACGAACTTATTAAAGGTCGTAAAGAATTAAACAATAATCATAATGAAGATAAAAATGATGTAGATGAAAATATTGAAAACTTATTTAACAATTTTGATGAGGATCCATATTATACTAAAACAGAGTTTTCATTTGATGCACGTGAACTTCTGAATATATACCGAAAGAAAAATAAATATTCTAATATCCTAAATGAAAATGATTAGCATTTTATAAAGTTTCTTGTTAAAACCTCATATTTAAGCTACAATAATAAAGAATATAAAGTTTTTATTGAGGTATAGAAAAATATGATAATACCAAGTATAGACTTGATGAGCGGTAAAGCTGTTCAACTAAAACAAGGTCAAGAAAAAGTTTTGGAAGCAAATGAAAACCCAATCGAACTTGCAAAATATTATGCTCGTTTTGGTGATGTTGCGGTTATCGACCTTGATGCAGCCATGAATAAAGGCGACAATGAACAAGTTATTAAAGATATTTGCCATGCTTTACCATATTCAACTATTCGTGTTGGAGGTGGGATTCGTGATATTGAGAAAGCTCGTCGTATTATTTCTTATGGTGCCAAAAAAATTATAATCGGCACTGCAGCCAATGAAGATTTTTTGTGTCAATTGCCAAAAGATAAAGTTCTTGTTTCAATTGACACAAAAAATGGAAAAATTGCTATCGACGGTTGGGAAAATACCATCAATGCAACCGTTGAAGATTATATCAAACGTTTTGAGAATTTATGTTCTGGATATCTTTATACTGTTGTTGAAAAAGAAGGCATGATGCAAGGTTGTGATATCGAGAATATAAAAAAAGTAAGAA
This sequence comes from Candidatus Gastranaerophilales bacterium, assembly GCA_944325065.1. Classification (GTDB taxonomy): domain Bacteria; phylum Cyanobacteriota; class Vampirovibrionia; order Gastranaerophilales; family Gastranaerophilaceae; genus UMGS1477. The sequence continues at coordinate 124,230 of CALUYS010000004.1, read as the reverse complement.
ATTTAACAAAACTTGATTTAACAGCAGCAGGCGGTATTTCTACAATTGATGAGATAGTAAAGCTTCAACATTTGAATATTCACACTCAACTCGGGATGTGTATTTACACACATGCGGTAAATTTAGAAGATGCATTCGTTCAAACTTTAGATTTTGAAAAACAAAATGGTTTAATTCCTACAATAGTTCAGGATTATCAATCAAAACAAGTGTTAATGCTTGCTTATTCTAATGAAGAAAGTGTAAAAAAATCATTATGTGATGGCGTTGGTTGTTATTATTCACGCTCACGCAATGAATTATGGGAAAAAGGTAAAACTTCTGGAAATGTTCAAGAACTTTTAACAGCTCGATATGATTGTGATTTTGACACTTTACTTTATACCGTAAATCAAATAGGAAATGCTTGCCATTTAAATCGTTTTTCTTGTTTTGGTGATAAAAATTTCAATATCCAAAATTTATACAATTTACTTCTTGACAGAAAAGAAAAAATGCCGGAAAAATCCTTTACAACAAAGTTGTTTAAGGATAGAAATTTTCTAAATTCTAAAATATTGGAAGAAGCAAAGGAAGTAACTGATTTTGAAAATGGTGAAGATTCCCTATCCTGGGAAGTCGCTGATTTAACTTATTTTGTTTTAGCTTTAATGGCACAAAATAATGTCAAAATCGAAAATGTATTAAACGAACTTGCCTCAAGAACAAAATAAGTTTATTAACTTTGGTTTTGATTAAATTCGCTATTTTCTATATTAAAATAACAATCTTTTGGCGGGATAATATAATTCACTAATGCACTATATTCATTAATCAATCCCGTATCAAAAAGCAGTTGTGCTTGTGCTTTGTTATAGTCTATTATTGCAAGTATCAAATCACTTCTTGCTTGTGTCTTTATTTTTTGAGAATTTAAGACATCCAAAAAAGTAGCTTCTCCAATTGTATACCTTGCAAGTGCATTTTTTAGTCCTTCATCTGCTGCTTTTACTGCTATTTTTGCATATTTTATTTTGTCTAAATTAGCTTGTGATGTATAATATGAGCTAACAATGCTTTCTTTTATATTACGCTTTAAAGTTTCAAGTTCATATTTTGCACTTTTTATTTTTGCATCGTAAGCTTTTAATTTACTATATGAATTTACACCTAAATTTCTTCCCAATTGCCATTCGGTTTTTAAATATAAAGTATCATTTTGTCTTAATCCAAGACGAGCAGTACCAACTTGACCTCGATCAAATTGCAAAGCCAAATCTGGTATAAATTCGCTATATACAGTTTTTCTTTCTTCTTCCAAAGCTTTAATATCAAATTCTTTTTCCTTAATATCCTCTCGAAGATTTATTGAATAGTCATATAAAGTTTTTAAATCTAAATTTTCATCAACTAAAGTTACTGTATCGATAAAAAGTTCTGAAGGATAAATACTTAAAGTTACATCAATACCCATAATATTAGCTAGATTTGCCTGTTTTAACCTTAAGTTATTTAAGTTTATAACTAAATCACGATTTGCATTAGCCACTTCAACTTCAGCCCGCAGCAAATCATATTTTGTTCCCAAGCCCAATTCATATAATGTTTTAGTATATCGAAGCTGCTCTTGAGTTTCTACTAGATTTATTTTTAATATTTCAAGTTGTAATTTTAACCTTAATAACTCATAATAATTTAACATTGTATTTAAAATTGTTTGTTCTTTAGTAAAATCAAGTTTATGCCCTGAAGCTTTAAATACATCATTGCGTTGACGACTTTCAAAAATAGTACGCCCCTTGTTAAAATTCCATAAAACTCCATAATTTATTTGAATTGGTACTTCATTTATCTCACGAGGCAATATATTCCCAACTAAAAAATTACCTGTTACATTTGCTATCATAAATGTTGCATAAATATTTGGTAAAAATTCAGCAAGTTTTGCACGATATTCCCACTTATTCATTTCTTTATTTTGCTTATTTACTTTTATTTGAAAGTTATTCTCTAAAGCAACACACAAACATTCTTGCATATCAGTATAAATTAAATTATAGTCATATTTTTTCTCAATGCCACCATCAATTATTTTTTGTTTTTTACTGCAGTGCTTTGGGTCTTTATCATCATCAATTTCTTGTTTAAAAGTGTCTTCTGTTTTTTCCCAAAGCTTATACCAATCTGAATCATCTTCTTTAGCATAAACATTAGCATCAAATAATGATGAAAATAAAAAATAAAATATAAAAAAGAATATTAATATTTTTTTAAAATATTTATTCATATTTTAAAAGTTTATTGCAAATATTCTTAATGCATTATAGTCCAATTGGTGATTTTTTAGACTAATTTCAATTTTTATTTTCTGCTTGAACAGTTATTTTAGCTTCTTTCCACAATTGCTCATATTCTTCAAAACTCAAAGTTTCAAGTGGTTTTATTGTCAACTCTTCCATTTTTTTAAATCTGTTAATAAATTTATTGTTAGCTCGAACTAATGCAAGTTCGGGATTTATTTTGTTATAACGTGCTAAATTAACAACAGCAAACAAAATATCACCAAACTCTTCTTCTTTATCATCATAATTTTTAGCTTCTTTAAATTCTTTAAACTCACTTTTTATACAATCATAAATTTGACTTTCATTTTGCCATTCAAAACCAACTGAAACTGCTTTTTTACTTATTTTTAATGCTGACAATAAAGCACTTTGAGCCTTTGAAATCCCATCCATTAAAGATTTTCTTTTATCTTTTTTTTCTTCTTTTTTTATCTTTTCCCAGTTCTTAATAATATCATTTGAGTCATTGACTTTTACATCACCAAACACATGCGGATGACGACGTATAAGTTTTTCATTTAAAACTTTTGCAACATCTTCAATATCAAAAATATTATCATCTTTCCCAACTTGACAATGAAGCAAAACCTGAAGCAAAACATCGCCTAATTCTTCCTTTAAATTAGTAATATCACAACTATCAATAGCATCGACCATTTCATAAGCTTCTTCTAAAATATTGGTTCGCAAAGATTTATGAGTCTGTTCTTTATCCCATTTACAACCATTTTCACTTCTTAAAGTTTCTATTATTTTTATACTTTCAATTAAATTTTGATATTTTTCACTCATGATATAATTTCTTAAGCCACCATTTGTTCAACTGTCATAATCAAAATACCTCTTCCACCAAGATTTTTTAATTTATCAATACTTTCATAAACTTCATTTTCATCAACAACAACATGTATTACAACATTTTTATCATCATCCAAAAGTGATGTAACAGTAGGAGAAGAAAGCCCAGGTAAAAATTCTTTAATTTTATTTAATGACTCCTTGGGTACATGAGCCATTAAATATTTTTTACCCTTTGAATCAATTACACTTTTTAAAGCTCTTATAAGTGATGAAACTTTTTGTTGTTTTTCTTGATTTAAATTTCTTGCTGCAATGATTATAGCACTTGATGATAAAATATTATCAATAACTCGTAATTTATTGGATTTTAAAGTAGCTCCTGATGATGTAATATCAACCACAACATCCGAAAGTCCTAAACGAGGAGTTATTTCTGTTGCACCTGAAACTTCAATAATTTGAGGATTTTTACCTAACTTTTCAAAATATTCACGAGCTATATTAGGAAAAGAAGTTGCAACTTTTATATTTTGCGGTAAATCCTTTGAGCAACTATATTCATCTTCTTCCTTTACTGCCACAACCATATCACAACGTCCAAAATCCAAATCCATTATTTTTTGAACATCACTTTTTAATTCTTTAACAATATCAAGTCCTGTAAATCCGACATCAGCAACATTCATTTCAACAAATCGAGGGATATCCTGCGTCCGCACAAAAATTATTGAATACTTATTGTCCTTCGTGCAAACCGTTAAACTTCTTTCATCTTTTAAAGGAAATTTTAAACCAGAACGGTTAAGTAAGTCATATATTTTTTCAGATAAACGACCTTTATTTGGTATTGCTATTTTTAATGTTGTCATGCTTTTAAAACCCTTTATATTTATGAATTAATTATATTTTTCACCAAAAGAATTTAATGAAACAACTTCATCAAATTCTTTTCTTAGTTTCCTAGGTATTTTAATTTCATCATCTATATACCCTACAGTCAAAACAGCTGTAATAAAATATTCTTCAGGAAGTTGAAATTGCTCTTTAATTATTTTAATAAAATTTATATCAGCACAAGTTAATTCATTCATCATAGCACCTACAACACAACATCCAAGCCCTTGATTTTGAGCTTCAAGAGTCATATAGGCTAATGCATAAGTCGTCTGCTCCATAAGGCGAAGAAGCAAAGTGCTATCTCCGAGCAAAGCAGGATTTAAAGTCTGATTTTTAAACACCATGTCAATATATAATTCATCTTTCCCACCTTCTTTAAGAATTTTACCAAACCTTGCACGATTAAAAGCTAAAGAATCAGCTACCATAATAATAACATGACTTGCCTGTGAAACGTGCTTCTGACCTATACACATCTCTTTTAATAAATCTTTTTTATCTTGATTATCAACAACAATAAAATGCCAAGGTTGAGAGTTCATCCAAGAAGGTGCTAGTCTTCCTGCATTTAAAATACTTTTAATTTTTTCATCTTCAACTTTTTTGTCTTTAAATTTTCTTACACTAAATCTTTTTTCTATTAACTCTAAAACCATAAAAAGATGTCTCCTTTTCTTTTTTAATTATTTCTTAAGTTTCTGAAATTATTAAAGTAAAATCACTATTAACACAATAAATTCTTAAAGGGTCATATACAAATTGATAATCTTTAATATCAGGTATTTCATTTTTTATTTTATTAGCTATGTCATTTGTAACAATATTTTGATGAGAAATAAATTGAGCATGTGGTACTTGTTTCATTCTCATCATGTTAACAGTATAGCCTTTGTTTTCAAGTTCAGTTTTGATTTTCTGTGCCTTTGAAGAATTTAAAGATGTATATATTATACCAGCCGTTAATTTATTATAGTTTAAATCTTCAGTTTTATTTTTTTTACGATATATAAGCCTATCAACCATTTCCTGAGTTTGTTCGGGGTCTAAAATCCAATATGAAATTGCACCTTTTTTGGAAGGGGCACCAGGTAATGTAGCGACTTCAATATGGTCTAAACTAAAATCTTTTGCCATAGCTGCGAAATTTGATATTTCATACATACTCATATCGGTTTTTACATATTCATTAATCAAATTCAAAATTTCAGGTATTTTAGTAATTATTTGAGGTGTTTGAAGTTGTGTTAACAAATTTCTTAGAAACCACTGTTGTCGAGATGTTCGTCCTATATCACCTAAACCATCTTTACGATATCTCAAATATCCTTCAGCCTGCTTGCCGTTTAAGACATGATGTCCTTTTGAAAGACCGACATTTAATTTGCCTGAATAATCGTTATAATACATATCTTTTTCTACATAAACAGGCACACCACCTAAAATATCAACAAGACGAACAACCGCTTCGGTATTAACAGCGATATACCTATCAACTTTAACACCTAATGTGTTTTCAATAGTTTCTTTTGCTAATTCTACACCACCATATGCATGAGCTGAATTTATCTTTTGTATACCATAATCACCTGCAATATAAACTTTACTATCTCGAGGTATTGAAATTGCATTTATTGATCTATGTTTCGGATCAATGTTAACAAGGATTATAGTATCTGACCTTGTGTTCAAAAAAGGGTCATCCCCTTCAGGATTTTTATCAACACCAAGTATTAATATATTTTGACGTTTCTTAAATAATGGAAGATTAAAACTTTGTTCTTCTGGTTTATTAAGTTTTAAAAATGGTAATTTATTAAATATTACACCAGATTCAGGTATTGCAAAAACAACACCGAGCATGCATATAAGTACGCAAAGAAAAGTTAACAACAAAAGAGCATTTGAAAATCTTTTTTTAGGCTTTTGTAGTTGTTGTTTATTATTTTGTTGATATTCATTAAACATATTATATCTATCATACTGATTAATACTTTTATTTTTGAGTTCTTTCATAACAAATCCTTTTGTCCTTAATAATTATTTTACTTCAAAAAAATTTTTTTGAGTATTTTTTTTCATCTTGATGATATACTAAGATTACTATGAAAAAAGTAATTATATTAGGTTCAACTGGTTCAATAGGGACTCAAACACTTGAAGTTATTGAAAAACTTGAAGAAAAATATCAAGTTATAGGACTATCTTGCGGTAATAATATTGAACTTTTAAAAACTCAAATAGAAAAATTTAATCCAAATGTAGTATCTATCCAAAATAAAAATGATGCTTTAAAAATTAAAGAAACATTTAAAAACATAAAAGTTTTATATGGAGAAGAGGGCTTAATTGAACTTGCTTCAAATAGCGAAGTTGATATTATTGTAATTGCGGTTTCAGGAAAAATCGGTTTAAAACCTACAATTCAAGCTATAAAAAATGGAATAAATATTGCTCTTGCCAACAAAGAAACACTTGTGGAAGCAGGTGATATAGTCATGGATTTGGTAAAAGAACATAAAATTGAGCTTCTGCCTATAGATTCTGAGCATAGTGCAATTTTACAATGTTTGCAAGGAAACAGTGACTCTTTTATTAATAAATTGCATATTACAGCTTCAGGCGGTCCTTTTCTATTTAAAACAATAGATGACATGAAAAAAGCTTCTATTTCTCAAGTACTCGCACATCCCAAATGGAATATGGGGAAAAAAATAACTGTTGACTCTGCTACTTTAATGAACAAAGGTTTAGAAGTTATTGAAGCACATCATTTATTCAATATAGATTATGACAATATTAATGTTGTTGTTCATCCTCAAAGTGTTATTCATAGTGCAGTTGAATATAAAGATGGTAGCATAATTGCACAAATGGGATTTCCTAGCATGCATATTCCAATACAATATGCACTTACATATCCAGAAAGAGTAAATGGCATAAAAACAAATTCATTTGACTTTGTCAAATGTAAAAATTTAACATTTTTTGAACCTGATTATGAAAAATTTCCACTTTTAAAACTTGCATATCAAGCTGGAAAAGAAGGCGGAACAATGCCATTGTGCCTTAATGCTGCCAATGAAGAAGCTAATAGTGCTTTTTTAAAAGGACAAATTAACTTTTTTGATATTAATTATATTGTGTTTAAAATTGTTGAAAATTATATAAATATAAAAAAACCAACAATCGAAGAAATATTTATTGAAGATAATATAATACGTAAAAAAACAATAGACTTAATTTTTAAAAATTTTTGTTAGTTTTATATATATATAAAAAAATGTTGATTTTTTTTTAAATAAATAAGATAATTTGTATAAGTAGTCAAAATAAATACTAAGAGATTAGGGGCCTTTATATGGTAAATTTAAAAAAAACAATAGCTCTAGCTTTTACGGTAGTTGCATTTTCAATAAATAACGTTTCTACAGAAGCTAAAATGTCAAATGAAGCTTTAAAATATTTTCAAAGTGCACAAAACAATGAAAGCGAAAAAAAATATTATGATGCTATAAATGATTTAAATAAAGCTATTGAACTTAACTCTAAGGAAGCAATTCTATATACAAAACAAGGCGGTCTTTATGTTGAAATAGGTGATTGGCAAAATGCACTTGATGCATATAAAAAAGCTCTAAAATTACAACCTAACGATTCTTTTTTATATATTTCAGTGGGTAATGTATATGAATTAAAGCATGATTATTTGAATGCGTATAATTCATATTTAGAAGCATTAAAAATATTCCCTGATTACACATATAATTATGTAAATTTAGCAAATACAGCTTATTTTCTTGAAAATTATAATGAAGCCATTAATTATTATAAAAAGTTTTTAAGTAATTATCCTGATAATATTGAAGCACAAGAAAATTTAGCTTCTTGTTACATGAAAATAAATGACCTTCAAAATGCATTAGCTGTTTATGGAAAATTATATACAGATAATCCAAACGGTTTTAAACAATTTTCAAATTATGGTCTTGCACTTCTAAAGACAAATGAACTTGATATGGCTAATGAATTTCTAAAAAAAGCCATTAATAAAAACCCAAATGACTGGGTATCTTATGGCAACTTAGCTTTAACAAATATGAAACAAAATAATTATGATGAAGCTTTAATAAATTTTGAAAATGCATTTAAAATAAATCCAAATGCTCACGAATTAAGTTTTGATTACGCAAATCTACTTGCATTTCGCGGCAATAATGAAAAAGCTATACAAAAATATAACGATTACATTGAAAAAAATCCAAATAATCCAGTTGCATATTATAATCTTGGAACTATTTATCAAAAAAATAAACAATTTAATGATGCGATAAACTATTTTGAAAAAGCTTTGAGTCTTGATGTTAATAATTTTGATTACACTTATGAATTAGCAAAAAGTTTTCATCTTGCTGAAGATTTCCAAAATGCTATTATATACTACGATAAAGCATTTGAGATTAATCCTTCAAATATAGATGTAATTATAGATAAAGCCAATGCTTTATGTGCTTGGAAAAAATATGATGATGCTATTGCTTTATTTGAAAAAAATCTGAAAAAAGATAATAAAAATAGTGAAAAAATTAAAGATGGGCTCATCAATGCATACATAAATAAAGCTTGTGATACTGAAAAAAATGGTGATATAAAATCCGCTATTGATTTATACGAAAAAGCTTTAAGTTATAATAATAAAAATATTAATATTTATTTAAATTTATCAAAACTATATGAAAAAACAGGTAATAAAAATAAATCACTTAATATTCTAAAAATAGCTAATGAAATGAAACCAAATGATAAATTTATAATATTTAATTTAGCTAATACACAAAAAAATAATAATATGCTTGAAGAGTCTAAACAAAATTATCTTAAACTTATTCAACTCGATGAAGATAATGAAGCAAATTATCTTGACTTAGCTGATGTATATGTGAAAGAAAAAAATTATGATGAAGCTATTTTAAATTATAAAAAAGCTTTATCGTTAAATCCTAAATTTGAAAATGCTCATTTACGATTAGGTAATGTTTATAAATATCAAAATAAAATAAACGAAGCTATAAATGAATATTCAAATGTATTAATTTATAATCCAAATAGTGAAGATGCATTTTATAATATAGGTCTGTGCTTATTAAGTGAAAAAAAATATAATGAAGCCATTGAAAAATTTAATAAAGTTATTTCTTTAAATGAAAAATACTCTCTTGGATATTATTGTCTGGGGTTATGTTATGAAAAAATAGAAAAACAAAATGAAGCTTTATTAAATTATCAAAAATTTGTATCTTTAACAGATGATAGTGGATTAAAGAAAATTGTTAATGATAAAATAAAATATTTAAACCAAAATAAATCTTTATGATGACAATATTTAAAAAAGCTTTTTTATTGATTTTTTTGTCTTTTGTATTGACAGGGTGTTCATTTGACAAAGATTATATTATTTTATTTAATAAAGAACCAATAACAAAAGATAATTATAAAATTGATTATATATGTTTCGAAGAAAATAAACCAATATACTATGCATTTTTAACTAGCAAACAATTTGAATTTGATTTTATTCGAGTGCAAGTTGTTAAAACATCTGATAAAACAAATATTTTAGGTTATACAATAGCTTATACAAAAGATTTTATAATAAATAGAAATAAACAATATTTTACAGATTATATAATTTTAAGAAGTAAAGGGCATTATATTATGCAGATATTTTATCATACAAATTTAAATGCCCCAATTGTTTTAAGAGATTTCTGGGTTGAATAGATAAGTTAGTCTTTATCTATAAACAAAGAACCATTTTGCACACATAAATCAATGGTATCTTGAGTTGTAACATTATGCATTTTATCAACCGCCATAAAACGACCGTTGATATGGTAATTTTGCTCAACCTCTTTTTTTAATTCAGGCGAAGTAGTTACTAAACCTGTTTCAAGATTAATGGATTGTCTAGCGTGTTCCATTTCAAAAGGTTCAAGTTCAAATTCACCACTTGCAATTTTTAAGGAAACATCATACATTGCATCAAATTGCCCAGCATCAATCCAAGGTTCTTTCGATTTTACAGCATAAACTTTTTTCCCATTTAAAGCTTCTCTTGCTTCCAACAAAATTTCATCAGGAGTATCTTCTAAAACATTAATTGCATCTTTATTGCCTCTTAAACCTGAAACATCAAGAAAATGGTCTCTCATATCTTGAGGTTTTTCATATTGAGAAACAGACATTAATGCAGGTAGTAATTGTTTTGACCAATCACGAGATTCTTTATCACCTTCTTTTGTTTTAAAATAAGGTTCTAAAATATTTATTGCCTTTAATGCATCTTTATGCACCATAAATTGGAAAGTATTCGTATAGCAATTTTCGCCTTCATCAATAAAGCCATTAATGCGTTCTTTTGGTTTTTCGGCAAACTCTTTTATTTCATTCATATCGCCTTCTAATTTCATAATACCGAAATTACCTTTAGCTTTTTCCCAAGGAACTTGACTTGCAATCATAACAATTGCTGCATTTCCACTATTTATAATAGCTTGAGCTTTTGTAGTTGCTTTTGTCATTCTTGAAACCGAATCATTTGGTAACACAAAAATAGAATCCATACCTTCTTTTTTCATTTTGTCATACATTCTTAAGGTAAAACCGCCATTACCTTTATTTATACTTGAATCATTTTTATAAAATTTAAGATTTTTTCCAATACCAAAAACACCTTTAGAACAATCAAGAATTCCTGCTTTATGCAATGTTACAAGCGTTGTTTCAATAGGTGTCAAACCTGTTGCCATTCTAAAAGATCCTTTCGTATTTTGAGCTCCTTGAGGTTTTGTATCGTGATGATAAATCCCTTCTGATGATGCGTTTGTATATTCTGCACGTGACCCATATCCACCTGACAATATTGTAACTTGCATTGTTTTTGCACCTTTTTGTGCTTTAAATTGTGGTAATACAATTTCTTCATCGTTAATTTTACGTTCAAATTCTTGTAAACTATCGATAATAGCTTCACAGAATCTTCCATTTTGAAGCCCTATTATAACTTCTCCACCTTTACCAATTGATGGCATAGGGTTTAATTTTTCAAATGTCGGTTTATTAACTTTTGGTCTTTCAACTTCTGTTTTTTTATTACCTTTTATTTTTAAGCTTCCATCTTTTGAAGTCAATTGACCTTTATTTCCCATTAAAACATAATGACCGTCTTCAACAACAGCAATTAATTTACCTTTGTTATCCAAAATAGACGCTTTTTTATTTGTTGTTTTTCTTTGAACTTCAATATCATTTACAGGTATATCATTTTTAACAAGCGAAACATTAAAAGTTTCTTTTTGTTGTCCTTTATTTCTTCGCATAGTTACACTAATTAAACCATCATCATTACTACCTTTTTTAGCATCACCAATTTCTTGCAATGTTGTACTTGCTGTATATTCACTATAAGCTTGAGGTACTTTTTTTGCCATTACATCAAAATCGATTCTTGACCCAACAGAGTCTGTTCCACAAGTAACAACCTTACCTAAATAATTTAATAAACTTCGACCTTCTTTTGATTGCTCTAAAACACTTGCTTTTAATATATTACCAACAAGACCTTGATTATCAAATTCTTGTGATTGTGAAGCTTTTTGAGCCATTGGATTACCAACTTTTTTTACTCCTTCAGGTGCTAAATTTCTCAAATTTTGAACTACCTTGCTTCCAGCTGTTTTTTTTGCAGTATAACAAGACAAAACATTCATGATGCCCTTCTCCCAATTTTTTCATATCTAATATAATATAACTAACTGTTACATATAATACATGTAAAATTTTTTTTTACTAGTGTTTAAAAAAAAATATATAACAATTGTTACATTTCTTAATACAATAAAACCGAGAATTAATAATTTTCGGTTTTATTATATTATGTTTTGTTAATTAAATTAATAACTTTTATATTATAGATTTTCACTATCTTCAAATCCTGGGGAACGACTATTTAAATTGCTATAACCTGGATTTGAGTATACGCTTTTACGTATATATTTATCGGTAAAGTTTCCTTTTTCAAGTAACATTTTTAAAGTATTTTCTCGATTAACAAGAGGATGCATAACTTTAGCATCTTCTGGAAATTTTTTAGACAAATTATGCCAAACAACAGCTTCCAAAGTCCAAGCATAAGTTTCTTCGTTTAAAGAATTAAACTCATCTTGATGAACAGCTTCATGAGCTAGCAAAGCAGCTAAAGCACTTGGCGGAGCATCTTGATGTTTTTGATTTATATAAATATAAAGCCTGTTTTTACGTTTATAACCCAAAGCGTCAAACGAAGCATGTTTTTGCGACATCTCACTTAGATTTCTAAATTCTATTTTAATTGGCTTCATAGTTAAATTTTTTCCCAAAATCGCATTACGCGAAAACTCACCAGGAGTTGATGATAAAAGCTCAACAGCATATATTATTTTTTCCTCATCTGTTACTTTCTTATACATTTTTTTTAATTGAACAAATTGCTCATCATTTAAATTTTTAAAATAAAGACTTTGACTTTTTTCACCGTCTTTAAAATTCGTTGTTTTATTATTACTATCATTTGCCACGCAATAAGCTATATTACTTAAAAATAAGACAATTAAAGCAATATTAATAATTTTTTTACAAATTTTTACCATAAACACATTTCCTAATTCCTACTTAACTACATTATGCCATTTGTATAATTTTGAGGCAAATTTTTATATCCTTAATTTTTAGCCAATTGGATATTAAATGTATTATAAAAAAAATATATAACATTTTTAGAGGATATGAATTAATTAAAATATAAATTATACTTTAGGAAAACAAAATGTAAGTGCAATATAAAGGAGATTAATAATGTATCGTGAGTACAAAATTGTGAGCGATTGTATAGAAGATATACCTGCATTTGCCTACCAATCGGATACAATTCGTGAAACTTTTGAAAAAATAAAAAAATATAAACTTACAAATTTAATTATTGTCGATAAAAACAAAAAAATTCAAGGCAATATTTCACGTAATGAACTTCGTAAAAACGTTAAATCACTTGGTGAAATGCCTATATCAACAATACTCAGTGAACGTAATTTTAAAAAAATTACAACTTTTCCAACATCCTTTTTAAGTGATGCCATTCACGTTATGAAACTTTTTGGCATAAATTTTTTACCAGTTTGCAATGATCATCTTGAACAACAATTTATAGGTATAGTCAAATTTAAAGAATACGAAAATTTACGTCCAAGTATTGTTCAACCTATCATATAAAAAAAGTTGCAAAAATTATTGTTTTAATGATAGAATGTTATTAAAATTATGATTACTTTTATTAAGTAAGAAAAAGAGTTTTTGCAAATTTTATACATGTTATATGAACTATTAAAGAATGTAAATAAGCCTTACCAATATATAGGTAATGAGTTAAATATAAGTAAAAAAGACTTTTTAAAATCTAAAGTCAAAACTGTTCTTGTTTTTCCTGATGTATATGAAATCGGAGCAAGCAATTTTGGTTTAAAGTTATTGTATGAATTAATAAATCGAGATGAAAATATTTTCTGTGATAGAGCTTATGCACCAAATAATGACTTTATTAAAGAATTAAAAAAATACAACAAATTTCTTTATGGTCTTGAAAGTAAACAACCTTTAAAAGATTTTGATTTTGTTGGGTTTTCTCTTCAATATGAACTTTTCTACCCAACAATATTGAAAATTCTTGAACTTGGTGGAATTGAAATATTTAATAAAAATCGAGATGAAAATTCTCCAATTATAATTGCAGGTGGACCTTGTGCATATAATCCTGAACCTATAAGTGAGTTTATTGACTTATTCGTTATCGGAGATGGTGAAGATGTCAATTTAGAAATATTTAATTTATATTCTAAATTAAAAGAAGAAAACAAAACACGTGAAGAAATAATTAATATTTTAAGTCATATTGAAGGTGTTTATTCTCCTAAATATACTGATAAAACAAAAAAAGTTAAAAAAAGAGTAAGCGAAATAACAAATATAAATGCTCCTATAAATTTAATTGTGCCAAATTCAAAAAGTATACACGATCGAGCTATTGTTGAATTACGTCGAGGTTGTGGAAGAATGTGTCGTTTTTGTCAAGCAGGACACACTAATTTGCCAATTCGTGAACGTGAAGTTGATGATGTTATTGCTTTGGTTAAACAATGTATTAATAACACTGGTTATGACGAAGTTTCGCTTTTATCTTTAAGTTCAAATGATTATCAAAATATTGAATCACTTCTTCAAAAATTAAATGATACTTTGGATAATAAACATATATCTATTTCACTTCCTTCTCAGCGTATTGATAAATTTTCAGTCAACATTGCCAAAAGTATTAATAAAGTAAGAAAAGCAACAATAACCCTTGCACCTGAAGCAGGAAGCGAAAGATTGAGAAAGGTTATTAATAAAAACCTTACAAAAGAGCAAATAGTCGATACTGTTTTAAAGTGTTATAAAGAAAATTTTGATAGCTTTAAATTTTATTTCATGGTTGGTCTACCAACTGAAACTTTTCAAGATCTTGATGAAATGGTTCAACTTTTAAGCTTTATTGTTGATGAATCTACAAAAATTAGAAAAGAGTATAATATAAAAAATCCACTTAAAATAACTATTTCCCTATCAATATTTGTGCCAAAACCATTTACTCCATTCCAATTTGCTTCACAAGATAATTTTAAAACAATTGATGAAAAAATATTTTATCTAAAAAACCTTATTTCAAAAATAAAAGGAGTAAAGCTTAATTATCACAGCAAAAAAATCTCCCAACTTGAAGCTGTTTTTGCAAGAGGCGACAAAAGTTTGTGTGAATTAGTTTACAAAATGTATAAAAATGAACAATATTTAATATCTTGGGAAGAAAATTTTAACTATGATTTGATTAATGAATTGTCAGGCTTTAAACTTGAGGAACTTGCAACAAAAAAATATAATTTTGATGATAAATTACCTTGGGAATTTATTAGTTGCGGAATTGATGACAATTGGTTTAAAGAACAATATAAACTTGCAATTGAACAAGAACAAAATATAAAGCCTTGTGAAAGTGGTTGTATAAATTGTGGCGTTTGTAAAAATTTAAATGTAAGAAAAAAACTTGCGAAAAAGATTGAATATGTTAAACCTATAAAAGAAAATGAAAATCAAACGATAAGTCAACTTTCTAAAACAATACGTGTAAAATATAAAAAATTAGGTGATTTGAAATATTTATCTCATCTTGATATGCAAAATGTTATTATAAAAATGCTAAATAGATGTAATTTTGACCTTGATTATACAAATGGTTTTAACCCAACACCTAAAATCTCCTTTTCACAAGCTCTTGGGTTATTTATTGAAAGTGAATGTGAATATTTTGATTTTTGTATTTTTGATGATATAAAAGAAACTGATATTAAACTTTTACTTTCAAAAAATGCAAGTCAAAATTTAATTATAGATGATGTTAAAATATATAGTGAAAAACCTAAAACACTTGATAAAACAATTGATTGGGCAGAATATGAAATTGAATTACTTTCAAATGAAGAAAGTTTTAATATTTTAAATAAAATAAAAGAACGTATTTTAGATAAAAATTTTGAGATAAAAAAAGAAAATAAGAAGAAAAAAATAATTCAAAATATAAAAGTTGCAAAATCATTAAAAGAAATAAAAATTATTAATAATAAACTTTATATTACTTTAAAAACAGGAACAAATCAAAGTGATATACCAAATATTCGTTGTGATATTCTTATTAACAATGCTAATTTAGAAAATTATAGCTTTAAGATAAAAAGAACAAAATTTTATGATGAAAATTTAAAAGAAGTGTTAATATAAGCGTAAGAAGGAAATAGTTTTATGACAAAAACAATAATAATAGCTGAGCGTGATAATATAGCTTGCGTGCTTGAAGATAAAAAAGTGAGTGAATTTTTTGTTCACAAAGGCGATGTATTATTAAATGATGTATTTCTATCAAAAGTTGAAAATATTTTACCAAGTATTGATGCAGCGTTTGTGGATGTTGGTATTGGCAAAATGGGATTTTTACACGCAGAGGATATTATTGGTAAAGGTACATTAAAAGAAAAAACATCACCAAATGCCAAAATTATGGTTCAAGTTATAAAAGAACCAACAGGTCATAAAGGTCCAAGAGTTACAACATCAATAAGTTTACCTGGAAGATTTTTAGTTCTTATGCCTTTCGAAACAGGTGTTAATGTTAGTAAAAAAATTGAATCTTCACAAGAAAGAGCACGTTTGAAATCTATTGTAAGTCTTATGAAACCAGTTGGTGTTGGTGTTATTATAAGAACAGAAGCACAAGATCAGAGTGAAACTGATATTCAGGATGATTTAAATATTCTTCTTGAAAAATGGAATGATATAATTATTGCAGCAGAGAATAATGAAGCTCCATCCCTTTTATATCGTGATCAAGATTTACTATATCGCGTCATTCGTGAAGTCTGCACAGAAGATGTTGATGAAATTATTGTTGATACTTCTTTTGCTCAAAATCGTGCAAATCAACTTCTTCAAAATTGGAATATGGATAAAAATATTCAAATTACTCAATATAAAGGGAAAGAACCTTTACTTATAAATAAAGGAATTGATAAAGAAATAAAAGCAGCTTTACAGACAAAAGTTAATTTAAAATCTGGAGGTTATTTGTTTATACAAACAACCGAAGCTTTAACTGTTATTGATGTTAATAGTGGGAAATTTACATCATCAGCAACTCAAGATGAAACAATTTTTAAAACAAATATTGAATCAGTTCATGAAATAGCACGTCAACTTAAGTTAAGAAATATTGGTGGAATTATTGTTGTTGATTTTATTGATATGTCAAGTCGTTCTGATAAGGTTAAAATTCTTGAAGAGCTTGAGCTTGTACTTCAAAATGATAAAGCTAAACCACAAGTTGGTCAATTATCTGATTTTGGACTTGTTGAATTAACACGCCATCGTCAAGGACAATCTTTGCTTGAAATGTTTACTAATAAATGTTCAAACTGTGGCGGATCAGGTCACGTATTAAAAGAAATGAAATTTGCAGACCCTAATTTAAATATTGCTGAAAATCCTTATCAATCTAAATTTTCTCGTGTCAAATTTCCTAAAAATAGCACAAATAAACAAAATAAAAAACGTAATCAGAAAGAAGATAACAATAATAACAACAATAACAAAAATAATCAAAATATAAATAACAATTTAACTCACATAAAAAATGAAACTAACATTATATCGGCTAAAACTCAAGAAATTATTCCAACTGAAATAGTCTCTATACAAAATTCTGAAATTCAAAATTTAAATAATGAAAATGAAATGATAAATATACAGAATAATACTCTTGAAAATAAAGAACTACAAAAAGAAATATTAAATACAAATACAAATACAAAAACTAAAAAAACAACAAAAAAACGTAGTTCTAAAAAAGAAACAAATCCGGAAGATATAATTGAAGAAAAAATTATTAATAAAGATGTTAAAATTGAAGAGGAAACAACTTCTAAACCTAAAAAAATACGTAAACCAAGGAAAACAAAAAAGGAACAAAATCAAACTCAAGTCCAATCACAACTTGTTGAGGGTTAAATTATTATGAAAAAAATAATATTAATTATATTCTTTTTATTTATTACTTTAACGTCATTTTCATTTGCTGAGGTTAAAGAAAATACTATTATAAAAAAACAAACAGAAACAAATTATGTCTTTAAAAAATTTGCAAAAGCTATGGGTGGTGTAATATTTTCAGGTTTTATAATATATAGCCTTTTGAAAATTATAAAAAATATAAAAAGTTTAAAAGAACCAATAAATATAATTGAAAAAACAAAAAAAACAGAAACTATGCTTTCAAACGCAAAAGATATGGATGAGGCTTTAAACAATTTTATAATTCGAACAAAAGACACTATCTAAAAGAGTAATTGTTTATCTTTAAAATTTTGTTATTATAAAAACGTAAAATAAATATATATTGTTAAATATAAATAATAGTCAAATATTTTATGACATATTATATAAAAAAGGAGAAAACTATGAAAAATATAGTAATTATTCTAGCTATTATAATCTTACCAATGTTAATATATGGTGGTTTAAAATTAAACATTGATAAACGTGTTGAAAATCAAGCTAATGCTCAAATCAGTCAAAATATGGCACAGGTTTTAAAGTTTTCATCTAAAATGTGCAAAGATTGTATTGAGATGGGTAAATTGTTTAATGAAGTTATGCCAGATTATGATAATGATATAAAATTTATAAATATAGATGCTCAAAATACAGATAAAAATACCCAAAATTTAATACGCAAATATAAAGTTAATGTAGTTCCAACTGTTATATATATAAATAAAGAAGGTAAAGAAGTTAGAAAAACAGAAGGTATTGTTTCTGAAAATAACTTAAGGCTTTATTTGAACGAAATTAAATAGGAAAATATTACATTATGGAACAGCTTATCACCATATTCAATAATAGTTTGAATAATTCAAACTTTACAATACTTGTATATTTAATATCGTTTTTAGGAGGTATTGTTGCATCAATTTCACCATGCAGTTTAGGCATAATACCACTTATTGTTGCATATGTAACTGGAAATCAACATAACAAAACTGTAACTTTTATCCATATGCTTTTATTTGTTTTAGGATTATCAATAACCTTAACAATAATTGGTATAATTTGTGCATTAACAGGTCATATTTTTGCTTCCATTGCTCCAACATATTTTGTTTTATTTTTAGCAAGTTTAATATTAATATTTGGTTTAAGTTTATCTGGAATATTGGAAATAAATTACCCAACTATAATAAAACAATTTCCTTCAAATACAAGCAAATGGGGTTTATTATTTCCACTTATTTTAGGTATGGTTTTTGCCTTAGCTGCATCACCTTGTTCAACACCTATTTTGGCTGCAATAATGGCAACAGCAAGTTTAAGCAAAAATATCTGGCAAGCTGCAATAATGCTTCTTTTGTTTGCACTTGGACAAGGAGTCATTATTATTTTAGCTGGATTATTTACATCATTTATCACAAACTTAAAAAGTAGTGCAAAATATTCTGAAATGCTTGTCAAAATAAGCGGAATAATCTTGATTTTCTTTGCTGTTTATCTTTTCTATCATTGTTTTGAAGGATTATTTATTGCATATTAAAAATTGTAACATTTTTGAATATTATTGAAATTTTTAAATATAAATCTCTTTTATTAAAATATAGATTAAATTTTTTAAAGAGGAGATTTTATGCAAGTCAATAATATTAAAAACATGGCAATTCAAGCAATTAGTTTGATTTCAGGTGCAAGTCTTGCAGGCATAACAGCAAATGTACTTGTCAAAACTTTAGGTTTAGAAAAAGTTGATGATAAAGAAAGTAATTTATCTGACAATGTTGAAGTATCTAATGAAGATTTCAATGCAATAAAAAATGAGCTTGAAAATTTAAAAACAGAACTTGCTGAATTAAAAGATGCACAAACAGAAACTAAAACTAGCGAACAATCACTTTTAGGCAAAACTCAAACTTCGACAGCCGATGCAACTGTTGTTGATACAACAACAATTAATCAAACAGAAGATATTCAAACCGACCAAACAATAACAAAAACAACTCTTAAAAAAATTGACATTTCTAATTTAACACAATCAGAAGCAAACCAAATCTGGATAAGTTACCTCAAAGATGACTGCGAGTATGATTTAAATGATAATAATATCAACGAATTTTGCACAAAATTCGGTTTTGATATAAACTATGCAAAAAACTAAATCCGATTGACATTTTTGTTTTCATTTAAAGTATTTATAAAATGCTTGTATTCTTCATTATCTGGAGAAATAAGTTTAATAGGATAAAGATAATCTTGAGCCAATTCAGGAAGATTACTATCAAACTTTAACCTTGCTAGATTTAACCAACCCTTTATAAACATTGGATTTAAAGATAATGCACTTTTTAAATATTGTTCTTCTCTATCTTTATCAATTTTTGAATAAATATAATTTACAATATAATGTTGACTTTTTATATTAGAAGCTTCTTGAATATAATTTGAAGCGTTTTGGATATCTTTATTTTCCAATGCAATAACACTTAAACCTAAATATCCTTGATAACACTTCTTATCTTGTTTTATTGCATTCTTATAAAAAATAGTAGCCTTTGAATAATCACGAATCATATAAAAAACATGTCCCAAACCAACAAGAGTCGGTACATATTTTTTATTAATTAAATAAGAACGCTCTAAATTTTCTTTAGCTTTTTCAATATTCCCCATTTTAAAATGCATTAAACCCATTAGCGTATAAGCTTTATAATATTTCTTCTTCTTTGTAACAAGATAACTTAATTCTCTAATTGCCTTTTGACTATCATTTTTCAAAAAATGATAATTTGCAAGATAATACATTGAATTATATTTATTGCGAGTAGATTTTGCCAAATTAAACTCTTTAAGTTGATTTAAATTATCGTTAAATTTAATTAAAGTCAAATTTTTATCCAAAAGTTCATTTACTATATTTAAACTTTCTTTATATTTTTTATCATCAGAAAGAATTTGAGCCTTAAAAGATAAATAATGTAAGTTTGAATTGTCAAAACCTATTGCTTTATTTATATAAGTTAAAGCTTTTGAATAGTT
The DNA here is from genome assembly GCA_944325065.1 of Candidatus Gastranaerophilales bacterium. GTDB lineage: Bacteria > Cyanobacteriota > Vampirovibrionia > Gastranaerophilales > Gastranaerophilaceae > UMGS1477. The sequence continues at coordinate 103,459 of CALUYS010000004.1, read as the reverse complement.
ATTGTTTTTATAATATGCAAGTGCCATGATGTAATTTGCATAGTCAAGTTTTTTTAAAAGCTTTGGGTTTTTAGATAATTCATCCAAAGATTCTTCGGAATAGTTGTTATAGTTAATATCCGAATATAATTCGGCAAGGTAAATTTCCTCATCCAATGACATTGTTACACATGGGAAATAACAATTTTTTAAATTTTCAATCTGATTGACCCAAATTTGTCTATCATCAATTTGCACAATACAATTTTGAGCTAAACTAAAAAGCCCCATTTGTGCAAATTCATATGCTAGGTTAAAATATAAAAAATCATTATTATCATGAGAATGAATAAGTTTATTAAATTCACGATAAGCCGTTTTTACATTCGATTGTGCAAATTTTTGACAAGCAAGTTTAAATTCATCAACAACATCTTTATTTGTTCCATAATCTTTATTTATACCATCATTATAGTCAATAAATGAGGATAACGTTATTAAATCAACAAATTTATCCGTTTCAAAAATATCAGCAGATGAAGAAACTGCAAAAACTTTTGAACTTAATAAGTTTATACTTAATGTCATTAATAATATTACTTTAAATATTTTAATCTTCAAATTTACACCATATAACACATACAATTATATTTATATTATACTATACTTTTATTATATAACAATATTATTATAAAAACTAAGGAACCATATTTTGAAAAAAATAAGTATAATAATCCCAGTATTCAACGAAATAAAACATTTGGAAGAAGTATTAAAAAGAGTTGAAGAAACTAATTTTTGTAATTTAGAAAAAGAAATTATCATTGTAGATGATGCTTCAGATGATGGAACTTTTGATTTCTTAGCTAATTTAAATAAAAATTACAAAATATTTCATCACAATATTAATCAAGGTAAAGGTGCAGCTATTGTTACCGGTTTAAAAAATGTAACAGGTCAAATTATTATAATTCAAGATGCTGATTTAGAATATCACCCTAATGACTACATAAGTTTAATTAAACTTATATTAAATGGTGAAGCACAAGTTGTATACGGATCAAGATTTTTAAATGCTAATAATTCAAAAGGGTTCAGTCTAACTCATAAATTTGGCAATATATTTCTAACTTTTATTACAAATCTTTTATTTAATACAAAATTAACCGATATGGAAACCTGTTATAAAGCTTTTAATTATGAAATAATAAAAGATTTGAAGATTAAATCTAAACGTTTTGAATTTGAACCTGAAGTAACAGCTAAAATTTTGAAACAAGGAATTAAAATTAAAGAACTTCCTATATCATATAATGGGCGTAAATTTGTTGAAGGTAAAAAAATAACATGGATAGATGGTTTCCATGCTATTATTACTCTTTTTAAATATAAGTTTTTTGATTGATTTTATTCTAATCTAAATATTTTTTTATATTATTTGCAAGTGTATTTTTTGGCATTAAACCAACTAATCTTTCAATAGCTTTTCCACCTTTAAAAATAAGAATGCTTGGCAGGCCTGATATTGAATATTCCTTGGCTGACTTTAAATTTTCATCGGTATTAATTTTAAAAACATTTATCCTACCTTCAAATTCGTTTGCTACTTCATCAATAACAACACTCATTTTTCTGCAAGGTCCACACCAAGGAGCCCAAAAATCAACAATCGATATATTTTGTGATTTTAAAACTTCATTTTCAAAGTTACTATCAGTTATTTCACGAACTAAGCCCATATTTAGTTTCCTCAAATTTATATTTCCCAAAATTATTATATTATAATCATTAAAAAAGTAAAACTACTCTATTTACTATAGCAATATAGGTTTTTTTATTTTTATTTAAATCAAATAAAATCTATGAATGAAACCTAAATTTAATAAAATATTTATATTCTTTCTATTTATTTTTTTTATACAATTACATTTAATTTCATATTCAAAGGATATTGAAAAAACAATTTTAAACAATATTTTAATTAAGGAATATGATAACAACAACATAAGTATTAAAATAAATTCTAATAATCCATTAAAAAACTATGAAATAAAACAGCATAATGATATAACAATAATTATTTTACCATTAACAAATATATCCTCAAACTTTCAAGTACAAAAGTGTAATTGCAATAATCTTGTTAAAAATATCGAAATTCAGTATATACCATACCTAAATAAAAATACAAAAATATATGGTTATACCAAAATAAAGCTATACACAAATCCAGACATTCAAGTTATGCTTGAATTTAACACTTATAATAAACCATCATCTAGTCATAGCAGCGAAGAAACTACATTTGTAAAGAATTATGTAACAAATCTTAAAAAAAACTCAAAAAAATTCAAGTCTTCAACTATTATGCCGATAATAAAAAATATAAGTAGCATTGAAAATTCAAAATTTAATATTGAGGATAGGAGGAATAATGATGACTTAAATTGGAATGAAAAAAAATTAATTGAGTATAAAAATTCACCAATAAAATTTCCAATAACAAAAAAAATCAAATTCTTTATATTAAAAAATATATTTACATTGTTTATTGGTTTTATGCTTATATTAATATTAATAATATTTTTTGTTTTCGTAATAAAAAAAAAAGACTGGAAGGTAAAATAGTGAAATTAGAACAAAATAAAATTAATAATAGTGAGCTAAATAACATTAACGAAGATAATTTTCTAGATTTTTTAGAAAATATTCAAGAACTTAATCTTTTTAATAATAAAGTTGTTGATAATAAACCAATTGACAATAACAATTCTTTAAATCAAACCGAAACGAAGATTAATGACGATGATAATCAATTTAAAAAATTTTTAGTCGAAAAGGTTATGAACGATATAACAAATATAAACTTTGACGATTTAGAAGAAGACAATAACGAATTAAAACATTATGATGAGTTCATTTGTAAAAATATTGAAGATAATTTAGCAATAACCTTTAACCAGTTTATTGAAGAAAATTTGACTCCAAAATTTGACATAAAATTTGATATGACTAAACTCTATAATTTAAATAATCTAAATGAAATTGAAGATTTAAAAAAACAAACAACTTTCGAAACTATAAATGAAAATAGTCAAATTCAAGAAATAAAAAATGATGAAATAGAAGAGAAATCAACTAATCCCAATTTATTATCCAATTTAAATTTTAATTCAAACGAAAGTTTATCTTTTATAAAAGATGAAAATAATAATTATTGTCTTTTATTTTCAATAAATGGGGAAAAGAATATAATAAAGACATATGAAAAACTAAAATCCAAAAATATATCAATGCGTTTAAAAGATGAAGAAAATGGAATAAAAACTTATGTTTTACGTGCTAATTCTCATAAATATCTAGCAAAACTTGATTCAAATAATTTTGAGATAATATATGAATTATAAAGTTTTGTAACATTTTTTCAAAAAATAATGAAAATCCCTAAAGTTCCATTAAAGAATAGTCGATAACATTAACAAGCAGATAAGGGATAAAATAGGGTTCGAAAATGAGAATTGATTCAAATAACGTAAATGGCAACTATGGTATTTATACTAGGCGTACCAATCAAACTCAAAGGGACAATGAAAAACAAGAAATACAAAGTCAACCGAAACAGGTAAACACGCAACAAGCAAATCCAAATGATGTTTTAGCTGGACTTGCTGCATTCGGTAATTATAATATACCTGTTATTAGCTCAAAAATTACAAGTTTTGCAAATCAACATCAGACTTCAACAAATCGTATTGGAGAAAATACTCAATTAATTGAATCTTTATATGATGAACTTGCATCTATGGGGTTAAGCGATGGTGCAATTAACATAGTATTTAGTGCATATTTTGCATAAGAGGAGGCATAGTTTATACTTATTTTTAAATGAAAAAATAATGACTTGAATTTTATATATTCAAGCCATTTTTTTTACGTTAAAATCTAAATATGAAAAAAATATTTTTTACTTTAATTTTTTATTTTATATTTCCTACAAATGTTTATTGTACAACTTTAAGTGAGATGATAGGACAAATGATAATCGTAGGATACCAAGGAAATAGTGTTAATTCCAATGGCTTTAAAACTATTTTAAAACAAATTGAAAACAATCAAATTTCAGGTGTTATTTTATTTGAATATAATATTAAAGATAAAAAAAATTTAAATGAAATGACAAAGAAGATAAAAAGTACAAAATCAAAGCACATTCCATTTGTTGCAATTGACCAAGAAGGCGGTTATGTTCAAAGATTAAATAAAAACAATGGATTTAAAGATTATCCCAGTTTTGAATCTGTTTCAAATATGACAAAAAAAAATGCTTCTAAAATATATAAAGATATGTCTTTTAATTTATATAAATCAGGATTTAATTTGAATTTTTCACCCTGTGTTGATTTAAGTATAAATAAGAATTCAATAATTTCAAAAAAAGAAAGAAGTTTTTCAAATGATTATAATAAAGTTATTGATTATTCCAAAATAGTTATCAAAGAACATAAAAAATATAATATAATTACAACATTAAAACATTTTCCAGGTCATGGAAGTGCAATAGGAGATACGCATTTAGGTTTTGTTGATGCCACTAAAAATTGGGATAAAAATGAACTTAAACCATATATTTCACTTTTAAAATATAATCCCAATCAAATGGTCATGGTTGCCCATACATATAATAGTAATTTTGATACTCAATATCCTTCATCGTTATCAAAAAAGACTATAGACGGTTATTTAAGGGAAAAACTAAATTTTAATGGTGTTGTTATTACTGATGATTTAGATATGCTTGCCATAAAAAATAATTATACATTAGATGAAACAATAATCAATGCAATAAATGCAGGTGTTAATATACTTCTTTTTTGTAACTTTCAAGAAGAAAATTCACAATTACCTTTGCAAATTTATAACATAATAGTTAATGCCATCAAACAAGGAAAAATAAACGAAAATGATATTAAGCTATCTTACGATAAAATAATAAAATTAAAGAACATTTTAAAATAAAGGGTAAAAAATGATTTTTGACAACATTAAAAATGCTTCAATATACTATAATTTAAGTGAACAGATAAAAGAAGGTTTACTTTTTTTACAAAATAATGATTTAAAAGTTATACAAGAAGGCAAATACGTAATAAATGATAACATCTATGTTAATATTGAACAATATTATCCAAAACCAATTGAAAGATGTAAACTTGAATCACATAAAAAATATATAGATATTCAATATATAATTGAAGGTGAAGAAATGTTTGGATTTATCAATATTAATGAAAAAGATTTAACTTCAATACAACCATACGATGAAAACAAGGATATTATTTTTTATAATGGTAATTGCAATTATTTAAAAGCTAAGCAAAGTGATTTTATAATTTTCGACACATGCGATGCTCACAAACCACAAATTAAAACTAATAAGAAAAAAACACTTGTAAAAAAAGCTGTTGTTAAAATAAGAAAATAACAAATTTACGACTATAAAAAATATATTGACATAAACGTATACTTTAGTTATTATAAATATGTACTGAATTAAGCCCCCATCGTCTAGAGGCCTAGGACAACACCCTTTCACGGTGTAGACAGGGATTCGAATTCCCTTGGGGGTACCATTTAAAAGAAGCTTTTAAGCTTCTTTTTTTATATTCTCTATTTATAATATAATTAATGACTATATTATCTCTGTTCTTATTATTTCTTTAAGGTAAATTTTAAATAAAAAGTTTAAATAAAAATTTTATTATCTATAAATAACAAATATTTTTATATAAAATTAGCTTTATGATTATCATATCCACCCAATGGTTCCAAATTTAAATCATCAAGAATTTTATTACATTCTTCAATTTTAGCCTTATCAATGGAGTTACTATAACCCATATGAAATTTTTCTGTTGTTTTAATTAACCCTTTTGAATTTTTAACCATATATGTTAAAGTTTCTTTTGGATTAACCAAATCCTTTGCAAAAAAGTAAGGGTGAGCAAAACCTATAATCAGATTTTTATCATCTTTTAAAGTTTCAATAATTTTTTCAAAATTATTTTCGCTTTCTCCCACAATTTTTCCATTAACAACTTTTGGAGAATATTTTTGACATTTCTTTTCAATTTCTTCATCAAAAGCTTTTGTTTTAGTTTCAATTTTATTTGCTATTAAAAATTTATCAAAACCTTCATAAGTTATATTAGGTTTTTGTATTTTTCTTTTACCATTTATATCAAAAACATATTTTTGCATTAACTTTTCAAATAATTCACAAGGCTCACAACTTTGCTCCTTTGCCATTTTATTAACACGATTTTTTATCTGTGCATAATTATGAACACGATAATGTAAATTATATGCAAAAGTTTCATAGTTATCTTTTAAGAAATATTTTTTTAATTCGTTAATAGAATAACCAACTCCAAGGTTTTCAATCGTTTTATCTATCATTATTTTACGATTATTTTTAGTTTTTGTCGTCAGACTTTGTATATTCTTATCGTTTGGATTAATGCAATGTATAAGCAATTCGCCTGATTTAATTTGCATATCCTTATCAAGTATATTAAAACTTAGCTCGACACCTGGCACAAATTTAATATTTTTGAATTTTTTAGGGTCTTTTTTAATAATTTCAAGAGCCTCAATAACCCCTTCAACCGAATCGTGGTCTGTTAATGCAAAGATAAATTTGTTGCCTGTTTTATTATAAATTTTATTTCCATATTCGCAAGCTTGATTTAAAATATTCTCAACTTTTGCATAACCGTCAGAATAATTTGAATGTGAATGCAAATCAAGTTGAAAAATTCCTTTTTCCATATTTTGAGTAGTTTTTTGGTAGTTTTCTCTCTTTTTAGTTTTTAAAGTCGATAGAAATTCATTTTTTTGCATAACACAAGGTAAGTCATTATAAATATTTGTTTTTTTATGAGATTTTATCCCATAAATTATACCAAGCGTTACAAAGGGAATCGAAACAGCTGTTGAAATAATTATAGTTTTTTTCTTTTTATTCTTATCATTGTCTATTTCACAATTCGGTTGATTGTTGTTTTTGGATTTAAAAGATGGCTGAAAATTTTTACTATTATATTTTATTATTAAATTATTAAATTGCATATAACCTCATAAAATCAATCTTGAAAATCACTTAAATTCAAAATTTTAGGATACTTTTCAACAGGTATTCTTCCTATTAACATATCGTCCAACATTAATTGTCGTGTCCCATCAGGACATATAAAACATTCGTTTTCTTCACCATCTCCACACATATTTTTAATTATATTTTTAATAAAATTATATTGTTTTTTACTATCCCAATCTTCAAAAGATTTTTCAACATTTTTACGAGCTTTCAACTTTGGCTTTAATTCGAATGATTCTTTATGTTTGTTGTGATGATATCTTATGCCTGAAACATTTGACATTTGACAAAACTTTGAAGCTGTCATTTTTGCTGATAATTCCTTATCCCAAGCTTTATCATATGTCCAAATATTACATTCTCGAAGAGTTTCAATAAAGTAAGCAAAGTTTTTAGCCTCTTCTTTAAGATATTGAGGTAATTTTTCCGATAACTCAAGATTAAATTGAGCTCGTTTTATAGGATCTTTTGTATGATTAATTGCACTATATGCTATCATTTTATCAAGTTCAGTATAATCTTTTGTATATTCATCAAATAGATCTATATTATCCATAACTTGTTTTTTTGTATAAACACTTGGAAATGCAGCATAATGATTTATACTTAAAATTCGTTGATCCATATTTTCCCACAATTGCCCACGATATTGATTAACAATTTCTTTGTCTTTTGAAGAACTATCTGAACCTTCTATTATTATAAATGCTTTATCTAAATCACTACCGGGCCATGCATAACCCAATCCAACCGAACACATTTCATCATAACCATATGTAACTATATCAGCTACGTGTGAATTGATACCAAACATTTTATTTGTGTTTGTTGAAGCTACATTAATTGTTCTTTTAAATTCATCTTTAATTTTTTGTGTGGATTCTTTTAAATTAGGAAATCCTGTTAAATCTTTATAATACTTGACAAATATCCTAGGACCAAAAAAGTCTCCGATTTCATCCAAAAAACTAAAATTTTTTGCCCTTATTGCTTTATTTTCGTGAAGTTCAGTTTTTCTTTTATATTCATCCTTTTCATACATTTCTGAAATATCCGTGTATTTTGCATGTTTTAACAAATCAAATCGTCTAATAAAACGAATAATATCCAATGTTGAAGAATAACCATCCCATTGTGGCAAATAAACAGGTTTACCAAAACTAATTCGACCATTTTTAAACGGATATTTTTTTATTGGTAATAAATTTCGCTGTATTAAATACGATTGTGAAAATTTTGTATCAAAAGGTTCCTTTTTATTAACTTTCTTTTTATAATTAGCATTCATACTCAAATTTTGTATTTTATCTTTTTTAACTTGTAAATAATTATTCTCAATACAACATTGAGTCCCCATAACTTTCATAGCACACTATCTCCCTAGGATTAAAATGCAAAAATATATAACTATAATAAATAATAAATTCGATATGTCAATATAATTATATAGTTAATATTAAATTTTACATATACTGAATTGAAACACGCTTAAAAAATTTTTCTTCTAAAATTTTGGCTATTTTTTTAACAATATTTTTTCTTATTTCAATTTCGATAGGTAGATTTGGGTCGTAATGAGCTTGATTAAGTTTAGCTCCAACCATAAAATTTATAACATCGGAATCTAAAAAAAACTTGACAAGTTTTCCTGCTGCATCATCACAAACACAAACGGGTTTCATTTCAAGGTATTCACTTGCTTTTGTTAACGTTAAAATCCCTTCAGTGACAAGACTGACGCCTTCCATATATGATTCTTTTGGTAATTTTCCAGAATCAATAGTCAATTTTGTTTCTATTGGTCTTTTTAACTCACGAGATAATAAATTGGCTGTTGTGCCACCTGATATTGCTTTTTTACCTTCAAAATTTTTAAAAACATTAGCATAATAGCTATCTTTGTCACTATGATATGGTGGACCTGTGAATAGTAAAGCACTTCTTGGCTTTCTAAAATATATTGAACAAGCCGATATATCATCTTTTGCAAGACGGTCAACTTCTATATTTTTTGCTTCATTTACAATATATTTTGTCAAATCACGACTTGAGATTGTAGGACATTGGTTTATTTTTTTTAAAACTATATCAATTAACCCCTCTCGACGAAGACCAAGTTTTAAATGTTTTGTACCCAAGCCTGCTTGTGTTACACCGTCTGAACAAAAAATCAGTCTATCATTTTCTTCTAATTTTATTTTATAGATGTGCATATGCCTATTTTTAAATGTTTTAGAGTTAATTAATTGATAATCTGGTTCCATAACATTATTATTGTGTATCCATAAAAATTGTGGGTTCCCTTCTTCAACAATTTTTGCAACTCCATCATCACTTATATCAATAGCTGAAAATGTTGAATAACTTATTTTACGAACCTGACAAACAGGAAGTGAATTCATAACAATTTCACAAGCATTTTCAATACTAGATTGTGCTTCAATAAACTTAAGAAGCATAGTTGCAGTCATACAAGACAAAATATTTGCTTTAATCCCACTTCCAAGACCATCTGACAAAACCGCAATAAGCCTACCCGTATCACAATATCTTTTTGATACAAAATAATCTCCATATGCATTTTGATTATATTTCTTTTCTTGCGTACAATCAATATCAATAAACACTATTTTTCAGAAGCCTCATTATTTTGTATTTCACTTTTAACATCATACCCTTGTGCTATTGAATTTAAAAGTAACTCTGTTTCAACCATATGTTCACCAAGTAAACAAGCAATATTTTGTACAATTGCTATATTTTTTGAAATAACCTCATGAGCTTTTGTAGCTATTTTTTCTCGATTTGTTTCAGATTTTGTAACATCAGTTATTATTGCACCAACAAGTAATCCTTTTTCAACGGTAAAAGCCGAAATATCATAAATACGATTATTTATTATATGATGTTCTTTATGAATATCTTTACCTGATTTTAATGCATCCTTAAATACATCACCAAAATCCACAATTCTATCAATTGCAGCACCTTTTAATCCATCATTTGACTGGCTTAAAATTTCATACATAGAGTCATCACAAAACATTTTCATAAAAGAATCATTTGCTTCCATAATATTTAAATTACTATCAACCATAACCATAGCTGAAGGCATACAACGAAGCATTGCAGCTGCTTTTTGCATAGCTATTTTTCTCATATAAGAAACACACATTGAAGGCTCTGCTTCTCCTGAAATAAGTGCATTCGCAAGATCTCGACAAGTTTTATAACCACAACCACCACAATTTAGCTCATCTTCTTCATTGTATTTACCTATACGTTTCATTGCTTCTTCAATTTGATCTAAGGGATAAATATGATTTTCAACGGGTTTTGCTTCATAGTTTTCAGCAACAACAATATTTGCTTCATTAGGAATGTTCTTTCTATATTTAATATTTTTCAATATATTGGATGTAATATTTATACTTGATTTAGAACTTGATATACAAGGACCATTAATACATCCGCCTGAACAAGCAAGTGCTTCTATAAATATTTTTTTATCCAATTTTTGGGGTTCTAAATTTTTTATTGATTTATCAAATGCGCTGAGTGAACTTATGCTCAATAACTGAGTATTTTCATCAACACCTGATTTTTTTATTGTTTCATTCATTCCACCTTCAATAGGGTAAATAGCTCCTTCGTTTGAATTGGCAAGTACAAAATTGTCATTTTGATTTTGGCTAAGATTGTTAACATCAATAAACTCTTCTTTTATCCAATAATTTAGCTCTTCAAAAGTCAAACTAACATTAATAAGATCTGGATGTCTATCTGATTCACTTTTTTTTGCAACACAAGGTCCAATAAACACAACTGCAATATCATTGCCATAAGCTTCCTTTAACATTTTTGCATGAGTTAACGCGGGTGAAGCTATAGGAACAATATTTTCTGCAAATTTTGGGTAATAAAGTCTAATATATTCAACAATAACAGGACAAGCAGATGAAATAAAAAGCCCTTTTTGACTTTTATTAAGAATATTTGATGTTTTTATTGAAACCTCTTGAGCGCCTAATGCTGTTTCACTTACAGCTTCAAATCCCAATTTTTTTAATATAGCTATCATTTTTGAAGCAGAATAATCAAACACACCAACCCAAGTTGGAGCAAGTGAAACATACAACTTTTTACCACTTGACATTATTGCTTTGACACGGTTTATGTCATATCTTATCCTTTTTGCATTTGAAGGACAAGATTTAACACACTCACCACAATTAATACATTTTTCACTTAATACCGAAGCATGACCATCTTTTATTTTTATTGCTTTAACATGGCATTCTCGAACACAACGATAACAATCGTGACACTCATTTTTAAGAGTATAGACGGGAAATAGTTTGTTCATATTTTATTTTTCCTAATATTTCAATCAATTTTTCTTTTGTAACATCATGATATTCAATGCCATTAACTATTATTATAGGACCACATTCACACTTGTTCTCACAACGAGACCCCACAAGCTCATACTTTACTTCTAAATTATTTTCTTTTATATATGTCTCAATAATCTCTAAGTTTTCATTATTACCACGTGCAAAGCATGAACTTCCCATGCATATTTTTATTTCATTTGACATAATAACCTTTTTATTTATTTTACATTTTTTATTTTATTCATTTATTTTATTATAACACTATTTTATTTTTTTATAAAATATATAAGTTTTGTGCCAATTTTTGCAAATATTTATATATTTTTAGTCTATTGTTAATTCAGAGGATTTATTATATATTTTTTTTTATGAAAAAATATATTATGCAGTTTTTATATAAAACAATAATAAGTAAAATATTTACCCCGTTTTTAGATGTAAATATAAAGCCAATAGAGTTAAAAATTAAGCAAATTGACAAATGTCTTTTGATTGCACCACATCCTGATGATGAAAGTATTGGCTGTGGAGGAATTTTAAGTTTATATCCCGATAACTTTAAAGTTGTCTGTTTAACTTATGGCAATGATAAGTCAATACGAAAAGTTGAAATGCAAAAAGCTATGGCAACCTCAAATATTCATTACCAACTGTTTGATTTAAATGACAAAAAAATTAATAAAGGTTTTAAATTATTTAAAAATATTGATATTTCAAATTATGACATAATTTTTATCCCATACATTTTAGACCAACATAAAGATCATAAATCAATAAGTTTACTTTTATATAAATTGCTTCAAGTGGGGAAATATAAAAAAAATCTCAAAATAGCATTTTATGAAGTGTGGTCAACTATAAATATGCCAAATTATTATGTGGATATAAGTTCTGTTATAAGCAAAAAACTAGAAAAAATAAACTCTCACTCATCACAAATTGCAACAAAAAATTATGGGTGAATTCAAGAAGCAATCGCAACACTATGAAGTTGAAAAACTTGTTCAGGTGTCATATAATTAAGAACTTTCATTGGTATATTGTTAATCCAATTTTCAACATACACGATTTCTTCCTCTGTTATTGTATCAAAGTTTGTTCCTTTTGGAAAGAACCTTCTAATTAGTCCATTTATATTTTCCACTGTTCCTTTCTCAGAGCTTGCATATGGCTTACAAAAATATGATTTAATGTTAAGCGTTTTGTTATTTTTTTTATGTTTAAAGAACTTACATCCATTATCATATGTTATACTTTTAACTGTATTTCGATACGGCTTCATAGCTCTAATAATGGATGTAGAGGTCATGTTAGATGTTTTTGAGGCCGTTTTTTTCAATAATTGTCTTACGGCTCAATCTATCTACCATCACTGTTAAACAACTTGATTTTTTACATCTTATTTTTCTTAATTCTATTTTATATGCTTTAAAACGAACTAATTTATATTCATTTATTTTTATTCTTACCTGTTCCACGATAAGAAAATCTTCCTACATTTCTTGTTTGTCTTCCATTTAGGCGTATTAGTAATAAATACCATAATTTATTTTTGAGGAAAAATATCCATATTTTGAGTTATTTTTGATTAAATTTTATACCAAAAATAATGACAGATATGGATTCTTTCATTTTTATGTAATTCTTTTCATTTGTTTTTGATATATATTTATCTTAGTAATTTAGAGTTTTTGACGGTTCAATTCTCTTGATATATCAATTGGACTTCTTTCTAACTCTTTAATATTGTTCTTCTTAACATTCCTTCGCCTTCAAGTATTGTTATTTTATCTAGTTCGCTAGAACATAAATATCCAAAAATTATTTTATCTCTACTATTCCCTTTTTCTTGCTATTCTACTTCACCTTAAATGGTAGTGTTTCGATTGCTTGTTGGTATAGTTAAATATTATAATAATACATAATATATCTTATAAAAAACAATCAAAACAATATTCATCTTTGGGATATATGTTTTTTATATCGAATAAGTCAATAAAACATAAACTAGTCAAACCAAGTTCTTTTGAAAGATTTTTAACATTTTTATATTTACTAGCTATAAGTTCATTTTGATCACGAATATCAACACCAAACAAACAAGTGTTTATTAGCATTGGAGAGGCAATAAGCATGTGTATTTCTTTAGCCCCTGCTTTATATAAATTACCTACTAGATTCTTTGCTGTAGTTCCTCTAACCATAGAATCATCAACAAGAATAATTTTTTTATTTTTGATGAGTTCTTTTTTGATTTTAAATTTTTGTTCAATTTTTTTATGTCTTAAATTTTCAACCTCAATAAAGGTACGATTTTGTTTTTTATTTTTTAAAATAGCAAAATTTAATGGTAAATTAAGAACTTTAGAAACGCTAATTGCAGCACAAATCCCTGAATTTACAACAGGAACAACAATATCACATCTGTTTTTTAATTTTATATTTTTTTTAGCTATTATTTCACCAAACTTTTTTCTTTGTTCAAATATATTGTAATTAAAAATATTTGAATTAATATGTGAAAAATAAATATGTTCAAAAACACACATCTTTTTTTTGTGGGAATAATCAAATTTTTTTATTTCAAAATTATTTAAATCCAACTCAACTCCAAAACCTGGCATTATTTCAATTTTTTTATCAATATTAAAATCTTTAAAAGCAATATCCTCTGATGCTACAAAAAAACCATCATTTGTTTGACAAAACCACAACGGTCTAAATCCAAATTTATCACGAAATGCAAAAATTTTATCTTTATATAAAAAACATAAGCAATAAGCACCTTTATCAAAAAAAGTAGACAAAACTTTACCTATATTTTCAAAACTTATATCCAAATTATTTTTTTCAAATTCAGAGATAATTTTTATTAAAATAACTTCACTATCTGTTTGTGTTTCAAATTTAGCTGTTTTAGAAAGCTCATTTTTAATCACCAAAACATTTGGAATATGACCATTATGTACCAAATAAAGATAATCGTTTTTAAATTTAATTTTTAATGGTTGTGCATTTTCTCTTAAATCACCGTTTACTGTAGAATATCTCACATGACCTATTGCCATATTACCATTAAAATCTTTTTTTTTATGAAAGTTAAAAACATTACTAACAAGTCCACTATCCTTAAATAGCATTTGATTATAACCACAATAAGAAATACAAACTCCACAACTTTGTATCCCACGATGTTGAATGCTTGATAATGATTTGATAGTTTTATCTATGATATTTTCATTTTTATCAAATAAAATACCTGCAAAAACACCACATTCTTCATTCATTAATAACTATATCCTTAATTTTATAAATTAGAACGTTTAAAAAATGCATTAATATCATTCTTTTTAAACTCTTTAACAATAGGTCTTCCATGCGGACATGTCAAGTTATCAGATGTATTTTTCCAATTTTTTACAATATTGTACATTTGCCATGGCATAAGAGAGTCACCTGCTTTTATTGCAGCTTTACAAGATGTCGTTATAAGCAATTTCTCTTCAATATCAACTTGTTGTTCATTTTTTAGTTCAAGTAATTGTGATAAGATATCTTTTAATTTGATATGAGAAACAATACTTGGAATTTTTCTAAATATTATTTTTTTATCATCTTTAAAAATATATTCATATCCATATTTTGCAAAATAAGATTGATTATCGCGTAAAAAAGATAAATCAGTTACTTCAGGTTCAAAAATATCTGAAATAAGTATAATTTGTGATGATATATTTTTCGTCTTTTTTAAACAATTATAAATATACCTTTCATCAGCAATATGTTGATCAATTATATATAGATTAGCATTTTCTTCAAATATAATATAAGTATTTAAAAATTGACCAATAATCTTAAATTTTTCAGTTTCTAAATTATTTAATAATTCTTCTTTTTTATAATTTTCAATATTATTAATAAGTGAAATATTGGGATTATTCTCCTGAGTTTGTAAAGTTTGAATATTCCTATCATTATTATAATTTTTATTATTCAGCAAACTATAAAAGGTAATTTTAGCATTATCTTCAATTTGTTTTTGAGTCACAATAATATCATCTTCATCCAAATTTTGTTTATATTTTGCATTAATATTTAAAATAACATTATCCTGTTCCATATAATTTGCATTTTCAAGAACCCGATTTAATGTTTGAAATATAAAGCTAAATATTTTATTAGGATCATTATACCTAATCTCTCTTTTTGTTGGATGTACATTGACATCTATATCATTTGGGTTAACTGTTAAATTCAAAACAACAAAAGGATATTTACCCTTTGGCAGTCTATTTTTATAAACTAAATCCAAAGCTTTTGAGAATACCTTACATTTAATGGGGCGTTTGTTTACAAAAACATTAATTGATTTTTTACTTGAACGTTCAAATATTGGTTTTGAAATATAACCATCTAAACTCATTTTTGTAAAAATATCTTTATTTTTAACTTCCAGTAAATTATCTGATATATTAATTGAATATAACTCACTAATTGTTGATAATAAATCTCCAGAACCTAATGTTTTTAAAGCTATCTTATTATCATTAGTTAAGGTTATTGAAACTTTAGGATTAGAAAGTCCTATTTGTTGGACTATTTGTTGAATATATGAAAACTCTGTTTTTGGATTCTTTAAAAATTTTAAACGAGCAGGAACATTATAAAATAAATCATCAATCTCAAAAATAGTTCCTCTGTTTGAAACTGTTTTAGATTTTATAAGATTTAAATTTTCATCAAAACTAACTTTTATAGCATAATCACAATTATCAATCTTTGTTATGCATTTTAATTTTGAAATAGACATAATACTTGATAACGCTTCTCCTCGAAATCCAAAAGATGATATTTCCCATAAATCATCATATTTGGATATTTTACTTGTTGTATGTTTAAAAAAAGCAATATCAACATCATCAGGATGAATACCTATACCGTTATCTGCAATTCTTATATTTCGACAATCATTGCTTATTATTATTTCAACTTTTGTTGAGTCTGCATCAATAGAATTTTCGAGCAATTCTTTAACAACCGATGCAGGACGTTCTATTACTTCTCCTGCTGCTATTTTATTAATTAAGTCATTTGATAATTTATTAATCCTGAACATTAAAATTTAATCTCAAAACCTAGAAAAATATTTATAAATCTTTAATTATTTTAACTTAAAATAAAAAATAAAACACTATTATATCTGTTTTATTAAAAAAAATGAGGCTCATATATGCGATAAGCCTCTTGTGTCTGGAATTAAGAATATTTGGAAGTATGAAAAAGATTTAATATTATTAAAATAAAACTTGACAAATTAGACAATTAGCTAAGTGTCTAATTGTTAAATTCATCAATTTAAGTTAATAATTACTATATATTCTTTTACCATACTTTCCACTCCATTTTTTGTATATATTTTCCTATTTATTAATATAATAAAAATCGACTTATGTCAAGTATTATATAAAAATAAAGGAAGTGATTAGATTTTCACTTCCTTCTTTATAATATAAATATATTATTTATGCTATTGCCCCATATATACAAGAGTTTTTAACACCTCGTTTGTTGTTGAGAAAACACGACTATTTGCCTCAACAGCTCTTTGGGCTTGAATCATATTAGCAAATTGTTCAGCAAGGTCGACATTAGATGCTTCTAAAGCACCCGTTTGAAGACTTCCTAAGCCACTCACTCCAGCAAAACCATAATAAGGTAATCCAGAATTAGCACTTTGTTGGAACAAATTTGAACCAACCTGAATAAGACCATCTGGATTTGTAAATTTTGCCAGTTGTATTTGCAAATTTTCTACTTGGCATACATCTGGACTTATTTTTACATCATTACCTTCAATAATTATACCGTCTGCCGTTGTGTATCTAAAAATATTCTTATTTGTTTCTTCATCTAGAACAACGGTTAATTTATCACCATTGGCATACGTAACTTCAATGGCTCCATTTTCATAAATAGCAACATCTTCGTGCCCTTGAGCTTCAGCAATTACATCTGGCATTGAAATTTGTTGTTTATAATCGAGAACTTGAGAAGAATAAGAACCATCAGCGGCAGCTTGAGCTCCAGCTAAATCTGCCACTGAAACAAAATTTGACGTTCCAGAACCAAAACTTAAAGAACCACATTTCGTTGTGTCATTTGTAAAAACTACTTTCCCATCAACAATAGAAGCTGTTGATGGAATGCCTTCATCTGCTAATGCTGAATTAATTTTTGCTATCACTCCATTTAAATCAGTACAATCTGATATATCAACTGTTGCAGTTGTATCAATTGCTCCGCCAGAAGGACGCATATCAGCTGTTATCGTAAACGTACCTTTTATTATATCAACTCCATTTAAATTACTCAATTCTTTTGTAAGAATATCTTCAGTATTAGGAACAGTTTCTGTTTTTATTAAAGTAGGAATTTTAACAGGTATATCACTTCCTTGGCTCCCAAAAATCGTATTTGTGCCTATGACTTTATTACCATTTGGATCAACCAACACTCCATTTGCATCAATAGTAAAATTTCCAGCACGAGTATACATTATAGCTCCATTACCATTTTGTACGCAAAAAAATCCAGTTCCTTGTATATTTATATCAGTATTACGACCAGTTGTAGTTGTTGTTCCGGGTGTAAAATTTTTACTTATTGCACTTACTTGCACTCCTAAACCAACCTGACGCGGATTTGTACCTCCCAATGTCTTTGTTGGTGCACTTCCTGATGAATTTGTTATATAGTATATATCCTCAAATGTCATATTACTTGATTTAAATCCTGTTGTGTTAATGTTTGCTACGTTATTTGCTATTACATTAATCTGTGACTGTGCTGCATTAATACCACCCATTGACGTAAAAAATGCTTGTGCCATAAGTATTTATTCCTCCATTATAATACTATTTGTTTATACTTTCTCAATTGTTTTATTTGTATTATTATCATTTGTTTTATTATCTTCATTACCATTCGTTGTGTTGTCTTCACTTGGTGGAACATATTCCCAATTCATTGATTTTATTGTTTTAACCGAAGAAATAGGATAACTTTTTCCATTTACTTCAATTGTTGCTTCACTTCCATTATAACCAACTGATGTTACAATCCCTGTTATTTCTTTTGATGAATTTGAAGGATCTGTTAAGACTACTTCTTTATCTATCATTAAACTACCTTGTACAAGTTGATTATTCGTACTAATTTCACTATTTAATTTTTGTAATTCACTTACTTGAGTAAACATTGCTTGTTGTTGTAAAAACTCAGTACTACCTGTTGGTTCCAAAGGATCTTGATATTTTAATTGCTCTAACATAAGCTTCAAGAACATATCCTGATCATACTGTTGTTCACTTCCCGTTGTTTTTGTTTGTTGGGATTGCATTGCTGTTGTTTGATTTTGCATATTTATTATTTCAGAACTTAAACCCATTGTTTAATTACCTCCTCAAGTTTTCTCACACTTTTAAATCCACTAATCTATCACTTGATTTTTGAGTATCATTTATAGAATTTTCATTCAACTTTTGATTTAATTCTTTCAAACTATTTGTTTTATTTTTCTCATTTAAATTTTGATTTTCATTATTACCATTAAAATTATTTCTAGCTCCATCATTAAAACTAAAATAATTATTCAAGCTGTCATTATTTTGATTTTGATAATTTAAACCATTATTTGATGCTTGATTTGTATTTTCAATTTTTATATTAATATTGCTAACATTTACACCCTGTGAGTTTAATGTATTTTTTAACTCGTTAATATTTTTTTCAAGCAATTGTTTTACATTTTCATTTGTTGCTGTTAAATTTGCACTTATTGCTCCATTTTTATCAGATACTATTTCCAACTGCAATCGTCCTAAATTTTCGGGTCTTAAAACGATATTAACCCGACTTTGTGAATCAGTGAGATTCTCTAATTTATTTGATATTTGATTTAAAATATTTTCTTTATTCATCATTTCTGTATTAACATTTTGACTGAATTTACTTGATACATTTATTTGGGAAATATTATCAATTTTTATATTCTGATTAAAACTAATGTTATTTGTACTTTCAAAGTTATATTTTGCACTTGTTCCACCAAACAGTTGACTATAGTTTTGGTTATTTTGATTTAATTCATTGTTATTGTTATTTGAAGAATTTAAATCTGTTTTAATTTTTAACACTTTTATATTTAATTCATTTAAATCCATATCATTTTGACTTAAAATATCTGACATTTTTTCATCTTCAAAATTTAAAATCTGATTTTTATTAATGTTAACTTCATCTAAATCAACAAAATTATTGTTTATAATTTCTTCATCTAAATTTTGAATATCGACTTCATTAACTTGAGTATCTTTTATTTTTACTTGATTTCCATTTAATTGTTCTTCATTAAGATTAAAAACATCAAAATTCTCTTTTAATTTATAATTTAAACCACTTATTTCTTTTGTATCATCAAGTTTTATATCTGCTTTAACTGTTAAATCATTATAAAAACTTTGTTCTTCATTATTTTTATAAGTATTATTAACTTCATCATTAAATTCTAAATCTTGTTTTAAACTATTTTGAACTTCTTTAGCTATGTTTTTATCAAAATTTAAGGCAATATTATTATTATTATTATTATCTTTTATATCTTTAGTTTCATTATTAGAAAAAGTAGCCAAATTATCTGTTTCATTTGCTTTTTGGGTACTAAAAACCAAATTAGAAGCAAGAATTTCTTCTTTGACAGTTGTCTTCTCACTTATACCAATATCATTATTTACATTGTCTTTATTAGCTTTACAAGTTTCATAAATATTTGTTGCATCTTTTAAAAGAGTTTCTTCCACATTATTATTTTCTTGAATGTTTTCACATTTTTCAATGTTTTTATTTAGAACTTCAGAACAATTAACAATATTACTATTTTCTTTTTTTATCTCATTTTCTTTTCTTTTACCTTCATTATTGTCATAATTAAAATCAACATTTTTATTTTTAGTTTTGTTTAATGATTTTTTTTCAAAGTTTTTTTCTTCACTATCCGATATATTTGTTACATTATATGGTTTTCTTTTTTCACTTAGCAAATCACTTTTTTTAGCATTTTCAAAAACATTTGAAAAATCAGAATTTATCTTAGTTGTATAATTATCCTTTTTATATGAAAAAGTTTGATCAAAAATATTATTCAAATTATTTTCATTTGAAATTTGAGGTTTTAATAAATTATTTAAATTAAAAATATCATTTGTTGCCATAAATGGATTCCTTAATTATATTTTTATTTACGAGAAACTATATCTACATATTGTAATATCATCAAGTTCATTATTTTGTTTTTTTTCAAATTCCTGATAATAAGACTTTTTTTGTTTATCTTTTAACTTTTCCAAAATTTCCTTATCACGATATGCAGCATTAACTTCATCCTGCTTTATTTCAAGTACATTTTTCATATCATTAATAAGCTGTTTTTGAGATTTAATTTTATCTTCTATTTGAGGCAAGTAATTTCTTAAATTTACAACTTGCTCAACATTAATATTTGAACAGTTTGAAATAAGAGTCAAAAGTTCTAAATTTAAAGAATTTTGTTTTTCTACTAACTGATTTAAAATATCTTCCTCAGTTTTAATTTGAGAAAGAATTTTAGAAAGTTCAATCAACTTTTCATCCAATATTTTAGACTTTAACTCAAGTACTGTTTGTAACCTAAATTTAAATTTTTTCACTTATGTATTTTCCAACTTTAAATAAAAAATGTCTTAAGTAACTTAAGTTTACCGCATATAAGTGGTTAATTATATCATCTGGATTAAGTATTTTTTAATGTATTATTTAAGAGGCTCTATTTTTAATATAATCTTCTATTTCTTTAATTTGTTTTTGGTTAATATACTTAAAAGCTCCGCGTTTTAAACCATCAAGCACAACATTTGCGTGTTTAATGCGTTTCAAAGAGACAACTTTATGACCGACTTTTTGGCACATTTTGCGAATTTGACGATTTAACCCTTGATAAAGAGTAATCTGCATAACAGTTGAGTCAGCAAGCACATCAACATAATCAACTTGAGCGTATGCTATTTTTCCTTTTGCAATTTCGATACCATTTTCAAGCTCAAGAACTTTTTGACGTGTCATTTTACCTTCAACAACAACTTTATAAACTTTCGGGATTTTGATTTTAGGGTGTGTTAATGAATTTATAAAATCACCATCATTTGTCATAATTAGCAAACCTGAAGTATCTTTATCCAAACGTCCGACGGGTTTTAGCTTTTTACATTCTTCTGGGAGTATATCATAAATGGTTTTTCTACCTTTTTCGTCATTTGAACTTGTAATATATCCTGCGGGTTTATAAAATCGGATATAAACAAAGTTGTCAGGTTTTATCAAATTTCCCTCAACAACAACCTTATCTTTTGAAGTGACAACTTCTCCAAGGTTTTCGATTTTCTTACCATTAACAAAAACAACACCTGACAATATAAGCTTGTCTGCCTTGCGGCGGGAGCATAACCCACTTTGTGCAATATATTTATTAAGTTTTAAAGATTTTATTTTATTTTCTCTTGCCATTTTCACACACAATTTTTTACATTTAATCGTTTCAATATTCCACCCAAAGCAATTTTCACATGAGAATACGATAACCCGCCCTGCATATAAGCAACATAAGGGGGTCTTAATGGACCATCGGCAGACAATTCTATAGTTGAGCCTTCAATAAACGACCCACCCGCCATAATAAGTTTGTTGTCATATCCTGGAACATCATCAGGCATTGGAGTAACGTAAGAGTCGATTGGCGATAGGTGTTGTATTGTTTCGCAAAAATGTCTTAACGGCTCTTCTTGTCCAAACTTCACTTTTTGAATAATATCCGTTCTTGTTTCATTATATTTTGGATATGATTCAAAACCTATTTTCTCAAACACACAAGAGGAAAGAATTGCACCTTTTAAAGCATTTGCAACAACCATAGGGGACATAAATATGCCTTGATAAATTAGCCGAGTTTGATTTAGCATTGAACCTCCATATTCACCAATCCCAGGAGCTGTCAAACGTTCTGAAGCATTAATTACATATTGTTTTTTCCCTGCTATATACCCCCCCGTTTCAACAATTCCACCACCTGGATTTTTTATTAACGACCCTGCTATTATATCAGCTCCAACTTCGGTTGGTTCCATTTTTTCAACAAACTCGCCATAACAATTATCTACAAAACAAATACAGTTAGGATTTTTTATTTTGACAATTTCTATTATTTTTTTTATTTTATCAATATTTAATGATTCACGAAGTTGATAACCACAAGAACGTTGAATTAAAACCATAGTAGTATTCTCATTAATTGTATTTATTAATGCATCATAATTGATAGTTTGATCGTTAATAAGTGGTATTTCTTTATAATTTATTCCATTGGCAATCAAAGAATTTTTTGAAGTTCCTCGCTTTCCAATAACTTCTTCCATTGTGTCGTAAGGGCTTCCTGCAACTGAAACAAGCGTATCGCCATAATTTAAATTTCCAAGTAAACAACAAGATAAAGCATGAGTCCCTGATACAAAATGGTTTCTCACTATTGCTTTTTCAGTTTTGAATATTGAAGCAAAAACTCTATCAAGTTTTTCTCTCCCCATATCGTCGTGCCCATAACCTGAAACATACGAAAAATCAGTTGCACTAACTTTATTTTCGATAAATGCATTTAAAACTTTATTTTGATTATATACTTCAATCTCATCAATCTGTTTTATATATGGTTCAATCATTTTTTCTGATTGTTTTAAAACTTCGTGATTATACATTTTGTTTTCTTAATACCTCATTTATTTTATTAAAAACTTTATCAACACAAATGGCTTTCATGCAAGGCGTGTACTTTTGATTTTTTTCAAAAAGATATTTGCATTTTTTTTCAAAACACCCAACACAATTGTTGTCTGGATAAATGTTATAACAATTTTCGCCATAAGCATCGCACATTTTTGCTGTTGAACCCATAAGTGCAATTGTTTTAGTATTTTTTTGCGAAGATGCCATATGTAAAGGACCACTATCGCCTGAAATAACGATATCAGCTAATGAAAATAAAGCAAGTGTTTCATTTAATTTTAGTTTTCCTGAAAAAACTATAGCATTTTTTATAGCTTTATATTTTTGATGTTCAAATTCCTCATTCTTTGAACCAGAAATAATAATTGTAGCATTTAAACTTTCATAAAGTTTATTCCCAAGTTCAATCCAATATTCAAAAGGCCAAATTCGACCTTGACGAATATTGTCATTCTCTCCACCAGGGTTAAAAATAATAATTGGTTGCTTTATATCATTAAGCATTTTTAATATATTATCTTTTTCCATTTGACCTGATATAATTGATAAATTTTTGGGATATACTAAAGTATTATCAAATTTTAAAGCAGCATTAAAAAAAGCATCCAATGCAATTTTACGCTGTTTACTTCTTTTGATATTTTTTTTAGGATTTGCAACAAACGATATGAAATTAGTTCTAAAAGCATTTGTCAGATTAAAAATGACATCATAATTCTCTTTTCTTAAAGCTAAACCAAGCTTGAACAAATAAAACAAATTATTTTTTTTTCTGTTATCAAACTCAAATATTTTTTCAAAATTCAAATCATTTTTTAACATTTCCTTTATATAAGGTAAAGTTAAAAAATGTATTTTATCACGAGGATATTTATTTTTAATAGCAGTAGAAATAATAGTGCTATGGACGACATCACCAATAGCACCGAGACGAATTATTAAAATTTTTTTTGCTTTATTCGCTGTTTTTAAATCTTTCATCTTAATTTAAACACCGCTTGGAATTTTATCTAAACTGTCTTTTTTAAGATTCATATATTGTTCAATAAAACCAGTGTTAAATTTACCTGAAATAAAAACATCATGATTTAAAACTTTTTTATGATAAGGAATAGTTGTTTTAACGCCTGTAATAACAAATTCATCCAAAGCACGAAGCATCCGTTTTCTTGCATCTTCACGATTTTTCCCCCAACAAATAAGTTTTCCAATCATTGAATCGTAATATGGTGGAATAGAATAACCAGTATAAGAATGAGAATCAACTCTCACCCCAAAACCACCTGGGGCAATATATCCTTCAATTTTACCAGGGCAAGGCATAAAGTTTTTATCTGGGTTTTCAGCATTAATTCGACACTCAATTGCACAACCTTTTATGTTTATATCTTCTTGAGAGAAAGATAATTTTTTTCCTGAAGCAACAAGTAGTTGTTCTTTTACTAAATCAATACCAGTAACCATTTCAGTAACACAATGTTCAACTTGAATACGAGTGTTCATTTCCATAAAATACCAATTGTTATTTTCATCAAGCAAAAACTCGCAAGTTCCAGCACCCTCATAATTTATTGCTTTAGCCGCACGCCGAGCCGCTTCACCCATTTTTTTACGTAAAGATTCATCAATAGCACAAGATGGTGCTTCTTCAATAAGTTTTTGATGACGCCTTTGTATTGAACAATCACGTTCTCCTAAATGAACAACATTACCAAAGCTATCTGCAATTATTTGCACCTCAATATGACGAGGATTTATAAGATATTTTTCCAAATACACCCCAGAGTTTCCAAATGCATTCTTAGCTTCAAGTTGGCATAAAGATATAGCTTCTTTTAATTCTGCATCACTATTTGCTATTCTCATACCTTTTCCACCCCCACCAGCGGTTGCTTTTACGATTATCGGATAGCCTGTTTTTTGAGCAAATAAAATAGCATCATTTATATCTTCAACTAAATCAGTACCCGGAGTTACAGGCACATCATTTGCAACCATGGTTTTGCGAGCCGTTGCTTTATCACCCATTTGCTTCATTGCATTTGAGGATGGTCCAATAAACTTTATATTGTGGTCATTACAAATATCAACAAAATCAGCACGTTCTGACAAAAAACCATATCCTGGATGTATAGCATCAGCTCCACTCATCAAGGCTGTTGAAATAATAGCTGGAATATTTAAATAGCTTTTTGAACTTTGATTTGGCCCAATACAATAGGCTTCATCAGCCAAAGTAACATGAAGAGACTCACTATCACCCTGAGAATAAACAGCAACCGTTTTTATACCCAACTCCTTTGCTGCACGTATAACTCTAAGCGCAATCTCACCTCTATTTGCAATTAAAACTTTTTTTATCATTTTCTTTAAACTTTTATCCCCCAAAAATAAATAATAAAAATGCACTATAATTTATTATAGTGCATTTTTAATTTTTATTCTACATACATTAAAACTTGTCCGTATTCAACACTTTGTCCATCTGCAACACATATCTCAACAACACGTCCTGAAACTTCAGCTTCAATTTCGTTCATCATTTTCATAGCTTCAATAATACAAACAACTTGACCTGTTGCTACTATATCACCAACCGTTACAAACGGTGATGCATCAGGCGAAGGAGCTTTATAAAATGTTCCCACCATAGGTGAAGTAATAGGTCTACCTTTTGGCTTTTCCTTAACTTCTTCTTCTTTTATCTCAACTGCTGTTTGTAAGTTATTTGAGACATCTCCAACAGAAGCTAATGGTATTTGAGCCATGTTTGAATTTGGCACAACTTGGCTTATAACCTGATGTTCGTTTTTCTTTAGTACAATAGCTTGTTCACTGTCTTCCAAAACAAGCTCTGACAATTTGCTGTCTGAAACCAATTTCACAAGTTTTTCAACATATTCAAAATCAAATTGCATTTTTTATCACCTATACTCTATCTAAATATTCGTTTGTGCGGGTATCAACACGAATTTTATCACCTATTGAAATAAAGAAAGGTACGTTTACAACAGCACCAGTTTCTAATGTTGCAGGTTTTGTTCCACCTTGAGAGGTATTCCCTTTTTCAGATGGTGGACAATCAGCAACCTCTAACTCAACATGGTTTGGAATATCTACACCAATAATTTTACCTTCATACAAAAGTACAGATACTTCCATATTTTCTTTCAAGTATTTTATGCCCTCACCTATTTCTTTTTCTGAAACACTTAACTGTTCATATGATTGATTATCCATCATTATATAATCAGTTCCTTCTTTATATAAATATTGCATTATGCGTCTGTCTAACATAGCTTTTGCAACTTTCTCACCGGCACGAAATGTTTTTTCAACAACTTGTCCTGTTTCTACATTTTTTAATTTCGTCCGGACAAACGCCGCTCCCTTGCCTGGTTTTACATGTAAAAACTCGATTACACTCCATAAAACACCCTCTATTTCAATCGTCAAACCGGTTTTTAAATCGTTTACTGAAATCATGCTTTACCTTTCAATTAACTCTTCTCATTTTAAAAATAACATAAATATTTTTTTTTGACTATATCTTTACAAAATATTCCTGTTCGTTAAATAGCTTAGGGGTTATATCAAAGTCTACAAATATTTTTGAATTTTTTGAAAAAGATTTTGGGCTTGAGCTCACATAACAAGTTATCTCTCCTTTTTCTTGTTCGTTTATTAAATCACATTTTGTTAAATCATTTATTATTTCATTGACAAAACATTTTGCCGGGTCTATAAATATATCTCTTTGTACATATTTTGATAAATTATCAAGTAAAAATGGATAATGAGTACAACCTAAAATAATTTTTTGAGGTTTAAATTTTAACAATTCCTCTAAATCCTTTTTTATTAAATTTTGATTGATTTCATCATTAAAACTATTTTCTTCAACAATTTTCACCCAATTTGGGCAAGCATGCTCGAAAATATTTATATCATTTTTGTATAGTTTTATATATTTTATATAAGCATGAGACTTGATTGTTGAATGTGTTGCGAAAACACCAATACGGTCATAATTTTGAGAAGCAATATATTTTGCAAAATTTTGAATTATTGGATAGATTTTAAAATTATATCTATCTTTAATCTTATCATAAACAACAGCACTTGTGGTATTACAAGCCATAACAACAGCTTTAACATTCATTCTTTCAAAGATATTGAAAATATTTGTAGCAATTTTAAGCAGTTCATCCTCTTTTTTATCTCCATAGGGTAAATTTTTTGTATCACCAAAATAAATATAATTTTCATTTTTTAACTTATTAAAAAGTTCTTTAAATACACTCAAACCACCTAAGCCAGAGTCATATATCCCTATTGACTTATTTTTTTCTATCATTTTACTATTTTTAAATACTCCACTATTGCATCAGCTAAAACTTTAGCTGTTTGTTCTTTACGTTTATCACTTATTAATTCATTTCGTTCCTGAGCATTCGATATAAAACCAATTTCAACAAGAACAGCCGGAGCTTCAGTGTGATTAATCACATAAAATTTTGACTTTAAAACACCACGACTAGGTGAATCAATCATTGAAAGATATTTCTGTACGATATTTGCATAATCAATGCTATTATCTTTCCAATAATGAGTTTCAACACCTCGTACTGTTTCATTGACACTTGCATTAACATGAATACTCATAAATAAAACAGGGCGTTTTGCATTTGAAATTTCAACACGATCTTGAAGTGAAACAGTTTCATCTTCTTTTCTTGTTAAAACAATCTTAAAACCTTTTTTTGTAAGCATTCTAGCTAGACGATTTGTTACATCTAAGTTTATATCCTTTTCATAAATCCCATTTCTTGTTGCTCCAACATCACTTCCTCCATGACCTGCATCAAGTACTATTAATTTTTTATCCACATTTTTGGGAACATTAATAGTTTCCTTAATATTATCTTTTGGAATAACTATAGGCTGAGGTTTTAACATTTTATTTTTTATTAAAATAACAGCTTTTTTACCATTTGTCGTTTCAAAAAATTCTGTTTTACTATTTGGATTTATATTTATTGTTATCTTTATAATCGAACGCCCAAATGATTCAACTTTTGATTCACTAAAAAAATTAGTCAAAGTTGTTTTTATTTTTGTTATATCTGAAAAATTACCATTATATATTATAAATTCTATATTATCCAAATTTCTAACGTATGAAAGAATACAAGGATTATTAAATTCAAATGTTAAATTTTTATCTTCAATATTATAATTCGAAATTGTAAAAGAACTTAACTTTGAGATATTATCAGAAAGCTTTACATTTGAAATTCTATTTTTATTTACAATTAATAAACTTTGTTGGTCAAAAGAAAAAACACTTTCATAATCTTTGACATTTTCTGTATAAATAACCACGCGTACTTTTGTAGGTTCAAATTGAGAAATTACAACTTTTTCATTTTGAGAAATATTAAAAGTCTTATTCTTTAAATCTTTTGCAACAACCGCATTTGCCAGGTCAAAAGCTATTCTTGATGGATTTGATAATATTATTGGTTTTTCAACTGTAATATTCCCAATCCCATTGAGCAAAATATTACCATTTCTAACCGAAAGCTTTTGAATATAGGATTTGCTTCTAAGCCTTTTTGTATCATCAGGTATAAAAATATTATTTAATGCTTCATTTCCTACTTTTTTTATACCTTGAGCAGGTCTATTTATAATCGATGTAATTTCATTTTGTACCAATATATCATTTTTTTCATCTGAAACTTGCTTTAAAAATGTCAATTTTTCAATAAAATCAGAAGATAAACTTTTTTCCTCTCTAAATGAACGATGAAGACAAGAATTTGGAATATTCATTTCGTCAAGTTTTAACACAAGACCATTTCTTAATTTTAAAAGTTCAACTTTTGATAAATCTATATTATTATCGTGATAAAATGTCAATCTTACAACATTTGGATTAGTTGAATTTTGTGCTAATACAACTTTTTCAATAGGCGAATTTTTAAAATTATATACAATATTACCAACTGTTAAAATTGAATTACTTATATCAAAAAAAGTTCGTTTCGGATTGTTGAGATTTTTGCTTTCAACACTTATTTTTTCAATTTCATCAAGATTGTTATAACTTGGTAAAAAAATTATTTTACTTGAATTATCAAAAATAAAATCTGTTATTTTTATTTCATTTATAGCATAACAAATTTGTTGAAATGACAAAAGCAAAAGTATAATAATTATTTGTAATATTTTTTTTATCATAAAAATATTATACCGAAATTTAAAATTTATGTACATTTTTTTCATATCAGCAATATTTAATATTTTTACTTCAATTTTAAATATTACACACTTGAACTATATATATTTTATTATCTTAAATAAAATTATTTAAGTGAAAAATATATACAAACTTAAATATTAATTATTTTTATATATTAAGCACAAAAATATTTTTATAAATAATAGTAAATTATTTATAAAATTTAATAGTTTTTTAATCTAAAAAACTAATCTAAAACGTATATTAATAATCGTTTTAGTGACTATTGTCCATTTTATTTAAGTATAAAAATGAAAAAAAATTAATAAATTACTCAACGATAAAAAATAAATACAAAGAAACTATATCACCTACTTCTTGAAGGTAAATGAATCTTTATACAATTATAACGTTTAATACACTTATTATACAAAAATAAAAAAGGAATTTTAGAATCTTTTATATCAAATTTTCATAACTAATTGTACAAAATAAAAAACTAATGATAAATACCACAGTAAATATAATACTTATTATATATATTAACTAGACAAAATACAACATTCTATATTTTTATTTATGTAACTTAAAAAAAATTTAAAACACTTGATTTTGTTTATAGTTATATTTGAAGAAATTTTTTATTTTGTATATTTGTAAAAATAAACCCAGGTCTTAATGTATATTTTCCATGTTTTATATTTAAACTATCAATACAATTTTCAAGCTTTTTTATTTTATCTGTATTTTGATTTAAAGAAAAAAAAGAAAGCTGTCTTGAGGTATTTAATTTTAATCCAGACAATATTACCCCACAGCTACGATACAATACATTTGGATTATAAATTTCATCAAAAAGTTTTATTATAATATTTGAAATATGAAACTCCCAATCCGTTTCATTATTTAAGTAATATTTTTTTTTAATTAATGTATAATCTTTTTTCTTTAAAACAATTGTCACAATTTCACTTAGCATATTAAGTTCTCTCAATTTTCGACAAGCTCTATGAATATGAAAGTTTAAGCAGTTTTTAATATAATTTACATCATTTGTAAATTGAGGAAAGGAGCATGTTTTTTGTATAGATTTAGGAGTTTTTGTAACATTTGTAACTTTGTATATAATATTACCCTTTAATTCTTCTTTCATTTCAATACTACGTTTATTAAAATATTTTCTTAAAAAAGAGTCTGTTAAACTAACAAATTCAGAAACTTTATATACCCCAAACTTATTCAAAAGAGCACAAGTATTTTTACCAATGCCCCATATTTCATCAACATTCACATTTTCAAGCTCTTTTGTTATATTTTTAGGTTTAATAAAATAAATTCCACTATCTTTTAATTTAGCTTTCTCACAAGCAAATTTTGCTAATGTTTTTGTAGCACTTATACCAATTGAAACAGGTATTTTAAGTTCATTATATATATCATTCCTTATCATCTTTGCTATTTTTTCATAACTTTTATGATAAAGCCCCCTTAAACCAGTTAAATCAACAAAAGCTTCGTCAATTGAATATTTTTCGACTATTTTCGTATAATTTTCAATCTTTTGCATAACCCGTTTTGACATTTCTTCATAAAAATCAATATCAGAAGAAATATAAATAACATCAGCCTGTTCTTTTTGAGCAAGAAAAAGAGGCTCTCCCATTTTAATTCCAAGTTTTTTTGCTTCCTTTGAACGAGCAATTATACAACCGTCATTATTACTTAAAACGCATACAGCTTTATTTTTAAGTTTAGGATGCCTAGCTTGTTCACAAGATACAAAAAAAGCATCACAATCAATAAGTGCAATAATTTTACTATGTCCTCTTATTTAACATAATAAACATTGTATTTACTTTTTATTTTTTTTCAAAAAAAATATATATAATCTAATTTAATAGTTAAAAAACATTTAAAATCTTCCAAAAAATGCCATATAATTGTTTAGTTCAAAACTTTGTCAGTTAAAAATAGTATTTTTATTTATTTATTTATTTATTTCCTTTAGCTCGATTATGTGTTTTACATAGCATTTGACAATTTTTTATATCGGTTGCACCACCTTTTGACCAAGCAGTAACATGGTCAGCATCCATTTCTTTGATTTGCCATATTCTAGTTTTATTGTTATCATTTCCCAAAGCACATAATGGACAATTTGAGATTCCTTTTTCTTTAGCTTCTGCTGTTTGTTTGTTATAGACAGTTTTCTTATCTCTATCATCAAATATACGAACTTCCAAAAGTTTGCTATTCACACACCCACCAAGAACATACTCGAAAATGCCCTTTTTGTTTCTAATGAACTCATCATTATACAATTTTAAAACTTTATTAGCTAAAATTTGGCTATCGTAAGGTTGCTTATGGTATGTTTCATAAAGCCTGCCCCACTCCAACCCCCTCATCTCATCATAAACATTTATAAATATACTATCTACCCAGTCTATAACAGAATTAAAATAGGTTTTTAGTTCATTTATATTATTATCGTGTCTATGTTTAGACATGTACTCTTCAACATTACCCTTGCTAACCCAATCTAAAGCACAGGCTAAGAAATCTTGACGATTAACAACACCACTAATATAAGCACTCCATTTATTGACAAAAGTATTTTGCGAGTTGCTAAATTCTTCTTTTGCTAGAGTTGTAAATTCTCCTGAATATATAGCATTCAAAATTTCTTGCTTATTCAGAGGTACGCCAACAATGTTAATTGTCTTAAACCATTCTTTAATTTCAGATTCTTCTCCTTCACATACATAGATAAGCAGTTTTGTATTAAGGATTTTCGCTTTCTTGTCTTCCGATAAGCCTCTAAAGTATTGAGGAACTCCATTATCAACTATAGCAAACTTGCTTGTAACAAAACGACCTAATGATGTTATTCTCTGCTGTCCGTCTAGTACTTCCAGTTGTTCACCATTCTTATTAAAGTATATCAATCCTATTGGATAGCCTTTTAATATGCTTTCAATAACAGCTACATCTTTCTTTCCGTCTGCATAGATATAATTTCGTTGATATTCGGGCTGAATAGTAAGCTTGCCACTCATACCATATAAGCCTTTGCCCTCAAGCTCATTATAAACAAAACCTTTACATATATCTTCAACAGTCCACTTTGTGTGTAATTCTGTTTTCATTAGACACCTCTTTTCTTGATTAGGATTCTTGCATATATGCTTGAATATAGTTCTCCCGTTTCAACATCTCTAAATGCAGGGTATTTATCTCGCTGTGGATTAAACTTAGTATATAGAGTTCCTTTTGCATTATATGTATATTTACCAGTAGGATTTCCTTGTTTGTCTAGTATTTCCATCCTTTTATTACAAGTAAACTCACAACTTCCAACGATTCCTAAATCAACTATATCAAATTGTTCTGGATTATATTTATCAAGAAAACTAATAGGAACCCCCATTACACCATTGTAATCACTAGGAATAGCATCAGTAAAAGGAACCTCTATTGCATTATAATTATCATATTTTTTATATTCCTGTCCTTTGACTTCTTTATGTTTGCTATACTTAATATTGTCTGCCATAGTCATTAACTGTAAAGGTTGATGACGTCTACCGTGTTCTATATTAGTAAACCACCCTGTACCTGCAACAGCAATATATTTACGACCATCTTTGTCAATTTCAACTTCTGTTCCAGTCATCGGATAGTTATTTGGAACACCAAAAATCATATTTTTACCATTAACTCGCCTATTAAACCTATTTCCCAACCACATTTTGTTATTTTTCAATAAAGGAAAAACTTTCTTATATGTGATTGCATTCATATTTCCAATAATAGCAAATTGTTTATCAGCTTCGACAATCCAAGCTAAGAACTCTCTAAACAAGCTAAAAGGTGGATTCGTAATTATAATATCTGCTTCATCCCGTAACTTTTTAACTTCATCGCTTCTAAAATCTCCATTGCCTTCTAAATATTGCCATTTTAAATCCTCTATATCAATAACACCGTTCTGATTCGTATCATTTTCTAAAGTGAAAATCTTGCCTCTTACCTTATTAATATTAGGATCAAAATGAGGTGCTTGTTTTTCAAATAATGAAATTTGATAAGGCATATTTACGTTCTTGCTTTCATAAGCATAGCTTGTGCTAATTAACTTTTTTAAACCAAATGCTTCAAAGTTTTGAGCAAAGAATTTTGTAAAATTTGACCATTCAGGATCATCACAAGGGAGTAAAATCGTTTTATCTCTAAAAACATTAGAATTATAATCAATATATGCCATTATCTCTTTTTCAATATCAGCCCATTGAGTATAAAATTCATCATTTTTGGCTTTTTTTGCTTTTTTCAAATTATCATTCGCCATTTTCAACCCTCACAAAATTATTAAAACATAAAATTTAAGGCGACTATATACAATTTTACATAAACTTATCGTCATTGTGAGAAAATCTTTGATTTCTGGGGCAATCCAATTATCTTATTTGTGTTGAGTATAGTTTTCACGGTTGCTACGCTAAAGCTCGTAGTGACGAATGTTTCATATTTAGGGTAAACTCGTATATAAATCCCAAATTTAAATATTGACAATTTATCTACCTCGCATATAATTTGTATTGGATTTTTTGCATTAAACGAAACTTAAATTTTTGCTTGCAAAAATAAATATTCTTTTAACAAAAAAAATATCCACTCTGTGTAAAAAAAATGTAAAATGCACAAGAGCTTATTTCCTTGTTATCTATATAATAAAAAAAACGAGTTTAAAAACCCTCATACTTTTTACTAATTTACCATAGAATTGTCGAGTTCCGAACTTGGTTGATTGAAAATATTGCTTAATCCGTTGAAACTAAATTATAAATATGCTATAATTTACAATAGTAATCTAAACTAAAATATGGCAGAATTATAATGAAAGAATATAAAGCAGGGACATATATTTTGCATAAAGGTTACAAGCCTTTTGTACCATCATTTATTAATGAAGATATTAATTGGAAGTTAGAAGAATTATCAAGCTTACTTCAAAACGCAAGTCTGTGGTTAGGCAAACTAAATTCTTATGCTGATTTAATTCCTGATATTGATTTTTTTATTAAGATGTATGCAACAAAAGAAGCTACAAATTCAAATCGAATTGAAGGGACAAGAACAACTTTTGAAGATGCAATATCTCCTGTTGAGCAAGTAAAACCTGAATTAAGAGATGATTGGCATGAAGTACAAAATTACATTCAAGCTATTAATTATTCAGTAGAAATGTTAAATGAGTTACCCCTTTCGATGAGGCTTTTAAAAGAAGCACATAAAATACTTTTACAGGGTGTCAGAGGCACACATAAGACTCCTGGAGAAATCCGTAAAACACAGAATTGGATTGGTGGTTCATCTTTACAGGATGCTTTTTTTATTCCCCCTGAACCTAATCTTTTACCTGATTTACTAAGTGATATTGAAAAATTTTTGCATAATGAATACATACAAGTACCGGAACTTATCAGAGCTGGTATAGCTCATTATCAGTTTGAGACGATTCACCCGTTTTTAGACGGAAACGGCAGGACTGGGCGACTTTTAATAATTCTTTATTTGATTAGTACCGGATTATTAAATAAGCCTGTTTTATACATTTCTGACTTTTTTGAAAGGAACAGAATGTCATACTATGATTCGCTTTCAATGGTAAAACAGAATGATAACATTACTCAATGGCTCAAATTCTTTTTAACAGGAGTAATTGAAACATCAAAAAACAGTATCAAAACTTTTGATGAAATTATAAAGCTCAAAAAAAATGTTGAAAATAAATTAACTAAAATTGGTAAAAAAGCAACAAATGGTCAAAGATTACTAGAGTTATTATATTCTAAACCCAAAGTTAATTCCAAACTTGTAAGTGAAGAGCTTGGAATTACTCCTGCAACAGTAAATGGACTACTCAAAGCATTTGTAGAAGTAGGAATATTGCACGAAAAAACTGGGTTTAACAGAAATCGCTTTTATGTATTTGAAGAGTATATTAATATTTTTAGATAAAATCTATATTAAATAAAAAAGGATAAGAAAAACTTATCCTTTTTTTAAGTCTACCCCGGATGCGATTCGAACGCATGACCTACCGCTTAGAAGGCGGTTGCTCTATCCAACTGAGCTACCGAGGCTTTATACAATCATATTATCATGAGATTACTTTTTGTTCAATATAGAAATTAAAACTGTTTTAAAAAACGGATATCATTATTATAAAATAATCGAATATCATCAATAGCCCATTTTAACATTGCCAAACGTTCAACTCCCATGCCAAATGCAAAACCTGAATATTCATTTGTATCAATATTCATATTTCCAAGTACATTTGGATCTACCATACCTGCTCCTAAAACCTCAAGCCAGCCAAGACCTGAACATACACGACATCCTTTACCATTACACATTATACATTCAACATCAACTTCAGCAGATGGCTCAGTAAATGGAAAAAAGCTATTACGAAAACGTGTTTTTCGATTACTTCCAAAATATAATCTTATAAATTCATTTAAAGTACCCTTTAAATCTCCAAATGTGATATTTTTATCAATTAATAGACCTTCAATTTGATGAAATAAATTATTTTTTCTTGCACTTACAGCTTCTGAACGATAAACACGTCCAGGTGAGATAATTTTTATTGGCGGTCGCTTATTTATCATAGCTCGTATTTGAGAATTTGATGTTTGACTTCTTAATACTACATTTTTACCTACATTAGTATAAAAAGTATCTTGCATATCTCTTGCAGGATGATCTTTAGGAACATTTAACATATCAAAGTTAAAATATTCTGTTTCAACTTCAGGTGAATCCTCTGTTTTAACCAAACTATATCCCATCTTTTCAAATATTGATGTTATTTCATTTATTGTTTGGGTTAATGGATGTAATTTCCCATATTTATGTCCTATTCCTGGCAAAGTAATGTCAATATACTCTTCCTCAAGTTTTTTATTTAAATCACGTGTATACAACTTATCATGTTTTATTTTTAACTCAGATTCAATCGAATTTGAAATCTTATTAGCTAATGACCCTATTATTCTTTTTTCGTCATTACTTAAATTTTTTAAATTCTTCTTTATATTGGTTAATTCAGAATTACGACTTAAATATCGAATGCGAATTTCATCAATTTCTGATATATCATTTGCATTATCTATATCATTCTTTGCACTTAACAATAATTCATTTAAAACTTTTTCCATATTTTTTAATTCCATAATTATCTCTTATCTCATTATAAACGAAAAAAGTTTATTTATATATACTTATTTTAATCTAAATTTTAATAAAATACCCTGACACCTGAGCCCATTCCATAGTTTTTATTTTGAAACCCTCTATAACCTGTCCCTTGTATGTATCTTTGAGCTCCATAATTTGCATCATAATAATTGAACGGGTTATAAACAGGCGGAGTAAAACCTGTCATACGCATGGGATTAAACATGTTACCTATTATATTTTTAAAATTACTTGCTAAACTTTGATGATAATTACCATTATAATTCATTCCATATCCATTTTGATAATAATTATTTTGACTATACTGATTATTATAATATTGGTTTTGTTCTTGTTGATTATTTATAGCCAATTCTAAGTTTTTAAAACGATTATTTAAATTTCCGCTTTGTATAGTTCCAAATACATTAGTTTCAAGTCTTTGAATCCGAGTTTCAATTGGTTCTTTTTTATACATTTTTTGAAAACATAACATTTCCATTTTACCTAATTGAGCTTTTGATATATTTCCATAATAATTTCCATTTTCCATATTATTAATTACATTATCAACACGTGAAGCTAAATCCATATTCTCAAATGTTTTACGAAATAATTTTTTCTCAATACGATTTAAACGATTATAAACAGATTCATTTAAATAACTTGTATTAAATAATGTATTTTCAATTAACGTAAGTTTTGGATAATCATTATTTTCAACATTATAAAAACCATTTTGATTATTATAATTTTGATATCCATTATTAATAGGTACGTTTGGTTCAAATGTTCTAAATGTATAAGCATTTGCCTCATTTACATTTGACAAAAATAAAATAATAAATAAATTTAATAAAATAAAAATCCTCATATCGTAACTTTACATATTTTTGTAGAAAAAATCATTATCTAGGTGTATATATATATAAGTGGAATCTTTATCATTATAAAAATTATGATAAAATATATGTAATATAATATAATTTATTCAGGAGACAAAAATGAAAAGGATATTTTTTGCTTTACTTATTGTATTTTTAAATATTAATATGGTCTTTTGTGCTGATTTTACAACATTCAAACTTGAAAATGGTCATACATTTATAATAAAACCTATCCATACAAATCCTATTGTAACAATAGACACTTGGGTAAAAACCGGTTCAATCAATGAAGACGATAAAAATAATGGTATAGCACATTTTTTGGAGCATATGTTTTTTAAAGGATCAAAAAATTATCAGGCTGGTGAGTTCGATAGAATTTTAGAATCAAAAGGTGCCGTTATTAATGCTGCGACAAGCAAGGATTATACCCATTTTTATATTACTATTCCATCAAAAGACTTTGAACTTGCTTTAAAAATGCATGAAGACATGCTTTTAAATCCACTTTTCCCTCGTCACGAGTTGGAAAAAGAACGTAAAGTGGTTATTGAAGAAATATCCCGTGGACTTGATAATCCTCAAAATATTTTATATAAAAATTTTAATTCGGGATTTTATAAAACACATCCATATCGTTACGATGTAATAGGTAAAAAAGAAATTATTGAAAAAATTACTCAAGAAGAAATGTTCGATTTTTATAATAAATGGTACGTCCCACAAAATATGACAACTGTCATTGTAGGTGATATTGATGAAAAGAAAATTATTGATTTACTTAAATCAACTTTTAACAAAAAAATATCTGATAAATATTATCCAAAAACATACAAAGTTGACAATGCTCCAAAGGCTCCAATTGTTATAAATAAAGAACTTGATGTACAAACAGGTTATTATATTTTAGGTTTTAAAGGTACTAAACCAACCAATAATGACAGCTATGCTCTTGATGTTTTATCTGTTATTCTAGGTGATGGTAGAAGTTCAATATTATACCAAAATATTAAGGAACAAAAACAACTTGCTAATTCAATCACCTCAAGAAATTCATCCTCAAAAGACGACGGTTTATTTTTAATTTATGCAACTTTTGATAAAGAAAAACTTGATAAACTTGATTTATCAATAAAAAAAGAAATCGAAAATATAAAAAAAATAAATGTATCAAATGAAGTATTAAGCCGAGCAAAAAAAATTATTGAAAAAGATGTTTTTTATTCACGTGAGTCAGTTTCAAATATTGCAAATGAACTTGGATATATTTCAGTTGTATCCGATGACTTATCTTTATATTCAAATTACATTGAAGACATAAAAAAGGTTACATCAAATGATATTAAACGAGTTGCAAACAAGTATCTTGACCTAAATAAAAGTGTAACATCAATAATTATTCCAAAGGGAAATAAATGTTCAAATGAACATCCTATTGCAAATATTAAACATAAAAAAGAAAATAACAATTTACAAGCAAAACTAATAAAAAAAGTCGACACAATAAGTAAATACGAATTACCAAATGGTAGTATTTTATTAATTAATAAAAATACAGATAATGATATAGTAGCTATTCAAATTATGGATGCTGGTGGTGTTTTCACAGAACAAATTCCTGGGGTTGGAAATATTTTAGCTGCTTCTTTAATGAAAGGAACAAAAAATTATAGTTATATTGAACTATCCGAGATTATGGAAGAAAATGGGATTTCTATTATTCCTTCATTAACATCAGATACCTTTACAATATCAGTTCAGACTACAAAAAATGAATTGAATAAAGCATTTGAACTATTGAATGAAGTTATAAATAATCCTAAATTTGATATTTTTGAAATAGAAAAGATAAAAAGGGAACTTTTAACCTCTATAAAAACGCAACGAGATACTCCGTCAAGTGTTATGTTTGAAGAATTTAAAAATGCAATATGGCAATATACTCCATATAATAATACTGGAAAAATTTTAGAGAAAACTTTAAATAAAATTAGTACAAATGATGTAATAAGCTATTATAATAAATTATTCTATCCAAAAAATCTTGTTATATCAATAAATGGCAATGTTGATGAACAAACTTGTATTAATTATTTTACAAAACTTTTTGAAAATAAACAAGGAGAAGAAATTGATTTAAAAAGTTATCAAAAATTATTTACAAAAACTTTACAAAAAAAATGTATTAATACAAAAAAAGACACAAATACAAGCTGGATTGCAATAGGATGGAAAACAGATGGAGTAACAAATCAAAAAGATTGGGCAACAATTCAGGTTATAAATTCCATTTTAGGCAATGGTATGAGCTCACGCCTTTTTGTTAATTTGCGAGATGCTCAAGGACTTGCTTACCAAATCGGATCAACTTATGTCGCAAATTTAAATAGCGGACTTTTTGCAGTTTATATAGGAACAAAGCCTCAAACTTTAGAATACTCAAAAAATGAATTATTAAAAGAAGTCGAAAAAATAAAAACAGAATTTGTTTTAGATAAAGAATTAAATGAAGCTAAAGAAAAAATTATTGGTAATTATATTATTTCGCTTGAAACAAATGGTAAAAAAGCAGCAACATTAGCTTGGTTTGAAACTTCAGGTCGCGGCTTTGAATTTGATAAAAAATATATTGAATTAATAAACTCAGTTTCAGCAAAAGATATCATTTTAATTGCAAATAAATATTTTAATGACAATATGATTATATCAATTGTTGGGAATAAGTAATAATAAATTTTTATTGTTTTTCATTTTTCATATTTGTTAATATAATCGCAGCTTCTTTTGCCATATTATCTTGTACAGTAGCTGTAGATATTTGCTGTGGTTTAATTTCTTTAATAGGAGCTTTTAGACACTTTTGTGAGTGTAATTTTTTCATTTCTTTTTTTATCATATTAAGTTTTTCATTATATAAAACAATTTTACCTAAATTTTCAGCCATTGGTCTTTCCAAAGGTTTATCATGTCCTTCTTGCGTTAATCGTTGGTTTTCTTTCCTTAACTTTTCTATCTTATTGTATTTAGCTTATTTTTACCAAACGATGATAAAAAATCTTTTTTGCTATAATTTTTTTTATCAGTATATTTATAAAATTATATATTAAACGAAAATGGACTTTAGCCGTTGAACAATTAATTTTTTTGCCGTCACCATTTTTATTTAAATCAATAATTTTGTTTTCTAATTCTTTTACATTATTACTTTTAATATTAAACTTTTTGCAAAAAGCAATAATAATAAGTGCTTTTATATCATTATCTGAAACTATATGTTTTTTTTCATTAGGAGTTACTATGATAAAAGGTTTTTCATTGAACTCATTTAAATTTTTTTTAGCCTTATTATCCAAATATTGAATTTGTGAACCATTTAAAACTTTATTTAATTTAAAAATGTGTTGTTTTGTTTGTATTAATGATGGTGTATTAGAATGCATCTGTTTTAGTTGAATGTTTCTTATAAAATTAAGAAAAACAATTGTACCCTCGGCAACTGCTTCTTGTTTTTTCTTATAATCTTGATTTACTTTTTTTGTAGCTTCATAAAATAGTACTCCATTTGCAATAGTTTGACTAGAATACTTTTTGTATAAACATTTAAAACATTTCCGATAGTATTCACACAAATTCCCCCTTTTTATTTATATAAGTCTTATTCTATTACAAAAATAATTCTAGCAGAACAAAGAATAAAGTCAAGACTTCAACCAAAAATAACAACCACAATTATAGCAATAATAAATATAGGTATATTAAAATGTAAAAAAGTAGGGATACAGGTATCAAAAATATGATTATGTTGGTTATCAACATTCAATCCTGATGTAGGTCCCAATGTTGTATCACTAGCTGGAGAACCGGCATCTCCTAATGCAGCAGCAGAAGATAGTAAAATAACCGTTGAAATTTCACTTAATCCTAATTTCAAACAAATCGGAATAAAGAACACAGCTAATATTGGTATTGTTCCAAAAGAAGTACCTATGCCCATTGTGATTATTAGACCTAAAATAAGCATCATTACGGAAGCTATAATTTTGCTATACATCATATAATTTGATAATTCATTGATTAAAATATCGATACTACCTGTTTCTTTTAAAACAGCTGCAAAACCTGCTGCAACAAGCATAACAAAAGCAACATATCCCATTAAACATACGCCTTCATTCATTAAAGCATCCATTTTATGATGACTTACAGCCCTTGTTGCAAAAATTATTCCTAAACCAACTAAAGCACCCAAAGGCAAAGAACCAGTATTAAGCTGAACAATCAATGTTGCCAATGCTCCAATAAGCGTAATATAATGTTCTTTTTTCAACTTTGAATTTTCTTGTTTACTCATATTATTATCCATATTTGAATCTATACAAACTATTGGTAAATCTTGATATTTTCTTTCTTTATTATATGAATAAAATATAGCAACAAAAAGCCCAATAAGCATTGCAAAACCAATAATCATATTGTATTTCCAAACATTTGTTTTTATTATATTATAACCGTTTTGAATCATATTATCCGCAACAAGTCCCTGAAATATAAGACCAAATCCAGCAGGAATTGCAATATACGGAGCTTTTAAACCAAAAGCTAATGCACAACTTATATTTCGTCTATCCAATTTTAATTTATTCATAAGACTGATTAAAGGTGGGATTATAATTGGTATAAAAGCAATATGAATAGGAATAAGGTTTTGTGACAAGATAGCTATTATTGTTATGATTAATATTAAAATATATTTATTATTTTCAATAATATTTGTTATTTTTAACCCTAAAATTTGTGCCATTCCAGTATGAGCCATAGCAGCAGCAAAAGTTCCTAAAAGAATATAACTTAGTGCTGTTTCGCTATTTGCACCCATACCAGTTATAAATGTATTCATTATATCATCAATTTTCATATGGGATATTAAACCACCAATAATAGCAGAAATAATTAAGGATAAAAGTACATTGACTTTCATTAAACATAATAATGAAAGAATAATTACTGACAATATTGCAGGATTTAATATTATATCGAACACATGTATCCCAACTTATTTTCTATTTTTATAATAAGTATATAAAAAAAAAAAAATAAAAAAAGTAAATTTTAGATAAACAACGATTGAATAAAATCATCCTTATCAAAATCTTTTATATCCTCAACTTTTTCACCAACACCAATAAGTTTTAAAGGTAATTTATAATCTTTTGCAATAGATATAACAATAGCACCTTTTGAAGATCCGTCTAGCTTTGTTAAAGCAACACCAGTTAAATTTGCAACTTCAAAAAAAGTTGCAGCTTGACTTATACCGTTTTGTCCCATAGTTGCATCAAGGACCAGCAAACTTTCTTTTAAATCATTTGGAGCATTCTTAATTATTACATTTTTTATTTTATTTAACTCTTCCATAAGATTATACTTATTTTGTAATCTTCCTGCTGTGTCTATAATTAAAACATTATAATTTTCATTTTTAGCTTTACTTATAGCTTCATAAACAACACTTGAAGGGTCTGCATTATGTTTATAAACAATATTAACATCTATTCTATTTGCCCATATTTGAAGTTGCTCAACAGCTGCAGCACGAAAAGTATCACCTGCCGCAAGCAAAACTTTTTTACCCTCTTTTTTAAACTTGTTTGCAAGTTTAGCAATTAAAGTAGTTTTTCCAACACCATTGACACCTGTAATTAGATAAATATTAAGTCCATTTTTATCATATCGAATCTTATTATTACCAGCATTATCTAAAATTTTACTAAATTCATCTTTTAAATATGATTTAATTTCAGAGGGTTTTATAATATTTTGTTTTCTTAAGTTATCAATAAGATAAGAAGAAACATTAACACCCAAATCAGCTTTTATTAAAATTTCTTCCATATCGTCAAGTGTCAAATCATCAAACTCTTCTTTTTCACTTGCATAGGAAATAATATCTGAAACTAAACACTTGCTTGTTTTAGATA
Organism: Candidatus Gastranaerophilales bacterium; assembly: GCA_944325065.1. Classification (GTDB taxonomy): domain Bacteria; phylum Cyanobacteriota; class Vampirovibrionia; order Gastranaerophilales; family Gastranaerophilaceae; genus UMGS1477. Next base: position 59,699 of record CALUYS010000004.1, on the reverse strand, counting down.
ACGTTTCTTTTAAAGACGAAAAAAAACCTTTTGAATCTTTATCTGATTTATTTTCTTCATTATTTTTTTTATTAAAAAAACTAAACATAAAACCCCTTATTTAGATTTTAAGTTATATTCTTGAATAACACTACCTAAAATACCATTAATAAATGAAGCACTATCACTTGTTGAATATTTTTTAGCAAGTTCAATGGCTTCATCTAAAGTCACTCTAACAGGTGCATCTTGAATATAAACAAGTTCACAAATGGCTATCCTTAAGATATCTTTATCTATTTTAACCAAACGCTCAATATTCCAACCATAAGCGTACTTTTTGATTAACCCGTCAATTTCATTTTTATTTTGACGATAACTTAAAGCCAACCTAATAATATAATCACGAACATCTTCTTTTTCTTCTAAAACACTCATTTCAGCAATTTCTAATGCCATTATGGCTTTATCTGATACATTTATTAAATCATCCAATTTTTCTCTCATGTCTAAAGTTGTAGGCAAAGGAACTTCAATATTATGTGTGCCAATTGGTCTTTTTATATTATCTTCGTGATTGTTTTCATATTGTTCTAAAAAATCTTTTATTTCTAAAAAACAACTTGTAGCAACTTTTAATTCAGACATTGAATTGTTTGTTAACGTTCTTACTGATTTTAATAAAATATCAGTATAATTTTCTTTATCTAATTTTGAAATATTTTCAGGACACTGTGAAAATACGATTAGAGCTAACTCTCTTGCGGCATGTCGTGCTTGCATTGTTATTATTTCCTTTTTTCTATTTGTATTTTATATTAAGACATAAAAAAACTTAAATTAAAAGTATAAATATATGTAACCTTATGTTTATTTTTTTTCTTTTTTATTTGTTTTAAACTTTTTAAAAATGACCATATTTTATAATCACTATATTGAAGCTTTTTAAAAGAGAATAGTTTTTTAGCTTTTATATTTTTTGGTGAATTTATACTAATCATAAACACAGCCTTAATTTATTGCACTTTTTATTCTAGCTTTCACATTATCATAGCCCAAAATTCCAAGCACAGCAACTAAATCAGCCCCATGTGTTTTTCCTGTAACCGCAGCTCGAAGTGCCCACATGGTTTGTTTGGGTTTTATTCCTTCTTTTTCTTTAAAATATGTTCTTAAATCCGCAAGTTCATCATGAAGTTTTTCTTCATCATCAAAATGCCAATTGTCAATTCTATTATCCAAGATATCTTTTAAAACTTTTTGAGAAACTTCCATATTTAAAACATCATTTTTAACATTTTCTTCAATTTCAACATTTTTTCCACCAAAGAAATAATTGACTTCATCAGTAATATCCGACAACAATGTCAATGGTTCTCGAGTGATTTCAACCATTTTTTCAAGTTGTTGTTGAGTTAGCTCACTTAAATTGTATTTTGATAAAAATGGTTTAATCTTCTCGACAAGTTTTGGTATTTCCATTTTTTTTATATATTGTCCATTCATCCAGTTTAATTTGTCATATTCAAAAATTGAATTTGAAGAAGAAACTTCACTAATACGAAAATCTTGGGCTATTTCATCAACGTTTTTTATTTCGTTGCCATCAGTTGGAGACCAACCCAAAAGTGCTACAAAATTTATTAAAGCATCTGTCAAATATCCTTTTTCCACAAATTCTGATACTGCCGTTGCACCATGACGTTTTGACAACTTGCTTCTATCCGGTGCCAAAATCATGCCCAAATGTCCGAATTTTGGAATTTGTGCTTTTAATGCTTTATAAATTAAAATTTGTTTATATGTGTTCGATATATGGTCTTCACCACGAATAATATGAGATATTTTCATTTCCATATCGTCAATAACAACAGCAAAATTGTATGTAGGTGTTCCATTTGATTTCATAATTACAAAATCACCAATTGTATCAAGGTTGACTTTTAATTCCCCTTTAACCAAATCTTCAAAACCGATTTCACCTTCTTGAGGAACTTTAAAACGAATTGACGGTTTTATTCCTTTGGCTTTTAATTCATTTTTTTCTTCCTCACTTAAGTTTCTGCATTTTCCGCTATATTTATGGGGTTTTTTATTTTTTATTGACTCTTCTTTTTCTTTGTCCAATTCTTCTTGAGTGCAAAAACATTCGTAAGCATATCCTTCATCAATTAATTTTTGAGCATACTTTGGATAAATATCAAAACGTTCAGATTGTTGATATGGACCATAATCACCACCAACATCAGGTCCTTCATTCCAATTTAATCCCAATGCTTTTAAGCTATCATAGATATTTTGAGTATACGCTTCATTTGAACGCTCCAAATCTGTATCTTCAATACGAAGAATAAAATCACCATTATGTTTTTTTGCAAATAAATAATTAAATAAAGCTGTACGAGCTGTTCCTATATGTAAATTACCACTTGGTGAAGGTGCTATTCTCACTCTTATTTTATTCATTTTTACAATTACTCCAAATTTTAATCTATATATTTTTCAATAATACTATAAAATTCTTTTAATTCACATTCATTCATCTTCATCAATGGCTTCCTTAAAACATTTTCAATCAATCCCATTTTACTTAGAGCTTCCTTAACAGGTATTGGATTTGGTGCCATAAATAATTTTTTAAATAAAGGAAACAAATTTAAATGAATATCTAAGGCTTTGTTCATATTTCCTTCTTTAAACTCTTTTATCATTTGTTGTAGTTTATTGCCAACAATATGAGAAGCAACAGATATAACACCAGTTGCTCCCAATGACATCATTGGAAGTATTAAGCTATCATCCCCACAAAATATAGTAAAATCTTCATCAACTAACTCTTTCAACTCCGAGATATAATCCATATCAGGTGCACTTTGCTTTAAAGCTTTTATATTTTTAAACTCACCTGCCAATTTTGCAACTGTTTGAGGTTGCATATTAACCCCTGTCCTACTTGGGATATTATACAAAATAATAGGAATATCAACTGATTTTGCTACATTTGAAAAATGTTCATATATCCCATTTTGTGATGGTTTATTATAATATGGAACAACTGAAAGCAAAGCATCAGCTCCATTTGCCTGCATTTTTTGCGACATTTCAACTGCTGTTTTTGTCGAATTTGAACCTGCCCCCATAATTATTGAAGTTTTATCACCAATAGATTGTTTTAGTTCTTTTAATAAATTTAACTCTTCTTCATGTGTCAAAGTTGGCGATTCACCTGTTGTGCCTGCAGCTATAATTGCATCTGAACCATTTTTTATCAAATGCCAAGCAAGATTTACTGTTTTTTCATAATTAACTTTCTCGTCAAGATCAAAAGCTGTAACCATTGCTGTTATAACATTTAATGTACTAAAACTTTTTTCCATGGTTTAATTATCTCCTTTAGATTATATATTTTAGTTTTGCACAATTATACTTCATAATCAATAATTAATTTATCATATAAACTTTTTTATAATATAAAATGCTTCCAAGTGTAATTAATATAATGTTTGGAAGCCAAGCAGCCAATATTGGTGTAATTTGTCCTGCTTCACCAAGTGAAAAAGCAAAAGCTCTTAAAATATAAAAAATAAATATTATCAAAATGCTAAATAAAAACCCTCGATTATACCGAACACGGGGTGGTGTAATGGACAAAGGAACACCGAGAAGTACAAAAACAATAGTTGTAATTGGCAAAGCCACTTTATCATATAACATTACTTCGTATTCAAGTTTATTTTTCAATATCTTGCTATTATTAGTTTTTATATATTTTGTAAGACTTTTAAAACTACATTCTTCAGGTTTTAATTCAAATATTTTTTCATCAAGAGTCAAACCAAAATCAGCAGTAGTTGAACCAAGCCAACTTGTATTTAAAATTTTTCCTACAAGTGATATTGTATAAACAGAAGCATCATTAAAAATCCATGAACTATTTTGTGTTTTACCGGTATCAGCTTGAATGATTTGTATTGTATCTTTATTTGATAAATCAAGAATGGTTACATTATTTAAAATTTTATTTTCACAACTTCTTACATAAAAAAGTCGCTTAAGTTTTTCATCAGGTCCTTTAACCTTAAATGAAAAATTATGTTTGCCTTCAGGTACATTTTTTTGTCCTAGTGACCATATTGCCAGTGCTTTTGATTGTGATGTTGTAACTGGCACTATTGTTTCATTTACAACAAAAACAAAAAAAGACATTATAATTGCAAAGATAAATATAGGCTTTGAAATTCTATCAAGCCCAATTCCCAATGCACGCAAAACTGTTAATTCCGAAGATAAACATAGTTTATTTAATGTCATAACAACAGATAATAAAACAGACATAGGTATTGACATAACAATAATACCAGGCAAATTCAAAAGTATCATCATTAATGCAACATTAAAGGGAATACCATAATTAGTTATTTGTTTAACCAAAGTTATAAATGTGTCACTTGCAAAAATTATTGAAGTAAAAACAACAACACCCAAAAAGAAAACTTCCAATACTTGAAGCATTATATATCTATCAAGTACGGAAAATTTACTTAATAGTCTTATCATAGCTTTTTTATATAAAATTCTTACATATCCCAGATTCATATTTTACATTATATATTAAAAATAATTTTTTATTATTTATATTTAATTTTCATAAATTACATTTTATAATTTCATTTGTAAGCTAAAAAAATAAAAAACTACGAAATTTCAAGTGTTGTTTTAAAATAATCAAATATAAAAAACAATTAGAAAATGGCTATAAAGAAAAATTGTTTAAATAGCATAAAGTTCTTTAATATTATCATATATTTCATGAAAAGGTTTATTAGTTAAATCAGTATTAAAGTTTTCAACTTTATGCCAATCTTTAAGAAATTGTTGACTAACTTTTATTTCGTTATATTTAACATGTTTATTTAATATATCTTTATTTAATATATTATTTTCAGTGTTATTAACCATGTGAAAAAAAGATAATTTATATTTTGATTTTCAGATATTTCACTTAAAGAATCATAAATAGCATTAAGGACATAAGCATCAACAGGATTGTCATACATTTTTATGGTATAAATTAATACATTTTTTTGTGATTTTAATAATTTAAGAAAATTATTGATACGATTATTATATCTTTTTACAAATTCTTCTTTTGTATTGATACTATTATCATGATTAAAAAATAAATGGTATTTTTTATTACTCCATTTAGCAAATTTATTTAATGGATCAAAATTTAAGTCGTCAAAAAAATCTGAAAATTTATTTGATAGAATTTTTGATAATACATTTTCATTTAAAGCAACCAAGTCAAATGGCAAAGTTAGCTCACCATGTTTTTTGCGTGGTTTGACACCTGAAATAGTAAATATAGTTCTAGCATAACAATTACAACCTAAAGGAATAAATTTATTTTTGTATTTTTTTCTATCTGAAAATGATATTTTTATTCCAAAAAATTTAAATATTTTTTTATAACCAAAATTTGAATAATCAAAAATTTTTTTAAGCATTAAAATTACCCTCTACTTGAAATGTATCTATTCTAAACTAATAATATAATATTTTCATACAAATTATTATACACATTTTCATATATGAGGTAAAGTAAAAAAATATAAAGAAACTTTACAACAAGACATATTAGTTATATTATGTAATAAGTTAATATATAGTTTTAGGTATATGTAAATTGGTAGAGAAGTTAAAAATAAAAGGGCAAAAACCTTTAAAAGGTGAAGTAAAAATAGGTGGAGCTAAAAATGCAGTATTAAAGCTTATGGCAGCTTCATTGCTTAATAAAGGTGAATGCAAGATATATAATGTTCCTGATTTGACTGATGTAAACATTATGTTAAATGTATTAAGCCAATTAGGTGCAAAAATAAAATATAATAAAGAACAGCAGTATGTAGTTATTGACTCAACAAATTTAAATAATGTAGTTGCGAAATATGAACTTGTTGGCAAGATGAGAGCATCATTTATTGTATTGGGTGCGCTTTTAGGGAGATGTAAAGAAGCAGTTGTTGCTTTGCCAGGTGGATGTGCCATTGGAGAACGTCGTGTTGATTTTCATATAAAAGGTTTAATGGCATTAGGTGCGAATATAAAAATAGAAAACGGTTATGTGAATGCAAAATGTAGTAAATTGACAGGTGCTGATATATATTTGGATATACCATCTGTTGGTGCAACAGAAAATATAATGTTGGCAGCTGTTTTAGCAAGCGGTTCGACTCGCATTCAAAATGCAGCACAAGAACCTGAAATTGTTGATTTGGCTAATTTTTTAAATGCTATGGGTGCTGATGTTCAAGGTGCTGGCACAAGTGATATTATAATTAATGGTGTGAAACAGTCTGACCTTCATTCGATTGAATATACAACAATGCCTGATAGAATTGAAGCAGGAACTTATATGGCTGCTTTTGTTGCAACAAAAGGAAAAGGGGTTATAAGAAATGTTTTTCCAACTCACTTAACTTTCTTTAATTCAAAATTAACAGAAATGGGTGCAGTAATAAAACTTGTTGAACCAAATGCAATTGAAGTGAGCAGCAAAGCAAGATTAAATCCTGTTAATATTGTAACTCAGCCTTATCCAGGATTTCCTACTGATTTACAATCTCTTGCTATGGCTATGTTGTCAACAGCAAATGGTGTAAGCATAATAACTGAAAGTTTATATGAAAATAGATTTATGCAAGTAGCAGAACTTGTACGGATGGGGGCTTTAATACAGCATGAAAGAAACCATGCTATTGTGACAGGTGTTAAAAAACTTCAAGGTGCAAATGTTCGAGCAAGTGATCTTCGTGCTGGAGCTTCTCTTGTTATTGCAGCTTTAATGGCTGAAGGCACAACAGAAATTGAAAATCTTCATCATATCGATCGTGGGTATGAAAATTTTGAATCTAAGCTAAAATCTATTGGTGCCGATGTCATTCGATATAATGATAATATAGAATTATTAAATGATGTAGTGGTTAATGAGGTTAAATCATGAGTCAAAATTTTAAACGTTGGTATGACCATGACCCTGTTCTAATGAAAGTTTTAGAACTTTTGAAAAATTATCAGGATGAATTACATTCTCAAGCTGAAGTGTTTTTAAAAAAGTTAGAAGCAAAAATTTCTAAAGAAACAATAGATAAATTTTATGAAATGGTAAAACCAGTTGATGGAGGCGGTAAACGTTGGTATGATAAAGACCCTGTTATTTCAAAAACTGTTGAACTACTTAGAGTTGTTCCACCTGAAATACAAAGAACGGCAGCTGAACATTTTTTAAATTCATTAAAGGAAATGAATTTAATTGATAATGATACAAAAATATAATTTTATTTCATGAATTTATTTTATTTTAAAACGCTTGATTCTACAAATCTATTTGCTAAAAAAAATATTGAAAAATTTAATGATAAATCTGTTATTTATTGTGATATCCAAACAAACGGTCGTGGGCGTTTTGATAGAAAATGGTTGTCAAATCGAAAAGATAACATATTTTTATCGTTTATTTTAAAACCTCAAGAGAAGAATATATTAAAACTTCCTCTTACAAATTTGACACAATATTTGTGTGTTGTTTTGGCTAAAGTTATTGAAACTTATAATGTTTTAACTCAAATAAAATGGCCAAATGATGTCTTGATTAACGAACATAAAATATCAGGGATTTTGGCAGAATGTGTATGGAGTGGAAAAGATTTTAGAGGTTTAGTTTTAGGTGTTGGGGTAAATTTGAATTATGAAAAAGAAGATTTTGTAAATATAGAACAAAAAGCTACATCTTTAAATTTAGAAATAGGTCAAAAAATTAATCGTGATGAATTTTTAAAGAAACTTGTTGATGAGTTTTTTAAAAATTATGATGATTTTTTACAAATTGGTTTCCCTCTCATAAGAAAAGAGTATGTTAAAAGGTTTTTGTATCTAAATTGCGAAATATGTGTTAATATATTAAATAATAAGATAAATGGTAAAATAAAAACAATAAACAATGATGGAACATTGGATATTGTTGAAAAAGAGACACTTTGTGTTAGAAGAGTTAATATAGGAGATTTAACATGCTAGACGTTTTAATGGACGGATTAATTATTATGGTAATTGGCATGGGAGTTGTGTTTGTATTTTTGATGTTTATGGTATGGGCAATGCATGGTATGCATCATTTTCTTAATTGGTTTAATAAATTTATGCCTGAACCTATTGAAGTGGTTAAAACTAAAAAAACAAAAAATGATAATGAAAATGATGAAGCTATAATTGCAGTTGCAATAGCTGCATGTGCTAATAAACTAGCAAAATAGAATATTTAATTTTATATGTTTATAGAAAGGCGTAAATTATGGGTAAAAAATTAATTAAAGTTATGGATACCTCGTTTCGTGACGGGTTTCAATCATGTATTGGAGCCAGAATTTTTACGAAAGATTATATTCCTGCAATTGAAGCTGCTGTTAACGCTGGGATAAGACATTTTGAATCAGGTGGAGGTGCTTTATTTCAATCACTTGTTTATTATGCAAATGAAAATCCGTTTGAAAATATGGACTTGGTACGTCAAGCTGTGGGAAATGATGTTGAACTTCAAACGCTTTCTCGTGGAGTTAATTTAATTTGTTTAAAATCACAAAGTAGTGACATTATTGATTTGAACATGAAATTATTTAAAAAACATGGTGTCAATACAATCCGCAATTTTGATGCTTTAAATGATGTAAACAATCTTATTTATAGTGCAAATGCAATAAAAAATAATGGTATGAATCATGAAGTTACAATAACAATGATGGAGTTGCCTCCAGGCTGTGTTGGAGCACACACCCCTGAGTTTTATATAGATAGATTAAAACAAATATTAGATTCAGGACTTCCATTTGATAGATTGGCATTTAAAGATGCATCAGGAACGTCATCTCCAAATAAAGTATATGAAACAATAAAACAAGCAAGAGCTTTATTAGGGGATAACATTCCTATCCGTTTTCATTCACATGAAACAGCTGGTGTTTCAGTTATTGCTTATAAAGCAGCACTTGATGCAGGAGCAGATGGGCTTGACCTTGCAATGGCACCATTATCAGGTGGAACTTGTCAGCCTGACCATATAACTATGTGGCATGCTTTAAAAGGAACTGATTACGATTTAGGATATAATATTGATAAACTAATTGAAGCTGAAAATGTTTTAAAAGAAGTTTTAAAAGACTACTTTATGCCACCTGAGGCAACAACTGTCAATCCAATGATAGTATTTTCGCCTCTTCCCGGCGGTGCTTTGACAGCTAACACTCAAATGATGAGAGACAATGGTGTTTTGGATAAGTATAATGATGTTGTTGCCGCAATGAGAGAAGTTGTTGAAAAAGGTGGTTATGGTACAAGTGTTACACCGGTTTCTCAATTTTATTTTCAACAAGCGTTTAACAACGTTATGTTTGGACCTTGGAATAAAATAGCTGAAGGTTATGGCAAAATGGTGCTTGGGTATTTTGGAAAAACTCCTTGTGAACCTGATAGTGAAATAGTCAAGATTGCAAGTGAACAGCTTCATCTTGAACCAACTACCAAAACACCTCTTCAAATTAATGATGAAAACCCAAATATTGGTATTGAAGCCTCAAAAAAACGTTTGATTGACAACAATATTGAAATCAACGATGAAAATATTTTTATCTCTGCAGCTTGTGAAGATAAAGGTATATTATTCCTTGAAGGTAAAGCACATATTGGTGTTCGGAAGAACTGTGGTGAAAATAAAGAACCAACTTCAATCAAAAAATCAGATACATATTGTGTTAAAGTAAACGGTAAAAACTTTAATGTTAAATTAGAAAACGACAAAAAAGCAACAGTAAACGGCAAAACATATGATATAGATATAAAAGAAGGAACAGAAACATTGTCTGTTTCAAATAATACAGGTGAAGTAAAAGAGGTCAAATCAGCTTTGCCTGGCAATGTTTTGCGGATTGAAGTTAATATTGGTGATACGATAAATGAAAACGATGTTTTATTAGTTATTGAAGCAATGAAAATGGAAACTGAAATAAAATCTCCATTCTCAGGTATAGTAAAATCAATTCTGGTTGAACAAGGTGATCAGATACAAACAGGTCAAGTATTGATTGAAATTGAATAAAGGAGATTAATTAATGGATATAATAGAAAGTTTAATAGGTCTATGGCATTCAACAGGTGTGGCTAATTTTATAACAACACCTCAACCAAATGTAGTTGGATTGGAAAAATATCTTCAAATGTTTGGTATGCCAATAATGATAGTTGTATGTTTTTTCTTACTTTATTTGGGCATAAAAAAACAATTTGAACCGTTACTCCTTATCCCAATTGCATTTGGAGGATTACTTGCTAACATCCCTATTGCCAATATAGCAGGTGAGGGCGGATTTTTACACATCATTTATACAATGGGTATACAATCAGGTCTTTTCCCACTTTTTATCTTTATGGGAGTAGGTGCTATGACAGATTTTGGTCCATTAATTGCAAATCCTAAAACAGCTTTGCTAGGAGGTGCAGCTCAGTTTGGAATTTTTTCAACATTATTCCTTGCTCTATTTTTAGGTTTTAATATCCCTGAAGCCGCGTCAATTGGTATAATAGGCGGAGCTGATGGGCCTACATCAATATTTGTAACATCTAAACTTGCACCTCATTTGCTTGGTGCTATAGCTGTTGCAGCTTATTCTTATATGGCTTTGGTACCTATAATTCAACCACCTATTATGAAAGCTTTGACAACTGAAAACGAAAGAAAAATTGAAATGAAACAGCTTCGAGTTGTGACCAAACGTGAAAAAATTATTTTCCCACTTCTGGTTTTAACTTTGTGTATAATATTCTTGCCGGATGCTTGTCCTTTAATCGGAGCTTTAACTTTTGGTAACCTTGCTAAGGAATGTGGGGTAATAAACAGAATATCAAATACATTACAAAATGAATTTATAAATATTATTACCATTTTACTTGGATTATCTGTTGGTTCTAAATTGCAAGCAACACAATTTTTAACAGTTCAAACATTATATATTTTGATTTTAGGATTACTTGCATTCTCATTTGCAACAGCAATGGGTGTTATATTTGGTAAAATAATGAATAAATTTTCAAAAGATCCAATCAACCCACTTATTGGAGCCGCAGGTGTTTCAGCTGTTCCTATGGCAGCACGTGTCGTCAATAAAGTGGGACTTGAAGCAAACCCTCAAAATTACCTTCTAATGCATGCTATGGGCCCTAATGTAGCTGGTGTAATTGGATCTGCAGTTGCTGCAGGAGTCCTACTTTCTATTTGTGGATAAAAATTATTTTAATTTATGTAAAAATATTTCTCTATTATATTAATATATTCTATATTTATAGTAATATTGCTTATATAAGAGTATCAGGAATATATTTATATGAAAAATAAAATAATATATAGCTGTAATTTTACAATGAAAAGTTATGGAACATTAGCACCTAATTCAAAGGAAACAGGTAATTCAAATAATAGGCAAACTAATAATGATTTAATAATACAAATTAAAAATATTCCTCCTAAATCTATAGTCCAGTTTGGAATGCAACCTTTAAAAAAACAACAAGCAATAGATTTAATAGGAAGAAAAAGTGTATATGCTGTACAAAAACTTCTACAAAATGAAAATTATAAAAAAATACCCCTAATAAAATCACTTCTAAAAAATAATAAAACTCAACTTGAAGAAACTTTTTCTCTTTACCCAGAAACAGCAGATGGTGATTTTTTGTTATTTGCCACAGGTCACAAACCAGGTTTTCTTGTATGTTCTTTTTTTAAACCAGATACATCATTCTTACCTGAGAATTACAAAGCTATAGGTGATATAATTCTTAATAAAACAAAAACAAGAGAGGTAATAAAGTATAATTATGAATGGCTTAAATTATTATTAAATGATGAAAATATAAAAAATGAAGAAGATATTTTTAATTGTGTGATAAATTCTAACTTACAAGAAAATCCTTTATATAGAAACAAGGATTATGATGGTATCCCAACAATGAAAGATGCTATGATCGGAATTTTTTTAGGATACCCTCCAGTAAGCAGTATAATTTTTGATTTAATAGTTTCTCAAAATAAAAATGAAGATCCTGATAATAAACTTTGCAAAACTTTAAATAAAAATGAGTTTATTAAACTTTTAGAAAATAATTATATTACAAAATTAAAAAATAAACCTAAACTTAAAGATAAACTAATAAAAACTCTTAAAGAATACCCTTATGATTTTATAAAAGATGAAACTACAAATGCTATAGAGTATGCAATATTCAATAAACTTGATCTAACAAAAAAAAATACACTATATGGAGAAAGATTTGCTAATACTATATTTACTAATACTGTAGATGATATTAATATTTTTGTACCATTTTATTGTGCAAGCTATATTCATGAACCAGATGCAGAAAATCGTATTATAAAAGAACTTGATAATTTTGCACAAGATGTTGATGCACTTTATATATAAATAAAATGCTATAAAATTATTAGTACATCTTTAAAAAAATTTGAATATTAATTTAATTCAATTTATTTGCCTGTTAAATCTTATAACTTTATAATGTTTTAATGGGCGTATATATTATTAGAAGTGTTCATAAAGATTTCTATATTATTGTACAAGGTTTATCAAAAAGATTTATTTTCTATAATTATAATATTGCTTTTTACTTTGTATTTAATTATAAAGATTATGTTAAGATATGTAAAAATATTTTTTTATTATGTTGACAACATTTTACATTTGTAATAATATTATTTTTGTAGAAACGCAAGGAGATTTATTATTATGAATAGTATCAATGGAAATGTTTTATCAAACAATTATTTTTTAGATAGAAGGCAAAAAATATCATCAGATAAATTAAAACAAACAAGTCATATAAATAGAAAAAAAATAAATAATAGTCATTGTTCGATCAAACAACTTAAAAGTAATCCTTCAGATTATTTAATATTATTTAAAATGAATCCTTTAAGACAAACAACTATTAATGAGTCTTTAATTAAACCTCTTGATGCACAAGAAGTTAAAGATGTAGTAAAAAAATTGCATAAGAATGGAAAATATAAGGAATTACCTTTTATAAAACATCTTTGTCAAAAAAACTCTGGTCATATAAAGGATATTGAAAAAGCGATAGAAGAACAAGGAACCTCTGATGTATTTTTGTTGTTTGCCACAGGTCACAAGCCTGGTTTCCTTATAGATCTTCCGAGTTTGAATAGTGTTAATATGAATGATCTACCTAGAGGTTATAAAAATATAGGCGGGTTCATTTTAAATGAAGTAAAGACAAGAAAGGTAATAGATAAGAATTATGAATGGCTTAAATTATTATTAAAGGATGAAAATATAACTAAAGATGGAATCTTTGATCTAGTTACAAGTAGCGACAAAAAAACAAATCCTTTATTGAAAAGCAGTGATACTACAACAATGAATGAGGCTGTGAAAGGAATATTTTTAGGATACCCTCCAGTAAGTAGTATAATTTTTGAAATAATGTTTGGTCAACCTAGGACTTCAGCAGATTGCCAAAAATTTGTAAGGTTTACAAATAAAGACACTTTTTTAGAACATTTAAAAAATAATGAATGTGATAAATTAAAAAACTATGAAAAGCTTAGAAATAAATTAATAGATACACTTAATAATTATGAAGGTGATGATTTTATAAAAGATGAATCAATACCAGTGCCCCCCAAAAAAGAAAAAGACTTTGCAGGGCAAAAAGCTTGTGGACTAAACTTTTGTGAAGAAAAATTTAATGATGACAAATTTGCTATATTCCCATGTAAAATATTTATACATGAACCAGAGGCAGAAGAAGATATTATGAATGAAATTAAGGCATTTGTACAAGAAAATGAAAGATTTTAGATTAAAAAAAATATTATAGAAAATATTAAGATAGTTTAATAAATTTATATTTGTTGAAATTTTATCTTACTTTAATACTTTATATAATATGTAGTATTAAAGTAAGATAAAAATTATGAATCCGATAAATTCATATTCAATACAAAAACAAATTTCAACAAAACGTAATGAATTTGACCTATCTCATTCTCAAATTGATGAAACAAATGCTGAAAAGATAATAAAACTTAATGATATTCCTTTTTCACAACTTGGAACATTATCTTATATAGATAAAAAACAAAAAGACAATACACTTGTATTAAGTAATAAAGATATAATCAATTTTAAAACTTTATCTCAGCATATAAAAGATGCAAATTTAGCTAATATACCTGAACTAAGTAGCTTAACATCAGAAGAAAGGGAAAACTTAACTTCAATATTAACAAATCTTGATGTATTTGATCAATTTTTGCTTACAATAACAGATAATAAACCAGCAACTTTAATATCTGATATAAATGATATTAATATACAAGATAATATAAAAGGCCATAAGGTTATAAAGAAAAAACTTAAAAGTGGTTTAACAAGATGTTATATTTTAAATACTAAAGAAGTTACGAAAATTATTGATGAGAATAAAGAACTTTTTGAAACAAGATTAAACGCACATGGAAAATCAAGTGACGAAATATACGAATTGTTGTCAGATTCAAATAAAAGTCCATTGTTAAACAATGATATAAATACCGTATCAGATATGGTTGGACTTATTCTTGGTTATCCAAAAATAAGTTCAATTATTTACCATCTAGCATTTAATTCACATAATTTATTAGATAACCAATCTAATTTACAAAAAAGTAAAGATAATCTTGTTGACTATATCTATTCCGATGAATCACCATATATAAATATGGATGAAGATTTTTTAAGTGACTTAATTGATGACATTCAAAATATAACCGGTCACGATTTTCTACAAAAATATATTTGTGAAAAAGAAGATGATTATGAAATCAGTCCAATTCAATGTGCAGTGTTTTTACCAGAAAATGAAGAATTTATGCGTATTAAAAATGCGATATTAAACTGTACAAAGAGATTAAGTGAATTACAAAAAAGTTAAGATAGTATTATTTTCTATGCCCAATAGGTAAAAATAAACTAAGAAGCAAAATTAGAGTCATTGCCATAAATTTCTCCTTTTTTAATTAACACAGTTTAAAGAACCATAACTTATTTAAATATTATTATATCAAATTATAGCTAAAATGTAAAATTAATTTTACATTTTTAAATCTTGATTGCAAGATATGCTTGTGTCAATATTAAAGTGTATAAAATAGTTTGCAGGGTTTAAATTTATGTGGGAATTGAAAATAGAAACAAGTTTTGCTGCAGCACATCACTTATTAAACTATAATGGTGAATGCGAAAATCAACACGGTCACAATTGGAAAGTTGAAGTTTTTATTGAAGGTAATATTCTTGATAAATCAAATATATTAATGGATTTTAAGGTCTTAAAAAAACATGTTAATGACGTTATAAAAACACTTGATCATAAGGATATAAATACTTTAGATGATTTTAAAGATATAAGTCCTTCAAGTGAAATTCTTTCAAAATACATATATATAAAATTAAAAACTATTATACCTATTCTAAAGAAAGTTTCAGTCTGGGAAACAAATAATGCCTGTGCAAGTTATTTTGAAAATTAAAGGAGAAAATAATAAATGACTTACATTCAATGTTTATTAATAAGTATAGCTCAGGGTTTAACTGAATTTTTACCTGTTTCAAGTTCAGCACATATCGTTATTGTCAATGCTTTATATAAATTTTTTACACATAAAACTTTATCGGGTGATTCTCTTGAGGAAATATTTTTTGCAATTATTATACATTTGGGAACATTAATTGCTGTTTTACTTTATTTTAAAAATGATATTATAAAAATAATAAAAGACTTTTTTTCAATATTTAAAACTAAAAATATTGGAAACGAAGACCAAAAACTAAGTTTATATATTATACTTGGTACAGTTGTCACAGTTGTTTTTTGTTTTCCATTAAAAGATATTGTTGAAAAAGTAATGAAAGAGCCTTATATCACATCAATATTTTTAATATGTACAGGTTTTATATTATTTTTTGCTGAATATTTATCACAAAAGAATAAAGATAATAATGATAATGATAACTTAAACTGGAAAAAATCAGCTTTGATAGGATTTGCTCAAGGTCTAGCAATATTTCCAGGATTTTCACGTTCAGGATTAACCATTTCAACAGGGCTTATGCTGGGACTTGATAGAGTCAAAGCAGCAAAATTTTCGTTTCTTTTAAGCGTTCCTATAATTATTGGTGCGTCTTTATTTTACCCAATTTTAGAAATAGATTTTGCACAACTTCAAACCTTCAATATAAAGGCTTTAATAATGGGCTTTTTGGTTTCGTTTATTGTTGGGTATTTATGTATAAAATATTTTATGAAATTTTTGGCAAAATATTCACTAAAAGTTTTTGCATATTATTGTTTATGTGTGGGTATTATAACATTTATATTATTTAAGTTTTTTTTAATGATAAAATAACAAATATGAAATAAAAAGAGGAAGAAATAAAAATGGAAGATAAGTCAAAAACAAAACAAATGGAAGTGAATGAGAATAATGTCCGCAATACTCGGATACAAAAACTTGCAACATTTGCACAAAATGGTGTAAATCCTTATAAATATTCGTTTGATAAAGATGCAAAAGCAAATTTTTTGCAGGAAAAATATAAAGACTTAGTAAATGGTGAAGAAACAAACGATAGATATGCTGTTGCAGGACGTATTATGGCTATGAGAAATAGCGGTATGTTTATTGATTTGATGGATGATAGTGGGAAAATACAAATTTTTTCACACAAAGAAAACTTGGATGAGGAAAGTCTTAAAACATTAAAACTTCTTGACATTGGAGATATTGTAGGGTTTTATGGTACAATCCGGAGAACTCCACGTGGAGAATTAAGTATAAAAGCTACTGAAGTTAAAATCTTAACAAAATCACTTCTTCCTTTGCCTGAAAAATTTCACGGATTAACTGATATTGAAACACGATATCGTAAAAGATATGTTGATTTAATTGTAAATGAAAACGTACGTGCAACATTTAAAAAACGTAGTTTAATAATACAAAAAATAAGAGAATATTTAACAAATTTAGGATTTTTAGAAGTAGAAACACCAATGCTTCAAACTCAAGCAGGTGGAGCTACTGCAAAACCATTTATTACTCATCATAACGCATTGGATATGGAAATGTATATGCGAATTGCACCTGAGTTACACTTAAAAAGACTTCTTGTTGGTGGCATAAGTGAAAAAATTTTTGAATTGAATAGAAACTTTAGAAATGAAGGACTTTCACCGCGACATAATCCTGAGTTTACAATGCTTGAACTTTATCAGGCTTATGTAGACTATAATGATATGATGGTTTTAACAGAACAAATGATTTCAACAATTTGTAAAGAAGTAAATGGGGGTTATAAAATACAATTTGGAGATAAAGAAATAGATTTAACGCCACCTTGGGATAGAAAAACAATGATAGGTGCAATAAGAGAAAAAACCGGCATTGATTTTAGTCAAATATTTACAGTTGAAGAAGCTTGTGAAAAAGCTAAAGAACTTGGAATAAACCCAGAAGAATGCAAAAATTGGGGGCAGGTGCTTGATTTAATATTTGAAGAAAAAGTTGAGCCTAGTTTAATACAACCAGTTCATATTATAGATTATCCGCGAGATATCTCACCACTTGCAAAGATTCATCGTGATAATTCAAGATTAACAGAACGTTTTGAAACAAGAATAAACGGCTGGGAAGTTGCGAATGCATTTTCTGAATTGACAGACCCCATTGACCAACGTATGCGTTTGGAAGCACAAGCACTTGCAAAAGCACAAGGTGATGAAGAAGCTTGTGATATAGATGAAGATTTTATATGTGCTCTAGAACACGGAATGCCACCAGCTGGAGGTCTTGGAATTGGTATCGATAGGATTGTTATGCTTCTCACTAATTCACCTACAATTCGTGATGTAATTGCCTTCCCGACTATGAAAAATAAATAAATCCTTTAAATATAAGCTTTTTAGAAAAAAAGTGCTTGCAAAATTATTGAATATAAATATAATAAAATATGTAGAGATTTAGGAAAGGGGTTTAACAACCATGAATAAAGAAGAATTAGTACAAGAGTTAGCTAAAAAAACAAACATTTCACAAAAGAAGGCTGCTGAAGTTGTTACTTCATTAGTTGAATCAATCCAAACAGCAGTATCAAAAGGTAAAAAAGTTACCTTAGTTGGTTTTGGTACTTTTGAAGCTCGTAAACGTGCTGCTCGTACAGGACGTAACCCACAAACAGGAGATACAATTAAAATCGAAGCTAAGAAAGTTCCTGCTTTTTCAGCTGGTAAAAAATTTAAAGAAATGGTTAACAAGTAAGAAATATTTTAAAACTGTTTTTTATAGAAATCCTCAATTCTCACATTGAGGATTTTTTATCTTTTATAATTTAGTTCAATGTATCATTTCAATACAAATGCCTAAGATATAATCAATTATAAATAAATTAGAAAAACAATAATTTAAAAAAACATTATAAATACAAATAATTATTATTGTTTTTTCTTCTTAAATTATTAGTTTTATATGCATGATTTTAAGAATTAATTGCAACATTATCATCTAAGAAAAAATATAATAGCTAGAAAAAGGAGATAGTAAATATGAAACAATTTTATAGCATGTAAATTTTATTTAACGAGATAAAATAACAATACTTCAAACTTAATGATATTAAATAAGAAAAATAGTAAAAGATAGCTCTGAAAAAGTCTGAGTAACATATAAAGAGAATCAAAATATCCGCCTTTTATTGCATATGTAAATATATAGACTCTTAAAAAACATTAAAGTCAAAAATAAATGGTAAAAATCGCATAAACGAGAAAATCCATATCTATCATTACGTTGGGTACAAGATTTTATTAAAAATAACTTAAAGTACGGATACTCTCCAGAAATAATATCTCATCTTCTAAAAAAAGAGCATGGTATTTCCACTTTCTCACGAGAGAATATACATATACATTTATTCCCCAAAAAGAAAATTGTGGCATCTATTATTAATACCCCCAAATAGAGGAGATATCGATTTAAGCAATGAAGAAGCAAATAAACGAATAGAAATTAGGTCATTTTGACGCTGATATAATAGAATTAAAAAAATAAAAGGCAAATAATCAAGCTGTTTAACATTTATGGTTGATAGATTCAGACCGTAAAATTATTATTAAACAACGGTTAAAAAAATCTAACACCATATCCAATTTGATAAGTAGTCCAATGAAACCTTATCGAAATACAATTAAAAGTATAAAAGATGATAATATATATTGAGTTCTATAAAACTAAAAAAATAACAAAACGCTTAACATTAAATCATATTTTTGTAAGCCATATGCAAGCTATGAGAAAGGAACAGTGGGAAATATAAATGGACTAATTAGAAGGTTCTTTCCCAAAGGAACAAACTTTGATACAATAACAGATTAATAAATTGCGTATGTTAAAAATTGGATTAACAATAGACCGATGAAAGTTCTTAATTATATGACATTTGAGCAAGTTTTTTACTTCATAGTGTTGCGATTGATACTTAAATTTACCTAATTTTATATGTAACATTTTGTAAATATAATCTATAAAACTATAAAGTAATTATTAAATATACCGATATATAAAATATATAAGGAAGGATTAATAATAGGAGAAAGGGATTATGGGTATGGGACATTTAAGTATAGATCATGCTCAGGTTGGGCAAGTAGCAAATTACATTAAAAACAATACAAAAAACAAAAGAACTGATGAAGAAAAACAACAAAGTTCAGTGGATATTAAAAATTCAGATTTATCTGCATTTCGTCGTATTGACGGAGGAGTAAGTTTTTATGGTAATATAATGCCAAATAATGTTAGCTTAAAGTTAATTCGTCAAAATTCAGGCATTGATATTAAAACTACATCATTTGAAGATACAATAAAATATTTAAATAGCCATGCAGCTGTTGAATTGCTTGAGAATAATAAAAGTAAAGATTTATATGAATTTTTATATTCAGATAATTATCAGGTTAAAGAAGAAGCAAAAATTGAAGCAATAACTCAAGATATAGTTCAAGATGAATTAAATAATCCTTTTGCTAATGGTATTGAGTCTGAATTTTGCAAAAGTTTACAACTTGGAATAGCTGCTTAAAAAAAAGTTATAAATACAAGAAAATACTTTTGATAAAAGTGTATCTATGTTAAGTTAAATATTATAAAAGATATTTAATGGAGACTTGATACACTTTGTCACAAAAACAATACGTTCCATTACATTTACATACAGAGTATAGTTTGCTTGATGGTGCTATACGTACTAGTCAATTATGTGAATTTGCAAAAGAAAATAATATGCCTGCAGTTGCAATAACAGACCATGGTGTTATGTATGGTGCATTAGATTTATATATCCATGCTAAAGATATTGGCGTTAAACCACTTATTGGATGTGAATTTTATGTTACAACAGGTGATATCAAAGATAAAACTCAAAATAATAGAGAGTATTTTCATCTTGTTTTAATTGCCAAAAACGAAACTGGGTACAAAAACTTAATTAAACTTGTATCAATTGCTCAAATTGACGGATTTTATTATAAACCGAGGATAAACCATGAACTTTTAAAAAAATATCACGATGGTCTAATTTGTCTCTCAGCTTGCTTAAATGGCGAAATATGCCAAACATTGTTGAAAAAATCATATAAAGAAGCTATAGATATTGCAAAATTTTATAAAGAGCTTTTTAATGATGATTATTATCTTGAAATTCAAGACCACGGATTGCCTGAACAAAAAAGAACAAACCCTGATATTATAAAAATAGGAAAAGAACTTGGAATTGATATTGTTATTACAAATGATAGTCATTATTTAAAAAAAGAAGACTCAAATTGGCATGATACTTTACTTTGCATACAAACAAATTCATTAAAAGATGACACAAATCGATTCAGATTTTCAAATGATGAATTTTATGTCAAAACAGTTGATGAACTTCGTGAATCTTTTAAATGGTTAGACATTGATACATTTAATGAAGCAATAGAAAATACAGTTAAGGTTGCTGATAAATGTCATCTAATAATAGAACTTGGAAAATCATTTTTGCCACCTTTTGATGTTCCCAAGCCTCATAATGCTGAAACGTATCTTGATTATTTAGTCCATAAAGGTTTAAAAGAAAAATATGGTAAAATTGATGAAAGTTTAGAAAACCGCGTTCGTTATGAACTTGGTATAATAAATAAAATGGGATTTGCTCCATATTTCTTAATTGTATGGGATTTTATAAATGAATCACATAAAGAAAAAGTACCAGTTGGTCCGGGTCGTGGTTCTGCTGCTGGAAGTCTTGTAGCGTATGCTCTTGGAATAACGGCACTTGACCCTATAAAACACAATCTGTTGTTTGAACGTTTTTTAAATCCTGAACGTATAAGTATGCCAGATGTCGATATTGATTTTTGCATTGAAGGTCGTGGCAAGATTATTGATTATGTGAATAAAAAATATGGTGAAGATCATGTATGTCAGATTATTACATTTGGTTCACTTGCTGCTAAAAATGCTTTTAAAAGTGTAGCTCGTGTTTATAATGTTCCTTTTTCTGATGCAAATAAATGGTCAGGTTTAATACCTTCAGGTCCTGGTGTAACATTAAAAGATGCACTTGCTGAAGGAATGGAATTGAAAACATTATATGATATGAACCCAACTGTTAAAAAAATTGTTGATATGGCTCTTCCAATTGAAGGATTGAAACAAAATATTGGGACACATGCCGCTGGGGTTATAATTTCACACTTACCTCTAAATGAAATTGTACCAGTTCAATTATCAAAAGAAAATTCAGTAATAACTCAATTTGCAATGAGTGATATTGAAAAGCTTGGTTTGTTAAAAATGGATTTTCTTGGTTTGCGAAATTTAACCACAATTCGAAATACTTTAGATTTAATTAAAGATAAAAAAGGTATTACATTTGATATAAATAAAATACCTCTTGATGACAGTATGACATTTGAATTGTTGTCAAAAGGTGAAACAGATGGTGTTTTTCAGCTTGAATCAGCTGGTATGAAAAAACTTGTACGAGATTTAAAACCATCAGTATTTGAAGATTTGGGTGCTTTAGTTGCATTATTCAGACCTGGTCCTTTAGATTCAGGCATGGTGGATGATTTCGTAGCTCGAAAACACGGACGTCAGGAAATAAAATATCCACATCCTTGTCTTGAACCAATATTAAAAGATACCTATGGCACAATTGTTTATCAAGAACAAATTATGCAAATTGCTCAAGCTATGGCAGGATATACACTTGGACAAGCTGATATATTGCGTCGTGCTATGGGAAAGAAAAAACATGATGTTATGGAAAAACAAAAAGCTATTTTTGTTGAAGGTGCTAAAAATAATAATATTGACGAGAAAATAGCAACTGACTTATTTGATACAATGGCAAAATTTGCTGCATACTGCTTTAATAGATCGCACAGTGCTGCTTATGCATTTGTAGCTTATCAAACTGCATATTTAAAAGCACATTATCCTGTTGAATATATGTGTGCGTTATTATCAAGTGTTAAAAATGACCAAGATAAAACACAAGCTTATATCTCTGAAGCTCAAAAATATGGTATAAAGATTCTTCCTCCTGATATAAACCTTTCAAGTGCTGACTTTACCCCTGATGATAATAATATAAGATTTGGCTTGGGGTCGGTTAAAGGTATAGGACAAGCTGTTATTGAAATTATTGAAAAAGAACGTAAAAATAATGGCTTGTTCACCTCCGTTGCTGACTTTGCTTCACGTCTTGATTCAAAATGTGTTAATCGTAAAACATTAGAAAGTCTTTTTAAAACAGGTGCCTTTAACGAACTTGAACCAAACCGTAAAAAACTTATTGAAAATATTGATAATATAATTAATTTTTCACAAAATGAAGCTAAATCACGTGAAACAGGTCAAGTTAGTCTTTTTGCAACATTGATGCCATCTAATTCATCAAATATAAAAAAAATAAATACATTCACAATTGAAAAACTTCAGCTTCTTGATGTTGGTGAAGATTATTCAGATACCATTATTCAAAATTTTGAAAAAGAATTTTTAGGATTTTATATTACATCACATCCTTTAAAAAGCATTATAGATAAATTACCTTTTTTAACTACACATAATATTGTAGACTTACAAAATATGCCAAATGATAAATCTGTAACAATCTGTGGACTTGTCATAAGTTGTAGACAAATTCCTACAAAAAAAGACCCGACAAAATTCTTAAAAATGGGTTCTATTGAGGATTTGACTTCAAAAGTCGATTTTGTTGCTTTTAATAAAACATTGCTTGAATATGGATCTTTTATTGAATCTGGTAAAAAAATTATAATTTCTGGCAAAATATCAAGAAAAGATGAACAAAATATTCAAGTTGTTGTTGATTCAGTAAAACCAATTGAAAATAGCAATTTAATAAAACTTAAATTAAAAGAAGAATTAAACTATGAAAAACTGGTTGAATTAAAAGACTTTATAGCTCAATATAAAGGTCAGGATCCCTTAATTTTTGTAGTTAATAATATTTCAATTGTTACAGCTTCTTGTTTTTGGTTAGAAACTTCAAATCAACTTATAACTGAATTAAAATCTCGATATGGAAAAGTTTTAGATGTCGAAATGACATCATTGGACGAATAAAAAGTATTATTTTTTGGAGGAAAATGTCAAAAGTAATTTTAAAAAATATAATAAAAGATTTTGATAAAAATCGTATAATAAATAATATAACTTTAAATATTGAAGATAAAGAGTTCCATATACTTGTAGGTCCTTCAGGTTGCGGTAAGTCTACAATTTTAAGACTTATAGCTGGATTAGAAAATATAACAAGTGGTGAAATATATATTGATGATAATCTTGTCAATAATGAAGAACCTAAAAATCGTGATATTGCTTTTGTATTTCAATCTTATGCTTTATATCCTCATATGACTGTATTTGAAAATATTGCTTTTCCTTTAAAAATGAAAAAAATGGATAAAAAAGAGATTGGGAAAAAAGTTCTTGAAGTAGCAAAAACTTTAAATATAGAATATCTACTTAATCGAAAACCTAAACAGCTATCAGGTGGACAAAGACAAAGAGTAGCTTTGGGTCGTGCAATTGTTAGAAAACCTAAAGTATTTTTACTTGACGAACCGCTATCCAATTTAGATGCAAAACTTCGTGTTGAAATGAGAGCTTCAATAAAAAAATTACATAAAGAAATTGATACAACTTTTATATATGTAACTCATGACCAGATTGAAGCTTTAACTATGGGTGATAAAATCTCTGTTATAAATAATGGTGAGATTATGCAAACTGATACACCAGATGAAATATTTTATAATCCAAAAAATAAATTCACAGCTGGTTTTATTGGCTCTTATCCTATGAATTTTATTGATGTTGATATTAAAGACAATACAATATTACTAAATAACTCTATATTTAGTTTACCATTCAATTATGATAAAAATAATATTACAATTGGTTTTCGTCCTTGTCAAACAATTGATAATAATGAAAATATTATTAAAATAAAAACTAAAATTAACTTTATTGAAGTTTTAGGTGATGAAAAATTGTTGTATTTTGAAATTAATGGACAAAAATGCACACTTAAAGGAAAATTTGATTATAATCAAAATGAAAATTTTATATTAAAGCTTAACACTTTATCTTTTTATTATTTTAATTCAAATACAGGCGAAAGAATTTATTATTAAATTTTTGATTAAATCAAAAAAAGTCAGGATTTCTAAAATTAAACCCTGACAAAAAACGCATTATATGTTTTATTTAAAAAATTTATTTATTATCCAATCAAATTTAAAGCAACTTGAGGAGCTTGATTTGCTGCTGCTAGCATTGCAGTTGTGGATTGTTGCAAGATTTGGTTTTTAATATAGTTTGAAGACTCAACAGCTACGTCTGTATCTTGAATTGTTGAACGTGCAGCTGATAAGTTTTCAATATTTACAGTTAATGTATCAATCGCTGAATTTAAACGATTTTGGAATGCACCAATTTTTGAACGTTTTGTTGCGATAGTTTCTAATGCTATATCAATAGCTGATAAATAGGCTTGTGCATCTGTTATTTGATCAGCACTACCACCTGTAAATGCATTTTTGTATACTGTTGATCCCACATTTAAACCTGCAGCTGTAATTGTTGTATCGGTAAATACATCAGTTAATGTAATTGTATTTTCTGCAGCATTACTATTTGCACCAACTTGAAGTGTTATATCGCCCATTGAACCATCGTGAGATAACAATTTTAATCCGTTGAACTCAGCAACATCTGCAATACGTGTAATTTCAGATAAACGTGCATTAACTTCCATTGCCATTGCAGATAAAGATTCAGCTGAATAAACTTCGTTTCCTGCTTGAACAGTTAAATCACGAATACGTTGAAGGTTATCTTGAATTGTAGTTAAACTTCCTTCTGCTGTTTGTAACATATTAATACCAATATTAGCATTATCCCGAGCTTTTTCTGAACCACCGATTTGTGATGTCATATTACTTGCAACATACAAACCTGCTGCATCATCAGCTGCTTTATTAATTTTGTAACCTGTTGACAAACGCTCCATCGCCTGATTCATAGCACTTGTCGCTTTGTTTAAGTTCTTTTGTGAATTTAATGCTAACGTGTTTGTTTGTACTACTAATGCCATAGTTGTTTCTCCTTTTAATCCTTTACTTCTCTTACATCCTTGTTAAAGGCTATAAAAACATTTCCCTGTAAGGGATTTGCTTTTATTCCTTTTCTTTATAGCTTTATAGTACAAATTTTTTACTTAAATTGTAATTATAAATAAGTTAGAAATTTCCCAAACTTTTGTATAAAAATGTAAGAAAATCCGAGGATTTAAAATTTAAAACCCTCGAAATCAGATAATAACTATGACATTTTATTTGAAATATTACTAGCTTATCAAACTTAAAGCTATAGATGGAGATTGATTTGCAGCTGATAACATTGCTGTTGTAGATTGTTGCAAGATTTGGTTTTTAATATAGTTTGAAGACTCAACAGCTACATCTGTATCTTGAATTGTTGAACGTGCTGCTGATAAGTTTTCAATATTTACAGTTAATGTATCAATCGCAGAATTTAAACGACTTTGATAAGCACCTATATTTGAACGTTGAGTTGATATTGTGGATAAAGCTGCTGAAATTTTACCCAAATATGCTTGAGCATTGGCAACTTGATTGGTTGATCCTCCTTTAAATGCATCTGCATAGTCTGCACTATCAACGCCTAAATTATCACTTGTTGTATCTTTAAATACATTATCAATTGTAATTGAGTTTATATCAGCATTTGAATTAGCACCAATTTGAAGGACTAATGATGTTTTTGTACCATCTAACAATTTTATACCATTAAATTCAGCGGCCTTTGCAATACGATCAATTTCAGCTAAACGTGCATCAACTTCAAGCCCCATAGCTGATAGTGATTCTTTCGAATAAACTTCGTTTGCTGCTTGCACGGTTAAGTCACGAATACGTTGCAAATTATCCTGAATTGTAGTTAAACTCCCCTCAGCTGTTTGTAATAAATTAATACCCATATTTGCATTATCTTTAGCTTTCTCCGAACCACCAATTTGTGATGTCATTGTGGATGCAACAAATAATCCTGCTGCATCATCAGCTGCTTTATTAATTTTATAACCTGTTGATAAACGCTCCATAGCCTGATTCATAGCGTTTGTTGCTTTGTTTAAATTCTTTTGTGAATTTAATGCTAACGTGTTTGTTTGTACAACGATACCCATAGTTTTTCTCCTAATCCTTTAAATTACTACATATCCTTATAATAAATTATTTTTTAATTAAATTCCTAATCTATATTTTTATATTACAATTTTTTTTATCATCTATTAATTGTATAAAAGTTTAAATTTTATCATACTTTAGTTTGATTATTTATAAAAATATGCTTAGTTCCTAAAAACCAAGCATATTTTGACACTATCCCTAATCTAATTTGACAAGCATATCATTATTATATACTTATTAATTTTAAAGTAAATTATATAAAAGAATAAAAAAACTAATACTTAAATTATAGATTTTTTTAAATAACTATTTTTTTATATATTTCATCCAAGTCTCATCTAAATTTTGAATAAATTTATGTGCGTCAATAACATCATCATAACTAATTGGTTGAGGCTCAAGTGGTAAAAAATTCAATGCCATTTCATCATTTGTATAATTTTGTTTTAAATCAATTGTATTTATGCCTAAAAAAGCTAAGCCAAAAGATTTTTGACATTTTGGGCAGATGATTTTCAAAACAAACATACCTTCTTCTTCACGAACTATGTTTATTGCATTTTCATCAAAATCAGTTTTACAATTTGAACAACACATATTAGAAAATAATTGTCTCAATTTAATTTTATCAATACTCATATCCACATACACTCAATCTTTGTCTATTTATTTTATATTTTAACCTATTAACTTACCTGTTTCAAATTTTCTAATTAAGGGAATATTAAACTTATAAAAGGAGGTCTTTGTCATTATGGGATTACTTAATTTAATTACTTTTGCATTAATTTTTTATATTATATTCTTTGCTATACCTTCTCAGATAAAAAGTCCTGTTCTTCATAATTAATAAGTTTTAATAAAAAAGTCGATAAACTTACTTTTTAGTTCCTGTTAATATATAAATTATTAACTTTTATTAAGTATGCAAATTCTCATTCCCATTTTCAACTCACACTAGACATCTTTGAGCCAAAAGTATTTATGCTTAAATATGTCTATTTTTTTTTTAAACGCTTAATTTTAAACAACAATTTTTATATTTTTTCCCGCTTCCGCAAGGACACAAATCATTTCTGCCAACTTCTTTATTTGAATTTTGCAATTTTATTTTTTTTAATTGTGTAGCTTGATTTTTTTCAATACAATTTAATACTTCATTAAATGCAGTTGATGCATATAAAATTGAAGTTGGTGAAAATATTTTTTTACCAAGTTGAGTTTTATAATATTTTTCTAATAATTCTTCGAAAGTATAATTGGTATTTAATATTTCATTAATTCTTTTAAGAAAAGTTTTTGGATACTTATCATTTAGATTTTCAAATAAATGATATGATATTTTATCATTTTCTAAGAATGATAAAATACATTCTTTTGTTTTCTCATCTTTGTTATAACTTTCTTCTTCAAAAATTCGACAAAATGTTCCCCAAAAAGGTATTGCATAAAA
Organism: Candidatus Gastranaerophilales bacterium; assembly: GCA_944325065.1. Classification (GTDB taxonomy): domain Bacteria; phylum Cyanobacteriota; class Vampirovibrionia; order Gastranaerophilales; family Gastranaerophilaceae; genus UMGS1477. The sequence continues at coordinate 31,297 of CALUYS010000004.1, read as the reverse complement.
ACCTGAATATTTGTCAAAAATTATACCCACATCATATGAATTTTTATTATTTTTAAAGCCGTTCATTGAATTTTCAATAAAATTATTATATTCAATATCAAAGGACTCTATTTTATAAAATTCACTTTTTTCAGGTTTTATATCCAAAAGTTTTTGCAAATGATCATTATTAAAATCTTTTTCATCATTTTCATAATTATTAAAAATTTCAATAATTTCATCAGCAACATTGTTATTTGTTATTACTGTATCTTTATTAAATAATTTTATAAATTTACTATGCATCCTTGAAATAGATTTTTCAATAACTTTTTGCTTATCTTTATTATCAAAATATGCACTTTGAGGATTTTCCATAATTTTTGAAACAGCAAATTTATAGCAAGCTTCTTTTTGACTTGCATTTATAGCATCTGACAATTCGATTAAATAATAGTCATTTTCAAATTCAATAATACGAGCTATAACATAATCACCACTTCCTATTAAACGAAAATGAGTCATTTTAACCATTGAAATGACAAAATATGTTTTTTCGTTCACCAAATTATAAAGCTCAAATCCGTTTTTTGCAACTTTTTTAACTTCAAAAATAGTATTTTGAAAATTTTGAAACGAATTTAATATCTTTTTCCTAATTCTTGATAATTTATCCTGTTTTTTAATGTAAATGGAAATTACATCTTCTTTTCCTTGTTTTAATTTACGTTCAAAAATATATGGTATTGAAATAGATTTAGCTTTATTTTCATTATTACAAGCTAATGTCCTTTTATATTCTTCCCAATCTTCTTTAATATCTTCATTGACATTAATAAATTCATAAAGTTCATTAATTTGTATTCCAATATTTTCAATTTTATCAATTATTGACATTCAAAACTCCCAATTAAATTTATTCATAAATAGAATATAAAAATGGACAAAAAACTTCAATAGTCCAGTTTGATGACATTTTATCTATTTTATTATATTATAAGTTTATAAAAATATTAAAAATTTACATTTTTATAAAATTATTGTATAATTATTATTATATTTTACGGGGAATAAAAGTGGAAATAAATGAAATTTTAGAAGAAGCTATCAAAAATAATGCATCCGATATCCATTTACAGGTTGGTTTACCAATTTTTTATAGAGTTGCGGGTGTCATGAAGCGAATGCAAGATAATGAAATATTAAGCGATATTAAAATTATGAATATATTAAGTGAAATTATTCCACCTGAATCAAAAGATGTGTGTAGAATATTTAATGAACTTGATTTTTCATATGAATTAAAAGGTAAAGCTCGGTTTCGTGTAAATGTAAGTAAGCAACTTGGAAATTTTGCACTTGTATTTCGTATTGTAGCATCAGAAATACCAACAATTGAAGAATTAAAATTACCTAAAATGATAAATCGGTTATCATCAATAAAAACAGGTTTAATTTTGGTGACTGGTCCTACAGGATGTGGTAAAAGTACTACTTTAGCTGCTATTTTAGGAAAAATTAATAGTGAAGAAGAAAAGCATATTATTACTATTGAAGATCCGATTGAATATATACATAAAAGTAATAAATGTTTAGTTACTCAACGACAAGTTGGGTTTGATACTGAATCATATGCTAACGGGTTGAAATATGCCTTAAGGCAAGACCCTGATATTATACTAATTGGTGAAATTCGCGATAAAGAAACTATGGACATTGCTTTTATGGCTGCACAAACAGGACATTTAGTATTTGCTTCATTGCATACTACAGATGCAAATCATACTATTAATAGGATTTTATCATTTTATAATCCATCTGAATATGAAAAAATTCGTGAGCAGCTTGCTGAAACACTTCGTGTTACGGTTGCTCAACAGCTTGTAAAAATTAAAAATTCTTTAAATAATGATAGATTGCCTGTTTGTGAAATTTTATTTATTACACCTACTGTTGCTGACTTTATTGTTAAAAATAATACACATGAAATATATAACCTTGTAAATCAAGGTTCGTTTGGTGAAATGCTATCATTTAACACTTCTCTGGTTTATTTAATTAAAAATAATATTGTGTCAGCTGAGGAAGCATTAAATGTTACAAATGATAAAGTTCAATTAAAACAAATGCTTCGAGGTGATTTAAAATTTTAGATGACTTATAGTTTAAACACCACTAAAGATTACGTTCAAGATGCAATAAATTTAAAAACATATCCTTTAAATGATAATGATAAAATACTTCTTGCATATTCAAAAGATAAAGGTTTAATTAGGCTTGTTGCCAAGGGTGTAAAAAAAACAAAAAGTAAACTTGCTTCTTATATTGAGTCACTTGTCGCTAATAAATTATTTTGTAAATCAGGACGTTCACTTGATATTATTAGTTCTGCTACAAGTCTTGATACATTTAAAAATATTCGCAATGATATCGTTAAGCTTATATTTTCAATGTATTTATCTGAAATAGTAATCAATTTCGGCGTTGAAAAAGACCCAAATTCATCCCAAATTTACGACTTACTTTTTAAGGCTTTAAAACAAATCGCAAACTCAACATCAAAAAGTGATCTTTTACTTGTTGGTTTAAGATTTCAATTAAAAATTATGGAAATATCTGGGTTCGATTTAGATTTTTATTTTTGTGTTGGTTGTGGTAAACCTATTGAAGATATGAATAATGCATACTACTCATACAATCAACACGGGATGATTTGTTACAAATGTAAATTATCAAATTTATCTCAAACTATGCTTATAAATAAAAAAATTGTAGATTTTTTAAATACACTTAAAAAATCTCAATTTAACGAAAATACTTATTATGACAAAATGGCTAATGAAAAAATATGTAAAAAGTGCTTTTTATTTTTATACAAATATATTGAATTTTATTCAAATAAAAAGTTTAAAACAATTCAAACACTTGAGGAGATTTTATAATGAATTTAAATTGCTATATTGAACATACAATGTTAAAAGCAACAGCAACTTTTATCGATATTGATAAAATTATTAATGAAGCTGTTGAAAATAATTTTTTAGGCATTTGTATTCCACCTTGTTATATAAAATATGCAAAGGAAAAGCTTAAGAATAAAAATATAAAACTTGTTACAGTTATTGGTTTTCCTTTGGGTGCAAATGAAAGTGATGTCAAAGCATTTGAAGCAAAAAAAGCAATTGATAATGGTGCTGACGAAGTTGATATGGTTATAAATATTGGCTTTGCTCGTTCAAATCGTTGGGATTTAGTTGAAAAAGATATTGAAAAAGTTCGAAACGCAACTTTAAATAAAATTTTGAAAGTGATTTTGGAAACAGATTATCTTAACGATGATGAAATAAAAAGAGCTTGTGAAATATGTGTTAAACAAAAAGTAGATTATGTTAAGACATCAACAGGATTTGCTAAAAATGGTGTTGGTGCAACAGTTGAAAAAATAAAAATGCTTTCAAGTCTTGTAAAACCATATGGAATAAAAGTGAAAGCTTCAGGTGGCATAAGAACTAAAGAAGATGCAATATCTTTTATTGAAGTTGGAGCAAATACTTTGGGGGCTTCTTCTGGTTGTGAAATTGTAAAGTAGAAAAATAAAATGGAAATAATTAAATTTAATGAAACAAAATACGATAAAACGGTTTTAATTTTAGGTGTTTTTCATGGTGATGAACAAGATGGTGAGTATTTAATACGTGAATATATTAAACTAAATCCAAAAATATATAAAAATAGACTTATCTTTATACCCGTTGTAAATGAAACAGGTAAAGTTCAAAATAGGCGTGTCAACAAAAATGGAGTTGATTTAAATCGCAATTTCCCAACTTCGAACTGGGAATTGTCAAAAGTGAAAGATGACTATTTTGGTGGAGAATATAAAGGAAGCGAAATTGAAACCCGACAGCTTATAAAAATTATTGAACACTTTAAGCCTAATTGCATTCTTTCGCTTCATCAACCATATCGTTGTGTCAATTTTGATGGACCATATGATGAAACATTAAAAATAGCACAAAAGGTTTCTCAAATTAATGGTTACAAAATTCAAGAGAACATTGGTTATCCGACACCTGGGAGTTTTGGTACATATTGTGGAATTGAATTGAGAATACCAACTATAACACTTGAGTTGCCCGAAAATGAAAACAAAAATACTTTATGGCAAGACAATAAAGACGTTTTTGAATTTTTTGCAAATGAATATTAGTAAGTTCCTGTAGAGCCAAAACCACCAGAATTTCTTGCTGTTTCGTTCAGCTGTTCAACAACAAGAATTTCTGGTATTTCTACTTTATTTATAACCATTTGGCATATACGTTCATAAGGTTTAATACAGTAAGGTTCATTAGATAAATTTACAAGCGGTACAAGAATTTCACCACGATAATCCGAATCAATTGTACCAATAGCGTTTATTAAAGTGATACCATATTTTAAACTTAAACCTGAACGAGGTCTAATTTGTGCTTCATAGCCAATTGGAAGTTCAATTGCTAGCCCTGTTGGAATAAGTTTACGTTCAAGCGGGTTAAGAATAACTTCTTCCTCTATAAGAGCACACAAATCACAACCTACAGAACCTCTTGTTTTATACTCTGGAACTTTAGCTTTGCTATTAAGTTTCTTTATTTTTAACTCTACACTTTTCATGTAATATATTGTATAATAAAAGTATAAATTTTAAAAGGATAGAAAAGAATGGAAATTACAAACGAACAATTAATAAAACTTTTTGAATTGGCAGGAATGGAATATGATGAAATTTATATGTCTTCTGAATTCATTTCAAAAGCTTTAATTGAAATTGAACGTAAACTTAATTTTTTTGAACTAGGACCATCTTCAAAACAACGTGTTCAAACTAAAGTTCTTATTGCTGATGATTTGGAACTTTCTTTATATCAACTTACTAAACTTTTCAATAAAATAGGCATAAACCCACTTGTTGCAAGGAATATTAACGAAGCTAATGATTTGTTAAAAAAACATACATTTGATTACATTTTTGCCGATATTTATTTACCTGATGCCGATGACGGATTTAAATTAATCAAAACTTTAATAAATTATAAAAACAAACAAAATAAAAATTTAAAAATTGTAGCCATTTCAGGCTCACATGATAAACAAATAATCGCAAAAGCTCTTGAATTAGGTGCTGATAAATTTATTGTAAAATCAAAGGATTGGCATAGTCACATTTTAAATTTTTTGGGTGAAACAATTGAAAGAAATCAACAAGAAATATTTTCTAAAACTCATGGTAACAACAATGCTGTTTATTATACTGTTTATAATATGGCTTCAACCTATGCTATAAATGAATTGATGAAAGATATTAATTTATCTATTCTTTCAAAATATAATGAAATACTTCTTGATTTATCAAAAGTTTTTTTATTTGACAAGGAAAATGTTAACATTTTTGTAGATATTTTTAAATTATGTTCCCAAAATAATATAAAGTGTAGCATAGTTAATCCAAGTGAAGTAATTACAAATGCATTAAATTTTGCGTATTTAAATGATGTAATACCAATTATAAATAAATAAATTAATTAATTAATTAATTAATTAAACAATTTTTTTATATCAAATTTAGGTTCAATTTTAAACACACAAATTTTTAAATCAGACTTAAAAGAAGTCAGTTTTACAGCATCTTTTTCTGTTGTTATAAGCATATTTGCATTTTGTTTTTTAGCTAAAATATTTAATTCATCAATATCACTTTGCAAATAAATATGATGATCCGGATATGATTTTACATTTAAAAGATTATATTTCTCACAATTTTGGTAAAATTGATTTGGTGAACCAATTGCTGAAAAAGCATAAATATTATTAACCTGATCGCTTATATCATTTTGTTTTTCGTCATTTAGTAAATATATTTTTGAAAAATCTATATTACATTTAAACGTTGGTTTATTATATTTTTCTTTATACTTATTAACCAAAGTATCAATACTTTTATTATTTTTTTCTTTATTTACAAGGATAATTTTATCTGCTCTTTTTTTGATTGATTTTTTTGATTCTCTTAATGGTCCAAATGGCAAAACAAAACCATTGCCAAATTGTTTTTTACTATCAACTAAAAGTAAGTTAAGATTTGGTTTGATTTTACGGTGTTGGAAACAATCATCAAGTATTATTATTTTACAATTTAACCTATAAGAAGCATATTCTATAGCTTTAATTCTATTTTTTGAAGTTAGCACAACGCAATTATCAGGTGTATTTTGGGCAATTAAAAACGATTCATCACCACAAACATTAGCTTTATAATATATTTCTCCGTTATTTTTTATAATATTTATTTTTTTATTATCTAATTTTCCACCATATCCACGGAGAATAATAGCTGTTTTTTCATTCTTAACATTAGAAAAAAAATTACTTAACATTATAACAAAAGGAGTTTTACCCGTTCCTCCTGTTGTCAAATTGCCAACTGAAATAACAAAAGCTTTTTTATCTTTATAGCTTTTTAAAATTTGTTTATCATATAAAAAATTACGAATATTTGTTATCAAAAGATAAATTAAAGACGGAAAAAATAACAAAATAAACAACAAAATACTAATTATGTTAATTTTTTTTTGATAATGAAATTTTGTAATAAAAACTTTCATAAATTTTAAAACATTAGTCTAAATAATAAAAATCTTTTATTTAATTTTGTTGAAAATTTCTTTAAGTTAGATGCCGTTTGTGAAACATCATCTATCGTTCTTTTAATCAAACATTTATCAGAAGCTGTAACTGTATTGACTGTATTTAAAGTAATAGCAAGTTCATCTAATGCCGTATTAAGTTTAGATACAGTTTTATTAACATTTTCTTTTAATTGTGGATCAGTTGTTGCATCATTTACATACGAAGAAATTTGGGATAAATTTGAACTTATAATTTTTATATTTTCCATAGTTTGTTTTGTTGTTGGATCTTCAATAATTGAATTTAAATTCATTGAAAGTCTGTTTACACTTTGTGCTGTTGTAGTCAATGTGGTCTTAAATGTTTCATCTCCAACAACTTCATTTAGGTTATCAGTAAGAATAATTATTTTATCACTAACCTCATTTGCCATTTGCATTAATTCATTCAAATCTTGACGAGAGTTATCAATTAGAAGTTGAGCTTTTTCCAATGTAGTATTTGCTGTTTGAGTTAAAATACGTATATTATCAACAGATTCTTTAAGCTGAATTATTACATCATCAGATAACAATTGTGCAAGCCTTGTATTTGTTTCAGTAAATGCCTGAGCACTTCTATATTGTAAATCCATAAAATCAGATAATCTTAAAGGTTCAATAACTGTATATTTTAAACATCCTTGAGGTTTATTAAAATGTTCATTATTTATGCTAAAAAGCATTAGCTTATTATGATTTTTATCTTTAATTATTTTACCTGAAATTTCCTCATATGGAAGAATTAAACCCGGCATTGTAATTAAATAATTAACTTTATATGCAAAATTAGTTCTTATATTTTCTTTAATATCATTTGGTAACAAGTTAGATTTAATAACTTCAACGTTTTCAATATGTCCAACTATTACATTTTTTTCATTGCCTAAATTCATAACAACATCATTATTTGAATGTATAAGTTCTTTTGAATTATTTGCAGCAATATATAAAGTTTTAACTTGTGGTGGGGTAATTTCTAAGAATTGCTCTCCAATAAGCCCAGACTGTTGTATTGAGACACTTGAAGCTAAAGGTATTGAAACATTTTTTTCAGTAATAACAAATTTTATTTTTATATAACTATTTTCATCATTAATTACTGGCGTAACTTCTTCAACTTGCCCCACACGCAATCCCATAAGCTGAACACCATTACCAGGACGCATGCCATTTGCGTCTTTGAAATTAACAGTTATACGAGTCGCAGTGCTTAAAGCACGTCCTTTTATCCATAATATGCTCAATACCAATATTATTAAAGATATTATAGTCAATAAACCAACTTTAAATGATGATGAAAACCGCATAAAATTCCTTTTTTTGCTTATTCTAATCTAAATTCATTTTACAACAAAATAACTTAAAAATTAAATATTTAATTTCATAGGTCCTTCAATATTTGCTTCGACAAATTGTTTAGCATAAGGATTTTGTTTTGATAAAAGCTCATCAACAGTTCCTTCAAAAACCATTTTCCCATCATAAAGCATAATGACTCTATTTGAACACCTTTTTATAGTTGACATTTGATGAGTTACTACAATGGATGCTGAATTTAATTGTTCCCTTAATTTCAAAATATAATCTTCAATAACAGTTGAAGAAACAGGATCAAGACCTGAAGTAGGTTCATCATATAAAATTGTTTTGGGATTTGTTACAATAGCTCGAGCAAAACTTACACGTTTTTGCATACCACCTGATAACTCGTGAGGAAACTTATTCTCAATACCCTCTAAACCAACTTGTTTAAGTTTTTCTTTAACTATTTCATCTAAATTTTTTTTATTATATTTTTTTCGATATTCTTTCCGTTCAGTTAAAGCAAATGTAATATTATCATATACATTTAATGAGTCAAATAATGCACTATATTGAAATACCATGGCAACATCACCTTCTGATACTTCGAAATTACCACCATCAGCTTCAATTAAACCTGAAATAATTTTAAGAAGAGTACTTTTACCTGAACCTGAAAAACCAACAACTGACAAAATTTCTCCATCTTTTATTTCAAGCGATATACCATCCAATACTTTTTTATTATCATATATTTTTGTTAAATTATTTATCTTTACACTCATTAATTAAATCCTAAATTATATTTTTTATTTTAACTCAAAACATTAAAAAATGTAACAATATAAAATTAATAAACTGTTTTTTATTTTATTATTTTACCTATATTTATAATATATTGTAAAATTTTACAATGAAGACCAATAAATAAAACTTTATCAAATATTTGAAACTATCAAGTAAAATTTAAACAAACAAAATCGTTCAAAGGAATGTCAATAATAATCTAAATTAACTTCAAATTCAACAATAATATTTAATACAAATAAATAAACTTAAGTAATAATAAAAATAATAAATTACAAACCATTAAAACTAGCCAATTTATTTATGGTAAATAGTATTAGATTTAACATAAGTTCAATAAATAATGGAAACACTATCACCTAAGAATAAGTAGAATAAGAAGAAAAAGGGAATAGTAAAAATTAAACAATTTTCGAGCATTTAAGTTCTAGCGAACTAGAGAAAATAACAATATTTTATCGTGAAGGAGTGTTAATAAGAAAAATATCAAACAGTCTAGGAAAAAGTCCAAGTAATATATCAAAAGAATGAAATTGTCTAGAAGCCTTTATACACAGATAAATATAGAGGCTCTTTAGCAAGCATTAAGTCAAGAATAAATGGGAAAAATCGCATAAAAAAAGAGAATCTATATCTTTCATTACATTTGTTAAAAGATTTTATCAAAAATAATTTAAAATATGGTTATTTCTCCCCCAAAAATAAATTATGGCATTTATTATTAATACCTCTAAATAGATGAGATATCGATTTAAGCATTGAAGAAGCAAATAAAATAAGACGCAAAAAGAATAAAAGATAAATAATTAAGCTGTTTAACATTTATAATTAATAGATTCAGACCGTAAAATTATTATTAAACAACGGTTAAAAAATATAACACCATATACAATTCGATAAATAGTCCAATGAAGCTTTATCTTAATATAATTAATCTAAATACAATTAAAAGTATAAAATATGATAGTATATATTGAGTTCTATAAAACTAAAAAAATAACAAAACGCTTAACATTAAATCATATTTTTGTAAGAGATATAAAAGTTAAAATCAAAGAGCATTGAAAGATATTAATAGACTAATTAGAATATTTTTTTAAAAAGAACAGATTTTGATACAATAACAAAAGAAAAACTTGACACCTAAAAAAGTTTTCAAACTTCATAGTGTTGCGATTGCTTTTTGAATTCACCTATTAGAAAATATTAAAAATTGTAACAAAAAGGCACTTTTTTTATTTTAATATTTTTTATTATAAATATAGAAAAGTATGTTAGGTTCAAATTATGAGTAACAAAATAAAAAGTTCATTTGTAAAGAGTCATATAAAAAAAGTAACAGCTAATCATTTGTTTAAAGTGATTACAAATCAGAATAATATATTAAAAAAGAATAAAAATTACAAAATAGAACGTGATTTGCAACGTTTAGAAAATTTTAATAAAACACTTGTAAAAGGTAATTCTGTTGCCCCATTATCCCAAGATGGAATAATGCCTGTAAATTCTGATGATATAGATAATGAAAAAAATCCAAAAGTAAATTTTTCAAAAGATGACATTAATAAATTTAATGATGCTATTGGAAAAAAAGAATTTTCTGAATTGGAAACTCATAATGTAGTATATTGTCAAGGTGGTTCTTATAATATTGATACTAGTTTTATAAATGAAGAATATATAGAAAAACATCCTTTGTCCGATGAGGATATTTCAGAAATTATCAAAGATACATTTATTCATAATTATAGTTTTAATTTTGATAAAGAAAGTAAAATTAAACTAGAGCAGAATAAAAATCAATTTAATTTAGAACAGAAAATTGCTTATAAAAAATTTGATAAGATGAAAAGTTCTATATCGAGATTCATGCGGAACCCAATAAGTTGTGACTTTGAACACACAAAAGAAATCAATAATAATTTAAAACAAATAATGTATAGCATAATTATGCGAATGAAAGAAAATAAAGAAATTAAAAATGGGGATGAGAAATGGGCTTTATTTTTCTATAATAAAATAAAATCTTTAAGTGAAGATAATTTTAGAAATGAGCTTTGTGAAAATATAAAAGTTTTGTATATGTTGAATAAAATAACAAACTGTTTTAAAACTGAAGAAATAAAAAAACGTGATAGCGATGATACTAATACTGTAGCTAAAGATGCAAGATTTTATGTATTCAATGAATTGATTGTTAATAGAGTTTTTGAAAATAGTAAATCTGATTTTACATCTTTTCATGATAATTATAAAAAAGAATTAGAAAATTATTTGATGGATGGTATTCAAAAATTTGAAATAGAATCAGGAATTTTGTATAAGATAGATCAATTAAAAGAACCAGAAAAAAAATATGAAGAAATACTTAATGAAGATGATGAAAAAAGTATTTCACGATTAAGGTTTTATGCTGCAGAATCTTGGTGTACAACAAATAGAGATAGTGCTATAAATTATTTAAACGGTCATGATTCATTTATATTTCAACCTAAAAAAGGAAACAGAAAACTTAGAATAGAATGTAAAATGGAAGATGGGAAATTAAAAATTAACCGTATAACTAATCTTGAAAATACTAGCGAAATACAATATGAAGATTTAGAACATCTTTACGAATTTGTAAAGTTTAATAGAAATAAAGGAATCGATGTTGATACCGGAGGTGCTTTTTCTTTAAGTGCTAATGCTAAATTAAATCCATATACAAAAGATATATTAAACGATATAGCTCCTTCAGAAATATATACTAAATATAATGATGGAATTTTAAGTGCAGCTTTTCAGGATGAAGTAAACGTCGATAGTGAATATCAAAATAAACCAGTAAAAAAAGTTCAACTAGATAGAATTAATAATGTTGAAGCTCAAGATAATCTTTTAGAACTTGAAGAACTAAATTTATCTTTATGTAATCATATAAATTTTCGAAATTTAAAAAACGTTTCATCTTATCTGACAATTAAAAATTCAAGTGAAATGGAAACTCAAGAAATAAAATTAGATAATCTTGAAAGAGCAAGGTTTCTTAAATTAAAACAAGTAAAAAATATATCAATGAAAAAGTTAAAAGAAGCAGAATCTTTTTCGTTTGAATTAAATCCTGAAGAATACAAAGGGCCGCAGCTTTCTAATCCTTCATTAAAAGGAGCTGAAATAATTAATTTAGATAGTCTAGAGAAGGTAAATCATATTAAATTTGAACATGTAAACAATATATCAATGAAAAATTTGAAAGAAGTAGATGAATTTTCGCTTAAATTAAATTCTAAAGAATTAGAAGAATTGAATCTTTCTATTCCTTCATTGAAAAAACTTACAAGAATTTCTATACAATCAGAAGATGAATATTTAGGTCGTCAAAAAGAATTAAAATTAGATAGTCTTGAGGAGGTAAATTTTATTTCATTTCAACATGTAACTAATGTATCAATGAAAAATTTAAAAAAAGCTAAAGGTGTTACTTTTAGATTAACTCTTAAAGAACTTGAGAATTTAAATTTTGATATTCCAAATATAGGTTATATTCAAAACGTAAATTTTGAAATTATTGATGAAGATTTTCAAGATAGTGAATTATATAAATACCTATTTCCTCAATATGAATGCGGTAATTATGAAGAAAAAGAAGAAGCTATTAGAAAGTCTTTAAATTATTTTAAAGAAAATCAAGAGAAATATAAAGGTATTATATCTATAATGAAAAATTCATCTATCTCAGGTTTAACAATTAATGATAAATTTTTACAAAATAGAGAGGATATTTTTGATTTTTGAAAAAACAAACACCTGATAAAAAATTTATCGGGTGTTTGTAATAATAGAAATAAATAAACTTAAATAATATCTAGATTTTTAATAATTTGCGAGTTTAAATTTGCAAATTCAGCACCACGAGCTTCCATTGCAAGTTTTAAGACATTAAATAAATTTAGTCCCTCATTTTTATTTAATTGTTCAATATAAAAATCTATAAAATTGTTAGGAATACGTAAGCACCAATTTTGGTCGCCTGAAGTGCCTGGTTTATTATAAATTTTATTAAGTCCTAATAAATCAGAGAAAAATACCTGAATATTTATGGCTCTTGAGGCAAAAATTTCAACAAATTTAGTTAAAGTTAAAAATTTGCAGTCTTTAGACAATTTATCAACAAGTGCATTTTTAATATTTGGATTTGCTTCACTCCATAAATCATCAACCAAGTTTTGACAATGAAGTATAGCATCTTGAGTATTAACAAGTTTTTTAGCCCAAAAGTATAAAGGTTCATTGTCATGTGTTCCAACCATAGCCCAACAGTTTGATTCAATATTTTTGCAGCGATAGGCATGGTTTGGATCTTCAGCGACTACAAATTGGGTTAAACGCATACCAAGTAATTCATAACGATTTAAAACAGCTGCGACTGGATTAGTTAAAGTCCCTAAATCTTCGCAAACAATAGCATTTTTATCAAGTCCATTTTCAATAGCTGATGCTATCACAATTTTTTCAATCATTGCACCGTATTTTTGAATTTGTTCATCTGTTAAGTTTATAACTCTTTTTTCACTATCTTGTTTAACATCGAGGTTTAAATTTTCCATTTTTGCAATTGCAAAACGACTTAACTCAGGATGTTCAGGTGATGAGAAAAGTCTAGAGGCACCTTCTTCAATTTTTGGTTTTTTCCCAGCTTTATAAACCCAAGGGTCAATTAATCCAACAATATGGTCAATACGAATACCGCCTTGGTTTTCTTTAAACATTTTTGAATATAATCTTTTTAGTAATTCACCGCCTTTACCTAAACTTCCATCATCGTTAAACATAGTATCAGGGTTAATAACAGGAAATCCCCACGCTTGTCCATCTTCTGAAAAATAATCAGGAGGGCAACCTAACATCCAACCTTCTAAAAAAACACTTTGATATGCCCAAGTATCACGATCTGAAAATGCAACTTGTCTATCTGCTATCATTTTTATGCCCTTTTGTAATGCGTAATCTTTAGTTTCACAGTTTTGTTTCGATACAACAAATTGATTAAAGGCATAATTATCTATTATATCTGAATATTTATTTTTTAGTTCTTTAATTCTAAAATCTGCAGCTGCTTTTTGTTCATCATTTTTCGGATTAAAAAGGTTTTTATCTAAATTATTTTCCCAGTTTGGCCAATAATCATTATTATGTTCGACTGATAAAGCTTCATAAAGACTATCAGAAAGTAACCAATATTCGTTTCTTTTTTTATAAATTTCAAATTCCTCTTTTAAATCATTTAAATTTGAATTTGTAAAGTTTTGATATGCTTCTTTTAAAGCACTATCATAAGCTTTATAAGCATATGAATATGCTGTTTCACCAGAATTAAGTTTTGGATTTTTAGAAACTATATCATTATATGTTTTAAGTGATAAAATTTTTCCCCACTTATCTTGAGTTAATTGTTTTAAATCAATAAACATAGGGTTGTTTGAAAAAATAGTGCTAGTATAAGGTGAAGAATCTATACTTTTTGTTTTGCCACTAGGTCCAAGTTGAATAGAATCAAATATTCCAGATGCAAAATCTATTAATGCTTTTGCTCCGTTTGAATTTGGAGAACCATAACCTGTATCTTCTCCGTCAAGTGACGGGAAACTACCACCATGTACAATTAACGAAAAATTCTTTTTCCCTAATGCCTTTAAAGCATTTTTTATTGCAAATTTATTTTTATTAATCTTTTCATAAGTATATGACTTTTGAGAAGCTTGTACAAACATATCTCTCCCTTTCATTATTTAAGTATTATTTTTTCTATCCATATATTTTTATATCATTAATTTTATACTAGCATGCTTTAATTTATAAATATACGAATTGTAAATAAATTTTACAATTTTATAAAATATTATACTATTTAACTAAGTTTTTCATTTCAACTACTGCATTTTTTAATCCAACAAATATAGCTTTTGAGATAATACTATGACCAATATTTAATTCAATTAAATTGGGAATTGTTTTCATTAAATAAACATTTTTATAATTCAAACCATGTCCTGCATTAACTTTTAAGCCTATCGACTGAGCATATATTGCACCTTCTTTTAATCGACTAAGTTCTTTATTTAATCCAGATTTATCATTTTGATGAAAAAGATTTGAAAATTTGCCTGTATGTAATTCAATAAATTGTGTATTTACTTCCTTGGCCATTTCAATTTGTTTTAAATCAGGTTCAATAAAAAGACTAACCAAAATATTTGATTTGTTTAATTCATATATGAAATCTTTTATATATTCTTTCTTTGTAACAATATTTAATCCGCCTTCAGTTGTCAGTTCTTTGCGTCTTTCAGGCACCAAACAACAACTATTAGGTTTTAAATCAAGTGCTATTTTTAACATTTCATCATTTACAGCCATTTCTAAGTTTAAAGGAATTTTTAAATGTTCTTTGAGTAAATAAACATCTGCGTCTATAATATGACGGCGGTCTTCTCTTAAATGAGTGGTTATACCATCAGCCTTACCTTCATTTTGACAGACTAAAGCTGCTTCAAGCAAATTTGGTTCAATATTTCCTCGAGCGTTTCTCAATGTTGCGATGTGATCAATATTTACACCTAATTTCATGATTAGTCTTCTCCTTTTAATTTATCAAATCCAAATAATGCTGCTCCAATTATTCCTGAATTATTATCAAAATATCCTTTTTTTATTTCTGTTTTTTGAACAACGATATTATTATTTACAAAATTATTTATTTTTTTATAATCAATAAACTGAGCCATTGACCCTGATAAAATAACACAATTAGGGTCAAAAATGTTAACAAGACCTATAATACCCAAAGAAATATCATGTTGCCATTCATTTAAAGCCAAAATAGCACGTTCATCATTTTTCTTAACATCATTTATAACATCATAAGTTGTAATTGTACTTTCGTTATATATTTCTCTTGCAGTATTTTTTAAGCCATTACCGGAAGCATAAGCTTCATAGCAATCATAAAAACCGCAAGTACAAGCTCTTTTTTTATTTTTTATTACAAAATGCATTTCCCCAGCACTTCCACTTTTCCCTTTCAATAACTTGCCATTAACAATTATTCCACCGCCCACACCTGTTCCAAGCGTTAAAAGAACTATATTTTCTCCACAATCTTTTCCGCTGCCTAATTGATATTCAGCCCAAACCGAACAATTGGCATCATTCTCGATGACAACTTTTTTATCTATTGATAAACTTTGAAAATCAATTTCATTATATCCCACAGGCAAATTTCCTGTTGAACTGAGTATTTTTGTGTTTTCATTATTGACAGCACCAGCAGTCGCTATTGTTATTATGTCAAATTCGTTCTTGTATTTGTTGACAATGTTTTTTAAAGAATTATAGATATCTTCTTTTGTATTTGGAGTACTGATTTTTTCTATATTATTTAATATATTGCCCTTATTATCAATGATTGCAAAACTTATTTTAGTTCCACCGATATCAAAACTTAATGCCTTTTTCATTATTTTAATCCTATATCTATAAACCGTTTAACTATTAATTGAGGACGAGTGACAGAAGATCCAATAATAACACTAAATGCTTGAAGCTTAAATGCTTTTTTGATATCTTTAGGTTCCCAAATTCTACCTTCAAGTATAATAGGTATATTAAAATTTGAAGTTAGTTCTTTTAATAAACCAAAATCCGGTTTATCTTTTGGACTTACATTTTGAGATTCAATAGTATATCCACTTAATGTAGTTGAAATTATATCAACACCTTTTTCATAAGCAATTTTTGCTTCTTCAAATGTTGAAATATCTGCCATTGCAAGTTTTTCTGCATTTTTAATTGTTGAAATAATTTCATCTAAACTAGAATTATTTTCATTAGTAATGTTTTTTCTAACTGTTGCATCAAAAGCAATAATATCAGCACCTGCTTCAATTAAATCTACACAATCTCTTACAGTTGGTGTTATATAAACAAGTTCTCTATAATTTTGAGGAATTATAGTCGGTTTTGTGATGCCGATTATAGGTATATCAAAATTTTCTTTTGCATTTTTTACATCACGAACATTTGCAACTCTCAAGCCTGCAGCACCTCCATTTATAACAGATTTCATCATGGCAAGCATACAATTTTCATCATATAATGGTTCATTAGCTTGAGCTTGAACAGAAATGATAATATTATTTTTTATTTTATTTAAAATTTCTATATTATTCATTTTTTAAAATTGTTTCATTAAATTAAGCATTTCAATAGCATTTATAGCAGCTTCAGAGCCTTTGTTACCAGCTTTTGTTCCAGCTCGTTCAATAGCTTGTTCAATATTTTCAGTCGTTAAAACACCAAATATAACAGGTATTTCATATTCAAGTCCAATATGTGCAATTCCTTTTGTCATTTCAGAAGCAACATATTCAAAATGAGCTGTATTGCCACGAATTACTGCACCAAGAGTAATTATAGCATCATATTTATTTGATTTAGCTGCTTTTTTTGCAATTAATGGTATTTCAAAAGCACCAGGCACCCATACAACATCAATATTTTCTTCATTTATATTATGTCGAACTAAAGTATCTATTGCACCTGATAATAATTTTGAACCTATAAACTCATTAAAGCGTCCTACAACTATACAGATTTTTTCGTTGTTTGTGATTAATTTCCCTTCTATTTTATTTACCATGATTTTGCCTCTTTCACTTTATACTAATTATCTTATCATAAAATTAATTCCTCAATTTCATTTAATGTTTTTAATAGGCTTTTTTTATAATTTTCTATTTGTTTTTTAATATTTTCTGGTTTATATTTAGCACCATCACCAGAATAAAGCATATATTTTGAATATGTTTGAGCTTCCATTCTTAATGCTGATAAATCTCGAGATTCTTTTGATAAATTTAATAATATTTTGTATAATCTATAGTTTTCTTCAACTTTACCTTTATATTTGTTTTCAATATATGCAATATTATCAATAAGATTGCTATTTAGTGAATTGAACCTTTGAATATCGTTTGTTGTATCTATGCATTTTCTAAGTTTATCAATAATATGTTTTATATCAAAAATATCAAGCATAAATTCTGTTTCTTTTGGTTTCTTTATAATAATATCTACATATTTTTTATTATCAAGCGGTGCTTTAAGTAAATTATCAGTATTAAGTTCTTGAGTTGACTCATATAAATTTTCAATTGTTTTATTTTCATTGAGTTCACGAAATTGTTCGGTTAAATTTGGTAATGTTCCATAATAACCTTTCAATGGTTCATCTTCGTGTAAAATTGGTTTCTTTTTTTTTAATATGGATATGCTAAAACAAGATGTTTGAAATATAGCTAAAATTATAAATACTAGAAAAAATTTTTTTTTCATTTAAAAATACCCAGTTGTTTTGATTTTGATTCAAAATATTTTTTTAAAAAACTCTTACGATGATACTTTACCATACCATATTTATCAATAGCATTCAAATGTTCTTTTGTTAAGTATCCTTTATTTTTTTTCCAATTATAGTTTGGATATTCTTTATCAAGTTCAATCATATAATTATCACGGCTAACTTTTGCAAGAATACTAGCTGCTGCAATAGAGGCTGATTTACTATCCCCTTTGATAATTGCTTGCATATTTATATCTAAATTTTTTATTTTTTTATTACCATCAACCAAAACAAAAATATCGTTCATATCTTGAATATTTAATTGTGAAACAACATGTTTAACTGATTTTTCCATAGCCATAAATGTTGCATTTAAAATATTGAATTTGTCAATTTCGTTTACACTAGACTGATTTATTGAATATATTGAATTTGATACGATTATTTTATAAATTTCATTTCTAATATTTTGAGAAAGTTTTTTTGAATCATTTAATTTTTTTAGATTTTGCATCAGTTTTATATTATTTAAATCAAAACAAACACAAGCTGCAAATACATCACCAGCACCTGGACCTCGACCTGCTTCATCAACGCCTAAAATATATTTAAAATTATATTGTTTATCAAATAAAATTAACTTTTGAATATTTTCCATAATTGTTTAGTTTATCATATATAATAATATCTTGTTTTCTAATGTAAATTTTTGTTAAAAAAGTTATATTATGTAAAATAATGTAAAAATAATGGTTATATGTTTATATTTTTTGTATCATAATAAAATGGATATAATGAAAACGTTTGAAATATTTTTATCTATACCAAGAAGCATTATTTCTGGTGATTTTATAAATATATTGCATCTTGATTATAAAGATAATTTTTTTAAGGCTAAAAGTTCTATTTCTGTCGATAAAATTGGGGATACAACTCAAATTACAGTTTTAAATAATAAAAAAGTATATAGTCTTTTGACAACAGTTATGTACAAAAGGAAAAAATTATATGAAAATAAAATCAGCACAGTTCCTTAAAAGTTCCCCAACTTTAGGTGATTGTATTGAAACAAATTTGCCTGAATTTGCACTAATCGGACGTTCAAATGTTGGAAAATCAAGCTTTATAAATACAATAGCAAATAATTACAAGCTTGCAAAAACAAGTAATAAACCAGGAAAAACACAGCTAATTAATTTATATAGATTTAATGATAAGTTTATTATTGCTGATTTACCAGGTTATGGTTTTGCAAGTGTTAGTTATAATATTCAAAATATATGGCAAAAAAATCTTTCTCAATATTTGATTGAAAGAGAAAACTTAAAACTATTAATTCAATTTATAGATTCAAGACATCCTTTGCAAAAAAATGACAAAATTATGAATGATTGGATAAAATATAATAACTTAAAAAGTTTTACAATTTTGACAAAAGTTGATTTAATATCAAGAAATGATATAAATTCAAAAATTAAATATTATGAAAATAATTTAGAAAATAAGGTTTTTGTATTTTCAAATAAATTTAAAAGATTTAATGAATTAATATTGAATGAGCTTGATAAATATATTGTTCAATAATTTTTTTTTCTGATATAATTTAAATTAGAAATAAAAATATGAGGGATATTAAATGAGTGGATATAAAATCGTATCAAAAATAGAATTATGTAGTAATCAATATGAACTAAAAATATTTGCACCCTATGTAGTTCGCAATGCCAAAGCAGGTCAATTTATTATATTGAGAAGTGAAGAAAATGGTGAACGTATTCCACTTACTATTGCTGATGTTGATATTGAAAAAAATCTTTTAACTATAGTATATATGGCAACAGGTTATACTACAAAAAAACTTGCTCAATTAAATGAAGGCGATAATATTCCTGATTTAGTTGGACCTTTAGGTAAAAAAACACATATTGAAAAATATGGTAAAGTTGTTTGTTTAGCTGGTGGTTATGGTGCAGCCCCTTGTTATATGATAGCAAAAGCTTTTAAAGAAGCAGGAAATAAAGTTTATATGGTTATGGGAGCACGTAATCGTAATTTAATTTTTTGGGAAGAAAAAATGAAAGATGCTTGTGATGAGTTGTTTATAACTACAGATGATGGAAGTATGGGCGAAAAAGGTTTTGTAACAAATGTTTTAGATAGGTTAATGAATCAAGAAAAAATAGATTATGCTATTGCTGTTGGTCCTATGCCAATGATGAGAGCTGTTGCAAATATGACTCGTGATAAAGGTATAAAAACTGAAGTAAGTATGAATCCTATTATGGTAGATGGAACTGGTATGTGCGGTGCTTGTAGGCTTACTGTTGGTGGTGAAACAAAATTTGCTTGTGTTGATGGACCTGATTTTGATGCACATTTGGTAGATTTTGATGAAGTTATAAATCGTACTCAGGTTTATAAGGAACAAGAAAAAAAACGTGACCAAAATTGTAATTTATTGCGTCAGTGCTGATTTATAGGGGGATAAATTATGTTTAATATAAATAATTCAATTCCAATATGTCCTATGTTATCTTCTGGAAGTGGACATGATATGGTATGTATGCAAGAAAAATGTGCTTGGTATATGAAAAATTCAAAATTATGTGCTATTTATGTTGTTGCACATAATAATCTGCTTGAAATCCAAAAAAAACAATCTAATAATAATTCTTAACTTATATATAGTTGTATTGTTAATTTATAAAAATGAAAAATATAAATAATGAAAAATATAGAGATATAAGCAATAAAATTAAATCTTGCGATTTAAATCAGTATGTAAATTTGGTTTCGTTGTTACAATCTTCATATTCTAAAGAAGAGCTTGCTAATATTTATCTTTATATATTAGAGAACCAAAATGATATATATATTTTAAATTATACTATAATTCAAATTGATAAATTAAAAGAATATCGGGCTATAGATTTATTAATTGATATATTGTTGTTAAAAGATAAATTTGCAAAGTATGAAAATAAAACAAATGAAATTAATAATCTAAGATGTGTTTGTGCAAAAGTTATTTCTAATTTTAAAAGCCAAAAAGGTGTTTATCCGCTTCTATATTGTTTAAATAATAAGGATGAAGATTATAAATTGAGGCTTTCTTGTGCTGAGGCTTTGGGAAAAATAGGTGATAAATATGCTGTCATTCCTTTAATAAATATATTAAAAGATGAAAATGAGAAATCTGTTTATGTTAAAGAATCCGCAGCTATGGCATTAGGAATGTTAGGCGATAATCGAGCATTAAATCCTTTAATATCAATTTTGGAATCGAAAAATGGGCTTGTAAGTAAATTTTCTTTTTTGAAGGAGAGAATAATTGAAGTTTTATCTAATTTTGGTAGTAATAATGATGATGTATATAAAGCTTTAACTTTAAATTTAAATGATGAGTCACCATTTGTTCGAATTAGTGCCATTGAAGCTTTGGCAAATTGTAAAGAAGATAGCAAAGAACAAACATTTAGATTAATAAAGAATTGTTTATTAAAGGAAAATAATGAAGATGTAATTGAGGCATGTTTATATAATTTATTTAATATAAGTAATATTAATTCTATTCAAGAGATTGTTGAACAAAATGAAGAAAATGTAAAATTAAAACGAATATATGATAATATATTATCTGATATAAAAGAAGATTATTGTGAGGAAAGCGATTTATGAAAATAAATGATTTTGAATCTGTGGTTTTATTATCAGGTGGGCTTGATAGTGTTGTATCAGTTTCTTATATTATAAATAAATTAAATTATAATAATATACTTGCACTTTTTTTTGACTACGGGCAAAATACTAAGAAGCAAGAATTAAATGCGGTTAGAAGTGTATGTCGATTTTATAATATAGTTTTAAAAGAGATAAAACTTGATTTTCTTTCTCAATTAATGGAAAAAAAACTAGCACCTTCTGTTACTGAATCAGAGCTTGATGATATAAATTTGTGTTTAAATACAGCAAAAAGTGTTTGGGTACCAAATAGGAATGCTTTATTTTTAAATATAGCTGCTTCATATTGTGATAAATACAATATAAAAAATATTGTTATTGGGATAAATAAAGAAGAGGGTGAAACATTTTCTGATAATAAAATAGAATTTATTGATACACAAAATAAAGTGTTTGAATATTCTACACAATGCCACGTTAAGATTATAGCTCCAATGGCAAATTATACAAAAGAACAAATTGTTGAAATGGGCTTAAAATTGAAAACACCGTTAAAATACATATTTAGTTGTTACAACTCAAAAACTCAAAAACACTGCGGCAAATGTGAATCTTGTAAACGGTTAATGAGAGCATTAAAAAAGAATAATCAAGGTGAGTTAATAAATCAGATTTTTGATTGATAGACGTATATTTTTTCAAATGTTATTATATAATGTAAATTAAGATAAATGGGGAAGTAAATTGTATAGCTATTTTATTAAGGATGATTTAAAATATTCTGGAAAGGAATTAAGACCGCATTTTATTTATCGTAAAACAGGTAAAATGGGCGATGGGATTATAAGTTTTATTGGGGAATGTGATGTGCCTTTAACTCATATGGTTGATATTGAGGATGTTTTAAGTAATAGTCCTATTTATAGCAAAAAAATGCTACATTTTATTGTTGAAATATTTAATATTGATTTATTAGAAGGTGTATTGCTTCAAAGATTGCTTGTTGTCAAGGCAATTGAGATGATTAGAGAAAATTGTCCCAATATTTATATCAAGAGAAATGGAGATGATATATTTATTAATGATAAAAAAGCCTCTGTTTCTATAGCATCAAAATCATTAACCTCAATATTGATACATTTTGCAATCAATATAGTCAGTGAAGGGGCAATTATAAAAGTTGGATCATTGATTGATGATACTTGTATATCTAATTATGAAGAATTTGCAAAAAAATTGATGTTAAGTTATATTGATGAAATTGAAGATATAAAACTGTCAACAACAAAAGTTTTAGGGGTTTATAATGAAGAATAATGATATTAATAATTTGAATCCTAATTTTAGGTTAAATAAGAAAAAAAATAGTGACATTAAAAATTTATTTTTTAAGACTTTTTCTCTAACCTTAATATTAATGGCGATTGGTTTATATTTTTTTACGCCAAATATTGATGTACAAATAGGTGACATTTCATCGGATAACGAATTTGAAGATGAGATAGATTATGTAAATAAAAAAAATGTTGATTATCGTCTTCGTTGGATTCAACTTGAGGATAATAGTAATCAACTAATCGACAAACTTAAAAAAAACGAATCGAATATTGATAAGTCAGATAATGATAATGAAATTAATGATATAAATAGTGATATAGAATTTATGGAACAAGCAGATAGTGCTCATAATGATAATTCATTACCAATGGATCCCAAACCGTTGTCATCAAATGTAGAAGATAATACATTAAATGAAATACACTTATCTAATAATAATAATGTACAGCCAACGCAAGTTAAAAATACATTTTCAAAAGTGTATATAGGTTCCTATAATGATATAAATACAGCAATTGAAGCTCAGAATAAATTGCTTGAAGCAAATTTACCGGTATCACCATTTATAAAAAAAATAAATAATGTATATGTAATTCAGGTTGGTTCTTTTGCAAGTATAAATAAGGCACAAACGCTTGTAAATCAATTAGCACAACAAGGTTTTCAGGCAAATATAATTGAAGAATAGATTAAAAATATGAAATTTTGTTAAGAAGTTATAAAAAAACTAGCAAAATATTTTATGTTTGATTTATAATATAAACAAGCATTTGAATTAGGAAGATATATGCAAGTTGGAAATTGTGATAAAAATTTATATGGACGACATCGATTTAATACGATGGCAAGAAGGACACTTAGAGATGAACTGGGTCAAAATATACGTTTAGGTCATAGTGTATCTGTAGATAAAAATAAAATAGGTATGATAAAATCCGCCTGGGATGCAAAATCGCAAGGCGGATTTTTTAATGCTAAAAATCAAAATGTATCATTCGGTGGCAAAAAATGGGATAGATTTTTAAAAAGTGAAAAATTGGCAAACTTTTTAAAAGGGATGAATGATGTTTCATGGACTGAAAGTATTTTTGTTTGTTTATTATCCTTAACTATAAAACCTCTTGCTGTTATGGCTACACCTGGTGCAAAAAAAGAAGATAAACAATATTCAGCAGCTAAAAGTTTTGTATCAGGATTTGTTGATTTTGGGTTATCGACTCTAACTATTTTACCTATAACTTATGCTGTTAAACAATTTGGGGAAAAAATAAATGATCCTAGTTATGTGAAAAAACTAACTTCAAATGTACAATATTTAAAAGATAAAAATAAATTTGATGCTTTTAAAAAAACTGTTGATTATATTCCTAAATTTTTAATGATACCGGTCCGATCAGCTTTAACCATAGCTTTAATTACACCTACTATGAGATATTTATTCCCAGACCATAAAAAAAACAACAAAGATAAAAATAAGAATCTTATAAAAAATGTTAATAACAATAATATAAATAATATGCAAAAATATGTGAAAAATGTAAATAATATATATTTAGAAAATCCAGCAAAAAAATTTATAGTTGAAAATTCAATTTCTGATTTGAAAAATAAATTAAGCTTTAAAAATATCCAGGAGCAAAAAGTTAATGAGCAATAATACCATAAGTTTATATACCAATAATCAATATAATTATAATAAAAATAATAATATATCGGAATATTATAACAAGGCACATATAAAAAAACATAATAATATATCTTTTAAAGCAAAAGATAATAAAAATGTTTTTGATAAATTTCTTGATGGATTTCAGTCAATGCCGATTGTAAAAAATTATATAAATTGGTGTAAAAATAAATGGAATAAATTAGATGATGGTTTTATATCTTTGGCAAATACAAAACCTATGAAAAAAATAATAAATTGGGCTTCAAAAAAACTACCGAAAGATAGTAAGAAAATGTCAAATTCACAGAAGTTGAATCAAGCTTTTATGATAGCTTTTTCTGCCTGTCTTCAAAGTTGTTCAATCTTCAATATAGCAAAAGATAAAAATATTCCTAAAGAACGAAAAGAAACACTAATGGTAAATACAGGATTAACTTTTTTTATACCAACTGTAGGTGCTTTGTTTATTGATAATATTATAAACAAACAATTTGATAAGTTAATTGAGCAATATAAAAAAGTTAATAAAACTAATCCTAAATTAACAAAAGAAGCTATTGATAATGCATGTTCAGGAATAAAAAACTTTAAGTCGATATTTGTTTTTACATTAATGTATAAGTTTGGTTCTACATTAATAGCTCTTCCTATAGCAGATAAAGTAACAAATTATATGAGAAAAAAAGGATATTTTAACTCTTCAAAACAAAATCAAAATATTGCTAATATTGCTTGATATTTAGTTTTAGAAGACTTAAATATTCATTTAAATATGGATAATATCCATTCTTAAGTAGATAATAAAATTGATTATAAGTTGTATTTGCAATATTTTTTATTAAATTATTATCTATAATAATACCTTCGATAAATCTTGCAAAAAGTTCATTTGGACTATAATAGTATTTTTTTAAATTATTAATTTTTTTTGTTATATTTGTTTGTTTTTTTGTAAGAGATTTAAGTCTTAAATAATTCCGAAATTCAATTGGCATATCTTTAAAATCATTATCTATATTATTTATAGAAAGTTTTTTTTCACATTTTAAAAATGGTGTTATTAGTCTAACATTATCATATTTTAGTAAAAATCTTGCTTCTGATTTTTTGATATATTTATTAAATTCATAAAATGGTCTAGATTTTAAAAAATATGGATATTTTTCCTTTATTGATAATTCCAATATTTTAATTTTATTCTTAACTTTGTCTTTTTCTTTATTTAAATTTTCAAATGTAGAATTTTTATCAATATAATACGTAACATTAATTAATTCTTTATTAACAATATTTATTAAATCGAAATTTTCCATATCAATGTTAAATAAAAAACTTAAATTGTCATTATTATTTTTAGTTGTATTAATCATAATATTATGCACAAAATGTGCAAATTCATGTGATAAAACTTCAATAAATTTTTTATCTAACAGATTTGCTGAAATTTTTATTATGTTTGTTTTATAAGAATTTGTTTTTTGAATATAACAACCTAAACAACGTTTTGATTTAGAAGTTAAAATTAAATCAATATTTAGACTTCTTACAAATTCTATTAATCTATTTTTTATTTTTTTTAATTCTTCAAAATTTAAATAAGTCATAGATATATTTCTCAATAGAATTGTATCAAAAATAAAATATAGATACAATTCTTGCTTTTAAGATATTTTTATATTATAACTATTGAATAAAAATAGGCTGGTTATTGGATATTATGTGAAATGAATATAGTTATATATGGTGCAAATGATATAGGGAATTTAATAGCTACCGAGTTTTTTGAAGATCATGATATTACCATAATTGATAATCAAGAAAATTTAAAAGAAGATTTTAATAAACTTGATATAAATTTTATTTTTGGTTCAGGTTCAAATGTAGAAACATTGAAGAAAGCACAAATTGAATATGCTGATATATTCATTGCTTGTACAAATAGTGATGAAACAAATATTATTAGTTGTATTTCGGTAAAAAATATATCTGATGTTCAAACAGTCTGTTTTATATCAAATGAAGATTATGTTGAATCATTAAATTTATTAAAAGGTTGTGAATTTAATGAAAGAGTTTTAATTGATAATGTAATAAGACCTGAAAATTTACTTACACAACAAATATTTCGACTAATCACGACACCTGAAGCAATAAGTATTGAAAATTTTGCATATGGCAAAGCAGCTTTAATTGAATATCGTATAAAAAATAATTCAATAATATTAAATAAGAAAGTTAAAGATTGCCATTTTCCTCCATCGACATTAATTGTTGGTATAACACGTGATAATAAGTTGTTTATACCAAATGGAGAAACAACCTTAAAATTAAATGATAAAGTAATATTTATGGGTATTTCACATAATTTAGATATTTTAGCTGCTAAGTTTTTTATTGTAAATAATAAAAAAGTTGAAACCGTTACAATAATTGGCGGTGGACGTGTTGGATTTATGCTTGGTGAAAGTTTAGAAGAACTTGATATAAAAACTAAAATTATTGAACGTGATTTGAAACAATGTGAATTTTTATCAGTACATTTACCAAAAACACTAGTTTTAAATGGAGATGGTAAGGATTTGGAATTGTTAAAAAATGAAGATGTTGGTGACAGTGATGTTGTTGTTTGTGTTACAAATAATGATGAAAAAAATCTTTTATGTTCTCTTCTTGTAAAACAGCTTGGTGCAAGAAAAATAATAACAAGAGTTAGTGAAGCTACGAATATTGCACTTTTTGAAAAAGTTGGTATTGATGTTGCGGTTTCACCTAAATTTGCAGCAATAAATGAAATAAAACATACTATTGTTGATCCAGATAAAGGAATATTGACAACAGTAGAGCAAGGGTTAGGTGAAATACTTCAAGTCAGCTTGAGTGAAAAATTTCACGATACTTTAGTTATGAATCTAAAAATGCCACAAAATTCTTTAATCGCAATAATTGAAAGAAAAAATAGTATTATTATTCCTATGGGGAATACACTTCTTAGAAAATATGACAAGTTAATTATATTTACAACATGTGATAATGCTCAAAAGGTTAAAGATTTTTTTGAGGATGATTAGTTATGAGACTTTCTTATATTCTTAATGCTCTTGGGTTAATCTGTAAATACGTTGGTATCGTTATATCCATTCCTATATTGGTTGCTTTATATTATAATGATTTATTTTCAGTAAAACCTTTTTTATTTGCTTCAATAATTTCAATTGTTGTTGGTTTTGCTTTAAATAATAAATTTATAAAGAATGATTATTTAAATGATTTAAAAAAATCTGAAGCACTTTTTCTTGTTTTATTATCCTGGGTTGTATTTTCACTTATATCTTCAATTCCATATTATTTTTATGGATTTAATTTTGTTGATTCGACATTTGAAGCTGTTTCGTCAGCTACAACAACAGGATTTACTATTTTAAATCATTTTAATTATCCCAAAGCAATGTTTTTTTGGAGGTCATTTTGTCAATGGCTTGGTGGTATGGGGATTATTGTTCTCTTTATTGCTATTTTACCTCAGTTCAAAGTGGCAGGAAGGCAAATGTTTTTTGCAGAAGCTCCAGGGCCAACGGAAGACAAGGTGACTCCAAGGATAAGAAATACCGCCACTGCATTGTGGACTTTATATATTATTTTTACATTTATTCAGATTATTATGCTTAAATTGTCCGGTATTGCTTTATTTGATGCTTGTTGTATTACATTTTCATCTTTAAGTTCAGGTGGTTTATGTTCTAATCCTTTAAGTATTCAAGGATATGGCTCTTATAGTGTAATATGGATTGTAACTTTGTTTATGTTTATTTCAAGCATAAATTTTTCGTTAATGTATAATGTCTTAAATAAACGAAAATTAAGTTTATTTTTTAAAAATGAAGAATTTGTGTTATATATCAAAATTGTTGCAGGATTAATTTTTTTGATAACTTTAAGTTTAATATTTATTAATAAATTTACATTTTTTGAAGCATTATCCCATGGGGCATTTCAGGTTATTACTTTTCAATCAAGTACTGGATTTTCATCATTTGATTATACAAAATTTAATGAATTTGCTAAAGTAATTTTACTAATAGCGATGGCTCTTGGGGCTTGTGCCGGTTCTACTTGTGGTGGAATAAAAATAGTTAGATTTCTTATAATTTTTAAATTTATAAATACAGAAATTAAAAAAATTATCCATCCGAATGCCATTTATCCTATAAAAATAAATAACCAAATTGTGTCAAAAGATATAGTGACACAAATAATTATTTTTATAAGTTTTTATGCACTTATTTTAATAATAAGTATATTATTGGTGATGATTCTTGAGGGAAACGTGACAATAGCCACAACAGGAGTTTTGTCATCATTAAATAACGTTGGGCTTGGATTTGGGTTAATAGGTCCAAGTGGTAGTTTTGAGACAATTCATCCTTTAACCAAACTGATTTTTGCTTCTAATATGCTTATTGGAAGGCTTGAAGTCATCCCTTTTATTGCAATATTTTCAAAGGATTTTTGGAAGTTCAAAAATTAAAAGTTTTTTATGCCAATTGAGATTTATATTTGCTGACTTCATTTTCGCAAGTTTCTACGGCTTGATTTTTTAAGAAATAAGTAGCAAGACTACTTATAGCCCCAATTGCAGCCCCTGCAATTTTATACATTCCATCTTTTGGAGTTGATTTTTCTGATGACATTATATGCTCCAAACCTATAAATAAAGCAGGTGCTATTCCGGTCAATAAGTATTTCCATGGTTTTTCTTTTTTTAGTTCAGTATTTTGTACTTTTCTTTTATACTCTTCGCCATAAAGTTTAGGACCAGAAAAAGCATTTACAAGTAAAAATGGGGTCAAGCAAGCCAGATAAGTGCTAAAATTATATTTATTATCTTTTTGACTTGCATTAGGTATAAACATTGTTGATGCTATAAACAATGTCGCAAATAAAAAATCAAACATTTTATTTGCTTCTTTTGTATTTTCCCTTACATAAAAGATTTTGTCATTAAGCTCTTTATTTTTGTTGTCATTATCATTTTGTTTAAAACTAATTTTTTTAGGAAGAGGATTATATAAATTTATTTTATTTGTTAACATAACATCCCTCCTTGATTTTGATTATAACGGTTTGAGTTATAATTATATTGCTTGTAGGAATAAGAAGGTGTACTATATTTTTGAGTATATGTTGATTCATGTACAGTTTGTTTTTGCTTTTCCGTTTGAATTGGAATATTTATTACGTTGGGCAGTTCTTTATTTTCAAGTGTATCATATATAACAAATTTTTTCGCATTTTTGTCAAGTTTTATTGTAATGGTTTCTTTTATATCCATTTCTGTTGGAAGATAAATTTGGGTATATTTTTCATAAAGTGTATGAAAATTTTCAAGTTTTTTCATATCTAAGTTTTCAAAAAATCTTTCCACAGCTTCTGGATTATTTATACTTGAGGCGAGCTCAGGTGATATGAATAAGAAAAAATCAAGTCCTATATCTTTTACAAATTTATTAAATTTTTCATCATCTCCAAGTAGTTTTTCTGTTTCTTTTAAAGGTTCTTCGTTTCCAGGTTCTCCATCGCTAGGATTGTTTCGTCTTTTTTCTAAATAATAAATCACCGCTCCACCATAAGCTTCCATTATAAATACTGTGAGAGCTGATCTTGCTGTAGCATCTTCACTTAATTTTGTTATAATTCCTGAAACTGCTCCAACAGCAAGATTAAATCCTGATGAAACTGTTGTTGTGACAGCTGTTTTAATTGCATCATTGGTAGATGCAGTTTCAGCAGCAGACAAAATAGTTGTTAGTGTAACAGGAACTGTTGGGGGAATTTCCAATTTTTCTTTTGCTTCCTGGTCTTTATAATTGTTGCAAAATTTATCTTTCATATACCCACAAAACAGCATAATATTGTTGGCAAGAATACTTACTGATGGTTGTATTGTTGCTAATAGACCATTTGTTACAGTATATCCTTGTAGGTCAAGCAATGAAGCATACAACGGATTTTTACTCTTCCATTTTTTCCATTCGCCAATTCCACCAAAACTTATATTATTTATTTTATTTAAGTTAATAATATCAGTTGTTAAGTTAGAAGTCTTATTTTGTTTTGAAATATTTGAAAATAATAAAGCATTTTGAGCCATGCTTTTACATGTTCCTATTTGTTTGTTTGTTTGTTTGTTTGTTTGTTTGTTTGTTACTCCCAAACTCACTTTGTTAATTTTCATAATTTTTCCTCTCTATCAATTAAAAAATATTCTAACTATAGATGCTTACTTATATAAAAATTATAAAATTATTTTTTGCTATTTTACAAAAACAACATTTACAAAAATTAATAAAAATAAATAGGTGAATTCAAGAAGCAATCGCAACACTATGAAGTTGAAAAACTTGTTAAGGTGTCATATAATTAAGAACTTTCATA